>NZ_CP162129.1:787500-1387500 GCF_040834005.1 Paenibacillus sp. PL2-23
TGAAAAGGCCCAAGCGACTGTTTAGCAAAAACACAGGTCTGTGCGAAGCCGTAAGGCGAAGTATACGGGCTGACGCCTGCCCGGTGCTGGAAGGTTAAGGGGAGCGGTTAGGGGTAACCCGAAGCTGTGAACCGAAGCCCCAGTAAACGGCGGCCGTAACTATAACGGTCCTAAGGTAGCGAAATTCCTTGTCAGGTAAATTCTGACCCGCACGAATGGCGTAACGACTTGGGCGCTGTCTCAACGAGAGATCCGGTGAAATTTTAATACCTGTGAAGATGCAGGTTACCCGCGACAAGACGGAAAGACCCCATGGAGCTTTACTGCAGCTTGATATTGGACTTTGGTACGATCTGTACAGGATAGGTGGGAGCCTATGAAGCCGGAGCGCCAGCTTCGGTGGAGGCGTCCTTGGGATACCACCCTGATCGTATCGGAGTTCTAACCTGGTACCGTGAAGCCGGTACAGGGACCGTGTCAGGCGGGCAGTTTGACTGGGGCGGTCGCCTCCTAAAATGTAACGGAGGCGCCCAAAGGTTCCCTCAGAATGGTTGGAAATCATTCGAAGAGTGCAAAGGCATAAGGGAGCTTGACTGCGAGACCTACAAGTCGAGCAGGGACGAAAGTCGGGCTTAGTGATCCGGTGGTACCGCATGGAAGGGCCATCGCTCAACGGATAAAAGCTACCCTGGGGATAACAGGCTTATCTCCCCCAAGAGTCCACATCGACGGGGAGGTTTGGCACCTCGATGTCGGCTCATCGCATCCTGGGGCTGAAGTAGGTCCCAAGGGTTGGGCTGTTCGCCCATTAAAGCGGTACGCGAGCTGGGTTCAGAACGTCGTGAGACAGTTCGGTCCCTATCTGTCGCGGGCGCAGGAAATTTGAGAGGAGCTGTCCTTAGTACGAGAGGACCGGGATGGACGTACCGCTGGTGTACCAGTTGTTCCGCCAGGAGCACCGCTGGGTAGCCAAGTACGGACGGGATAAGCGCTGAAAGCATCTAAGCGTGAAGCCCCCCTCAAGATGAGATTTCCCAATTAGTAAGACCCCTTGAAGACGACGAGGTTGATAGGTTCGGGGTGGAAGCACGGCAACGTGTGCAGCTGACGAATACTAATCGGTCGAGGGCTTATCCTAAAGAATAATCAGCTAAAAAGTTCAGCAAACTTTCGTATCCAGTTTTCAGGGCGCAATTGAGATGCCTGAGTGGACAAGCTCCACGAAGACGGTGAAATTGCACATGACATTTGGTGATGTCATTTCCTGACCTTACATGCGACCCCGAGCGCTGTAAGTGACACTATCGGGGACATGTGGCGGTGTAGCTCAGCTGGCTAGAGCGTACGGTTCATACCCGTGAGGTCGGGGGTTCGATCCCCTTCGCCGCTACCATATGGAGGATTAGCTCAGCTGGGAGAGCATCTGCCTTACAAGCAGAGGGTCGGCGGTTCGATCACGTCATCCTCCACCATATTTACTCAGGAGCTGTGGTGTAGAGGCCTAACATGCCTGCCTGTCACGCAGGAGACCGCGGGTTCGAATCCCGTCAGCTCCGCCATTTTATACCAACAAGTGGATGTTATATGATTCTAATATGGATTCATTTGCAGGAAAGTAAGGCTCGGTAGCTCAGTCGGTAGAGCAGAGGACTGAAAATCCTCGTGTCGGCGGTTCGATTCCGTCCCGAGCCACCATCTATGTTGTGGAGGATTAGCGAAGTGGCCAAACGCGGGAGACTGTAAATCTCTTCCTTCGGGTTCGGTGGTTCGAATCCATCATCCTCCACCACTTCTAGAGCCATTAGCTCAGTTGGTAGAGCACCTGACTTTTAATCAGGGTGTCGTAGGTTCGAGTCCTACATGGCTCACCAGTTTTTTCATAAGGTGAATGCAGGAGAGGCGATGCCTCTCTTTTTTGTTTGTATAGGGATATGAGGCAGTGTTACGTAGAGATACAGCAATGACATGAGTGTGGCTTTGCTGCGGATACACCCAAAAAGCTTCAAGGGGGCAATGATGACTGTGTCCCCTTGAAGCTTTTTTTGGTATGCGGACCCCAACGCTTGACCTACTGTACAGAAGATCTGAGCTGAAGCTCAGCCACAAGCTCCTGCACGGATGCTTGCAACCGTTCGGTGACTTCCTCATTCAAGTCGAAGGCAGTCTCGTTGGCATCACTCTGAATCCGATTGATCTGATTATCTGTAGCATATACGCCTCGAATGAAATGACGAGCTCCCATAGAAGAAAGCACGGGCTTCAGCGAATAGTCGATTGACAGCATATGAGCCAAGGTTCCGCCGATGAACAGTGGAAGCACCAGCTTACCCTCAAATCCTTTCTGCGGCAGCAGATCCAAATATGTCTTGAGTACACCGGTGTAGGAGGCTTTGTAGACAGGGCTTGCAATGATTACGGCTGCAGCCTCCTCCACCAGCTTGTTCGCTTCAACGATGGCTGGACTGCCGAACCGAGATTGGATCAGATCATCTGCGGGCAACGTGACGACTGTTATGGTCTTGGATGGGTACCCGCTTTGCTCAAGCTCGCGGCGAACAAGATCAATCATGCCATTTAATCTGGAGGCAGCATTCGGACTTCCCGATATGATGATTATGGGCTTGGACATGTAAAGCTTCACTCCCTGTCATGGTTTGGATAACTGTTGGTTCGAGCGTATCATGTAAGGCCAGCGGGGTCAAACAACGTTTCCAGCTTCATGGAGGGCTGAATTGTTCAGGGATGTTATGTTACAATTATTCAAATAGAGCGAGTACTATTCAGGTCATGGGGAGTGGAGCAGGATGAGCACAATGGAATGGCTAAGGCCGCTGCAGCATATTTTGAACAGCCCGATACAGCTTTTGACCATAAATGTGTCGGAGTGGAAAGCGAAGGTTGCCATTGCTGAAAGTGTTCCCCCAGGTATACCGGCTAATGTCTCCATAGCACCAGGCGGTTGGGCGCAGCATATGGACAAGCTTTGGATGGTAGCGGAGTATGATGGAGGAGACCGGGTTACCGTTCTAGAATTGGAAGGCGCCAAGCTGACTGAGAAGGAGAAAGAGCTGATTAGCTGGACGCTCCAGCTGGCCAACGCTCCCAGCGCTAAGGGGACGAAACAGAACAGCCATCTGACGGAGTCGGAGAAGCAAGCTCATAAAATCGGTGAATGGCTTCAGAAGCAGCTTGAATCGGAGGAACCGAACTATTCCATGCCGGATCATCTGACGGTCGGGAGCCGATTGTATCATGAAATGATTCCCTTTCTATTGGTGACCGAGCACGCCAATACGAGACAAGACGTCTATCCTGAGCTGGAGAAGCTGCTGCGCTCTTTCCTGTCAGAGGAGATATTGCTCATACCGCTGAAGAGCCAGGAATGGCTCATTTGGGGACCTCTATCCCTGCTGAAAGATGAGGATTCCGATTTTGCCGGTGAGCCTACAGAAGAGGAGACGTTGGAGGACAGCTTAACCTCGATCGCGTTTGGTCTTCATGAAATGCTCGCAAGCGAATGGCTGGGCGAATGCCATCTAGCAGTGACTCAGCCTGTATCTCCGGCTAAGGGAATGGTGGAGACGGCTATTGTGCTGAGAGAAACCATTAGCCTGGGCCGAAGGTTCCATGTCGGCACCAATATTCATCTCCCATGGATGCTGCAGCTAGAGAGGCTGCTGAACGCGATTCCTGAATCCAACCGTTCCAAATATTTGGAGCTGTCGCTCAAGCGGGCAGATCTGTTCGTGGAAGCGGAGATGCTGGCTACGCTGGAAACGTTCTTTTCACTGGACTGCAATGTAAGCGAAACAGCGAAAAAGCTGTATATCCACCGCAACACGCTGCTATACCGTTTGGACAAGCTCAAGCAGGAGACTGGACTTGATGTGAGGCAATTCCGGGATGCTGTGCTGGTGAAGATCATATTGCTATTGTACAAAGTTACGAAAAGGAATTAGTTTTTTTGTAAAGTATGTGCATAGTCATATGCCTCGCTGTGAGTTAAGATAAGTGCATAAGAAATTTAACGAAATTCTTTTTTAGGGGGAAACTAATCATGGCAGGCGTACGCTTAGAAGGCATTTACAAAAAATATCCGGGTTCCGACAAAGCATCTGTAACAGATGTAAACCTCGACATTAAAGACAAAGAGTTTCTTGTATTGGTTGGTCCATCCGGCTGCGGTAAATCGACGACTCTTCGTATGATCGCAGGTCTGGAAGAAATCTCGGAAGGTAAATTGTTCATCGGCGACCGCCTCGTGAACGACGTTGCTCCTAAAGATCGCGACATCGCGATGGTATTCCAATCCTACGCCCTGTACCCGCATATGAACGTGTACCAGAACATGGCGTTCGGTCTGAAGCTTCGTAAATTCAAAAAAGCAGACATCGACAAACGTGTTCGTGAAGCTGCTAAAATTCTTGACATCGAGCATTTGCTGGATCGTAAGCCGAAAGCTCTCTCCGGTGGTCAACGTCAGCGCGTTGCCTTGGGTCGTGCGATCGTCCGCGAACCACAAGTATTCTTGATGGACGAACCGCTCTCCAACTTGGACGCGAAGCTTCGCGGTCAAATGCGCGCAGAGATTTCCAAGCTGACAAAGCGTCTGGAAACAACAACAATCTACGTAACGCATGACCAAATCGAGGCTATGACAATGGGTGACCGCATCGTTGTTATGAAGGACGGCTTCATTCAACAAACGGCTTCCCCAGAAGAGCTTTACAACCATCCGGTTAACATCTTCGTTGCAGGCTTCATCGGCGCTCCGTCCATGAACTTTGTAACAGGTACGCTGGCTGAGCAAGGCGGCTCTGTTCGCTTCAAAGCTCCAGGCGTTGACGTTGTAGTACCAGAAGGCAAAGCGGCTACGCTTCGTTCCAAAGGCTACATCGGCAAAGAAGTTATTCTGGGCATTCGTCCTGAGGACATCCATGAAGAGCCAGTATTCCTGGAAGCATCCCCTAACACGATCGTGAACGCGAACGTTGAGGTTGCTGAGAACCTTGGTCACGAAATGTACCTGTACCTGAACGGTATCGGCACAGACACTGTTATCGCACGTGTAGACGGACGTTCCGGCGTACGCGACGGCGCTAGCGTGAAGCTCGCTCTTGACATGAACAAGACTCACCTGTTCGACAAAGAGTCCGAACTGAACATTTTCGAGAACTAATCCCCCTTATTATAGAAGGAGCCTTCGGTTGATACCGTGGGCTCTTTTTTATTTGCCCAAGATTAAAACCGTTTGATGAGCTGCAACGTCTAATCCATAACCACATGATGAGCTGGCAGTACGGGGAGGGAAGACATGAGCCATGAAAAGAGTGGTCGAACACGTATATCGCTATTCGACGATGAGGATGTATTAATGAGCCGAATAGGACTGGAAAAAAGTAAAATGTTCGGCATTGCTTACGCCTATATGCGAAATGAGCAGGATGCGCTTGAAGCGATACAAGAAACAATAAGCCGAGTCTGGATCAAGAGGTCAGGGCTGCGCGATGAGAACTATTTTGCAACCTGGATGATTCGAATTCTTATTAATGTCTGTATGGACGAGAGGAAGAAACGGAAACGAGAGCGGTTGATGACGAATATTCCCTTGGGAAGTGTACCCTTCCCCCAGCAGGAAACGGATGATCGGATCGGCATGACAGAGCAGATTGCGAAGCTTCGCCCCAAATACCGGATGGTCATCGTGCTGAAATATTATCGGGATATGACGATTACAGAGATCGGAGAGCTGCTCGACCGGCCTGATGGCACGATTCGTACTTGGCTTCACAAGGCGTTGAAGGTGCTGAGAGAGGATATGAATGTGGGAGAGGAGGGCATGAAGCATGAGCGACTCGCGAAAAAAGGTTAGGGAAGAAGCGGAACATAAGGAAAATTTAGAGAAGGTACTTGGATTTGATGAAGACGAGTCTTATCATGATATAGTTGAAAAGCTTCGTGAAGATAGCTTTCAAATGGACAACAGGATAAGGTTGATGAGCTCAGAATGGGAACAGAAAATAGACGCAAGCATTATAATGGGATTGCAGGTCGGGAAACGGCGCGGAATCCGTTATAGGGGGAGCAGATTTAGCATTCAACTGGGAGCAGCAGCTATTTGCATGCTGTTGCTGCTTACGGCATTCGTGCGGATCTCTCCGACATTTGCCGCCTTCATGAAGGAAATTCCGGGCTTTAGCGGATTTGTTGAGTTGATCTCCTATGATCAGTCACTCTCATCCGCAATCGAAAATGAATATTTGCAGCTCGTAGGAATTTCAGTTGAAAAAAATGGGTATAAGCTTACTGTGAATGGCGTAATTGCAGATTCCCAGAGACTTGTTCTTCTCTATACTGCAGAGGGACCAGGGATAAATGAAAAAAACTCAACTTTTCTTCCCTATGAATTAAAGAATGAGAAGGGACAGGAGCTTTCTGCAGTCATTGCTTCCTCTCACTACTATCGAGAATCAAAGCATAATAATGAGGTTGTTCAAGATTACCTTGATATTTTAATGTCCCCTGATACTCCTGTCCCGCAGCAACTAAACTTCCGATTAAAGCTTGGAGAGGAGTGGCTGGAAGTAGACGTCCCAATCGACCATTCGGAATTTGTTGAAAGAGAAGAGCGAATAAATATTAATCAAGAAATTGAGATAGAGGGACAGAAAATCGTTATAGAAAATGCCATAATCACCCCTCTTCAAGTAGCGATTTCGTTTAAAGCGGATCCATCCAATAAAATGAGACTTAACCACTTCATCGATCTACAGCTTGTCGACGAACGAGGACGTACGTATATCACGAACAGCGGAATGGGTGATCTGGATAACAGCATCACCAGAAATTTTCAAAGCCCCTACTTTCAGAAGCCTAAGAAGTTAACTCTAAGTGCCAGAGGCATTCATCTATCGGAAAGAGATTTAAGTCTGACGATTAACACCGAAACAGGTGAAACATTGTCTGCGCCAGACAATAATTTGAAGCTTATAGGCACGAGCAGCAATACTGATACGTTGATTCTGGAGCTGCTCTTGAAACAAAATGATCCTGAAGGATCTAGAGTGATGTATACGTTGTTTAAAAGTGAGGGTACTTTCAAAGACGCGGAAGGAATAGAATACAACTTGGAAGACAGTGGAAATGTAAGCATGCGATGGGATAGCGGATCTAATGAAGCAACTTACTCCTACAGCATTCCCAACAGGAGTTATGCACAGCCGCTAACCTTCAAGATTGAAGAGTATCTCGGGTACGCCTTGCAGGACATCAAGGTTAAGATTAAATAAACGGGAGGCGCTTGCGCGGCGGGAAACGTTGCGTTTGGCGCCTTTTTGCATTACGATGAAGACATTGGAAAAATCCAGATCTTACATAACGCTGATGATAGAGCATGCAGCCTGCAAATGAAGGAGGTCCATACATTGCCGAAAAAAGTGAAAGTATCGGAGCTAGTGAGACAGTTTCAACTTGAGATCGTAGCCGGCGAGGACGGACTGAAGAGAAGCGTGACGGTGGATGATTTGTACAGACCGGGCTTGGAGATGGCCGGCTACTTCCATTACCATCCCGCTGAGCGCGTGCAGCTGCTGGGCAGAACCGAAATTTCGTTCCTCAGTATGCTGGATAGCGAGGAAAGGAAAAACAGAATGGTACGGCTCTGCGACGAGGCGACGCCATGCATTATTTTGACCCGGGGACTGGAGGCGCCGCTGGAGCTGGTAGAGCAGGCCAACGCCACGAACATTCCGCTGCTCCGCAGTAATGTCGCTACTACCATTCTCTCCAGCCGGATTACGGACTTCCTGGAGCATAAGCTTGCCCCAACGGCGACCATTCACGGGGTGCTTGTTGATGTGTACGGCGTCGGCATGCTGATTACAGGCGGCAGCGGCATCGGCAAAAGCGAAACCGCGCTGGAGCTGGTGAAGCGAAGCCACCGTCTTATCGCGGATGACGCGGTCGAAATTCGGCAGACGTCGGATGGCCAGCTGCACGGTACAGCGCCTGAGCTGATCCGCCATTTGCTCGAAATTCGCGGGCTGGGCATCATTAATGTGATGACGCTGTTCGGAGCCGGTGCAGTCCGCACCCAGAAGCGAATTGGTCTGGTTATTAAGCTGGAGAACTGGCAGCAGGACAAGCAATACGACCGCCTGGGGCTGGATGAGGAGACAACACGAATTATCGACACGGACATTCCGCTGGTCACCATTCCTGTTCGTCCGGGACGGAACTTGGCTGTCATCATTGAGGTGGCGGCGATGAACTTCCGTCTGAAGCGGATGGGCTATAATGCGGCGCTTCAATTCACGAACAAGCTGACCGAAACGATCGCCGATGATATCGATGATTACGATTGAGCGGCTGCTGCTTCAACCTGAATGGTGGAAACGGAAATCAAGTAGAGGGAGTCGATAAGAGGAATGCTTACGTTAGCCATTAACCCGGTCGTATTCGAGCTGGGGGGATTGTCCATTCGATGGTATGGCCTAATTCTCGGCGCAGCCGCGCTGGCTGGCCTGCTGTTAGCGGTATGGGAAGGCAAGCGCTTCGGCATCAAGCCAGATTTCTTCATGGACCTGCTGCTGTTCGGCGCGCCGTCGGCAATTATTGCCGCACGTATCTATTATGTGGCGTTTAAGTGGGAAGATTATAAGGACAATCCGATAGACATATTCAAAATATGGGAGGGCGGCATCGCCATCTACGGCGCGATTATCGGCGCTTTCATATGCGGTATTATCTATGCGAGATACAAAGGCTACAGCTTCATCCGCATCGCTGATATTTGTATGCCATCCATTCTAATCGGCCAGATGATCGGCCGTTGGGGCAATTTTATGAACCAGGAGGCGTATGGCGCGCCGGTGGGAGAGGACTTCCTTCGCAATACGCTGCATATCCCATCGTTTATCGTGGACCATATGTTTATTGTGGATCAGGCGTTCCCAGGCGGAGCCTTCCGCCACCCCGCATTTCTATATGAGTCATTATGGAGTCTGGTGGGACTCGGCATTCTGTTTGTTCTGCGCCGTCAGAAGTTTCTGCGCGCGGGCGAGCTGATGGCTTCTTATTTCATCTGGTATTCCATTGGCCGGTTTTTGATCGAGGCGCTAAGAATCGATAGTCTGGCATTTATCGGACCTAGCTGGCTCGCCTCTCTTATTAACGGGCTATGGTCGCCGATGGATGCAGTGTTCGACGCAGGCTATCTCGATCCGTCCTACGGCAATATCCGTATTTCGCAAATGCTGGCACTGCTGCTAATCCTGGCGGCTATTGCCTTTATCGTGATCAGACGATTGAACGGCGGCCCGAAGGTGTACTACTCGGATCCCGTTGTGACGACGAAGCCTGAAAGAAATGGTATGGTGACAGACACGGCTCCTGCTGCAAGCGAGCAAGCGGTTGAGCCGGTGAACACGAAGCCGGAGTCGGGCGGCGAATCGGATCCGCCCAGAGCGTAACATGCCAGCGTGATTGGCTATTTTGAAGGAGGCTTCAAGCAACATGAGACAAGTACGGACGATGCTGTTCGATCTGGACGGCACCATACTGGACACCAATGAATTGATTATACGCTCTTTCCTGGAGGCGCTGAAGGACTGCGTGCCGCAAGGATTCTGTCGTGACCATATTATTCCCAGCATGGGACAGCCGCTGGAGCAGCAGCTGCGTCTGTTCTCCGGCTTGGAGGATGTCGCGCATCTCGTGGCGGCTTACCGGGAAGTGAACCTGAGGCTGCATGACGAGCTGGTGACGGTGTTCGCCCATGTGAACGAGGTGCTGGAGACACTTCATCAGCAAGGCGTGCAGATCGGCGTCGTGACAACCAAGATGAGAATGACAACCGAAAAAGGGTTGAAATACGTGGGCATCTACGACTATGTGGACGCGATTGTGACCATTGATGATGTCGTAAATGCCAAGCCGCATCCGGAGCCGGTGCAGAAAGCGCTGGCGCTGCTGAACGCGGACCCTGCCTCCACCATTATGGTGGGCGACAGCTCCGTCGATATGCAGGCTGCCGTAGCCGCTGGCGTTACCGCAGTGGGCGTGGCATGGTCGCTGAAGGGTGCCGAGGTGCTGCGGAATGCGGGCGCCGACTATGTCATTGACGATATGCGTGAGCTGTACGCATTCTCGGAGGCAGGGGCTGAGACGGTGTGAGAAACGTCGAGCGCTACCCCGTCGAAGGCCCCAATGCCTTGTGGCAGCTATATTCGACGGTGAGCAGAATAAAGGCGGTTCGTAATTTCATCGCGATTCAAATATCCCGCTATTGCCCGAGTCTCCCCATGAAGCGTTGGATTTATCGCCGACTGCTGGGGATGAAGGTTGGCGAGCATACGGCGTTTGCGCTGATGGTGATGGTGGATGTGTTTTTTCCGGAACGGATTACGGTAGGCCGCAACACGATTATCGGATATAATACGACGATTCTTACGCATGAATATTTGATCAAGGAATATCGTCTTGGAGATGTGCGGATTGGCGATGATGTAATGATTGGGGCGAACTCCACGATTCTGCCCGGTGTGACGATTGGGGATCGTGCGGTTGTCGCGGCTGGCACGTTGGTACACAAGGACGTTCCGGAAGGCGCCTTTGTTGGCGGCAATCCGATGAGGGTCATCGAGCGGCGGGGCGAAGGGTAGCTTGCGGCTGAGGAAGAGGATATCCATTCAGGCTTGGAAACGGGGTGCTGCGCTTAGCGCAAAAGCTCCCGAAGCCGGATGGATATCCTCCTTTTTTGCCAATAGGGGTGCAGGCGAAATTGGCTTGACGCGCCAGCAGCGTTCGTGCTACTATAGCAACTAACATCTTTATTTTGGTAGTATGGTAACATATTAACGCTTTAATATAATAAAGGATATAAAAAGGGGAACGGTTATGTCTAAACCTAAAATGTTCGAGAAGCCGATCGGCGTCAAGGATTATTTGCCCGATGCGGTTCGGAAGCTGCGCCAGATCGAACGGGATGTGCTGGCCTGCATGCGCAGATGGGGCTATGAGCAGATTATTACGCCTACAATGGAGTTTTATGATACGGTTGGCACGGCCAGCTCGACCTCGGATCAGAAGCTATACAAGCTGCTAAATAATCGCGGCACAACACTGGTGCTGCGCTCAGATATGACGGCGCCAATCGCGCGTGTCGTCTCTTCGCTGTTGAAGGAAGCGGAGTTTCCGCTTAGGCTGTCCTATCATTCTAATGTGTTCCGCTCCATTGAGGAGGAAGCGGGACGCGAGGCGGAGTTTTTCCAGACAGGTGTGGAGCTTGTAGGGGATTCGTCGGCGGAAGCGGATGCGGAGGTTGTGGCGCTTGCGATCGCCTCGCTGAAGGCGGCAGGCGTGGAGCGGTTCAAAATCGCGATCGGCCATGTCGGATTCCTGAACGGGCTGTTGGGCGAAGCGCTGCCGGGTCGCGTGGAGGAGCAGGAGCTGCTGAAGAGCTGTCTGCTGGGCCGGGACTATGTGGGCTACAGGGAAGAGCTGCGCAAGCTCTCGCTTGAGGAGTCGGTTCAGCGCGAGCTGGAAGGCATCCTGAGGCTGCGAGGCGGAGGCGAGATCTGCGAGCAAGCGCTGCAGGTAAGCTCAGACGAGACGGCTAGAGCGTCGATCAGCCATCTGTGCGACATCTGGGATGCGCTGAAGGCGTATGGCGTAAGCGAGCATGTCCTGATCGACCTGACGATGATCGGCGACTTCTCTTATTATACGGGCATGACCTTCGAGGGTTATGCGGCGGACCTGGGCTTCCCTGTCGTGAGCGGCGGACGCTACGACAATCTGCTTTCGCAGTTCGGCCGACCTGCGGCGGCTACGGGCTTTGCGCTCAAGACGACAAGAGTGCTGGAGCTGCTCGGAGCCGAATCGGAGGAGCCGGAGGCGCGCACGCTGATTGTATACGACGCCGAGGGCCGCAACGCCGCGCTGGCTGAAGCCTCAAGGCTGCGCAGCCTTGGCGTCATGACGGTGGTGGAGCGAATGAGCTGGCATGACCCCCTGGAGGAGCAAGCGGCGGGCGAGAGATTTTTGGCATATAAGGGTGTCCTGTACTCTTCCGTACTGCAGTATGTGAATGGATCGGTGAAGGGAGGCGGCTTGCAATGAGCGCAGCAGAGAAGGAAGTACTGAAGGTCGCCATGCCCAAGGGCAGAATCTATAAGCAGGCATTAAAGCTGTTCCGCGAGGCGGGAATCCCGATTCCTGGCGATTTCGACGATACGCGCAAGCTCATTATCGAGCAGCCGGAAGCCAATATGGAGTTTATTATGGCCAAGCCGGTGGATGTGCCGACCTATGTGGAGTACGGCGTGGCGGATATCGGCATTGTGGGCAAGGATGTGCTGATGGAGGAGGACAAGGATGTCTACGAGCTGCTGGATCTGGGTATCGCCAAATGCAGAATGTCCGTCATTGGCCTTCCCGACTGGAAGCCGGCCATTCATCCCCGCGTAGCGACCAAATATCCCAACGTGGCTTCGGCGTACTTCCGGGAGCTGGGGCAGCAGGTTGAGGTTATTAAGCTGAACGGCTCCATCGAGCTGGCGCCGCTGATCGGCCTTGCTGACCGCATTGTCGATATGGTGGAAACGGGACAGACGCTGAGGGAAAACGGGCTGGTGGAGTTTGAGTCCATCTTCGGCATTACAAGTCGTCTGATCGCGAATCGCGTGAGCTACCGAATGAAGAACGACAGCATTCAAAGCTTGTGCGATAGGCTGGAAGAGACGATTGCGTCTAAGGTATAAGACTTGGAAATCGATGAATCTGCTGCTGCAATGCCGGTAGAGGTATTGGCAGGGATGAGAGCAAGCGGGAGGAAAGGGGCGTTGGCAGATGCGTATCATGCGCGCGGAGCAATTTGGATTGAAGCGTGAGGTGGAGTACGGTACACCGGAGCAGAATGAAGCGGTCCTGCGGATTGTGGCGGACTTGAAGGCCGAGGGCGATTCGGCTTTGCTGCGATATACAGAGGAACTGGACAGGGTGAAGCTGGACGCGTCACAGCTGCGCGTGACGCAGGAGGAGATTGAGGCGGCGTACGAACGGGTCGACGCTGCGTTTCTGACGGCGATCCGGGAGGCGGCCGTCAATATTCGCCGTTTCCATGAGAAGCAGCTGCGTAACTCATGGATGGATCTGCAGCCGGACGGGACGATGCTGGGCCAGATTATGCGCCCGCTGAAGCGGGTGGGCGTCTATGTGCCTGGCGGCAAAGCGGCGTATCCCTCGTCCGTGCTCATGAATGTGATTCCGGCACAGGTAGCGGGAGTGCCGGAGATTGTGATGGTGACGCCGCCTGCGACCGGCGGCAAAGAGGGCATCGACCCGTACATTCTTGTGGCCGCCGCGGAAGCGGGCGTCCGGGAGCTGTACCGGGTCGGTGGAGCTCAGGCCATCGCGGCTCTCGCGTATGGCACGGATTCGATTGCTCCGGTCGACAAGATCTGTGGACCGGGCAATATCTATGTGGCGCTGGCGAAGCGCGCCGTGTTCGGCGCCGTCGATATCGACAGTATCGCCGGGCCAAGCGAGATTGTGGTGCTAGCCGACGAGACGGCGGACGCTTCCTACGTGGCAGCGGATCTGCTGTCGCAGGCGGAGCATGACGAGATGGCTTCGTCGGTACTCGTGACGCCTTCCGCTGCCCTGGCAGAGGCGGTGGCCGCCGAGGTGGAGCGGCAATTGAAGGAGCTGCCGCGCGAGGCAATCGCTCGCAGCTCTATCGACCAGTACGGCGCCGTGCTGCTGGTCGATTCGCTGGAGGATGGCATTGCCGTCGTGAACCAGCTGGCTCCGGAGCATCTGGAAATTCTGACCGTGGATCCCATGAAGCTGCTGGGCTTTATCGAGAACGCGGGCGCCATATTCCTGGGGCCGTATAGCTCGGAGCCGGTGGGGGATTATTTTGCAGGGCCGAATCACATTATCCCGACGAACGGAACGGCTCGCTTCTCATCGCCGGTGAACGTGGACGACTTCCTGAAGAAGTCGAGCCTCATCTACTACAGCAAGGAAGCGCTGATGAAGAACGGCGAAAGCATTATGACGCTGGCGCGCCATGAAGGTCTGGAGGGCCATGCTCGCGCGATCGGGATCCGTTTGGAGAAGGAGCGGGAGTAGGGCCGCTGGCTTGGAGTGTTCAGTTACAAAGTAAATAGAAGAAAGCAGGGGTTGCGATGGCAGAACAAACGGTACGCGAGGCGTCGGTCGCGCGGAAGACGAATGAAACAGATATTACTTTGAAGTTTGCGGTGGATGGTACGGGCCAGGCGAAGCTGGAGACGGACGTGCCGTTCTTGAATCATATGCTGGACCTGTTCGCCAAGCACGGCCAATTCGACCTGACAGTTGACGCGAAGGGCGATATTGATATCGACGACCACCATACCGTTGAAGATATCGGCATTTGTCTCGGGCAGACGCTGCGCGAGGCGCTGGGCGACAAGCGCGGCATTAAGCGGTATGCGAGCGTGTTCGTGCCGATGGACGAGGCGCTGGCTCAGGTTGTCATCGACGTGAGCAATCGGCCTCACTTCGAATATCGCGCACAGTATCCGTCCTCCCAGGTCGGCAGCTTCTCCACGGAGCTTGTGCACGAGTTTCTGTGGAAGCTTGCGCTGGAGGCGCGTATTACGCTGCATGTCATCGTTCACTACGGTCAAAATACACACCATATGATCGAGGCCGTCTTCAAGGCGCTGGGCCGCGCATTGGACGAAGCGACCAGCATCGATCCGCGTGTGACGGGAGTGCCTTCAACGAAGGGAGTGCTGTAGCATGATCGCGATCATCGACTATGGCATGGGCAATCTGCATAGCGTCAGCAAAGCGGTGGAGCGTCTCGGCTATGAGGCGGTCGTAACAGCGGACCCGCAGACCATTCTGGAGGCCGACGGCGCTATTCTGCCTGGTGTGGGCGCATTCGGCGACGCCATGCAGAATCTGCGCAATACAGGGCTCGATGAGGTGACGAGGTTCTACGCCGCGTCGGGCAAGCCGATGCTGGGCATTTGCTTAGGGATGCAGCTGCTGTTCAGCGAGAGTGAGGAGTACGGCCAGCATGAAGGCTTGAAGCTGCTGCCCGGCGCGGTCATCCGCTTCAACGGAGACTTCAAAATTCCGCACATGGGCTGGAACAAGCTGAGCTTCCTGCAGTCAGAGTCGCCATTGTTCAACGGACTCGACGAAGGGCATGTCTATTTCGTGCATTCGTTCCATGCGAAGCCGGAGCAGTCCTCGGATCTGCTCGCCGTCACGGATTACAACGGTCCCGTTACCGCCATTGTCGGAAGGGGCCAAGTGTTCGGCATGCAGTTCCATCCGGAGAAGAGCGGCGATCTGGGCATGGCCTTGCTGGGTAATTTCCTTGCCTTGACCCGCAGCGCCGAATCGCAACAGCGGACTGCGCAATAGGACAGGGCGGAGAGAGGAGAAAACAACATGCTGGCGAAACGAATTATTCCATGCTTGGATGTGAAGGACGGCCGCGTGGTCAAAGGCGTTAATTTCGTTAACCTGCGAGATGCGGGAGACCCCGTCGAGCTGGCGGCGATCTATGACCGCGAGGGCGCAGATGAGCTGGTATTCCTGGATATATCGGCTTCGGTAGAGGGGCGCGCAACGATGATCGAGGTGGTGAAGCGCACCGCCGGCGAAATTACGATTCCGTTCACGGTGGGGGGAGGCATCTCCCATGTGGACGACATGAAGCGCCTGCTTCGGGCTGGCGCGGACAAAATTGGCATTAACACAGCCGCTATCCGAAATAAAACGCTGGTATCCGACGGCGCGCGCCGCTTCGGATCACAGTGCATCGTCGTTGCGATCGACGCCAAATTCAATGCTGAATGGGGCGAGTGGGAGGTCTACACGCACGGCGGCAGGCAATCCACAGGCATTCGCGCCCTGGAATGGGCCAAGGAAGCGGAGCGGCTGGGAGCGGGCGAGTTGCTGCTGACGAGCATGGACGCCGACGGCACGAAGGACGGCTTCGACATGAAGCTGACCTCCGCGGTATCGAATCTCGTAGGCATTCCTGTCATTGCATCGGGAGGAGCGGGACGCGTGGAGCATTTCCATGAGGTGTTCCAGCACGCCAATGCGGATGCGGGACTGGCCGCCACTATCTTCCATTACAAGGAAATGACGATACAGGAAGTGAAGGACGACCTGCGGGAGAAAGGAGTCGAAGTCAGATAATGAATAGCTCGGACATTCAAGGTCAAATTAAATGGGATAGTCAGGGTCTCGTTCCGGCGATTGTGCAGGACGCGATCAGCAAAGAAGTGTTAATGATGGCTTATATGAACGCGGAATCGCTGCAGAAGTCGATCGAGTCGGGCTCGACCTGGTTCTGGAGCCGCTCGCGCGGCGAGCTGTGGAACAAAGGAGCAACCAGCGGCCATACACAGCGTATCGCTTCCATGGCATACGATTGCGATGGCGACACCTTGCTGGTGCGTGTCGTGCAGCAAGGTCCGGCTTGCCATACGGGCAGCTACAGCTGCTTCTTTAACGGGATCGAGGTGCAGGGCGCCGAGCTCGCTGCTGAGGCGAACGCTGACCGCTTCGGCATACTGGGCCGGCTTGAGACGGTCATTGCGGAGCGTCACGCGGAGCGGCCGGCCGGCGCATATACGACTTATCTGTTCGAGAAGGGCGTCGACAAAATATTGAAGAAGGTCGGAGAAGAATCCGCCGAGGTCATTATCGCCGCCAAAAATCAAGACAATGTGGAGCTGAGAAGCGAAGCCGGCGATCTGCTGTTCCATCTCATGGTGCTGCTGCGCGAGCGCGGGCTGCCTCTGGACGAGATTATGGCTGAGCTGGAGAGCAGGCACGGCAAACCGACCACAAATAAGATGAGATAGTCATGACTTTGTCGAAAATTAGCCCCAATCCTTTTTTGAATTATCGGTAAATCCATGTATAATAGGACGGGTAAGGGTAATTTTTTGTGCAAGATAAATAAGAATCAAATGGTTGAAACGCTCAGGAGGGTATCATGTTAAGCGACAAGGTGCGTATTTTTTCGGGTTCGTCCAACCCGGTGTTAGCGCAGAAAATCAGCAACGAGCTAGGACTCAACCTCGGCTCGATCAAGTTGTCCCGTTTCAAGAGCGGTGAGATCTATGTCCATTATGAAGAAACGATCCGCAATTGCGACGTCTTCCTCGTGCAGTCATTCTCTCATCCGATCAATGAGCATTTTGTCGAATTGCTTGTTATGATCGACGCGGCGAAGCGCGCATCCGCAAGAACGGTCAATATTATTATGCCGTACTACGGATATGCGCGTCAGGAGCGCAAAGCGGCTCCGCGGGAACCCATCTCGGCGAAGATGCTGGCGGATGTGCTGACGACGGTAGGCGCGACGCGCGTCATTACGATTGATCTTCATGCTCCGGCGATTCAAGGCTTCTTCAATATTCCGGTGGACCATATGACGGCGCTGGATCTGATCAGCGATTACCTGAAGTCCAAAAATATTAAAAATCCGGTTGTTGTCTCTCCCGATGCGGGACGCGCCTCCACGGCCGAGAAGCTGGCGAACTACCTGGATACATCCTTTGCGATCATGATTAAGAAGCGTTCCGCCCACAACGAATCCTCTATTACGCATGTTATCGGTGATGTTGAAGGACAGACGCCGATTATTATCGAGGATTTGATTGATACTGGCGGCACGATCGTCAATGTTGTTGAAAGCCTGAAAGAAAGAGGCGCGGAGGATGTCTATGTCTGCGCTACGCACCCGCTATTCTCCGGAAATGCAATTGAGCGTCTTGATCATTCCAATATTAAAGAGGTTATCGTCACGGATTCCATTATGCTGCCCGAGAACACGCCTGACCGGTTCAAAATATTATCGGTTGCGCCGCTGCTCGCGGAGGCAACGCGGATTATTCTGGACGGCGGCTCCATCAGCACCCTGTTCAAAAACAAAGGCGTATAAGGCGGCTCCGTCCGCTGCCGCCCATAATGGAATAGCATGATCAGAAATCGCGGACGGCGCTTTAGCTGCTCGCGATTTTTTTCTGCCACATTTTCTTTATGTGTGACGACGGCGGTGCTGTGATATAATCGAAAAAACGTAACACTTGAGCGAATGCTTACGAAGTAAGTTTCACTGTCGTGAAACTTTAAGCCAATGCTTACGAAGTATGTTTTGCTACGCAAAACATTGGAGGAGGTGCCTGCGAATGAAGGGGAAGAAGCGTGTGGCTGTGAGCGGAGAAACAACCAACATTATACCGATTCAGTGGGACGCGACGTTTTTCTTCGAGCGCGCGGTACGTTCCTTGGATCGGTACCATTATGACAAAGCGCTCAAATATTTCCGCAGGGCTGTGGAATATGAGCCGGACAATCCCGTGAACCATTGCAATATGGCCGGCATTATGTCCGAGATGGGCAACTACGGGGACTCCAACGATATCCTGAGCTGGATCTTGGAGGAGCTGGACCCTACGATGACGGAATGCCACTTCTATATGGCGAACAATTACGCGAACATGGATATGTTCGAGGCGGCGGAGCGTTCGCTGGTGAAATATTTGCAGGAGGACCCCGACGGACAATATTTGGATGAGGCGGAAGAGATGATGGAGCTTCTGCATTACGAGCTGGAGCGGCCAACGCAGCTGACCAATATTAAGTCTCGCCAGGGCATGGTGGAGCATGATCGCGCTCGCGCCTTGCTGGAGGAAGGGAAGTTCACGGAAGCTGTGCGCTTGCTTGAGGAGATTACCGAGCAGCAGCCAGATTTTCTCGCCGCCCGCAATAACCTGGCGCTTGCCTATTATTATATGGGCTTGTTCGATAAAGCGAAGGGCAGCATCGGAGGGGTGCTGGAGCATGAGCCCGGCAATCTGCACGCGCTGTGCAATCTGGCGATCTTTTATCAGCATGAAGGGGACCAGGAAAGTCTGGAGGCGCTTGTGAAGCTGCTGGTCAAAACCATGCCGTTCCATCAGGAGCATGTGTTCAAGCTGGCTACCACGATGGGCATTCTGGGCGAGCATGGCGTAGCTTATCGACATTTCGCACGGCTGATCAAGGATGGAGACGGCCAGCAGGACCCGTGTCTCTTCCATTATGCCGCTGTTGCAGCGTTCAATACGGGCAAGCTGAAGGATGCTGAGCGTCTATGGCGCAGCGCCATGAAGTGGGACGCAGAGTCCGAGGTGCCGCGCTACTACTTGGAGCAGCTGAAGCTGCTTCGCAACGGCAGGCCGTCGGCGCCGGTCAGCTACCACTATCATCTCCCGTTCGAAGAGCAGTTCAAGCTGTGGGAGAGGTCCGAGGACGGCATGCCTGATCTTCTGAAGAAGGATCCGCTTGTGCGGTCGTCGTTCTTCTGGGCGCTTCGCCATGGCGATCAGCATACGAAGCTTCAGGTTATTCAGGCTTTCGGCATGATTGCCGACAATGAAGTGAAGGATGTGCTGCGAGCATTTCTCCTGGAGGCGGAAGAGGACGATTATTTGAAAAAGATCGCGATCTTCGTGCTTCGCACCATCGGCGTGCAGGAGCCGCTTCAGACCATGCTGGAGGGCAAGCTGACGGTAATTGAGCCCAATCGCATGCCTTCCGAGCTGCCGGAATGGGATGACAAGTGGGAGGCTGTGGCGCAGGCCGCTATCAGCCGCATGAGCAAGCATTATGATCTTGTGCAGCAGCATGATATGATGACGTTATGGGTAGAGTTTCTAACGCGTGTGTATCCTCGCGTTCCGAAGCTGTCGAAGCCGGACGGCTGGGCAGCTGCGCTGGAATATTTGACGGCCAAGATGCATCGCAGAGCGATCTCCTATCACGAGGTGTCCGTAAGATACGGCACATCTATTGCGACGGTGAGCAAGCATGTGAAGCTGATTGACGAGGTATGCGGCATCAAGGAGAAGATGAGGACGATCAACGCTGTCCTGTTCTCCAAGCAAGCCAAGGAAACGACGGATGAATGAAATTGTTGACGAGGTGAAGATCATGTACAAATCTATTATTATCGGTACGGGCCCTGCGGGGCTGACAGCGGCAATCTATCTGGCTCGCGCGAATATGAACCCGCTCATTATTGAAGGACCGGAGCCCGGCGGACAGCTGACGACAACGACGGATGTAGAGAACTTCCCCGGCTTCCCGGACGGCATCATGGGTCCTGAGCTGATGGACAATATGCGCAAGCAAGCGGAACGGTTCGGCGCCAAGTTCATAACCGGCTGGGTGAACAGCGTGGATATGTCGGAGCGTCCCTTCAAGCTGCAGGTTGAGGGACAGGGCGAGCTGGTTGGCGAAAGCCTGATTATCTCCACAGGAGCCTCCGCCAAGTATCTGGGCATTCCAGGCGAGAAGGACAATGTCGGCAAGGGTGTCAGCACCTGCGCGACATGTGACGGATTCTTTTTCCGCGGGAAAAAGATCATTGTTGTGGGAGGCGGCGACTCCGCTATGGAGGAAGCGAGCTTCCTGACGAAATTCGCCACGAATGTGGAGCTGGTCAATCGCCGCGAGGAACTGCGAGCTTCGAAGATTATGCAGGACCGGGCAAGAGGAAACGAGAAGATCAGCTGGTCCTTGAACCGTACGCCAGTTGAGGTCGTAGCGAACGGCATGGGCGTCACCGGCCTGAAGGTGCGTAATAATGAAACGGGCGATGAGGAGCTCATCGAGACGAACGGGATCTTCATCGCGATCGGGCATACGCCGAATACGAAGTTTCTTGCGGGACAGATCGATACGGATGAGCATGGTTACATAAAAGTGAAGCCGGGCTCCACTGAGACGAACGTTCCAGGTGTATTCGCCTGCGGCGACGTACAGGACAGCAAATATCGTCAAGCCATTACGGCTGCCGGGAGCGGATGTATGGCCGCGCTTGACTGCGAACGGTTCCTCGAAGGCAGCATCACGCATGACTGGAGCCAATCCAGCTCTGAAGCGAAAGCTTAACCGCACTAGTAACAGAAACGTCCAGGGGGCAGCGCCATCGTTGCTCCCTTTGAAATTGTGGGCGCCTGATTTCCCAGCAGCCGCAAGGCTTGAACAGGTCTGGCGAGCGCTTGACCGAACAACAATCAACGCTTATAGTTGGAACAGGAACTCTAACATTGTGGATGAGGTGGCTTTGTCATGTCTGAGAAGATTTATATTGGAGTCGACGTAGGCGGCACAACAATCAAGGTTGGCATTTGCGATGCGGAAGGCCAGCTGCTGCACACGTACGAGGGTCCTACAGGAACGGGGCTTGGAACGGACGTCATCCTGAAAAATATTGCCGATTACGCGCGGAGGATTGTCGATGAATCTCC
Source organism: Paenibacillus sp. PL2-23 (assembly GCF_040834005.1). NCBI lineage: Bacteria > Bacillati > Bacillota > Bacilli > Caryophanales > Paenibacillaceae > Paenibacillus > Paenibacillus sp. PL2-23. The sequence continues at coordinate 808,827 of NZ_CP162129.1, forward strand.
ATTCCAATGGGAGCAGGTTGAGGGCGTAGGCGTAGGGATCGCCGGCTTCCTGGACATTCCAAAAGGATTTATTAAGTTCTCCGCCAATCTATATATAGAGAATACGGATCTGAAGGGCTATCTCGAGAAGGAGCTTCAGAAGATTGTGAAGGTGAACAACGACGCCAATGTGGCGGCGCTTGGCGAAGCCTGGGCTGGAGCGGGCAAGGGCGTCGACAACTGTGTCTGTTACACGCTTGGCACTGGCGTGGGCGGCGGCATTATTATCGGCGGACGGATTGTGGAAGGCTACGCCAGCATGGCCGGCGAGCTGGGGCATATCAATATCGTGCCTGATCTGGAGGCTATTCAATGCGGCTGCGGCAAGATGGGCTGTCTGGAGACGGTCTCCTCGGCTACAGGCATTATTCGTATGGCGAAGGACGCGGTAGCGCGGGGCGACCGCACATCGTTGACCGAGGTGCCTAATATTATGGCGAAGGATGTCGTTGACGCGGCGAAGGCAGGCGATGAGGTGGCGTCGCGAATCGTAAGCCGCGCGGCCTATTATTTGGGCCGTTCCATGGCTACAGTAGCGATTCTGCTCAACCCTCAATATTTTATTATTGGCGGCGGCGTGTCGAAGGCGGGCGATTTCCTGTTCGACCAAATTCGCGAGGTATTCGAGAAATATACGCTGGATCCGGCCAAGGAAGGCGTGAAGGTCGTGCCGGCTACGCTCGGCAACAACGCTGGCGTTGTAGGAGCGGCTGGACTTATTCTAAGAGGATAGCGGGTGAATACTCATGGAAGCGACAGCAACATTGGCAAAGCTTGTGATCATAACCGGCATGTCTGGCGCGGGCAAAACAATCGCTGTCCAAAGCCTTGAGGATTTAGGGTTTTTCTGCGTCGACAACCTCCCTCCGGTGCTTATTCCGAAGTTTGCGGAGCTGATTGAACAGTCGAACGGAAAGATCGGGAAGGTCGCGCTGGTTATTGATTTGCGCGGACGTGAATTTTTTACAGCGTTGTCGGAATCTCTTGCATATATTAAAGAACATCATACTATCAGCTGCGAGATATTATTCCTCGACGCGACGGATGAGGTGCTTGTTCAACGCTACAAGGAGAGCCGTCGCCGGCATCCGCTTGCGCCGCAGGGACTCCCGCTGGAAGGCATTCATAACGAGCGGCGTCTGCTGGAGGATCTGAAGGGCTCAGCATCCCAGGTGATTGACACAAGCAGCCTGAAGCCGCTGCAGCTGAAGGAACGTATTATATCGCATTTCACCAACCTGGAGCATAACAGCTTGTCCGTGAATGTCACGTCCTTCGGGTTCAAATACGGCATTCCGATCGACGCCGATTTGATCTACGACGTGAGGTTCCTGCCTAACCCGCATTACGTCGAGCATCTGCGTCCCAATACAGGGCAGACGCCTGAGGTGTACGATTACGTTATGAAATGGCCGGAAACCCAGGCGTTTCTAACCAAGCTCCTTGATATGCTGCAATTTCTTATTCCGCTGTACCGCAAAGAAGGGAAAAGCCAGGTTGTGATTGGAATCGGTTGTACGGGCGGGAAGCATCGTTCCGTCGCCATTGCGGAATATTTGGGCCGAATGCTCGGCAGCAGCGATACGGAGCGTGTGCGCGTAAGCCACCGCGATTCCGAGCGCGATAAGCACTGACGCGGGGTGAATGCATGCAGACGATACAAAAAGTAGTCAGGCGACCCAAGATTGTCGTCATTGGAGGCGGAACGGGATTATCCGTTATGCTTCGCGGCCTGAAGGAGAAGCCGCTCGACATTACGGCCATCGTAACGGTGGCGGATGACGGCGGAAGCTCCGGCATCCTTAGGAGCGAGCTGCAGATTCCGCCTCCCGGCGATATTCGGAACGTCCTGACCGCGCTCGCGGACGCAGAGCCTCTCCTGACGGAGGTGCTCAAGTACCGCTTCCCGAGCGGCACGGGCCTTGCGGGCCACAGTCTTGGCAATCTGATGCTGGCCGCGATGACCGATATTTCCGGCGACTTCGTTACCGGCATTCGCAGGCTCAGCCAGGTGCTTGCGGTGCGCGGACGCGTCCTGCCGGCCTCCGACCGAGCGATTGTGCTGAATGCCGAGATGGAAGACGGCACGATCGTTACAGGGGAATCCATGATTCCCAAGGCCGGCCAAAAGATCAAGCGGGTTTTTCTGGAGCCGTCAGACGTCGAACCGCTCCCGGAGGCTGTTGAAGCCATCGAACGGGCGGATGCCATTCTGATTGGTCCGGGCAGCCTCTATACAAGCATTATGCCGAATCTGATTGTGCCGAAGCTGGCGCAGGCGATTCTGGAATCCGAGGCCGTCAAGCTGTTTGTCTGCAACGTCATGACGCAGCCGGGCGAGACGGACAATTATTCGGTCAGCGATCATCTCGATGCTATTCATGCTCATATTGGCCATCATTTATTCGATTATGTCATTGTGAACGACGGTGAAATTCCTCCACAGGTGGAGACGCAGTATGCCGAGCTGGGGGCGAAGGCCGTTCATCTGGATATTGACGAGGTGGAGCGCCGGGGGTATAAGGTTATTGCCGACAGGCTGGTGCTGTTCCAGAGATTTCTAAGGCATGACGCGGAGCGGCTTAGCCATCATATTTATAAGCTGGTGGAGAACTGGATGTTAAGAAAGAGGTGAGGTAGAATGTCTTTTGCGGCGCAAACCAAAAAAGAGCTGACATTAATCGAAGCGGATAGCTGCTGTGAGCGCGCCGAGCTGTCGGCCCTCATACGGATGAACGGTTCGGTCAGTCTATCCAGCCGCAAGGTCGTTCTGGACATCTCGACGGAGAATGCAGCAATCGCAAGACGAATCTATACGCTTATCAAAAAGCATTATGAGGTCCACGTGGAGCTTTTGGTGCGGAAGAAGATGCGGCTTAAGAAAAACAATGTCTACATCGTCCGGATGCCTGCTGGCGTTCAGGAGGTGCTGAGCAGTCTGCAAATCGTCTCGGAGGGCTTTATGTTCAAGAGCGGCATCGACAGGGACATCGTTCGTAAGCCTTGCTGCAGACGCTCCTACCTGCGCGGCGCTTTCCTTGCAGGCGGTTCCGTGAACAATCCAGAGGGCTCGTCCTACCATCTTGAAATTTCATCTATGTATGAGGAGCATTGCGGATCGCTCGTGGAGCTGGCGAACAAATTCGATTTGAATGCCCGGTGCATTGAGCGGAAGAAGGGCTTTATCTTCTACATCAAGGAAGGTGAGAAGATAATCGAGCTGCTGAGCATCATCGGTGCGCATCAGGCGCTCTTCAAGTTCGAGGATGTGCGAATTATGCGCGATATGCGCAATTCCGTGAACCGGATCGTCAATTGTGAGACGGCCAACCTGAACAAGACGATTGGCGCGGCGGTGCGGCAGATCGACAATATTAAGCTGCTGCAGAAGGAAGTCGGGCTTGAAAGCCTGCCGGATAAGCTGCGGGAAGTCGCTGAGATCCGGCTTCAGCATCCCGATCTGAACCTGACCGAGGTAGGCGAGATGCTGCGGGGCAAGGTCAGTAAATCAGGGGTTAATCACCGGCTCCGCAAAATTGACGAATTAGCTGAAAAAATCCGGAGTGGGACAACTTTTGCCTAGTGCAAAGACTTGTATAATGATATAATAAATTGTAATTGGCTTATTTTTTCCGTGGATGTTCACGTATGAGTAAAATATAGGGGGTATGATTTCCATGACAAGGCTTCCGGTTGTCGTTCGTTTGAAGACGGGGCTTCATGCGAGACCAGCAGCGCTATTCGTTCAAGAAGCGAACAAATTCTCCTCCGAGGTATTCGTAGAGAAGGACGATAAGAAAGTAAACGCGAAATCGATTATGGGTATCATGAGCTTGGCGATCAGCTCAGGTACTGAAATTTCGATAAGTGCGGACGGATCGGACTCGGAGCAGGCTGTAAACGCTTTAGTCTCACTCGTCAGCAAGGAAGAGCTGGAGAACCAATAACCAACGAAGGAAGCTCAGTAACGACGCCGGCTGACGGGTCATGCGGGCTTCCTTTTTTAGTTGGCAGGGCAGGTATAGATGCGCGGTTCGGGTGTGCCGAACGGCGTATTTTTTGTGTGCTGAACGGAGTTGGGATGGGGTGTGAGTAGCTTGATGTGAGGGGATTTGAACGAAAAATCGTTCAAATAAGTGCCGCGCGGGCTGGGAGTGAGGCAGATTGAACGAAATATCGTTCAAAAGCTGGACCAAGTAACTGTATGTGTGTGGTTTTGAACGAAATATCGTTCAAATAACTGGTGCAGGAGCACGAAGTGAGGCGCTTTGAACGAAATATCGTCTAAAATGGTGCGGATGTGCCCGATGTGAAGGGAATTTGAACGAAAGATCGTTCAGATATCAGGATTGGTGCTGGGAGCGACGGGATCTAACTTCAATCAGGCTAACATCCAAGAATAAGTGTTTGCATCCATCCCATGTGAGGCTGCACGCATAAAAAAACCGTCATCCCAGGATGACGGCTGGTGAGAAGAGAAGCTTATACCTTCTCGATAACTTTATCGACGAGACCGTATTCCTTGGCTTCAGCAGCGCTCATGAAGTAGTCGCGATCGGTGTCCTGCTCAATGCGGCTAAGCGGCTGGCCGGAACGCTCCGCCAGGATATGGTTGAGCTTGTCGCGCATCTTCAGGATGCGGCGTGCGCGGATCTCAATGTCGCTTGCTTGGCCTTCGGCTCCGCCGAGCGGCTGGTGAATCATCACTTCGCTGTTCGGGAGCGCGTAACGTTTGCCCTTCGCGCCTGCAGTCAGCAGGAATGCGCCCATTGATGCGGCCATACCTACGCAGATCGTCGACACGTCCGGCTTGATGTATTGCATCGTATCGTAGATAGCCATGCCGGCTGTAATGGAGCCGCCGGGGCTGTTGATGTACAAGGAAATGTCTTTGTCCGGATCCTCAGCAGCAAGGAACAGCATCTGAGCGATGATGGAATTGGCCACCACGTCATTCACACCTGAACCAAGGAAGATAATGCGGTCCTTCAGCAGGCGGGAGTAAATGTCGTACGAACGTTCCCCGCGGTTGCTTTGCTCGATTACCATAGGCACAAAATTCATTCTTAACCAATCCTCCTTAAGTGTTTGCGAAGCAAACGAGGCTTCGAAAGCATAGGCTTAGTGTTTGCGAAGCAAACGCAGCTTCGAAAGCAAGCGTATATCCGCAAGTTTCCACTCCAAAAAGTGTATCCCTATAATAGCCCATTCAAACGAAAAAGTCAAAGATGGTCAAAGAATATCCTTCTTCTAAAATACAGGCAATGGGGGGTTCTCCCCCGATAGCCACACGTCTGATCGTTATTGCGCTAAATAGCTGCGATGAAGATCTGATAGCGATCCCACGTGTGGTTATGGAGCCGCACCAGCCCTACCGTCCATCGATAGCCACACGTCAGTTCGTTATTGCGCTAAATAGCTGCGATGAAGATCTGATAGCGATCCCACGTGTGGTTATGGAGCCGCACCAGCCCTACCGTCCATCGATAGCCACACGTCAGATCGTTGTTGCGCTAATTAGCTGCAATTGAGATGCGATAGCGATCCCACGTGTGTTTATGGAGCCGCACCAGCCCTACCGTCCATCGATAGCCACACGTCAGATCGTTATTGGGCTAATGAGCTGCAGTTGAGATCCGATAACGATCCCACGTGTGGTTATGGAGCCTTACCAGCCCTCCCGGCCCGCGATAGCCACACGTCAGATCGTTATTGCGCTAATTAGCTGCAATTGAGGTCCGATAACGATCCCACGTGAGGCTATGGAGCCCACCAGCCCTCCCGCCCCCCCTGATAGCCACACCGCACCAGCCCTCCCGTCCATCGATAGTCACACGTCTAACGCAACAATTATTATTGGATTAACTTGTGTAGATAGCTGTGTATAAGATTGCTTATGTAAAATGCCTACAAAAAAGCCGCTCAGCTTTTTTCGCTGAACGGCTGTACGTATTCGTTAAGTTGGCGCGCCCGCTAGGAATCGAACCTAGATCTCAGGCTCCGGAGGCCTACGTCATATCCATTGGACCACGGGCGCATAAACAAAAAAACAGTAGCAAAAATGATTATATGACATTCGGCGGATGAAAGCAAGCGGGTAAGCAAAATTAAAATTGTGAAAATCGTGACAGTAATCGCTTTCATATGTGCTGGGGCACTTGCGGGGAAGGCGCAATTCCAGTAATATAGAAGTGGGACTAAAAAGGAACATATGGGACGTATTCAGTCCCAGTTGACTGATGGAGTGAAGGAAGATGCGAGAGCTCATTGAACTGCAGCAGCAGCTTGTGCCGGATCTTCTGGAGGTCATGCGGAAGCGGTATATGATCCTGCATCAGGTCATGCTATCGGACACAATCGGACGTCGGACGCTGGCGAACGCGCTGGATATGACGGAGAGGGTGCTCCGGGCGGAAACCGAATTTTTGAAAGAGCAAGGCCTGTTGGAGATTGACTCCGCAGGAATGCGAATCAGTGAGCGTGGACGGAGCATGCTGGAGCAGCTTGAGCCGCTCTACAAGTCGATGTTCGGCTTGTCCGAGCTGGAGGAGAGGCTTCGCGCAGCGTTCGGTCTATCCCAGGTTGTTATTGTGCAGGGCGATTCCGAAACGTCGGTACAGACGAAGCGGGAGCTTGGTCGCGCAGCCTGCCAGGTGCTCAGGTTGAAGATTCATCCCCGCGATGTGGTGGCTATAACAGGCGGTACAACCCTGTCGCACGTAGCGAATCAGTTGACGCCAACCCCGGCGATGAAGGACATCTGGTTCGTGCCGGCCCGAGGCGGTCTCGGCGAAAGCCTCGACTATCAGGCCAACACATTGGCGTCGACGATGGCCAAGCGGACAGGCGGCAATTATCGACTGCTGCATGTGCCGGACCACTTGGGCGAGGAAGCATTCGCGTCGCTTATGCAAGAGCCGAACATCAGGGAAATCGTCAGCGTTATCCGCAGCGCGCGCATTGTGGTGCACGGGATCGGAGACGCGATGGTAATGGCGAGGCGCAGAAAGCTGGAGCTCGATGTCGTAGAAGCGATGAAGGCGGACGGTGCGCTGGCAGAGGCATTCGGGTTTTATTTTGACCGGAGCGGGGCTGTCGTTCACAAAATGCAGACGGTAGGATTACGACTTGAGGATATTGTGAACACTGAATGTGTTATTGGCGTAGCAGGCGGTCAGGGCAAGGGAGAAGCGATAGCGGCGGTCATGCGTTTCGGGCATAATGACGTGCTCGTGACGGACGAAGCGGCGGCGCTTGAGATCGTCAAGCTGCTGGACTGAGGGCAGCGGAGAGAGGCATCATGACGAGAAGCGGCAAGGGCCGCGGACGTCTTGAAATATATTTTGCAATACAATAATGCTTAGGAGGAAACAAACAATGGTTAAAGTTGGTATTAATGGTTTTGGACGTATTGGTCGTAACGTATTCCGCGCGGCGCTGAACAATTCTGAAGTGGAGATCGTAGCGGTGAACGACCTGACTGACGTTAACACGCTGGCTCACCTGCTCAAATACGATACAACTCACGGTGTTCTGGACGCTACTGTAGAAGCCAAAGAAGGCGCGCTGGTTGTTAACGGCAAAGAAATCAAAGTATTCGCTGAGCGCAACCCTGCAGACCTGCCTTGGGGCTCCGTAGGCGCTGAGATCGTTGTTGAATCCACAGGTATCTTCACTGCTAAGGAGAAAGCCGAGCTTCACCTGCAAGGCGGCGCTAAGAAGGTTATCATCTCCGCTCCAGCTACAAACGAAGATATTACAGTGGTTATCGGCGTTAACGAAGACAAATACGATCCGGCTGCGCACACAATCATCTCCAACGCGTCTTGCACAACCAACTGTCTGGCTCCTTTCGCAAAAGTATTGAACGATAAATTCGGCATCGTTAAAGGTATGATGACAACTGTTCACTCGTACACAAACGACCAATCCGTGCTTGACGTTCCTCATAAAGACCTGCGCCGCGCTCGCGCTGCAGCTGAGAACATCATTCCTTCCTCCACAGGCGCTGCGAAAGCTGTTTCGCTGGTACTGCCTGAGCTGAAAGGCAAGCTGAACGGTATGGCTATGCGCGTTCCTACGCCTAACGTATCCGTAACGGATCTGGTAGCTGAGCTGAAAGTAAACGTAACGGTTGAAGAAGTAAACGCAGCATTCAAAGAAGCCTCTGAGACTTCCCTCAAAGGCATCCTGAACTACAATGAGCTGCCGCTGGTATCCAGCGACTACAACGGCGACCCGGCTTCCTCCACAATCGACGCTCTGTCGACTATGGTTGTTGAAGGCAACATGGTGAAGGTTGTTTCCTGGTACGACAACGAGTGGGGCTATTCCAACCGCGTAGTTGATCTTGCTGCATATATCGCAAGCAAAGGTCTGTAAGGAAAGAAAGCTGACGGGCCGCGGCTCCTTACGGAGAGCTTCGGCCCTTGGTTTGCGCCCTCGCAGGGCCTGACCTCTAGGCGTTCCTTCCTTGATGCAAGGGAAGGGGCGCCTTTACTTATGTGAGACCACATTCGGGGAGGATTTTACGATGAACAAGAAGAGTATTCGCGACGTAGCAGAGCTGGCGGGCAAGCGCGTATTCGTGCGTGTGGACTTCAACGTGCCAATCGAGAACGGTCAGATTACAGACGACAAGCGGATCCGCGAGACGCTGCCAACGATTAACTATCTGATCGAGAAGGGCGCTAAGGTTATTCTGGCGAGCCATCTCGGCCGTCCGAACGGTGAAGTGGTAGAGGAGCTGCGCCACACGGCTTCCGCAGTGCGTCTGTCCGAGCTGCTGGGCAAGACGGTAGCCAAAGCGAACGAAGCGATTGGCGATATCGTCGAGACGCAGGTTGCGGCGATGAACAATGGCGACGTCCTGCTGCTGGAGAATGTACGCTTCTATCCTGGCGAGGAGAAAAATGATCCTGAGCTGGCGAAAGCGTTCGCGAAGCTGGCTGACCTGTTCGTCAACGACGCGTTCGGCGCCGCTCACCGCGCTCATGCTTCCACAGAAGGCATTGCGCACATCCTGCCTGCCGTGTCCGGTCTGCTGATGGAGAGAGAGCTTGAGGTGCTGGGCAAAGCGCTGAACAACCCTGAGCGTCCGTTCACAGCTATCGTAGGCGGCTCCAAAGTGAAGGACAAAATTGCGGTTATCGACAAAATGCTGGAGATCGCCGACAACATCATCATCGGCGGCGGCCTCTCCTATACGTTCTTCAAAGCGCAAGGCCATGAGATTGGCAAGTCCCTGGTGGACAACAGCAAGCTGGATCTGGCGCTCGAGTTCATCGAAAAAGCGAAGAAGCTGGGCAAAAACTTCTACATCCCTGTAGACGTTGTGGTTACGGATGACTTCAGCGCGGATGCGAACACGCAAATCGTGGGCATCGACGGCATTCCTTCCGACTGGGAAGGCATTGACATCGGTCCCAAAACGCGTGAGCTGTATGCGGATGTCATCAAAAACTCCAAGCTGGTTGTATGGAACGGACCAATGGGCGTATTCGAGATCGAGCCGTTCTCCCATGGCACGCGCGCGGTAGCACAAGCAACTGCGGAGACTTCGGCCTACACGGTTATCGGCGGCGGCGATTCCGCTGCAGCGGCTGAGAAGTTCGGTCTGGCTGACCAGATGGACTTCATCTCGACAGGCGGCGGCGCTTCCCTGGAGTTCATGGAAGGCAAGCAGCTTCCGGGCGTAGTAGCTCTTAACGACAAATAAGCAGAGGCTTTCGAAAACTTCGAAAACTTAAGGGGGATTACCGAAGATGAGCAGAACACCTATTATCGCTGGCAACTGGAAAATGTTCAAAACCGTCTCCGAAGCGACGGCATTCTTCGCGGAAGTGAAGGGCAAAGCAGAGGTAGCGGGCGTGGAGAGCGTCATCTGCGCTCCATTCACGGCGCTTCCTGCGCTTGTGGAAGCGGCGAAAGGCACGACGATCGCTATCGGCGCGCAGAACGTCCACTTTGAGGACAATGGCGCGTTCACGGGCGAAATCAGCGGCTCCATGCTGAAGGAGCTGGGCGTGAAATACGTCATTATCGGCCATTCCGAGCGCCGCGCTTACTTCGGCGAAACGGACGAGATCGTGAACAAGAAGACGGTTGCGGCATTCAAGCACGGCCTGACACCTATCGTCTGCGTAGGCGAGAAGCTGGAGGAGCGTGAGTCCGGCGCAACAAAGGAAGTGTGCAAGGTTCAGACGGAGGGTGCGTTCCAAGGCCTGTCCGCGGAGCAAGCGGCTGAAGTTGTGGTTGCCTACGAGCCAATCTGGGCGATCGGTACGGGCAAATCCTCCACTTCCGAAGACGCGCAAGACGTTATCGGCTATATCCGCACTGTTATTGCGGGTCTGTACGACGAAGCGGTAGCGGCGAAGGTTCGTATCCAATACGGCGGCAGCGTGAAGCCGAACAACGTATCGGAATACCTCGGCCAAGCGGATATCGACGGCGCGCTGGTAGGCGGAGCAAGCCTTGAGCCTGCGTCCTACATCGCTCTGATCGAGGGGGCCAAGTAAGATGTCCCGCAAACCGGTAGCACTTATTATCCTGGACGGCTTCGGCCTTCGGAATGACGTGACGGGCAACGCGGTTGCGCTAGCGAACAAGCCGAATTACGACCGTTACTGGGCGCAATACCCGCACACAACACTGACGGCTTCCGGTGAAGCGGTTGGTCTGCCTGACGGCCAGATGGGCAACTCCGAGGTTGGCCATCTGAACATTGGCGCGGGCCGCATCGTATACCAGGATCTGACGCGCATCAGCAAGTCGATTCGCGAAGGCGAGTTCTATGAGAATGAGACGCTGCTTGCTGCCGTCAATCATGTGAAGGCGAGAGGCAAGAAGCTTCATCTGTACGGCTTGCTGTCCGACGGCGGCGTTCACAGCCACATCGCTCACCTGTTCGCGCTGCTGGAGCTCGCGAAGAAGGAAGGGCTGACAGAGGTTTATGTGCATGCGTTCCTGGATGGCCGCGACGTTTCGCCTGACAGCGCCAAAGGCTACGTGGAGCAGCTGCAAGCGAAGATCGAGGAGCTGGGCGTAGGCCGCATCGCGACGGTGCAAGGCCGTTACTACGCGATGGACCGCGACAAGCGCTGGGAGCGTACGGAGAAGTCTTACCGCGCGATGGTATACGGCGAAGGCCCTCAATACATCGATCCCGTGCAGGCTGTCGAGGAATCTTACGTGTTGTCCGTATATGACGAGTTCGTCATGCCGACGGTTATCGTGGGCGGCGACGGCAAGCCGGTAGGGCTTGTGGAGTCTGAGGATGCCGTCATCTTCTTCAACTTCCGTCCGGACCGCGCGATTCAGCTGTCTCAAGTATTTATGAATGACGATTTCCACGGCTTCGACCGCGGCGTTAATCATCCCGTTGGTCTGCACTTCGTCTGCTTGACGCTCTTCAGCGAAACCGTAGGCGGCTATGTCGCGTATTCTCCGAAGAATCTCGACAACACGCTGGGCGAGGTGCTGGCGCAGAACGGCAAGACGCAGCTTCGCACGGCGGAGACGGAGAAGTATCCGCATGTGACATTCTTCTTCAGCGGCGGCCGCGACAAGGAGCTTCCGGGCGAGACGCGTGTGCTGATCAATTCGCCGAAGGTGGCGACGTACGATCTGCAGCCGGAGATGAGCGCTTACGAGCTGGCGGCATCCACCGTCCGTGAGATTGAAGCGGATAAGCATGATGCGATCATCCTGAACTTCGCGAATCCCGACATGGTGGGACACTCCGGCATGCTGGAGCCGACGATCAAAGCGGTAGAAGCGACGGATGAGTGCCTGGGTCAAGTGGTTGAAGCGGTGCTTGCCAAGGGCGGCGTCTGCATCATCACGGCGGACCATGGCAATGCTGATATGGTGTTCGACGAGAACGGCCGTCCGCATACGGCGCATACGACGAACCCGGTTCCTTTTATCGTAACGAGAGAAGGCGCGTCGCTGCGCGAAGGCGGCATTCTGGCGGACATTGCGCCAACGATGCTGGACCTGCTGGGACTGGCGAAGCCAGTTGAAATGACAGGCTCGACATTGCTTGGTCAGAAATAGTAGACTAGGGATTGGGAAAATTTTAATTCAGGAATAAAAGGAGAGAATTCACTATGTCCATTATCGTTGACGTATACGCACGCGAAGTGCTGGATTCCCGCGGGAATCCAACTGTTGAAGTTGAAGTAGCTCTGGAGTCCGGCGGCAAAGGCCGCGCGATCGTGCCATCCGGCGCGTCCACTGGCGCGTACGAAGCCGTTGAGCTTCGCGACGGTGACAAATCCCGTTACCTGGGCAAAGGCGTAACCAAAGCTGTTGATAACGTTAACTCCATCATCGCTCCTGAGATTATTGGTCTGGACGCGCTTGATCAAGTGGCTATCGACCGCAAAATGATCGCTCTGGACGGCACGCCGAACAAAGCGAAGCTGGGCGCTAACGCAATCCTTGCGGTATCCATGGCTGTAGCTCGCGCGGCTGCTGACGCTCTGGATGTGCCGCTCTACACATACCTTGGCGGCTTCAACGCGAAAACTCTGCCAGTGCCAATGATGAACATCATCAACGGCGGCGAGCATGCTGACAACAACATCGACGTACAAGAGTTCATGGTTCTGCCGGTTGGCGCTTCCGATTTCAAAGAAGCTCTTCGCATCGGCGCGGAAATTTTCCACAACCTGAAAGCTGTACTGCATGACAAGGGCCTGAACACGGCTGTTGGCGACGAAGGCGGCTTCGCGCCGAACCTGGGCTCCAACGAAGAAGCGATCACAACAATCATCTCCGCCATCGAGCGCGCTGGCTACAAGCCTGGCGTGGACGTATTCCTGGGCATGGACGTTGCTTCCACCGAGTTCTTCAAGGACGGCAAATACGTGCTGGCTGGCGAAGGCAAATCGTTTACGCCTGCTGAGTTCGTAGACCTGCTGGCTTCGTGGGTTGAGAAGTATCCAATCGTATCGATCGAAGACGGCTGCTCCGAAGACGACTGGGAAGGCTGGAAGCTTCTCACTGAGAAGCTGGGCAGCAAGGTTCAGCTCGTAGGCGATGACCTGTTCGTAACGAACACTGAGCGTCTGTCCTCCGGCATCGAGCAAGGCGTGGGCAACTCCATTCTGGTTAAAGTGAACCAAATCGGTACGCTGACTGAAACCTTCGACGCGATCGAAATGGCGAAGCGCGCTGGCTACACAGCGGTTATCTCCCATCGTTCCGGCGAGTCCGAGGACAGCACTATTGCGGACATCGCGGTTGCGACGAACGCTGGCCAGATCAAAACAGGCGCTCCTTCCCGTACGGACCGCGTAGCGAAGTACAACCAATTGCTTCGCATCGAGGACCAACTGGGCTCCACAGCTCAATACGGTGGCAAAGCGGCATTCTACAACCTGAAAAACTTCAAATAAGCCATAACGGTAACTTGGCAAGCGGTCCGCCCTTCGGGGCGGGCCGCTTGTTTTAAGCAGAAAAAAGCTATTCCCCGAGGTTCACGACCCCGAGGAATAGCTTTTTTTGTCCACATTGCATGTGAAGGAAAGTGTAAGCTATACCGCTAATGAGCGCGACCGACAGTATGGCGGCAAGACCATAGAACAGCGTCAGCAAGGCTGCGAGCTTCAGCCTTCCCCGAAGCTCGGCCTTCTGGAACCGGCCGTAAGCGCCCAGAATGACGGGCATGCTGAACAAGAGGGTGATTGCCGTCGTATAGAAGCCGGGATGCATACCTAGATACAAACGCCGGATGCCTTCTCTTAGTTGAGCCGCTGGCTCTCCAGGTACTCGCGTATCGACTCCCTGTTCTCCCGCGTAATACCTGCTACGTAACCTGGGCCAAGCAGGGTCATCTGCGCCAGGAAATATGCCATCTCCTTCGGAGGCGTCTTCATCCCGCTCTCCAGCCAGTTCTGAATAACACCGAGGTGAGCGGAGCTGACGTATGCGGTCAAGTATTCGGCAGGCACCAGCAGCTCGCCGCCGATGGTCGTCAGAATAGGCAGGGAGCGCCGCTTGATCACTTCCTTGATCTTCTTCTGGAAGGAGGGATCTCCCTTAGGTCCCAGGATTACCTTCATGAAAGCGGCATTCTCTTGTATGAGCTCGAACAGCTGCTCCACGAACGGAAGCAGCGTCCAGTTGCTCATCTGCTTGTTGTAATTAGCAGCGACCTTGAGGAAGCTGGTCTCCGCAAGCCCCGTTATTTCGTTGATCAGCTCCATCTCGCTCTGCTCCAGCAAATCGTATTTGTCCTTATAGTGGATATAGAACGTCCCCCGGTTAATGTCGGCCCGTTCCGTCAGGTCCTTGACCGTAATGCCGTCAAAGCCCTTCTCCTCCATAAGCTCCGTAAGCGCGTCGCGAATCATCCGTTTGGTCCGTACTACGCGGCGATCTACATGCTGCTGTTCCTCTTTCATCTCCTTAACCTCCTTACATAAGCTGCTAATCAACAGATGATCGTATGGTGTTCAGAAAACGTCACTCTGCTCTATGTTGATTATTGTGTTCCTTAGCCAACCGATTATAATGAACATTATGAACGATAATCAACACGGTGTCTATTAAAAACGAGGAGTGTGTTCCGAGATGACCGTTTTAAAAAATAAGCTGATCATAGCCTCTCCGGTTATTGCTCTGCTTGTTGTATTTATCTTTTCGCTGACGCTTATGCCAAGCGCGACGATGAAGCCGGCCGACCTGCCGGTTGCAATCGTGAACCTGGATGAGGGAGCCGACCTGCCGGATGGCTCAAAGCTGAAGCTGGGCGAAGCTATCGCGGCACAGATGGGGCAGGGGGCCGCTGGCACAGGCGATGAGGCCTCTCCCGTGAAGTGGGTGGGGGTAAGCAGCTATGAAGAAGCGCGCAAAGGCTTGAACGAGCAGTCCTATTACGCTGCGGTGATCATACCGGCCGACTTCAGTCGGAAGCAGGCTTCGCTTCGCTCTCCAGAGCCGCAAGCGCCGGAGCTGGAGGTGCTTGTGAATCAAGGCATGAACGCCACGGCGGCCTCTATGGTGACGCAGATGGTGAATGGGATGCTCGGCGGGATGAATGCCAAGCTCAGCGCGGAGCTGTTCGGCGAGCTGGAGAGCCAAGGCGCTATGCTGACTCCGAAGCAAGCCGCGGCTATTGCGGCGCCGATCGCCAGCAAAGTGACGAATGTGAACGAATTCGGCACAAGCGCGGCAAGAGGCAATGCACCCATCTCGCTGTTCCAGCCCATCTGGATGGCAAGCATCGCGGGCGCTGCGATTACGACGCTGGTCGTCGGCCAAACGATCGGGCGAGCGGGAGTAAGCCGTCGTGATAAGCTGCATGCCAGACTGGCGCAGCTTGGAATCGGTATAGTGATCGCCTTGCTGGCAGGCTTCACCATGGCCTGGCTCGCAGACGGCATGCTCGATCTGAACGTGCCAAGCGTGGGAGACATGGGACTATTCTTAGCGCGGTCTGTGCTTGCGTTCTTCCTTATGATCGCGGCTGTACTGAGCTGGACAGGAATTCAGGGCATCGCGCTGTTCGTCCTGCTATTGTTCTTCGGGGCGCCTCTATTGTCGCTGCCGCCTGAGTTCATGAATGGGTTTTACCGCGACTGGATTCATTCCTGGATCCCAATGCGGTTCATGGTTGATGGTCTGAGAGAGCTGTTCTTCTTCGGCCAAGGCTTCAGTTTAAATGGTCCAGCGCTTGTACTGGCAGGGATTGCTGTAGTGAGCTTTGTCGTGCTGCTGCTGTCCGTCATGAAGCCGGGTGGAGTGAAGGGTGCAGCAGCGCCATGATCATTGCAGCTTCGCCCAGCCCGTGCTGGCGGAGGAAGTAGCCAAATTTCGCGCTCATGCGGAGTAGGTTGTATTTTGACAAGAACGGTGAAGGATGGATAATAGCTAGTCCTATTGTAAATAACAAGCTAATATGCTATGATGAGCTTATGTGTTTTTACGAGCGGTTACGCTGGAGGTGGATTGAATGGAAGTCACATTGAAGATCCTGCTTGTATTGTTCTCGATCGGCTTGATCGCGGTCGTCCTGCTGCAGAAGGGCAAGAGCGCTGGTTTGTCCGGTGCCATTACGGGCGGTGCTGAGCATTTGTTCGGCAAGCAGAAGGCGCGTGGTCTGGACCTGTTCCTGCAGCGTCTGACGGTTGCTTTGGCAATTGGATTCTTTGTGTTGTCCCTGGTGGTATCCTATTTCGTCCAACAATAGTCCGTATGATGAAGAGCGAGGCCTTTGGTCCTCGCTTTTTTTTGCGTTTTTTTTCAAGGAACGGGATTGCGGGTATGCAAGTCGTGTATACTACATGGTATATGGCAATCTATCAACCGTCTGCGAGAGTGAAGGCAGATCGGTTCTTGAGGAGATTAGAGCATGGAGAATCGTGAGCAGGAATTGCTGGATTTTATGAGGGAGACGGCTTATAAGCCAATGACCTATCAGGAGCTGGAGACGAGCTTCGGCATAGAGGGTGCAGCGGAGTTCAAGGAGTTTCTGAAGCTTCTGAATAAGCTGGAGGATGAAGGAAAGGTCATTCGTACTCGGAATGAGCGTTACGGCGTGCCGGAACGGATGAATTTGCTGCGCGGCAAGCTGCAGGCTCATGCCAAGGGGTTCGCGTTCCTGCTGCCGGATGTAAAGGATCATCCCGACGTCTACATACACGCCAACGATCTCAAGAGCGCGATGAACGGCGATATTGTGCTGGTGCGCATTACCTCCCAAAGCGAAGGCGGCGGCCGCATGGAGGGCGAGGTTGTTCGTATTGTGCAGCGCGCCGTCACGCAGATCGTGGGCACATTCGAGAATCATGAGGCGTACGGCTTTGTTATTCCTGATGACAAACGGATCAACCGGGATATTTTCATCCCGAAGGGCGGCTTCCAGGGTGCGGTTACGGGGCAAAAGGTCGTCGTTCGCATCGTTGTCTATCCAGAGGGGCGCAGTGCGGCTGAAGGAGAGATTCTGGAAATTCTCGGCCACAAGAACGACCCCGGTGTCGATATTCTGTCCATTATTCGCAAGCATCAGCTGCCGGAGAGCTTTCCGGATGAGGTGATGGCGGAGGCGGAAGAGGCGCCGGATACGATTACGGAAGAAGAGATCGTGGAGCAGGGCCGTCGCGATCTTCGGGATGAAGTGATTGTGACGATTGATGGCGAGGATGCCAAGGACCTGGATGACGCTGTACACGTGAAGATACTGGAGAACGGGAATTATCTGCTGGGCGTTCATATTGCGGATGTCGGCTATTATGTGCGGGAGAGATCCGCGCTTGATCAGGAGGCGTTCCGCAGAGGCTGCAGCGTCTACTTGACCGACCGCGTCATTCCCATGCTGCCGCATCGGCTGTCGAACGGCATCTGCTCGCTGAATCCGCAGGTGGATCGGCTGACGTTGTCCTGCGAGATGGAGTTCGATGCGGGGACGCTGAAGCGTGTTCGCCATGATGTATTCACCAGCGTCATTCGGACCAAGGAGCGTATGACCTATACGAACGTGCGCCGCATTCTTACGGCCACGGAGGAAGAGCCGGAGACGGAGCTCAAGGAGCGTTATGCCGACCTGCTGGAGATGTTCGGGCTTATGGAGAAGCTGGCTATGCGGCTGCGCGCCAAGAGGATGAAACGCGGAGCGATCGACTTCGACTTCCAGGAGTCCAAGATTCTCGTTGACGAGAACGGCAAAGCCGTCGATATTGTGAAGCGGGAGCGTTCCGTAGCGGAGCAGATTATTGAGGAGTTCATGCTGGTGGCGAATGAGACGGTGGCGGAGCATTTCCACTGGCTGCGCGTCCCGTTCCTGTATCGGATTCACGAGGATCCGGATCAGGACAAGCTGCTTACGTTCATGCAGTTCGCGGCGAACTTCGGATATGTGGTGAAGGGCGGCAAGGGCAATTCAGTTCATCCGCGCGCGCTGCAGACGCTGCTTGAGGACATTCAAGGGAAGAAGGAAGCGACAGTCATCTCGACGATGATGCTTCGCTCCATGAAGCAGGCCAAATACGATGCCGAGAGTCTGGGGCACTTCGGCCTCGCGGCGGAGTTCTATTCCCACTTCACCTCGCCTATTCGGCGCTACCCCGACCTCGTTATCCACCGCATCATACGGGAGGTCATCGAGGGGGGCGGCACGCTGACAGAGGCGCGTCACGAGGCGCTGACGGCGCGTATGCCGGACATCGCGCAGCATTCTTCGGAGCGGGAGCGCGTGGCGGTTGACGCAGAGCGGGACACGGATAAGCTGAAGAAATGCGAATACATGCTGGATAAGGTCGGCGAGGAGTTCGACGGCATTATTAGCAGTGTCACGAGCTTCGGCATGTTCATCGAGCTGGAGAACTCGGTGGAGGGGCTTATTCGTCTCAGCGATATGAACGACGACTATTACCACTTCCATGAGCTGCACATGGTGCTGATCGGTGAACGGACATCCAAGGTGTACCGGATCGGCGACGAAGTGAAGATCCGTGTCTCCCGTGTCGATATGGAGGAATATAATATCGACTTCGAGATGGTGGATATGAAGCCTCGCGGCAGCTATCGGGGCGTAGCCGACTCTGGCTTCGGCGCAGGCGGTCCGCGCAAGCGCGGCGGGTATGGCAGCCGCGGGGGAGATCGCGGCGGAGCCGGAGGAGCCGGAGGCGGCCGCTTTGGCGGACGCGGAGAGCAGGGCGGCGGTCGCAGCGGGGGCGGACGCAGCGGGGATGGTCGCGGCCCAGGCGGACGGCCGGGAGCGGCGGCAGGAGGCCGCGCGGGCGCTGCCGCTGGTGCGCGTGCTGGCACTGGCACTGGTGCGCGTACTGGCGCTGATGCGCGTGCTGGCGCTGGCAATAGTGCGCGTACTGGCGCTGATGCGCGTGCTGGCGGCGGATCGGATGCCGGAGGGCGCCGCGGGAAGTTCAAGCGCGGAGGGCCGGAGGGCATCCAGGCAGGCCGCAGCGGAGGACAGGGCGAGGGCGGCAACCCGTGGCAGAGGGGCGTTGACCCGCTGGACGACAGCGCGTCAGTCCGTGAGGACGACGGCAGCTGGATCGACCAGCGCGCTGCTGAGCTGGAAGCGGAGGGCAAGCCGCGTATGGATATGTGGGGCCTGCCGATCCGGGGCGCAGGCAGTGGTGCTGAGAGCCGCCGAGAAGGCCGTGGAGGCGGCAGGCAGGGCGCGCCGAGGGAGCATGACGGCGGCCAGGGCGGACGCTCCGGAGGCGGCGCCAAGAAAGGCGGCGGCAAGCGCAAAAAAACGACCACAAGCGGCGTGTTCAAGCCAGGCGATTCCGGAGTCTCGGCAGCAAGTCCCGAGGGTGACGGCAAGAAGAAAAAGCGCAAGAAAAAAGGCGATTTAAACAACGCAACAGCTGCTTTTGTCCGCAAAAAACGGAAGTAGTCCAGCATCGATAAACCATGTTCATAGGGACGGCATCTTCCCAATCCGGATGGGTAGAGTGAAGATGCCGTCTTATGGACATACTGGGAAAATATATTTAGGCTTGTCGCTTGCTTTTTGCTGGCTGGAATAGTATACTCAAGGCAATCGGATGAGATGACCCTGTATTCACATATTGAAAAGGGTATCATTAGCGTCATGACACCTTTTTCAATGTGTGAATTTTTTGTTTAAAGACAAGAGGCGCATATTAATTTAATTTTTTTGGAGGTATTCCACATGCAACAAGGTACAGTTAAATGGTTCAACGCAGAGAAAGGTTTCGGCTTCATCGAAGTTGAAGGCGGCAACGATGTATTCGTACATTTCTCCGCAATCGTTGGCGAAGGCTTCAAAACTCTTGAAGAAGGCCAACGCGTTGAGTTCAACGTTGTTCAAGGCAACCGCGGACCACAAGCTGAGAACGTAGTTAAGCTGTAATAGCTTAATTCGTTGGAGGACCGTTTCCGGCACCGCGCCGGGGACGGTCTTTTGCTGTTTTTGGAGGCTGAGCTCTGCCACTACCCGCTAACTGGTGATAAACCTGTAAGATACTGCTATACGCTGCCGTCTAACTTTGTAATTTGGCTTAAATGATGCAATTGTACATCAATTTCAGACCTGAGAGCCTCCTGGCGTTGAAATCATGCAAAAAGTGCAGCAATTTCGGTCGAAAGTGGCTGATACGGCTGTTTGGTGTCCGAAATGATGTACCGGGTACAACATTTTACGCTGAATGGGGCCCTTGATCGTAAATTCATGTACATTTGCATGATTAGCTGAGATGCAACGTTGATTCCACAGGAGAGATTGGTTTAAGCGAAACAGTACCGGCGCGAGTTGTTGATTTTACCAGTGGAAGTTGCTACAATGAACCAACAGAGACGGTGGTCGAACCACCGGGCAAGAGAGGTGAACTAGCATGGCGGCCAAGAAAAACGACGGCAAGCAGCTCGCTCAGAACAAGAAAGCGTCCCATGACTATTTCATCGAGGATACTTTCGAGGCGGGCATGGTGCTTACGGGTACTGAGATCAAGTCGCTGCGGACGGGCAGGGCGAATATTAGCGATGCGTTCTCGACGATCCGTAACGGCGAAATCTTTATTCATAATATGCATATCAGTCCGTTCGAGCAGGGCAACATCCATAATCCGACGGATCCTACCCGGACGAGGAAGCTGCTGCTGCACAAGGAGCAGATCAACAAGCTGCTGGGTCTGTCGAAGCGGGAAGGCTATGCGATTGTGCCTCTGAAGATCTACGTGCGCAATGGCTACGCCAAGCTGCTGATTGGACTAGGCAAGGGCAAGAAGCAGTTTGACAAACGCGATACTGCTGCAAAGCGGGACGCACAGCGTGACATCCAGCGTGCGCTGCGTGAGAAGCAGAAGGTGGCAAGATAGTCCTGTACATCCATGGGTGACAGCCGCCATGGCTGCCAGTAATCCCTTCGTGATTTTTGGAGTGGAATTGTGATATACTAAGTTTGTGCCAAGGAAGCACAGCAGCAACACGCAAGATGAAACAAGCAATACGCAAGATCAGATGCTTGACTCGCAGTTAGTCATGACATCGTTAATCCTGGAGTTCCCTGCTTCATGTGCTAGACGTCAGGTTGTCCGGCTTCGCCTGGATACACGCTGCGGCTATGCCAATTAGGGGGCGTTTATGGATTCGACGGGGATTGGACGAGCGCGTGCCAGCGGGTAGCAGGGAGTCGTCTGCTTCATCAACGCTAAAGCCAATTAAATGGCAAACAACAAACAAACTACGCTGTAGCAGCTTAATAACCTGCTCGCGTGCTCTCGCTCTGTATCGCCCATGTACCGGGATGAGGGCCCAACTTTAGTGGGATACGCTGTCACATCTCCGCCTGGGGTGTGCTGAAGAAGACAATCAGGCTGACCTATAGAGTACCGTGTTGCAGGGGGACTCCGTAGGTGACATCAAAACTGCAGCTACACCCGTAGAAAGCCGTGTGGCGTGGTCTTCGGACAGGGGTTCAAATCCCCTCGCCTCCACCAATACTATCAGAGGAGACACCTTGTTAGGTGTCTTTTTTGCATTCTCGGAATACATAGCGGTTAGAAAATGGCGTCGTTATCGGGTTTGTGAGGCTTGTAAGCATGAATCCGAGGAATCTCGGAAGGGATACGTTGTGGTGGGGCGATGGATAGCGAGGAAATGGAAATAAAAGCGAATGGTTGCTCGAATGTGCTTGAAAAAGAAAAACACCCAGCTCTGCCAACGAGGCTGAGAAGGGTGTTTTATGAGTATAACCAGCTCTGCTGATGAAGCTGAGAAAGCTATACTCAACCGTAGTATTTCTGTATAATCATAATATTATGTGCGTCGCAGAAAGTCAAGCGAAGGTTGACCCAGTAGACATTGCATAATTAATGATAGATATAGGATGTGTAGGATGAGCTACAGAATCTATTTTGACGAAGCCAATAAGATAGACCAGCCTGAAAAAGTTTATTCATACTATGGAGCATATGGTGGCAGCGAACAAGTAATGACGGAAATAATTCGCACTGTGCAAGACATCTTTGATGAATTGGGCACCAAAAGCGAACTGCATTTTCGCGAGTACAACCATGACAAGCATTTGGAGAAGTACTTCAAGGTTCTTAATCATATTACTAACGAAGAAATCAATTTAAATCTTCTTGTAGTCAATAACACGGAGGCTCAATCCATCGCACGGCAACTCGATCTAACGACAATGGAGTTGAGGAGTTTGTTCTACATTAAAATACCGGAGCGGCTCTTCTATGGTGTTACACGCCAACTCTCCGATCAAATGGACGTCGAGATTAAAATCGACCACAATGATGAATACGATGCACTTGAGCTGCATTCCAAAATCAAAGAGTAGATGAATGCCCACTCCGTTTATAGAAACAAAAGATATAAAATCACATCAGTTGAGTCCGAAAAATCTCATGAGTCTATTCCTCTGCAAATTATTGATACCTTTATGGGAATTGTCGTGTTTCTGATGGAGCAAAGCTATATGGGACAGTCGGATGCTGTACGAGTGAAGAGCGACCTTATCTATCGCTTTCTATCTCATGGAAATAACGTGGAGAGGTTCCAGAGCCAAATTAAGTTGTATGCCTGGAATGGCAGTGAAAACCTCTCCGAACTATCCATCGGTAATTACATATCAAGATTCATGGTACATAAGACACTGTATGATGTAGTGGAAATGAATAAGCTGCAAGCCATCCGATTACGAAATCCTGATCTGACATCCAATGAATATCGAAAGCTGATGGAGTATTCTAATTCCCGCTTCCGGATGCTGCTGGGATATTTGGATGAACTGGATGGTAAGGGAAGGAATACCTTTCTATTGCGTTAATTGTTTTACTGGACTTTGTTCTGATACCCCGCCTATCGGCGTTTTACGGTAACAATAAACCGAACATTTCGCAAAAAGCCTCATTTGGGCGTGGTATACACACTTGTTGAGATTTCTCTTCCAGTACTAGCATCTAGCCCCGGTACAATCACAGGCATCCTTGAGTTTCCTATTCTTCATCGAACATGTTTTACGAACCACTTTGTATCTATCGAGAGTATACGTTTATTGTAACCCTACTACCTATAAATACAGAAATATTATTAGATTTGAAGTAAAGGAGTAGTGCGATAACTACTCCTACGTTCATCGAGTCTTGCCTCACATTGCTATCGTGACGGTGCGATCCGTCTCATGTAGTAACATTTAGTAACCATTTATTGCGGTATCGAATACAAACCAAACGATCAGCAGCACTGTCGATAGTATACAAATAAAAAATGCGGCAAGGAAGCTTGTACCGCCTGTTCGTGTCAGTGCAAGCGAGAGTTGATGATGGTCTGTAGATTTGGACTGAAGACGTCGTATATGACGTTGGGAGTGGTTGTAATACCACTTATTCGCATCCATTCCAAATATGAAAGGCATGATGAAGGTTATCGCTGCAAGTACTACTGCAATTAAGCCAACCATTAGCCATATAGCTGATGAATCCGTAGATATTGCTAGATTGATTAATCGCAGCAACGATACAGAGATAAATCCAGCAATGACAACGGCGTAATAGATAGCCAACTGTCTATTCATTTTGCGATAAGCAAGCCAAAGAGGCCCAAAGAAAAATGCGGCCCAATTCCACCCTGCACGTTTCTGAGGAGATGCAGCAGAGTGCCACTTTTTGAGGTAATAATGACGGTTACTGTCTACAAATGATTGTAGCATCTCTCCGTCCGATAATGACTCGTATTGTTTGTTTAATGACGAGGATGAGTATGTAGCGACATCTGATCGAGTCGCAATCGTTGCCTCCGATGATTTGTTCAAGCTTTTGCCGCAGGTGGGGCAATACCTGGTTTCTTCATTAAATGTAAGACTGCACTTGGAGCAGTACATGTCACAACCTCCAATAAGTATATGTATTTGATAATCGGGAGCGATATGCCCCCGAATGTATATTATAGGTTGATGCGTCGAATGGCTTTGTTATCGTCGTCGTAAACAATGACGTTGCTTTGATTATCAAAATAGAGATGATTGATTTTGCGTATAGGCCTGCCGTCATTATAAACGAGATCATTGCCATTGATGAATGTGCTTAGCTTTCCATTTGTAGTGAGCTCATATATGGTTGATCCAATCGATGTGTAGAACTTTCCATTATAGTTAGTGACACTATCGTAAGTATTGCCACGCAGGGATACTACGGTTTCTACTTTGCGGGGGAATAGAGATATCTTGGACAGTGCACTGATGCCGGTATCGAAAATAAAAACTTCATTGCCGCTAACAATGGCGTCGCTACGACCGTATAGGCTAACACCAGTTTGATCGTAATCTTGTCCTATCAATTCGGCCTCTTCCCCTTGTTCCCCAGTATAGATAGCATCGCCGTTCCATGACCAGTCATAACCATAAGTAATCTCCCCCCCTCCAGCCACAGTAAGAAAACTCATCTTGATGCTTGTACTACTATAACCAACCTTGTGATCTTCATCAGCTCTAAGCACGTAGGTTGCCATGGTCACATTGTTCGTAATGTCGAATACGAAATCGTTGTTAAATTCCCCTCGTTTTGAGCTTAGCCCAAGTAAATATAGTTTATTGTCACTCAAACTGTATCCGAGCATGGAAGGGACAAAATACTCATGATCATAGGATCGTAGTTCTTGATCAGCAGTTGAATGCGTCCAATCGAATTGTGTGTCTATAGTTTTAAACGTCTCAACAGTTCCGTTGGAGTTATTGAATCGGCGAATCTTGCGTGCGGTTGAATCGAGAAAATATACATTGTTATTCTTATCGACAATCATGCTATCGACTCGATTTATCTTTGCCATTCTGACTGGGCCGTCTATACCACCTGGCCCAATCCCGCCGACAAGAGTATCAACTGTAAACTTGGCAGCCGGTTCCGTTTGAGAGGGATCTTCAGGTGTTGTCGGTGTAGAAGGCTGTCCTGGTTGCGTTTCTGGTGGCGTAGGTGTGGTTACATTATCATCATCACTGCCTACATCCTTATTGTCGTTGCCATATTGATAGGCTCGCCATAACATTACGGTTGCTTCTGCCCGCGTGACCGTAGCTTGCGGACGGAATGTCTCATCCGGGAAGCCGGAAATCAATCCATTCTCGACCGCTAAGGCAACATAGTCTTTTGCCGATTCGGAAATACCTGCATAATCCTTGAACATGGCTTCAATTGTACTGTGATCAGGCAAGCGGCTCACATTGTATCCTTTTAGCTTGACGAGAGCGACGGCAATATCTTCACGCAAAGCCGGGGCAGATGGATTGAATATGTACTCTTTATTCGCTGTCCGATACCCGGTCATATAGTCTTTAACGGCTTCTACGAATGGTGAAGCCCAGTTTGTTACTGGAACATCAGAGAATGAGGAATAGTTGACCTTCTTTGCTTGAATACCTGATGCTGTTACCATGATCTTTGCGAATTCAGCTCGGCTAATGGTATTGTTGGGTCTAAACTTATTATCAGGGTATCCGTTGATCACCTTTCGGTTCACCATTTCAGCAATGTACTTATATGCCCAATGCGTTGTCGGTAGATCGGTGAATGATACAGCTGGTGTAGTTTCCGTGGCATTTTGCCATTCCTCACCATATCCAGGAAGTGCCGCTGATGACGTGCCGACTATACCAAACATTAATATAAAAGCAACTAACAGAGTGGTCATTCTTTTCATAGGTCAGGTCTCTCCTTCTTTTTGGAATGTCTGAAGTTATGGTTAGTTACGATAGCTAGCTATTGCTTTAAAGTTGAATATACCCCCTTCAAAAAATGTAGAATCTTGGCAGTAACTTAACAGGGACATTATACAATATTTACCCTTATAAGTGTAGTTCAATTGTCGCTATAATAGGATAAGAGTCTCATTCACACTCTACTATGCTGAAGTAGAGGTGATTCAGAATGGAATTTAAGTATATGGTAGGTGAACAAATCCGAAGGGTACGGAAACTCAGAGGAATGACACAAGAACAGTTGGCGGAACAGTCCGGCCTCAGCTTCAGTTATGTAAGTGACGTCGAAAGAGGTACCCGCAACATTTCACTGGAATCGTTAGAAAAGATCATTAATGCTCTGGGAGTACGGCCCAATCAGCTGTTCGAAGAAATAGATGTATTATCGGATGCCTATAATGATGGTGCCCGCAACAAAATAGAGGAATTGAACACCCTGCTCAGTGATAGGCAAATTGAAGATGTTGACTTTATTTTGAAGATTGCCCGTGAATTTCTGATTACAATCGACCGGAAGAATCGTTGATAACCAAATCGCCTTATAGAGGGTAAAATATACATATTTTCTTGGGGTACCACCATGCATTTAGTAATAGGGGTGGCTTGTTGTTTCATGCCCCACCCGGTTACATATGGACTGCTTTCTGCTGTTATACAGCGGATGGCAGTCCTTTTTATTTTGCAGGCAAGTTGTATGACAACGAGGACATGGAGTTCGTGTTGTCGTCTTGCCACATTCGATAGCTATTGGTCTGAGCTTCATAATCATGCATTGTACCTGCGGATGAGCGGGCTTATTTGCGTTACAGAGAGATTCGCCGGAGTGAGAGTACGGCAAACGGGAGGTGAACACACATGGTGGTTAAAAAGGGATTGCCTGAACCGGTTGTTACGGTTTTGAGAAGGCTTGTTATGAATGGTGACGCAAAAATTGCAGGTTTTGTCCTTCATACGTATTGCCGCCGCATTTACGGCGTTGATGAAGAGACTGCAACACGCTGGATGCTGGCGTACTTTCGTCGCGAGTTTGCTCATATCAACCAAGTCGTGGAAACGATTCGTTAATGCCAAATGATGTAGCAAGGAATCTGAAAGAAAGGAGTTACGACAAATGAATTACGAAGCTCTTCGGTCCAACAGTCAGAAGGAGTACCTTGGATACTGCGATCAAAAAGGATACGTATATAGCGTTAAGATCGATGCTGGAACATACGCTGTTGTCGCTCTCAATAACGCGAAAATTACCGTATTGATTACGTACACTGTTCAGCAGCCGTTATTAGTTAATGAATGAGCGTCGTTTAGCAATGAATTCAAAGGAGGTGAGGCAAATGCCGATGTTACAGGAGCTTGTGCAGAAACGTAATCAGTTAAAGGAAGTATTGCTGATGATGGATAAAGACGGAAGCCTTGAAAGCGAAGAAGGAAGAATCTACTGTCAGCTTCTTGTCCGAGTCACGGTCATTCAGCTTGAAATCGAAAGTCTACTAAACAAAGAAAAAATCGCCCCCACAAAATAGGAGCGATAAAGAAAAATCATATTGTCTTCATCATACAAAAGATCATTATATTTCGCAATAGGAGATGTCCGCTACAATGGACGTCTCTTATTCGCATTTACGGAGGTATTTCATATGAAAGTATATAGCTTACCATCGATTAAAACTCTTTTTGCCGAAGTATTGGCGGAGAAGGAAGGCTCCTACGTTGTTAGTGAAATCTTTTCCCGCTTCCCTTCAGTGATTGAACTAATGAATGTTACCGAGCAGGAGCTTGTCACCATTAAGGGCATTGGAAGAGTACGTGCCCGACAAATCATTGCCGCTCTGCAATTAGCCCGGAAATTGAGTGAGCCCGTTCACACTGCTCCTTATATCATTCGTTCGCCAAAAGATGCTGCCAATCTTCTTCAGCCGCATCTACACTATCTACAACAGGAGCATTTTGTTGTTATATTTCTCAATACGAAAAACCATGTTATCGGACAGCCTGAGACAATCTCAATCGGCTCTCTGAACGCGGCTATCGTCCACCCGAGAGAAGTCTTCCGTATTGCCGTCAAATGCTCAGCGGCATCTATCATCGCTTGTCATAATCATCCGAGCGGCGTAGTTGATCCTTCTCCGGAAGACATACAATTGACGAAGCGTTTGATGGAGGCGGGAGATATTATGGGAGTGTCTGTGCTCGATCACATTATTATCGGTGACAATCGATTTTTAAGTTTGAAAGAACAAGGTTTGATGTAACGACTCAAAGTAAGAACCACTTGATCAAATTATAAAGCTGGATATAGAAGGCGATTGTCTGCACCGGCGTCGCCTTGCTATTCTCACCTCATAGGCTGACCGTATGTCTGCCTCATACAATACATTCTGAAAGGATTGATTATGGAAATGCTAAAACATGGTCTCCCAGCTATCGTTGAAGTCAAAGAAACACGCATGGTTCATATGAAACCTGCTTCTCCTCGGCAAACTGTCATCAGTAAAGAAGTCGTTGAACTGAATGTAGCTGACGGCGATTACAATTATGTTATCATCATCAGCAATCAAGAATATGACTTGAAGCAATCCTTCTGGCTGAAATGGTTTGAACGAATAACAGGCTTGAAGATCAGGTTTTTTGATTCATTCATGAACGGTACTCCTAACCTATTGATCGACAAGGTTCAAAGGATATCGTACATTCATCGAGACCTCCTACGCTTGCGAATAACGCAATTTATGACATTGATAAAGCAGATTGCCGATGTACTTGTAAATGGCACATCAGTAGCCTTCCAGAGACTTCAGGGGAGCATCGGGAGGTGGTCTTCCGAGCTTTCGGTAGTTTCGCATCGCCAATTCATTACCGTAAAACATACATCAAATGGATTGCAGTTACCTGCATCATTCAAACTGTCTGCCGATGATTACTATGTTAATCTTATTGCGTATGACAATGAACTGTTACTTCGTACCGCAAATTACAGTATGTCAGCGGCGGTTGATACTCTGCTGCCGCTAACCGTAATCGAAGTGATGATAAGGTTTGACGGTATTCTTCTGGAGATACAGTTGCCCAAAGAGCTTCAAGAGGCATTGGTTGGCGTCGATACTATTCAGTTTGACTTAAAGAAGTTGCATTGAAATATAGTTTAGCGGCGTTCTTTTCTATGTTGAAAACATTATACATTTCTTTCACAAAGCTTCCTTAACAGGAAGTTTCTGTTTGTTCTTAATACAATCAGAGGAGTCATCTTCCCATGGATGCACTATCAGAGAAATATGAAATGCTCGTTACTGATCTGGCTATATTGTATCATCAAATTGAATCATGCCGTAATTTCACCATACTGCTTCTGAATAACGCCGACAGTAGCAGCGATGATTTGAATGCAGGTGTAAGCAGGTACGTCATAAATAACCACCCTCTCCGCTCCCTGAGGGAGGACGCAAAGGATTACCACCCTTTGCAATCCCGTCGCTCGCCGCTGGGCATCCCAGCAACAAGTTGCTGGAGCTAAGCAATAGCGTGGGAGAAGGGAGACGCCTCATCAAGGCTATAATGAACTCGCTACGCTCGGCCTTGACGGGCTACAGTCGCTATTGTAAATCGAGGTGCGGAGGGAAGTCTCTCCCTGTTTTCTTTTATATTAATCTGTTTTAATAGAAATAACAGATTATAGATGGAGGCAGACATGAAAAAGTTGCGAAGCTTTAGCTCGATGTATGTAAACGATAATCAGAATACGAGTCATTTTCAACAATGTTCTTCTATGTTTATTATGCCTAGAAAGATTATCTCTAATATTTACCCGGATTTCCCCAAAGACGAGACGTTAAAGATATATACGTATCTATCCATGCATTGTGCCTCTACCGATATAAACGGCCAGGTGCCGGGTGATGTATTCATTGGTAAACAACGAATTGAAAAAGAACTGAATATGAGCACAGTTACAGTTAACAAATCGTTGGATTGGTTGGAAAGCCGTCACTTTATTTTGAAGACTAGGCAGAAGAAAGGTAGGACAGTATTACGTAGAGTCTTGGCGGCCCCAGATTATTTACCGGGGAGTAGTGGCTCCTTTTACAGTTGTTCGAATATTGAGCGAACCACTGAGGGATTAAAGGCTCATAATCACGGATACATTATGTTGCCGTCAAAGCTGTTTACGACACAAATGCTCTCCGCTTCTAATGCGAAGCAATCGCGGTTCATGGGTAGGCCCCCGATTTGGGAGCAATCACACTGGAATCAGCGTAAACTGAAAATATTGATGCTGCTCTACTCACATTTTTGGCTGAGATACTTTGGCGGAATTGATCCTAATGTTGTAAGAGTAAAACATAATACTAACACCGGTGAAGGCTATATCGATGTTCATGAGTCCTTCTGTTATGAGGTGAAAGAAGATCCGAAGAAAGTTGAAATAACGATTGCCTCGTTTGTGGAGCGAGGAATGTTTAAACCGGTGTCGGTGCTGCTCAGAGACATGGGAGATGGAGAGTTTGCATTTGTGGAGGACATCAGATCATCATATTCCCCTAGCAAGAAAGAAATGCAAATGTGTGTTCTGCGACCAACTTTCATATTTGAAAAACAAGTAACTGATTATAAGTTGGGAGGTGTGCTTATTCCATGACATCACATATGCAGAAAATACAAGTGGATTCTGTGTACGGTTCTAATATCTTGGTTGAAACTGACGGTCAATCACGAATTATTATAAATGAAGCACCACACGGATTTATCCATGAATCTGATAACAAAATGCTCCGCCATCAGTTCACGAATATGATGGTATTTCAAGAGAAGCTGTCCATGTTGTTCAGAGCGAGTCTTAAAGCTGCGGCAATATCACTCCCGCTGCCGCCCAGCAAGTATGGAGTGAAAGTGCATTTGATATCATCCCGTCGAATCAGAGACTTACCAATGGCAGTGATTAAGGCAACGAAAATGACCTCCCCTCTGCTCAATGTTCTAAAGTCTGTGATTGATTCGCTAAATGGTCAAGTGATCAGCAATGACAATCAGCTCTATAGTGCAGAGATCGTATATGATCAGACGCCGAAAGCAGGATTAGATTATCTTGAAGTGGAGCTGTTTGAAGTAGTGAAAAGATCCAGCAAATCAGTAGCTCGCATAGCGACGGAAGTTTATATCGTTCCCAAGGAGCCACCGATAGTTTATGATGCTCCAGATAAGTATATGCTCTTCAGCGATCTGCAGTGTACTCAAATTGCGGAGCCGCTCAAGTCGATGGTAAACCTACCAAAGCTTCCATCGTATCATATAGATTTGCAATTCGTTGGGGACGTCGAAACTCGCGATATTGATAATATGTCGAAGACGTATTGGCCTATCCTTAATGAACTTGGTCTTGAGGACGACGATATGCATCGTATTACCATAACAAAGTGGGTCAACAAGAAGAAGGTGGGGCAAATCGGAATAGAGGTACTTCCCAATACGTTACATCATGGAAACATACCAAAAAGCCCGACAGGACAAGCCGTGAGAGGCAAGAAGCAGCCAGGTGTAAAGACTATCTAAAGAGTAAGCATTCTATATTTGAAATACTTATCCGGTCTACTTGTAGGTCGGATTTTTGTTTTAAAAAATAATTGTTTCGAGAGGAGTATTATTAAATGAACATCGTCATCTATCTGAGAGTATCATCGGAACAACAGGCAGAGCGTGACCTGTCGATTCCGGCTCAACGGGAAGCATTGCAGCAATATGCAGATGAACGCGGATGGCGTATCGTCGACGAATATGTTGACGAGGCGAAATCAGCGAAGAATGATGCGAGACCAGATTTTCAGCGTATGGTTGCTGCGGCACAACAGCCGAACAGAAACTTCGAGGCTATCGTCGTCCATAAATTTGATCGTTTCAGTCGGAAGCGTGAGGACCATATCGTGTATAAGGCCCTGCTCAAGAAGCAGGGTGTTTTTGTGTTATCAGCCACCGAGCCGACTGAACCGGAAACGCCTCACGGTATGCTGCTTGAGGGAATGCTTGAGGTCATCAGTGAGTTCTATAACGTTAATCTAAAGCATGAGACATTAAAGGGCATGAAGGAGAATGCGTTACAAGGATATCATTGCGGCGGTCGCGTCCCATTCGGCTATCGACGAGTTCAGCAGGGTGTTAAGGTTACCTATGGACTCGGTGCAGATGATGAAGTTCAATTGGTACGACAGATGTTCCAAATGGCTGCAGAAGGAATGGGAGGGAAACGTATTGCTCGTATATTAAATCAGGAAGGAATGCTGAAGGGTCGCCGCTGGCTTCCGTCTACCGTTCTTGCAATACTCGATAATCAAGCGTATTTAGGCTACCGAGTATGGAATAAAAAACCTGTTGCAGGCGGTCAGTCTCTTTCACAGGAGCATCTGATTATAACCAAAAAAGCCCATCCTGCAATCATTGACGAAAAGCTCTGGAATACAGCTCATGCGTGTTTGAGGTTAAGAAAGCAGTCCAAGTAATTAAAACGATTTGAACGCAGCAGGTATGCCGTCAGTGCGGTGTGCCTGCTATTTTTTGTGCCTAAAAACCATTATACGAAGGAGTCGTTGAAAATGAGAGTAGCCATGTATGTACGTGTGTCGTCTGATCGTCAAGCCGAAAAAGAGCTGTCGATTCCAGCACAGATGAAGGCCATTCAACAATATTGCCAGAGCAAAGGTTGGGTAATCGTCAGTGAGTTTATTGAAAAGGGGCGATCAGCTAAAACGGACGAACGAGCGGAGTTTCAGAAGATGATTGCAATCGCTAAACGTTCCAATTGCCCATTTGAAGCTGTTGTCGTACATAAGTTTGACCGTTTTTCCCGCAAGCGTGACGATCATGTGATCTACAAGGCATTGCTTGCTCAAGTGGGCGTGAAGGTTATATCAGTGACCGAACAGACAGAGGCAGAAACGCCGCAGGACATGCTGCTTGAAGGTATGCTGGAGATCATGTCGGAGTTTTTCAACGCAAACTTGGCTGTTGAGGTGCGTAAAGGGATGACGCAAAATGCGAAGCTTGGCTACAACAACGGAGGTACGCCACCTTACGCCTATCGGACAGAGCATATTGCAATGAGCAGCCAGAAGACCAAAGCAGTTTGGGTATTGGGCCCGCGTGAAGAGATCGACGTCGTCAGGTCGATATTCAATCAGTACGCTAATGAAGGTGCCGGGTATAAGAAGATCGCGTCAAGACTCAATGAAGATGGTATTCCGGCACAGAAGGGCGGGAAGTGGTCAGCGAGTACGATACGTGCAATTATCTACAACGAATCATACATTGGCCGCAAGGTGTGGAATAAGCAGGACTATCAGACGAAAGGGAAGAAGTGGCGTGATCGTTCAGAATGGATTATTACGGAGAATGCTCATCCTTCAATCATTACTGAAGAACTGTTTAACAAGTGTCAGGAGAACGCTCGTAGGAGAGACAGTGGCGGCGGCGAATCGCATAAACCGTTTCAATTAAAGGGGGCGTCTCCATTTTGGCTCCGAGGCATTATAGTATGTGATAAATGTGGGTCGCGAATGGTCGGAAACTCCAATTCAGCACGAAAGAAGGGCGGTGGACAGAAATACTACACCTGTGGTGGTTATTTGCGGAAGGGCAAGGAGTTCTGCTCGTATGTTGGCTGGCGTAAGGAGCGTGTTGAAGAGGTCGTAACCAACAAACTCCGGATCACGCTGCTGCGGCTGTCGATGGATAATCAGCTTGCGGATGAGATACAGCGTTACTACAACGAGAAAAACAAAAGTCAGATGCAGCGGGCAGCAACTTTGGAAGCAGAGGTTGGATTTCTACAGAAACGTATTGAGACCGTTGAGGACGATATACGAGCAGGAAGAGCGAAGCCGTATCATCAGGATATGCTGGATGAGATGCAACAGGAGCTAACGGAGAAGCAGCAGGAACTGGATGTGCTTTTGTCGAGCCTACAGGGTGTCTCAGTACCAGAGGAATACATTGCATCTGCCAAATATGACATGCAGACGATGATCGGACTGCTGGATGCAGAAGTGCCGAATCCGCAAATGCTGAATCAGTTGGCGGCGAAGTTTGTATCGAAGGTGTTATTTCAACGGGAGACAAAGAAGCTGTATTTGACGATACAGTTGCAGACGGATGGAGAGGTCTTGTTAGAGAAGACGATAGTAGCAGAAATGTATTGATTACCTAATTATTTGAAGAGGCAATTGGAGCGGTTAGATCATAAGGTGATTAACGTGAAGTGACAGAGTTTTTTGAGTGTCGTACCACGGGAGTAATCATATGCAGTAAATCTATGAGATCAGAGCACCTCAGTGTTTTTAGGTAGGATGCTCTGATTCATATTTTTCTGGCAGTGTTATTTATACGGATGTAGATTCAGTCTATGTTATAATGCTTATAACAGCTTAGTCGGACATAGGAAACCCTAATCCTAGAGGTGAATCCGATATATGAAAGTTAATGATAAGCATTTTGAGAAGAAGGATATTCAGACAATCCTTAAGCATATCTTACTTAAGGACTATTTAACTCGATGGGCTAATGTTTTTATGAAAGCTTCTATTAGTACGTCTATTAAGAAATGTCACTTTGTAGATTGTTTTGCGGGTAGAGGAACTTTTGAGGACGGTCAAGAAGGGTCCCCATTAATTGCAATAAACAAATTATTTAATTTACAACGTGAATTTCAGTACAAGAGGCAATGTCGTTTTTTTATTCATACGGTAGAATTGTTGGATGATTATCACAATATGCTTCAGCAAATGGCTCAAACCTCTCCGTTTCCTGCACAAATAAATAACTATTGTGGTGAGTTCAAGTCTCATGTGACAAGTTTGCTATCTTCTACAGCAGGCTCTCCTGCTTTGTACTTTGTAGATCCATTTGGTTATAAGGGTGTACATATGGCCGATATTATAAGGATCTTGTCTGAACGAGCACACGAAGTTCTCATTAATGTAATGAGTTATTCTTTAGTCAGAAACTATAGAATTCAGAACAATCATGTGGAGTTATGTAATTTCTTTGGTATTGACGTATTGCCTCCAAACATTTCTGAGTACATCAAAATGGCTTCAAGTAAAGATATTATGGAAAACCAAGTAAGTAGAAGTTTGTTTGAAAAGTTGGAGGATCAGATTATTGATTTATACATACACCGTTTGAAAAGCAATTTTAATGAGCCTGTGTATGCACTTAAGAAACGAATCTATAGCCCCTTAAACCCTAATGTATATTTTCATTTGGTATTTGCAACGAGGAGCAGGGCTGGATTGATTGAGATGAAGAGTTCAATGGTGACTTTTGAACATCTGCGTCTCAAGGCCGAGGATGCTTATCATACTACTACCGGGAGCATTAAAATGTTATATGCAGACGATCTCTTTTCAGAATCAACTTATGCTAGATTGTATGATTACTTCGACTTTGTAAAAGAGATAATGCAACATTTTAATAACACTGAAACCACGTATGGTCAAATAATCGATTACTTCCTGCAACAGTCTCCACTTCCTTTCCGTGATGAAAGTAATCAAAAGAGTATCTATGATTTCAGTGCTCAATTATTTAAGAAGAATAGCTGTGTAGTTGCTTCATCACAATCGTTTGCAAATTATAAAGAAGCAGATAGCTTATCATTGAAAATCAAATTTCCAGTAGATTACTTGAATCGTATTTCACAAGCTGGGCCAACGATGGAGCAGATGGATATATTTAATGATATCTTTTAAACAGAGTACGTTGATACGAGGAGGTGGAGTATGGCTACGAATTCGAACATTGAATGGACAGAAGCGACCTGGAATCCAGTTACAGGATGCACTAAGATATCAGAGGGATGTAAACATTGCTATGCCGCAACTATGTCGAAACGATTGCATGCAATGGGTAATCCAAGGTATAGCAAGGGGTTTAATTTAACCCTTCATAATGACCTTATAGGCCTCCCGCTCACTTGGAAAAAACCTAAAATGATATTTGTAAATTCAATGTCAGATCTATTCCATAATGACGTTCCACTGGAGTTTATATTGCAAGTGTTTGAGACGATGGAAAAAGCGTCCTGGCATACTTTTCAAATCCTTACTAAACGTTCTGACAGGCTTTTGGAACTATCATCGAAATTACCATGGCCAGATAACGTATGGCAAGGCGTGAGTGTTGAGAATGAGAAAGTAACATTCAGAATCGATCATTTGAGGCAAACTCCTGCTAAGATTAAATTTTTATCTTTGGAGCCATTGATTGGGCCTTTAGATCATTTGCAATTGGAAGGGATTGATTGGGTTATTGTTGGCGGTGAATCTGGTCATGGTGCGAGACCGATGGAAGAGCAGTGGGTGGTAAGTATCAAAAACCAGTGTGTAGTTAATGGTGTGGCATTCTTTTTCAAGCAGTGGGGTGGTGTACAAAAGCATCGAACTGGCAGAGTTTTGGAGGGTAGAACATGGGGAGAATTTCCTCAAAACATTAGAAATGTCCCTCAAACAATAGAAAAGAATTGATAACTAAGTGATTTAGAATAATCAGAAATATAGCACGTGTATACTGATTTGAAAAAGAAGAGGGATTTTGATGTTTTTGTCGAAATCTTGTTTTACTGGGATTAAGAATTCTGCTATACCACATGACTAACAAACAAGGGAGATCGAAATGGCACGTTATATTATGCGATGGGACGACTTATTGTGTGAAAAGAGATTTCGAGAACATAGTCAGGTAACAGCTCAGACTGATGGAAGAAACGCTTTCGAAAATGATTATTCTCGAGTTGTGTTTAGTTCTGCTGTTAGAAGGCTTCAAGATAAGGCACAGGTATTTCCATTAGACAATAGTGATTTTGTCCGGACTCGCCTGACACACTCAATAGAAGTATCTGCCTTAGAGAGGTCTATTGGAGTTAGTGTGGAAAATGAACTAATTAAAAATAGAAGCTATTTGTTTGATGAAAAGCATCGTGGTAAACTTGGAGCCTTGCTATCTACTGTAGGTTTATTGCATGATTTGGGAAATCCACCTTTTGGTCATTTTGGAGAGGCAGTTATACAAAAGTACTTTCGTAAGTGGCTTGAAAATGGTAATGGTGAAGGTCTAACTGAGGCAGAGAAAGGTGATTTAATTCATTTTGAAGGGAATGCTCAAAGCTTCCGTTTGGCACATAAATTGCAGTATCTAATTGATGAGAATGGATTTAACTTAACATATGCAACTTTAGCAAGCCTGTTAAAGTACCCGCGGTCTTCCATTGAAGGGAATAAAAAAAGTGGAAAAGCTAGTTATAAAAAGTTTGGTTATTTTCAATCCGAGCATAGTTCATTTAGTGAAATTCAAAACTGCACTGGCATAAAGGAATTCAGACATCCACTTGCATTTTTGTTAGAGGCTGCCGATGATATCGCTTATTCCGCTGCTGATATTGAAGATGGATTAAAGAAGAAGGTACTGAATTACGAAATATTAAAGACGACTCTAGGTCAGTATCTTGATTTTTCTTGTGAGAAGGAACGGAAAATATACGAAAAGTTTGAAGAGTACTATTGCGATGTTCATCCTAATTATACTGATAAGTCTGAACTAGCTATTCAGAGGTTCAGAATATATGCTCAAGGATTCATGATCGATTCGGTGGTCAAAACGTTTAATGAACAACAACATCAGATATTAGATGGTACGTTTGATGAGGATATAATTCTCGCGTCTAAAGCGAGAAATCTCCGTCTGGCCTTTAAACATCTTGCTAATGAGTATATTTTTAAAGACAAAAGCATAATTCTAAAAGAACTAGTGGGGCAGCAAGTTATTTCCGGATTACTCGATCTATTTGTAGGAGCCGTTACCTCAGAAGACAGATATAAGCAAAACACAAAAGATGGTAACCTGAATCCGTGACAGCTTAGGTCCCCTACCTCCTAGGCAGTCCGTATTTTGGAAAACAGGCGTAGAAGATTGTGTATCTTACAACATTCCCATCTTCGGATTCAAACAAGAAGCGCTTTTCACAGGAAGCAAGGCATGCGAAATAAACCTCCTTTTTTACAGGGGGGAGGCGACTGGTGGCTGTGCTTGCGTTTCATTCACAATAATCAGGCAAATGCCTGGTAGATTCGACGAACGGTTTGGAACCATGGACTGTAACGGCCGAAATTGAAGGACGTTTGTCGGGCATGGCGGCTGACTCTAGCTGCGATGTAGATGATGTTCTGAATGACAGTTCGGATACGACGGCGCCCGACGCCTCCACGAATCGGTGCATCATCTTGACGTAAGCTTTCTTGTCCCATGATGCGAAGCAGGTTATAGGCGAATACGCCAGCGTGCAGGACTAGCTCATTCGTATCGAACTTGCCTGCCGGCAATCGCTCCAAATCTAGATCGGTCTTAAGCTCACTATGAAATTGCTCGCTTGTGCCATGATCGCGATAAAGCTCAATGACACGCCATGGCGAGCAAGTCAGAGATGTCCAGTAAACGTTCACTTCCACATCTGGAAACATGAGCACCTGCCCATCCCGATCGATCGTACGCACGATGACTTGGAACACTTGACGCAGGTTACAATCGAAGTCTTTCTGTGGAAATGTAATCGCGCCGATGTAGGTGGTCTTCCCAGGGCGTTGCTCACAAGATATCCCTTTGTCTTCGGCTACTCGCAGCCAGCTTTCTTTGGAAGCGCCGCGAAGATTGACTTTAATGATGTAGTCAACATCTTTCTCCGCGTGGCAAACTTGCAAGTTTTCAAGACTATCGTGAGCAGAATCCATACGGACGAGTAGACGATCACTTGTAATGCGACGAGCGTAATGAATCGTTTCCCGAAGGAAATCAGCACCATCTTTCTGGCTGTGTGTACTACCTTCACGCAATTGAAGATTTACGCCATACCCTTCTCGGCCCAAATAGGCAAAGATGGGGGCATATCCAAATGTTCCTTTGTACGTGAGGGAGACACCTTCTTTTTTCGTGCCGGAGTTATCGAACGGCGAAACGTCAATGTCCAGCGGTATGACCGTATGCTCGCCTGCGTCAAGTCCAGTTACCGGGGCATTGAGGTTTCGGATGAGGTCGGCAGATTCCTGCAACAGAATGTCATTCCAATTGGCATCTATTGTTTGTGCAGCGGCATCCAGTCGCTGACGGAGCGTAGGGCTTGAAGGCACTTTGCGAATACCCAGGCATGTTTGAAACACCGTATCTTTGCGAAAAGGCTCGATGTGGTCGAAATCGCTTTTACCTTGGCAGAGCAGACCAAGATAGCTTTTCATGACTTCGCCGTTCCCGTGGATCGGATTCTCCATTCCTTTAACGGCTGAGCGATTAAGACGCTGAGACAACTGTGTATGGGAAAGCAGCGCACCGACCGCAGCCAAGCCTGCATGCGTTGTTAAGAGGATTTCCTTAGATTGGGTGAATTGGATCTTCATATTCAGCACCTCGTTGGTGAAAGTAGATAATAAGCGATTATCTTTAATTTTCGACTTCAGAGATGCATTTTCCTTTAAATATCTCGGTTTTTATAAACTTTGTATCACGGATTCAGGTGGTAAGCTATATTCCCTGATTTCACCAAATTATCGTTTTGTTTTAGAAGAGTTTGCTTCAAAAAAAGATTCTGAGGGCAAGCCCAGTTTATATGACCGATTACTTTTAGCTACAGACTTTATATGTGGAATGACTGATTCGTATGCATTTGAATTGTATCAGAAACTAACAGGCGTCAGGTTATAATGCTTGGGGGTGATAGCATGAATAGCAGTGTTTGTCGCTTTAATAGGGTTTCGGACTATATAAATGAATTGCGTGAACAGGAAAATATTGATAATTTTTTTAGTAATCTTGAGAGATATGGAGATATAATACTTATTGGGGGTAGCATAAGAGATATTGCCTTAAATGGAAAGAAGCCTAGGGACATAGATATTATTGTTGATACTGACAAGGAGTCACTGGATGATGCATTTGTAGGAATCCAACATGTTAGAAATCGTTTTGGTGGGTATAAAGCAGTGTATATGGAGCAAGAGTTCGATATATGGACCCTAGCTAACAATTGGGCATTCAAGAGCAAAATATTAGATGCCAAGGTGGAAAATATACCTCAAGGCTGCTTTTATAACTTAGATTCTGCATACTTTAATGTCACCACTGGGAAAGGGTATGCTGACTATTTTGAAAGTGCAATATATGGAAGGCGATTAGACATTATGTTGGAAGATCAATATGTGCCAAGTAATCCTTTTCCAGAAGTAAATGTTATTAGAGCTATTGTGTTAAGAAAACAATATGATGTTTCATATTCAAACAGGGTAAGATCATATATAAAAAAATGGTTTTGTGAGGTTGATAATCCGATACTTGAGTTGCAAAAAGCTCAACTCAAACATTATAAGAGTAGTAGAAAGGTATCTAATAAAGAATTGAGAGAATTGAAAAATGAAATTTTAAGCTGGTAGGTGGACAATTAATAAGCGTGCCAGCGGGTAGCAGGGAGTCGTCTGCTTCATCAACGCTAAAGCCAATTAAATGGCAAACAACAAACAAACTACGCTGTAGCAGCTTAATAACCTGCTCGCGTGCTCTCGCTCTGTATCGCCCATGTACCGGGATGAGGGCCCAACTTTAGTGGGATACGCTGTCACATCTCCGCCTGGGGTGTGCTGAAGAAGACAATCAGGCTGACCTATAGAGTACCGTGTTGCAGGGGGACTCCGTAGGTGACATCAAAACTGCAGCTACACCCGTAGAAAGCCGTGTGGCGTGGTCTTCGGACAGGGGTTCAAATCCCCTCGCCTCCACCAAACATGAAAAACCCGACCTCGAGAGGTCGGGTTTTTGCATTTTAAACGTAAAAACTAATAGGTTTTCAATCTGATCGTGATACTACAGTTTAACTCAACTATCGCAGTGCGAAAAAAGGAATAATGATGTGACTGCGATGCGGCGGAAAAAACAGGGTTGAGAGGTCCATTAAATAGAAAAACACCACTTCAATTAGTATAAGTAGGAGTGTCGAGCAATCAACCACACAGAGATGTGTCCCCTATATGATTAGCTTATCTGCCGCAATTAAGCTGCGAAAGTTGAGTTTATAGTGAGAAAGTCTCCGCGATGTTATGTGAGCCGCAACAAAAAGCTGTTCCATAAAATTCAATAGTCTGACAATTCTAGCTCGATAGGTAATGCTCCGCCCTCCCTGTCATATACTTTGATTTTCTTAACTGTGCCATCGCTCTGATACTCTAGATAACCTTGGGTACTTTCTTCAATTAATTTTAGAGTTGGAAACGGTTCAGTTATCACGTATTCATTCTTAACTTTTTTATAATGAACGACCAGCAGTAATTCGGTGCCCCAATAACCGTGCACGATCAAATGATTTGGCCGCTAACATTAGACCTGAGAAGACGTTTCTTGAAAATATATAGGCTGCAAACCATATTGCTAGTCCAACAAATAGAATAATTAGACATGTACGTCTATAGTCCACTTGAGAGCCTCCAATTGAATATACATCGACTTTCTTTTTTATCGACATTTTCTAATATTATTTAACTTGAAGGAGTGTGTCGGTGACTTTATAGACTGTTTGCCAATATGTTATACTGAGCTAAATGAAGTAGGGCGGGGGTGTTTAAATGCGGTGGAACGAGGTGCAGGAGCGTTTTCCCAATGAATGGGTCGTACTTGAGGCGACAATGGCTTATTCCAAGGAAGGTCAACGTTTTATTGAAGAAATGACTGTAATCGATTCTTTTGATGACTCGATGAAGGCATTAAAGAAGTATAGTGAGCTGCATCAAAATGAGCCTCATCGAGAATACTGCTTCTTCCATACATCACGTCCTGAAGTAGTGGCAAAAGAACGCTATGTAGGAATAAGAGGGCTAAGATGAAGATAACAGAATACCACGGACTTCCGTTTATTACCATAGTTATTGAGTTTCGAGGACAACGATTGCATTTGGAAAACGTACTTATAGACACAGGATCAGCCAGTACCCTGCTGAATGCAGACATCGTTAGGGATATAGGCATAGTTCCCGAAAAGGATGATATAGTTGAGACGATCCGAGGTGTGGGCGGTGTAGAGTACGAAATGAACGGGATAATAGGCTTCAACCTTCTGAAACTAGTCGGAGCAAAAATTGATGTTGATGCACTGGAAATAATAGTGGATTAACTAGCTCCGCCTGGGGTGCTGAAGAAGACAATTAGGCTGACCAGAACGGAAGCTGGTTACGAAGCGTCTGCTCAGGTGACATCAAATTCGTGACTACACCCGTAGAAAGCCGTGTGGCGTGGTCTT
The DNA here is from genome assembly GCF_040834005.1 of Paenibacillus sp. PL2-23. Classification (NCBI taxonomy): domain Bacteria; kingdom Bacillati; phylum Bacillota; class Bacilli; order Caryophanales; family Paenibacillaceae; genus Paenibacillus; species Paenibacillus sp. PL2-23. Next base: position 850,874 of record NZ_CP162129.1, read on the forward strand.
CGGACAGGGGTTCAAATCCCCTCGCCTCCACCAAATCATGAACACCATCCGCATGAGGATGGTGTTTTTGTGTTTATGTTCTTGGAATTGTGAGGCAGTGAGCTTCAATGATCATAGCCGTTTGTTGACGGTTCAATCGATGGTTAACCATATCCACTGTAAAATCTTCGGCTTTCTTAGTATTCATCTTAAAGTGCAAGTTATTATAGCGCAGGAAAATAACCAGAGCAGTAAAAGCAGTTCGTTTATTCGCGTTATGAAAAGGATGATTTTGTCCTAATGATTCAAATAAAGCAGCAGCCTTGTCAAAAATAGTGGGATATGCATCTTCGCCAAAAACAGAAGATTGGGGACGGAAAACGGCCGATTCAAGTAAACCGGCTTCTTTAACTCCTATGTGTTCCGCTGGGCTGTAACGTTGAATCATTGCTACATTAATAGCTATTACTTCTTGAACGGATAAATATCAAATCGGTGTCATCTATCTTTGAGTCCTCGTAATGTTTGATCATATTCTTCAATGACATCTGTTAAAGTGCCCATGAAGTCAGCGCTAATTCCTTCGGGCAATAAAATCTTAGTCGATTTTTTAATAATGATCTCGCCTGTCGAAGGCCTAACATCAATGCTAACGATATCGCCTTGATCCAATCCAATCTGCTTAAGAGCGTCTGTCATCGTTATTCCTAAGCTATTACCGAATTTCGTTACTTTCCTCTCCATCTCTATCATCCTATTCATATGATTTCCTCCGTATCATTCTATTCAACTGTTATAACAATAATACAATGGTTCGAACTATTTTCAATCAGTTCTTAGCGGTTCATTTGTTCTCGTGTTCGGCGAGAGGGCCCAACTTTAGTGGAAACGCTGTCACATCTCCGCCCGGGTGTGCTGAAGAAGACAATCAGGCTGATCTATAGAGAACCGTGTTGCAGGGGGACCAGTTATCGCTTACGATGCCAGTCATTGTTCCAATGAGTTTTAGGTGGCATCAAAACTGTGGTTACACCCATAGAAAGCCGTAGAGTCATCCCCTCCATTCAAAGAAGCCTGATGCCCCGCTGGACACACTATTCTTAGTTCATCCGATAGGCCGTGAGACAATATAACAAAACCGCTACATCCCGATACTAGGGACGTGGTACAATATAGATGACAGTAATGATAAAGGGGTCATTTTTATGACATTTGATCAAACCTCGCATTCCGAAAAGAAAATCATCATCCGCAACATTGAACGCGATGATTTTGATAAAATCATCGCTCTGCAAAATATTTGTTTCCCGAACATGGATCCCTGGAAGCTGGATCAATTGGAAAGTCACATCCGCACGTTTCCCGATGGTCAGATGTGCGTTGAGCTCGACGGTGACATTATCGGCTCCTGTTCTAGCCTAATCGTGAACTTTGATGATTATTTGGAGCAGCATACGTATTCCGAAATCACGGACAAGGGTTATATTCGTAACCACAACCCCCGGGGCGGGAACCTCTATGGGATGGAAGTTATGGTACATCCGAATTTCCGCCGCATGAAGATCGGCAGAAGGTTATATGAGGCAAGGAAACGGCTGGCGGAGCGGCTGAATCTCAAGAGTATTATCGTAGGAGGACGCATCCCGGGGTATCACAACTATTCCGATAAGCTGTCCCCAAGAGCTTACGCGGAAGAAGTGTTGCAGCAGAACATCTACGATCCGGTGCTGACCTTTCAGATGATGAACGGATTTACGCTGAAGAGGATCATTACCAATTATTTATCCGATGACGCCGATTCCGAGAATTTCGCGGCCCTGTTAGAATGGAATAATATCGAATACAAGCCGAGCATCAACAAGACGCTTTATAAAATGTCTTTCCCCGTCCGTATTTGCGTGGTCCAGTATATGATGAAAAAAATCGATTCTTTCGAGGAATTTGCCACCCAGTGTGAGCATTACGTGGACGTGGCATCGGATTACAAATCCGATTTCGCCGTTTTCCCGGAGAACTTCACCATGCAGTTGCTTTCCTTCTTGGATGAACGCTCTCCGAGCTTGGCCGTCCGGAAGCTCACGACATTTACGACTAACTATATAGAATTATTCACCGAGCTTGCGGTTAAGTATAACGTAAATATCGTAGGCGGCTCCCACTTTGTCGAGAACAATAACCGGATCTACAACGTGGCTCATTTGTTCCGTCGGGACGGCACAATTGAGCGGCAATACAAGCTGCATATTTCTCCGAACGAGCGGAAGTGGTGGGGCATCAACGGGGGTAACTCACTCGGAGTGTTCGACACAGATTGCGGTAAAATATCGATTCAACTCAGCAGCGATATCGAGTATCCGGAATTGTCACGTATCGTCGCGGAGGAGGGGGCGCAAATTATATTTGTTCCTTTCTGCGCGGAAGATCGGCAGACGTTCCTGAGGGTGAAGTACTGCGCACAGGCCCGGGCGATCGAGAACCAAATGTTCATTGTGACCTCGGGTACGGTAGGGAATCTAACACATGTGGATAACGTAGACGTTCAATACGCCCAGTCCGGTATCTATACACCTGCCGATTTCTCCTTCTCTCGTGACGGCATCGCGGGGGAGTGCAGCGAGAATACGGAGACGGTCATCATGGCCGAGGTAGATATGGAAACACTGGAAAGGTACCGTAAGTCGAGCGATGCCTTGTCGTTCAAGGATCGGCGGACAGATATTTATTCCTTACAAATTCATACTTAAACCATAACAGAGGTGCATATGAAAAAGTTAACGATCGCAACAACGCAATACGGTCTCACCGATATCCGTACCAAAGAAGAGTTCTGGACGGGAATGGATACGAAGGTTCGGAAAGCTGCCGAGCAGGGCGCCTCCATGATTGTGTTTCCGGAGTACTTGACGGCTCACTTGCTAAGCTTGGAGCCCTCGATGCTGCACGAAGAAGCATGTTATTTTTTGGATGGGCTCACCGATAAGTACATCGAGTTCTTCACAGAGCTAAGCCGTGAATGCGATATTGCCATACAAGCGGGGACGCATATTTGCTTAGAGGGAGAGGGCAAGTACTCGAACAAAGCATTCCTCTTCTTTCCCGACGGACGGGTGGAGATGCAGTGCAAGGTGCATCTTACGCCGGAGGAACAGATTCGCTGGCCTCTTGTCGCAGGTAACGAGCTTAACGTATTCGAGACGGAGTGGGGCAAGATGGCGATCTTGACCTGTTACGACATTGAGTTTCCAGAGCTGGCGAGAGCAGCCGCGCTTCGCGGCGCGGAACTGCTGCTATGCCCTTCCTATACCGATAGTTCCTTCGGGTACCATCGCGTACGGCATTGCGCCCAGGCGAGAGCGATCGAGAATCAACTGTTCGTCGTATTGAGCGGCCTCGTCGGAGCTTTGTCCGAGGATCGTCCGCAGGTGGACATGGGTTTTTGCCAGGCGGGCGTATTCACCCCATGTGATCTGCCGTTCGCAGCGGATGGCATCTTGCAAGTAGGAGAAACGAACGAAAACATGACGGTGCTAGCCGAACTCGACTTCCACAGGCTTCGTGAGAATCGCGAACGCGGTTCAGTAGCCCCCTTCTACGACCGCCGTCCTGATCTATACGAACGCGAACACGAACAGCAGAAGAAGCTACTGTAAATTAAAAAGCTGTTTGCCCCCTTGCAATTGGTGGAAGTGTACCATGTGGAAGAAGATTTTGGCATCATGAAGTCTCAAGTCTCAAGTCTCAAGTCTATCATAACACTCCGGCGGATTGTGGTTTTGCACAGCCACGGTTCGGAAAAATGAACCCTTGTCCAAACAAAACCACAACGGTTAATGATGGACAGAGGTTCAATACGGTCATATTGAGAAGTCAGATATCCCCCAATACCCACGATTTCGTCAGATGGATCTCCAATTCTACAACCCGGATTCTATTCCTAGCAGGAATTGCTTGGAGTTCTATGGAATTTTACTATATTACTAATTATCCTAATATAATATAGAGGTTTATAATGGATGTAGAAAGATATCTAATTATGATTCGAGGTATAGACAAGACTGAGAATGTTATTTCATATGAATATATACAATCAAAGGTTAGAATTTTTTATAGTAACTCCTTACAAGATTATAACTACAATTCTGCAGATGTAGTTATTTTGGAGCATCCCAAAGTCATCGAGGTAGCGGAAGGGATGGAGGTTTTTTGTGATGGGTATCCTTTTTCCAATGTAATGCAAATACGTGATTTCGGTTTTAGAATAAGGGTACATTTTGCAAATGGGACTAATCGCTCCTATGAAAGCGAACGTATTCAGATTAAAAGTTGTGGCATCCGATACACGAAAGCTAAAGCCATCATGGAATATTTGCGGGATATTTCGAAGCATGTAAAGAATGAAGATGGGCAAGGGGATAAGAAAGCTTTTTTGACTAGAGAATTCACCAAGCTAACTTTTATTCACCCCGATAGCGTATTGAGTCATTATCTTAACGCTACTCCTATTCAAGGAACCAATGGGGTTGATTCTAGCTGCATATTTCCGTTTCGGTACAATCTCAGTCAGAAGAATGCGCTCCATCAAGCCTTGCAAAATACTATCAGTATTATTGAAGGACCGCCAGGAACAGGTAAAACGCAGACAATTTTGAACATATTGGCCAATTTAACTGTAATGCAGGGTAAGACCGTAGCCGTAGTTTCGGGAAATAATGCAGCAGTAGCGAATGTCCGGGAGAAGCTTGAGCGGGAAGGATACGACTTCTTTGTCGCCGGTTTGGGAAATCAGGAGAATAAAGAACACTTCTTCCGAAACCCTCCAGCATGGGATGTTTCGGATTGGCGATCTGATCAACCAGTGGTAGAAATCAAAAATAAACTGGAAAGTTTGGACAACAGCATACGCCGCTTAATGGAATTGGACCGTGAAAGGGCAGTTCTCAAGCAAAAGCTGGCGGAGTATCTTTTGGAGCAGGAGCATTTTGAGCATTTTTATGCCCAGAAGGATGTACAACAGCTAAGTAAACTGTCCTTTTACCGGCAGACGCCTGAGCGAATTTTGGAATTCATGAAAGATAGCTTCCTAGCAGTGGAGTTGGGGACCGATAATAACCTTTTATACAAATTTAAGCTGTTCTTCAAGCACGGTTTTACTCGTTTTAAGTTATTGAAGAATCAGGGACATGACGTAATGCTGAATTACCAGCGTCAATTTTATATTCTCAAAGTAGTGAGTCTGAACTCGCAAATCGATACTATCGAGCGTGAATTAAATGCTCATTCCTACCAGCATTTAATGGATGAGCACCAGAGATATTCGACTGAACTTTTTCGACATAAATTATATGAAAAATATCATAATCGTCAACAGTTGACGTGTGATGAGAAATCGTATAAGAACAGGAAGCATTTTCGACCTTTTATGGAGCAATATCCAATAGTGTTAAGTACGACTCACTCCTTGCGCAATAGTGTTCCAGCTAATTATTTATTCGATTATTGCATTATTGACGAGTCCTCCCAAGTTGACTTGTTAACGGGAGCTTTGGCCTTATCATGCTGTAGACGGGCGATTATTGTTGGTGATACTAAGCAATTGCCGCAAATTTCGGAAAAGATCGAGGAGTTAGTGGAACGGGAGCTTTTCGATGGGCTTAATGATTCTTACAATTATTTTCAACATAATATCCTTTCTTCATTGCTCTCACTATATGGCGATTCTATTCCTAAAGTGATGCTAAGGGAGCATTACCGTTGCCACCCGCAAATTATTGAATTTTGTAATAAAAAGTATTACAACGGGGAACTAATCGTATTTACACATAAGACTGAGACGGACACCCCGCTATTGATTTATGGAACGGTAGATGGTAATCATATGAGAGATGGAAGAATGGGAAAGTTTAATCAGAGGGAATTGGATGTGATTGAGCAGGAAATTCTTAAAGGAATGGTGAGTGAGGTTGCTGCGAACCATACGGATATAGGAGTAGTCACACCCTATCGTCATCAGGCCGATAAGGCCTCTAAGAAATTTGAGGGGCTGGCAGAAAGCGATACTATTCATAAATACCAAGGTCGTGAGAAACCGACTATGATTATGTCTACAGTGCTGGACCAGACTCGATCAGGAAAAATAGGAATGAAATTTGTTAACGATCCTTGTAAGATCAATGTGGCCGTGTCCCGTGCCCAGAAACAGTTTATTTTAGTAACGGACCGAAAATCTTTCAGAAAATACGGAAATGAAATCAGCGATTTAATGAGATATATGGAGTATAGTACGTTGGATCCCAATGTTGTGGAAAGCGAAATTATCTCAATCTTTGACTTACTGTACCGAGATTACTCGGACAAGCTCAGGGATTTTCGGGTAAAAGTCGGGCAATTTCAAAGCTCAAGGCATAAAAGCGAGAACATTATGCATGCTTTATTAGATACGATTTTAAAAGATTCTCGCTATAAAGATTTCCGGTTAGCCAATCAGGTGTTGCTTTTGAATTTATTTCCTGATCTAAACATGCTGGAAGCAGATGAGAAGAGGTTCGTGCAGCATCGGGCATCCGTTGATTTTGTTATCTATTATAAATTTGATAATTCTCCGGCTCTTGCCATCGAAGTGGATGGATTTGCTTTCCATGAAAATAATCCGAAGCAACTAGAAAGAGATAAGAAGAAAGAAAAGATTTTTGAAAAATATGGTGTTGATTTGCACCGTTTTCCGACAACAGGAAGTGGAGAGGAAGCTAAGCTCAAAGTGCTGCTGGATAAACATCTGTCACTGAAGATGGAGTCAATTTGAATCGGTTAGGCAATTTCTCCAAACAATCTCAACATCATATTCCGGCGGATTGTGGTTTTGCACAGCCACGGTTCGCCCCCACCAAACATGAGAAACCCGACCTGATCAGGTCGGGTTTTTTCATTTTACTGCAGGGATAATTCATAATCACAGCTGCTTGTTAATCATCCAATACCAGTGACCTCACCAATCTCGCTTCTGCTTGCGGAATTCGCTGGGGCTCATGTTGAAATGTGCTTTGAATGCTCTGCAGAAATAGGGGTAGCTCTGGAACCCGGCAGAATGCGCAATGTCCTCCAAATTCAAGTTGCTGTAAAGTATTCGCTCGGAAGCGATCGAGAGTCTGATATCGACAGCATATCGTATGGGTGTCTGGCCGAACGTCTCCTTGAACAAGTGGGAGGCGGTCGATACGCTAATGCCATATTTCTGCGCAATGTTCTTAAGCGATAAAGGCTCTGTGGCATGCCGTTCGATATATTGCTTGATCTTGTACGGAATATAGCCGCCTCCGGATACAGTTGTGCTTCCTTTTCGCCATTGACGCTCAATAGTAAGACAGAGCAGCTTCACCAGATAAGCAATCATCTCTGTATGATTCTCGTGCAGGTTTCGCTTCTCATAGATAAGCATTCTCCACAACGAAAGAAGCTCATCTGTAATCTCGATGGGGATGACAGAAGGAGCTTGAAGACTATTGAACCAGGCGTCAATCCAATCTCCCTCGACGTACATAAAGTAATCTCCGCTGTCCACGAGCCCCAGCCCGTCATCTGTCATCGTCTCTTCCATAATTAAGCGATAGGAATCGCCTTTTTTCGAGAAAAGTAAATCACCGGGTTGAATAGAATATGTTTGGCCGTTTAATATCGCTTGGCATGCTCCCTGAACCTGTAAACGAATCAGCAAACCGGATTGTCTTCGCTCGGTATAAGTATGGAACGGGGTGGAGTGATAGGCATATCCGGAAGTGAAAATCGTTAAGCCATGGTTGTCCATTAAAGTCACTCCTTCCTTGCACTTGCTAATTTCCGCAACTATTATTTTTGCAAGATAAGTCAATCATAACATGATAGGTTATTCACGCCTATAGTCGTACGATTTATACTGAGCATATTAAAAAAGAAAGGAATGATAGGCCATGACTGCTAAAGCTGCTGTCCAATTATTTACGCTGAGAGAGGAATGCAGGGCTGATTTCCCTGCAGTCTTGCGGGAAATACATCAAATCGGTTATACCGGTGTGCAATTTGCAGGCTACCATGGATATGCTCCAGAGCTGCTGAAGGAGGTCGTAGTGGAATGTGATCTGCAAGTTGCCGGCCTGCACGTCAGCTTGCATGAATTATGGGAGGACACTAGCCGACTTGTTAACGAGGCGCGCTTGTTCGGAACAAAGGATTTGATTGTACCCAGCTTGCCGCCAGAGCTGCGGAACGAAGAGGGCTACAGAAAAGTCAAGGAACAGTTGAATGCGCTTGCAAAAAGCCTGAAGCAGGATGGAATCCGAATCAGCTATCATAATCATGCATTTGAATTTCAAACGTTAATTCATGGACAAGAAGCACTGTCTTATTTGCTGGAACCGTCAAACGACAATGGGATCCTTGCGGAGCTGGATGTCTATTGGCTGCAAAAAGGCGGCTTTCAGCCGCTGGAATATATGAAGAAGTATGCCGCCAGGATGCCGATCCTTCATTTGAAGGATATGACGGCTGATGAAGAGCAGACGTTCGCGCCTCTAGGAACGGGATGTATCGACTTCGAACCCATCATTCGCTGGGGTGAAGCTTCAGGGGTGGAATGGTATGTCGTAGAACAGGATCAATGCCGAACCAGCCCACTGGCATGCATTCGTACAAGCTACGCTCATTTGTCAGGACTACTGTTGAAGCTGAGAGGAGAATGCTAAATGACTTACGGAGTAGCGGCGGTTGGCGTTGGCGGCATCTTTAAAGCTGTGCATGAAGGAGCGTGGCAGGAGCATCCCGAGGCTAAGATTACAGCAGTGTGCGATATTAGGGAGGACCGAGCGCGTGAGACGGCGGCACGTCTGGGCGTGTCGAGGGTGTATACAGACTATAAGGAAATGCTGCGAGACGGAGATATTGATATTGTAGACATTTGCACACCGAATCTTTATCATTCAACGATCGCGATTGAAGCGCTGCAAGCAGGTATTCATGTCTTATGCGAAAAACCCGATGCTGTGAATCCGGAGGAGGCTCGGAGGATGGCAGACGCGGCTTCAGCCAGCGGCAAACAGCTGATGGTTATACGCAATAATCGTTTTAAGCGGAGCTCTCAATTTTTGAAGAGATATGTGGAAGAGGGACGGATGGGCGAGATTTATACGGGGCGCTGCGGCTGGGTGCGACGAAGAGGGATTCCGGGAAAAGGTGGATGGTTCACGACAAAGGAGCTTTCTGGCGGAGGACCGTTAATCGACTTAGGTGTCCATTATATTGATCTTGCGATGTGGATCATGGGCAATCCAAAGCCGATTGCTGTCAGCGGCGCCACCTATACGAAGTTCGCAAATGATGAAATGAGCGATTCTGTGCATAGCTCCTTTGGTGATAAGCAGGAGAATGGTGTATTCGATGTAGAGGACCTGGCGACTGGCTTTATCCGTTTTGATAATGGAGCGACACTGCAGATTGAGTTCAGTTGGGCTTCCAACGTAGCTGAGGAAATGCATTTCATCGAACTTCGAGGCACAAAAGCCGGCGCATGTGTAAAGAATGACCAGCTATCCATCACTACCGAAATGGCCGGTCAGCTAGTGGATATCAAGCCCGCCGCTCGAAATGCAAACCTAGGGAACCCGCATATGGAAAATATCAAGCATTTCGTAGATTGTCTGCAAGGCCGGGCGGAGCCAACAATAAGGCCTGAGCACGGGGTAGATATGATCCAAATATTATCTGCAATCTATGAATCTGCTCGTACCAACCAGGAGATTCGTTTGTAGACGTAGGAATTACTGCAGGCGGATGAGACTTACCGCTCGTTAGTCGTTTCCGAGTTCCAGGAGGTTCGATAATGGCGGGCTGTGCGGGAAGTAAACTTATCCATTTGTAACTGCCTTCTCGTTGTGTTATGATTAATGAATCGTATATGGGACTTTGAGTCACATATTGGAAAGGGTTGCGATGCTGCCTTTTTTCGATATGGGGCTTTTTTTCTAGAAGTATATGCTAATAATATCCAATCGGAGGAATTACAATGCAAACAGGAACAGTTAAATGGTTTAACGCAGAAAAGGGCTTTGGTTTTATCGAGGTTGAAGGCGGCAACGACGTATTCGTTCACTTCAGCGCTATTACTGGCGAAGGCTTCAAATCGCTGGACGAAGGCCAACGGGTTGAATTCAACGTGGTTCAAGGTAACCGCGGTCCACAAGCGGAAAACGTTGTAAAGCTATAGTCGTCATTGACCGCTCTTGACTTAGGTGAAGAGCGGTTTTCTTATTTGTAAAGGAATAAGGGGAGGTTACGTGTGTGTATTATTCTCGGAAGAGACCTTTAGAAGACTTGCCAATGGAATTGACTGCGATCTGGTCGTGCACGAATAAAGACTGCAATGGTTGGATGCGCAACGATTATTCATTCGAGGACATTCCGTCTTGCTCACAATGTAAGTCTCCAATGACAAGCAGCATGAAAGACCTGCCCATTCTTATGGGCAGCAGCAATAAAGGAAAAGCTTGACCAAGATGCTCGTAAGAAAAAACCGTCCACGTACTGTTCACCGTGGACGGTTTTTCTTTTTTCAAACACGCTTGTGGACTTTTTTGCGCAACGCATGTTTCACGGGCTCCACCTATCATTTTTGCTCATTGAATCAAAAGTGAACGTCGCAATCAATACCCATGATTTACAGTGAAATCGGTGATGGACTACAATGCAGACAAATCCTTGCCACTGAGCAAACAACGAGATTCGGTTGAATTGATCCCAACAAGAGCGAGGTGAAAGTGTAATGGTAAGCGCTTTATCTTTACTTGAAAGCGCTTCAAGCCAGGGGGACTGAAGAAGGAGCATACTTCGGCAGGGCTGGAAATTTAATGCTTTGTGATGAGGAGTGAAGGGATGAAGAGAAGGCTTAAGAGGTACGTGTCTGTATTGCTCACAGCATCAATGGCATTTATGCTTGCTCCCGCGGCAGTCTGGGGGACGGAGGAAGGCGGTGGCGCCACTCCTGTGACGCTGACGCAGGTAGGCGAGGTATTGGATTTCGAGGATGGCGAGCTGGCCGGGACCGTAACCGGAGCTCCGGCAGTTACTGGCTCTGGCTCTATTACAGTTACGGATTTCGACTCCAATAAGGTGCTTCGGGTGCAGCCTCCATCGGATACCGATTCCAATACGGCCAAGCAAGCCAGCTACTGGTGGACGCTTCCGCTGGATAGCGGCGAATATGATCTCACGGGGAAGGATCAGGTTGAAGTAATGTTGGACTGGTGGGTGGACATAACACGCCCAAGTGCCAATTCACTGGATGTTCGGCTGAACAGCGGAGCGGATCAAGTCATAACGCTTCGAACGGCTGGAGGCGGCACGAGCACGAACTCACCTGCCACCATCTCTTATTATGCGGGCAATATGGCCGCTAACAACTCACCTGCCTTAGGCGCTTCGACAGTTGCGCTGACAGGCGTCCCTCGCCTGACCAAGCTGACGGCGACAATTCGGGTCGATTTGCTGGCGCAAGAGGCGATGATCAGCGTGACTGACGGCAATCTGCTGTCATACACCGCGCCACAGCCTATAGCGATTGGCTCTGACAAGCTGACCAGCATGAGCATTGGCGCGAGCCGCGCCAGCGGTCAGAACTGGGCCAGGTTCAACGCGGTACAGGACGTGACCTGGGATGAAAGCACCTATGGCATGCGTGTGGATAACATCCTGTTCAAGGCGGCAGCCTCCGGCGGCGTGAAGCCGATTATTGGAGCGAATGCCATTACAATAGCTCCAGCCTCCGCGGCTAACCTGGAGTATGGGGAGGGCTCGCTGGAGGACAAGCATTCCGCCACATTCAGCGCGGTCGTTATGCCTGTCAACGCAGCCGACAGGACGTTCACATGGTCCATCAGCGACTCCAGCATTGCAGCCATTACGGTGAACCCGGATAACACCGTGACAGTGACCGGCGCAGGCGCAGGCCAGGCTGTTCTTACGGCCGTATCCAATATGAACGCTGCCATTGTTGACAGCGTGCAGATCAACGTTAGTTATGTTCCGCCAATTACGGAGCCTGCTCCGGAGTTTACTGCTTTGTTAGAGGACGGGTATACGCAGCGGTTCGGCAGCTCATTCGCCGGCGATGATGCAGCCCCGCTCTGGATATTCGCGGGAGGCTCCTATCATTCCTTGGCCAGGGAAGACGCTCCTCGAATCAATCATTACTTCCGATTTGACGCCTCCGGCTCAGGCAATCGCGGCAGCAAGGGAGATTTGCCGTTTGCGATATCTGGCAGCAAGGTCTATGCTCACTTGGACTGGAAGGTTCCAGCGGTTACAACCGCGCAGAATACGTTCAACCTTAGCTTCCAGGATGGGGCCAATGTTCTGCTTAGCTTAAGAACGGGCACCTACAACGGTGCAAGGACGATCGGTGCGTTCTCAGGGGCATTGCCGGGTCCGACGGGGCCTGACCCCGCTAATTTCTGGAGCAGCAATCGTTATCATGCGTTCACTCATAACGCGGTAAATATATGGTATACGGTGGGCATTGAATTCGATTTCGATACGATGAACGCTACGGTTTCCCTTGTTCCGAGAGATAATGCCGCAGCGGAGCCTTCGGTGGTGACGGTTCCTTTCGAGGGCAGCCAGCTCAGCTCGTTCGTCATTACCGGCGAGCGCGCGGGCGGGAATAACATCGGCATCGTAGACAACGGGATAGACAATTTGTATTTTTTCACCAAGCCGCTTTCTTGGAACACGATCACAGAGGTGCTGCCGTATGACTTCCTCCCGGAGCGCCCGGCAACAGCTGACAGCAATACCGAGCAGAGCTGGTTCAAGACGGTCTATATCGGGGATGTAGCTGACGAGCAGGGGCTCAATCTGCCTGCAACTGTAGATGTCAAGGTGGCTGGCGGAGGTACAGAGTCTGTAGGCGTAACCTGGGAATTAACCGAGGTCCCATGGTCTACAGAAGCGGAAGAGCTGCTCTATGATCCCAATAAGCAGGGGGTATTCTCCTATGTAGGAACGCTTACGGACGTGCCAGACGTTGCGGTTAACCGAATGGGCGTCAAGGCGAAGCTGTATATCGAGAATCGTCCGAAAAATAAAGCGACATCCGAGCCGATCTCCATGGAGTGGCTGGACAGGGGAGTGGTCGCCGTTCCGGAGAATGGCGGTCAAGGCATGCTCGTCACCTGGCGTCTGCTCGCTTCCGAATATAATCAAGGATTAACCTTCCATATCTACCGCAATGGCATACGGATAAACCCAGCGCCGGTTGCTTTGCTTCATTATGTAGACGCGGATGGAGAAGCAGGAGATGTCTACAGGGTGGAGACGGTCGGCACCGGCGCAATGAGTAAGCCTGCTGTGGCATGGGCCCATAATTATATCGATATTCCGCTGCAGAGGCCGGCGGATCGTCCTAACCCTGCGCTTGCTTACGGGGCAGCCTCCCAAGCAGAGGCTATAACGTACACCGCCAACGACATGTCCGTTGGTGACGTTAACGGGGATGGACAGTATGAGGTGCTGGTGAAGTGGTATCCTTCCCAAGCGCAGGACCCTGGCCTTGCGAATAGGCATACCGGTGAGACGATATTCGACTTGTATACGCTGGAGGGCAAGCTGCTCTGGCGAATCAATCTGGGGATTAATATCGTATCCAGCGCACATCACAGCGCGTTCAACTTCTATGATCTGGATCAGGATGGACGAGCGGAGTTTACAGTGAAGACTGCTGACGGAACAAGAGGTTATCTGCCGAAGCAGGATGGCACCATTGATGACCTGGCAGACAGTCCGGCATGGGTGCTTGGCAACCCTGATGCCGTATGGGTAGGCGGTCTGCAGAATCCGGCCAACGAGAATCAGGTCAACAATACGGCGCTTGGCAGGGTGGCGTCAGGTCCGGAGACGATTACGGTATTTGATGGCGAGACAGGCGAAGCGCTGGATACGGCGGATTATTTTGCACCGTACAACATTACCCCGAATTGGGGAGACAACAACAACAACCGCAGCGACCGCTTCAACGGAGCGGTAGCCTATATGCCGAAGAATGGCGAGTTTGGCGCAGAGCCTTACCCTACGATCGTTGAGGTGCGCGGCCATTATGGTCCGCACTTTGTAGGGGCCTATCAGTTGATTGACGGCGAGCTGGTGGAGGTCTGGACGTTCAAGCTGGCGGATTGGAACGCTGGCAGCAATCAAGGCAATCATAATCTGAAGGCAGCGGATGTGGACTTTGACGGGTATCATGAAATGGTGCTGGGCTCTATCGTGCTGGACCAAGACGGCTCGATCCTGTGGAGCGCGAACGGGACGAGAGGGACCGTCTCCGCGGGCCACGGCGATGCGCTGCACGTAGGCGCCATGGTTCCAGGCAGCGATGAAATTTATGTGTTCACCCCGCATGAGCACGGTCCTCCGAACAATGTCACCTTGCATCGCGGATCCACAGGGGAGTCAGTGTGGACCTATGCGGCGAACATCGGTGATGTCGGGCGCGGCGTAGCAGCGAATATTACGCCATTGCCGGGCTTTGAGGTGTGGGCGATTGAGACGCCTATGTACAACATCATGAGCGGCGAGGTCATTACAACGGAAGTGGGAGGCATTGGCGTTGTGAACAAGGCGCCTGTCAACTTTACACTGTATTGGGACGGAGATTTGTTAAGCGAGTTTTTTGATGGACCCAATAATCTTGCGGTTGACGACCCGCCATCCATTACGAAGTTTCGTTATGACACGGCCACGGGGCAAAGCGAGCTGGAGACGCTTCAGACGTTAACGGGCACCTATTCCAACAACGGCACCAAAGCCAATCCCAGCCTGATTGCCGATCTGTTCGGAGACTGGCGAGATGAGATTCTGGTGCGCACGAGCGACAATGCGGCGCTGAGAATCTATACGACTGATATTCCAACGGACTATGTCATCTATACGCTTATGCATGATCCACAGTATCGTCTGGCCGCCAACCTGCAGAACTCGATGTATAACCAGCCGGGGCAGCTGAGCTTCTATCTGGGTGAAGACATTCGCGATGAAGTCCTAAGTATGGAGCTTCCGGTGCCGAACATCTATTATACGGTAGATATATCTACACCGCCTCCGGTGTATCCGATTATTCCTGGTACACCGAAGGATGAGGGGACGGAGACCGGCGGCGAGGAGCCGACGCCAACTCCGGAGAAGCCGGCATTGAACAGCGCCATCGTGAATGCGAAGCAGCTCAAGGAGAAGCTGCAGGAGGCGCTGCAAGGTAATGCTCCCGTCGCATTCTCCGATGTGCCACAGCAGCATTGGGCGGCCAAGGCTGTCGGATACGCTTCGCAGCTTGGCTTTGTAGAAGGCAAGCCTGGTGGTGAGTTTCAAGGCGCGAAGGCGGTAACGAGAGCGGAATTCGCAACGATGATGGTGCGCGCGTTAGGGATAGACAAGACTGGGGAATCCGACGCGTTCTCCGATACGGCAGGACACTGGGCGGATGCTTATATTCGAGCCCTGCGGCGCGCAGGTGTTGTGAACGGTAAAGGCGATGGCGCATTCCAGCCTGATCAAGAGATTACTCGCGCAGAGATGGCGACGATTCTGGCTCGTGTATTAAGCATGAGCGCGGTTGAAGGTACAGCGAGCTTCTCTGATGTAGGCGGCCATTGGGCTGCGGGCCATATCAAGCAGCTTAGCCAGGCAGGCATCGTGAATGGTCATGGGGACGGAACGTTTGCGCCGGATGCTCATGCGAACCGCGATCAATCTGTGACGATTATTATGCGAATGCTGAACAAGGTGCTTGATCTCGGTCTAGAATGGTAAGCCAAGTATAAGGTGAATCAACAGCCTCCCGGGCGTCTGCTGGGAGGCTGTTGCTCGTATCATCCTATTTGTCCGATAATCATTAGCTCAGAATCGCTTATGGAAGCGGGCATCCCATAGCCTCTTATCAAATGATTGTTTCGGAACCGCTTACATAGCTGGTATTATCATGCTGCAGAAGCAGCCTCGACAGCATGAGCACGATGATGAAAAGTGGAGGTGATGATGAAAGCAACGTATTGCAAGCGGTTTCAAAAATAAAGCGGGGACCATCCTATTGAGGGAGGAATTTATCTGAAGAAGAGAGTTATGCTTGTCACAAGTATGGTGTTGCTGTTCTCTATGACACTCGCATTGATAACGAATGGACTGCCTAATATGAAGGCTTATGCCTCCAGTGTGGCGATTACCAGCAGCGGCGGCTGGAACGAGACCGCTTATGTGGAATGGTCGCCTGTAAGCAACGCCCAAGGCTATAATGTCTACGTGAAGCCGGCTGGCGCTCCGGACTCTCAATATAAGCAGATTGATACAGAGCTCATTCGGAAATATCCATCCTACTGGAGGGCTGACGCAGTTGGCCTGGCAGCAGGCAGCTATGTGCTCAAGGTGGAGGCGAGGCTGTCAGGAGGTTCAGCCGTAAGCTCCGTTACCGGCGCGCTATCGGTATCGGCGTATGACCGGTCGGGCTTTGCGTTTTCGTCCAGCTCGTTGTTCGGCACGGGCTCCGGAGCCTATAACGACAACGGAACGCTGAAGAACGGCGCTCAGGTGCTGTATGTCACTTCTGCTACGGCCAAGACGGTGACGTTAGGAGTGAAAACAAGCAGCTCTGGCGCTATAACGACGGGTGTTGGTATTGGCGAGATTCTGGAGCTGCGGCAGAAGGGCTACGATCAGACGCCGCTTGCGATCCGCATCATCGGCAAAGTAACAGCGAGCGATATGAGCGGGCAGCTTAATAGCAGCGGGTATCTGCAGGTGAAGGGCAAAAGCAATTATTCCGCTTTGCATACCACTATTGAAGGCATCGGGAAGGACGCGTATGCGTATGGATGGGGACTCCTTGTTCGTTATGCGGGCAATCTGGAGGTGCGGAATTTGGGCTGGATGCTGTTCCCTGATGACGGCATATCTATGGACACAGGCAATGCTAATGTCTGGATTCATAACAATGATATCTTCTATGGCAAGGCAGGCGGAGATGCCGATCAGGC
This sequence comes from Paenibacillus sp. PL2-23, assembly GCF_040834005.1. Classification (NCBI taxonomy): domain Bacteria; kingdom Bacillati; phylum Bacillota; class Bacilli; order Caryophanales; family Paenibacillaceae; genus Paenibacillus; species Paenibacillus sp. PL2-23. The sequence goes on from NZ_CP162129.1 coordinate 867,886, forward strand.
CAAGGGCGACGGTTCTACCGATCTGAAGAAGGGCTCTACTTATATTACGATTTCTCATAATCATTACTGGGACTCCGGCAAGGCTTCGTTGGTTGGCCTAAGCGAGTCGTCGAATTTCTACGTCACCTTCCATCACAACTGGTTCGATCATACGGATTCCCGCAATCCGCGGATTCGCACAGGCTCTGTGCACATTTACAACAACTTCTACGATGGCGTGTCCAAATATGGCGTTGGCATGACCTCCGGAGGTTCGGCGTTTGTAGAATCCAATTACTTCCGACATACCAAATATCCCATGATGATTTCGCTGCAGGGCACGGACGCGCTGGGAGAAGGGACGTTCTCGGGGGAGAACGGCGGAATGATCAAGGCCTTCAACAACATCATTGTTGACGCGGACAGTGTGATCTATGCCAACTCCAACGCTGGCACAGCGCCGGCCCACGCGACCTCGTTCGATGCGTATCTCGCATCGTCGCGGAACGAAACCGTGCCAAGCTCCTATAAGGCCTTGAAGGGCGGAACCGCTTATAATAACTTCGATACAAGCGTGGATATAGGAGTCAGCACATCGGATGTGGATAGCGTCAGCACCGTGGAGCAGGTCGTGTCGAGTGAAGCGGGACGCCTGGGCGGCGGAGACTTTGCCTGGACGTTCAATGATGCGGTTGATGATCCGTCATATGCGGTGAATACGGGCCTGATGTCTGCTATTACGGGATATTCCTCCAAGCTGGTATCCGTAGGAGGCAACTCCAGCGGCTCGGGCGGCACGCCGACACCAACGCCAACCACAGCGCCAAGCCCTACCCCGACGCCAGCGCCAACAGCAACGCCTACGGCTACTCCAACGCCTACAGCGGCTCCGACGCCGACTCCGACGGCGCCGCCGGCAGGGGCCCAAGTTCATAATTTTACAACGAGCGGGACTACAAGCTCCTTCTTCAACATTCAAGGCAATCTGTCCAGCTCCAAGGGAACCGTGCATTATAACGGCCTTACCTTGACACAGTGCCTGAAGATGGAAAGCTCAACGTCCATCACATTCACAACGACAAAGGCTTCAACATTGACGCTTGTATTGAATTCGCCAGACGGCACAACTGTGAAAGTTGATGGAGCAAGCTACCCCATGACGAACGGAATCGTAACCGTTGCACTTGCTCCAGGCTCGCATACCATTGCCAAGGATCAAGTAACGAATTTGTTTTATATGAAGGTGGAATAACAAGTATACCATCGTTGATCAGGGGGAGGCCGCCTACACAGGGGCCTCCTTCAATTTGTGAATTGCCGGAAGGAGGAGCGAGGGGGAGGGGGTTGACAACAGCTTTGAAATCATTTATCTTTAATTTAAGATATATAATATAAAGATAACAAAGGAGAGATCCAACATGACAACCTTCCGTAATATGGACAGCATTCGTCGAGGCGCTCCATTCCATATGGTTGGAGATGGCTTCCGGGTATCCAATTATTTCCCTAACGGCAACGAGCTTGGGGAACGCATCAGTCCTTTCCTTCTGCTTGATTATAATGCGCCGTTCGACATTACCCCAAGCGAGGTGTCCAGAGGTGTAGGAGCGCATCCTCATCGCGGCTTCGAGACGGTGTCGATCGCATACGAGGGTTATGTAGAGCATCACGACAATCAAGGGAACCACGGTATTGTCGGCCCTGGTGATGTGCAATGGATGACAGCAGGCTCCGGCTTGCTTCATAAGGAATACCATGAACGCGAATTTTCCAGACGCGGCGGCCGATTCCATTTTGTCCAACTGTGGGTGAACCTGCCTCGCGAGCACAAGATGCATCCACCCAGATACCAGGAGCTGCCCAAAGCGTCAATGGGGCGCGCCTCGCTGCCAGACGGCGGCGGTGAAGTTCGTGTCATCGCAGGCGATTACAACGGTGTACGCGGTCCAGCGGAAACGTTCACGCCGATTCATCTGTTCGATATCGACTTCAATAAGGGAGGCATTGCGGAGTTCGAGCTGCCCGCCTCGTACAATGCCAGCGCGATCGTGCTAAGAGGCAACGCCCGGATTAATGGGGAACGCGAGGTCGACGAAGGCTCGTTCATTCTGTTCGATCATTCGGAAGGTGTTATCCGTATTGAAGGCTTGGATGATGATACGCTAGTGCTCGTGCTGGGAGGAGAGCCCATTGACGAGCCTGTGTTCCAATATGGTCCGTTCGTTATGAACACCCGTGAGGAAGTGATTCAAGCTTATGCCGACTTCAAGGCAGGCAAAATGGGCGACGCGAATTTTTAAGCGAATTGCCGAAATCTGATCGGGCTAAAAAAGCCCTCCTTGACGAAATATAAGCTCGTCACAACAAAGGAGGGATTACGCTTGAAGAAGATCGGGATACCGGTGGCGATTGTCGCGCTTTCGGCAGCCTTATTCTCGGGCTGCGGCATGAATGACAACAACAACTACGGCAATAATAACAACAATAATGATCAGAATGAGAACGTCGGCATGAAATCGTACCAGAACAATTCCGGCAGATACAGGTCCTTCAATCAGAACGAAATGACCGACACAACGGATATGAACGGCACGACGGATACGACGGGCACTACGGATACGACGGAAGAGATGGAGGACAGCCGTTTCTCCGACGTAGCGGAGGGTGACTGGTATACGAGCCATATTCAATGGGGCTCCAGCGAGGGACTCGTAGAGGGCTACCCCGATGGCAGCTTCAAGCCGAACAAGGCGTTAACCCGGGCAGAGGTGATCAAAATATTGAATACAATGGCCCAGAAGGGCTACTTCAACGCCCCTGCTGAGCCAGACCCAACGCCAACTCCGGCTCCAACAGAGGAAGCATCGCCAACACCGACAGCTTCGCCTGAGGAGACGACAGCGCCAACGGCAACGCCAACACCAGCGCCATAAAGAGTGTAATAGGAGGACCCGGCCAAGCTATAACAGGCCGGGTCTTTGTGTTGTTCTGCCAATCATCACTTATTTTTACATATTCTCCACATCCCTCTGACAAGCTGTTAATAAATGGGTTGTACAATGCGGAGGTGTCTTAATACAAATATATAGGGTGGAGGACTCCAGAGTGAAAAACAAATTTGTACTGCTAATGGCGGCCGTGCTTACAATGGGATTGCTTGCAGGCTGCGGAGGCAACAACGGGGCGAATAACGGTGCCGGCAATAACGAGACAGCAGGCTCCGGCAACACACCAACATCGACTGCAAGCGAAGCGCCTACCGAAGAGCCGGGCCAGAAGATCGACGTGCTGAAGGTCAGCTTTGTGCCTTCCAAGGACCCTGAGCAAATCATTACAACAACGGAGCCGCTGAAGGAGCTGCTGAAGAACCAGCTGGCTACGCAAGGCATCACAGTAGACAAGGTTGAGATTGACGTAGGCACAACGTACGAAGCAGTTGGCGAAGCGCTTAGCGCAGGCACGACAGACATCGGGCTTATCCCAGGCGGCACATATACGCTGTACGATGACGGCGCTGAGGTTGTCCTGACGTCGACACGCAAAGCGTTGTCCATTGATTCGGACAAAGCCAAGGATTGGAACGACAACAAGCCGACTACCGGCCTGGATGACAAGCAAGCCACTTATTACCGCTCCCTGTTCCTGGCAGGTCCTTCCAAGAAGGGACAAGAGCTGGCTGCCAAAGTGAACAACGGCGAAGAGCTGACTTGGGAAGACCTGAACAGCGCTAGCTGGGCTGTCATGTCGACTTCCTCCTCCGCTGGCTACATCTATCCGACGCTGTGGCTGCAAGAGAAGTTCGGCAAAGGCTTGACGGATCTTGCTCAAGTGACTCAATCGGACTCCTACGGCAGCTCGTTCGCGCGTCTGGCTGCTGAGCAAGCGGACATTATCGTTATTTATGCGGATGCACGCCGTGACAATGAAGAGAAATGGACAAGCGAGTACGGCGCCAAGGCGCCAATCTGGGAGCAGACGAATGTTATTGCTGTCACGAATCCGATCTATAACGATACGGTCAGCGTCAGCAAGAAGTCGCCGATCATGAACGACGAGCTGAAAGCAGCTATTCAAGAAGCGTTTATTGCAATCGCGGGCACGGAGGAAGGCAAGCAGGTCATCGCCATCTACTCCCACGAAGGCTACCAGGTTGCTCAATCGTCCGATTACGACGGCGAGCGCCAAGCTCAGGAATTGATTCGCAGCATGAAAAAATAGAATGATCCCGGATGCGCGCCGCGCATCCTTATGAAACCTGAATGAGAACATCATGCTTTCATGATGTTCTCATTTTACATGCTGTTCTCATTTTACAATTGGAGCCCTTTACCGCATTGCATCTCTTAGCCAAAGGATTGAATATCTCTCATGATTGAATTTATCGATGTAGTGAAGACGTACAACAATGGCACGACGGCACTGAGCAACATCAACCTGAAGATTGAGCAAGGCGAATTCGTGGCGATTATCGGCCTCTCGGGCGCAGGCAAATCGACGCTGATTCGGTGCATTAACCGCATGCATGATATTTCAAACGGCAGAATTATTGTGGACAACGTCGATGTATCCAAGCTGAGAGGCCAGCATATTCGCAGGTTCCGGCGCAGAATCGGCATGATCTTCCAATCGTTCAACCTCGTGACCCGCACGACGGTTATGAATAATGTGCTGGTCTCCTTCGTCCCGGACCTGCCGATGTGGCGCAAGCTCACCGGCGTCTTCACGAGGGAGCATAGAGTGAAAGCGCTGGAGGCGCTTGATAAGGTCGGCATTCTGGACAAGGCGTTCGTACGCGTCGATCAGCTGTCCGGCGGCCAGCAGCAGCGCGTAGCGCTTGCCCGTACGCTTGCGCAGAATCCAGACATTATTCTGGCGGACGAGCCCATCGCCTCGCTGGATCCCGTCACCTCCCGCATCGTCATGGACGACTTCAAGCGAATTAACAAGGAACTGAACATATCGGTCATTATGAATATTCACCACGTCGAGATTGCTCTGGAATACGCGGACCGAATTATCGGCATCCGCAAGGGCGAGGTTGTGTATGACGGTGAGACATCGAAGGTTACGCAGGATATTCTGCAGGACATCTACGGCGGCAAGTGGGAAGCGGAGCAGGAAGCGCTGAAGGAGCAGATGGCTTATGTATGATAAGCTGTTCCCTCCGGCCAAGCTGACCCTTCCGAACGGGAAGGTTGTGCTCCAGAAGCGGTCGCGGCTTCCGCTTATTATTCTTCTATTGGCGATAGGCACCGTGGTGTCAGCCAGATTTACGAGGTTTAGCCTGGAGCTTCTGGTGACAAGGATACATGAGTTTTTTACCATTATTCGAGCGATGATCCCTCCGGATTGGGGCAGTCTGGCAGATATTTGGCCGCTGCTGCTGGATACGATCAAGATGTCGCTGCTGGGCTCGCTGATCGGCGCTTTGCTGGCGCTGCCTGTCGCGGTGTCGGCCTCCTCCAATATCGTGCAGTCCAAGCTGGTTATCGTCGTGAGCAAAACCTTGCTCAGCCTGCTCCGGACCTTGCCGACGCTGGTATCGGCGCTCATCGCGACCTTCGTGTTCGGACTTGGACCGATGGCAGGCACCGTGGCGATTATGCTGTTCACCATCTCTTATGTAGGCAAGCTGCTCTATGAGCAGATTGAGAATGTGGACATGGGCGCCTTCGAGGCGATGGAGTCCATCGGCATGACTAGAATTCAGGCGTTCCGCTTCGCTGTCATACCGCAGGTGCTGCCGGGCTATATCTCCACATCGCTGTATTGCTTTGAAGGCAATGTGCGATATGCGGCCATACTGGGTTATGTGGGAGCCGGCGGCATTGGCCTGCTTATTAATGAAGGACTTGGCTGGCGCGATTATTCCGCTGTCGGCATGATTATTCTGGTGCTGATTGTGACCGTCTTCATCATCGAGAGGGTCAGCGAGCATTTCCGCAAAAAGCTCATCTAAGGGAGACTTTTATCCATGAATCACATTGAAACTCAACTGCTGGCCGCTCCCCGGAATCGCCTCTATCTATCGACCATTGCCGTCATTGTGGCGATCCTGTTCCTGTGGTCGTTCACAGCGGTCAACTTCAGCAATATGAATCAGAACGGCCTCACCATTGCCCAAAATATTATTTACGGCATCACGCATCCCGATCCCGCTCTCCTGTTCAACGTCACGAAGCAAAGCGTGCTGTACCTATTGGTGGAGACGCTTGCCATCGCCTTCCTCGGAACGTTGGTCGGTGCTGTTCTCGCTGTGCCGCTCGCCTTCCTGGCCGCATCCAACATTGTGCCGAGACCGGTGTCCTGGCTGACGCGACTGCTGCTTATTACGATTCGTACCATTCCGGCGCTGGTGTACGGCTTGATGTTTATCCGTGTGACGGGCCCCGGACCATTCGCCGGTGTGCTGACGGTGGGATTAACCTCGATCGGCATGCTCGCCAAGCTGTATGTCGACGCGATAGAGGAGCTGGATACGCGCGTGCTGGAGTCCATGACGTCAATTGGCTGCACGACCTTCGAGAAGATCCGCTTCGGTATCGTGCCGCAGCTGTTATCCATCTTCTCCTCCGTTATGATCTATCGCTTCGATATGAACATGCGCGAGGCTTCCATTCTGGGGCTCGTTGGGGCAGGGGGCATCGGCGCGCCGCTGATCTTCGCCATGAGGAGCTACAAGTGGGATCAGGTAGGCTCCATTCTGATCGGACTGGTTGTGCTTATTCTTATTATCGAGTTCCTCTCGAACAAGCTTCGCGCGAAGCTGGTGAGAGGGTAGGGGCAGATGTAAGCGGTATGGCACGGAATGCTAGCTGCGAAAGACCGGTGAGACTGCAGGCAGACGGTATGAGGCGTTACGTGGCGGTAAGGGCATGAACATCTGAACCTTACAGTGACAAGCATGAATTATGGTTACCTGCACGAGCTACGGTGGTCAGCCCAAGCCACAGTTACCTTCACGAGCTACAGTGGCCGACCAACCTACAGTTGCCTGCACAACCTACAGTGATCGACCAACCTACAGTTACCTGCACAACCTACAGTTATTTAGGAGCCTCAGGGCTATTTTGAAGAGAATACCTGCATAACCTGCAGTTAAATTTGGGTCGGGGTCCTGGTTTCCCCAAAAATGATCATTCTAAGTGTACTTTCTGCAGTTAGTTATCGTTATAAGGGGACTATGAAGAAATTAACTGTATGTTCTGCATGCCGAGTATGGGTTGAGCACAGTGTTCACAAATAGCCTAGAGTAGTCTCAACCTCTAGCAAGCTCCGTGCCGATCGGCACGGAGCTTTTTTACTACAATAGAATTTATAGGTTTTCGAGCATTCGAAAAACGGAAATTCTATTTGGCGATAAATCCTACATCTAAACGCGGTCGCTCATCTTTGAAAGGCCTCGATAGAGGATTTCTCAGCAGTTATAGAATTTATAACATTTTCACGTGGTTCGAACGCCACAACGCTAACGGACAAAAAATCCGCTTAGAGCTCGAATTTAGCGCTTTCCAGCCTGTAACGGGCAAACTGGACGCTTAGCCCTCCTAAACGCACCGACTTTACCTCAATTATCGTTCTAACATCCGAAAATGTCCGTTACAACTTTGGATGGCCGATTTGATTAGTTTAAAGGATTTTTTTGACCGTTAGAAGCCCGGTCGAGATGATGACTATGGCGAAATTGATATCAAGGACGCCGTCAGGCGTTTTTCTCATTTGTGGTGCTGCCCCAGCCGATGAAGTAAGAATAATGTCAGTCCCGTTTGGTACGATAGGGCTAAAGTCTACAAAGACCACATCAGACCATATCACATGCCTGCGCAGCCTGGCCTCTTGAGGTCAGGTTTTCTGTGCGATTGCAGAATTTTGCAGGATTTTGGTGAATTTTGTCGAATTATAGCTATACATAGATCGGATAACGGGCACAAGGATAGACTGCATATCCACTCATGGCCGGAAAGGGGAATGCCATTGAACCGGCCGAAGCTGTTATTTCTGCTCGTTAGTGCGCTGTCGCTCCTTGCATTAACCTTGTACTACAGCTATGTGCTTCAAGAAACGTCACATCCCATGACTCAAGGCGCCATATATTTGTCCGAAACGGATTTTGATGAAGAGGGTGTCATAGCGTTAAGCGGGGAGTGGGAGTTCTATTGGGAGCAGCTGCTGGATCCCGAGCAATTTCTTCAAGGGGTGGATGGAGAAGTCCGTTACGCCAAGGTGCCGGGCACTTGGCTGCAGGATTTGGATGGCAACAGCTATGGGGGCAAGGGCTATGCCACCTACCGGGCAAGGATCGAGCAGATTCCTCCGGATACCTACTTTGGCCTCAAAAAGTCAAATGTAAGGAGCGCCGCCAAAATTTTTGTGAACGGTGAGCTGGTATTGCAGGATGGTCTTCCCGCGAGCACTTTGCAGGCAGGGATCGCCGGCAACAAGTCGGAGGTTGTCTACTTCCAGATCGAAGAGGGGACCGCTGAAATTATCGTTCAAGCAGCTAATCACGAATATATTGTAGGCGGCATGGCGAAGCCAATTATCTTCGGGAAGCAGAAGGTGCTGATGCAGCAGCATCAGCTGCAGCTCCTGTTCGAATTTGCCATGATTCTTGTGGTGCTTATTATCGGGCTGTTCTATTTATTATTGTACGTAAACAGTCGAAATTATAGAAACAGGGAGCCTGTAACTCTGCCTCTGGCGCTGAGCTGTATCTGCTTCAGCATGATGAGCAGCACCTACAGCGAACGAATCCTTCACGTCTTTTTCGCGGACCTGTCCCTCAATTTTATTTTCCGCTTTGGCCATTTCATGTCGGTTATGTCGGTCATATTGGTGCTGTTTGTGGTGAACAAAGTGAATCCCGTGTTTTTGTCGCTGAGGTATCGGAGGATAATGGGTTACTTTTATGGCCTGTTTATCGTACTGCTGCTCTTCATGCCGCTGGAGTTTTATTTGATGTCCGTTCCCATCTACCTCGTTGTAACGGTTGGATTGTTCTTGCTCATCGTTATTCGAATGGCCGTGCTGTACCTTCGCAGCCAGCCGCATGATAGCGGGTTGCTGGAGCAAAGGACCTTAATGCTGTCGGTATTTGGCGTCATTCTCTATTGGTTGGATAACAGCTTATACAGCTTCGGCGTTAAATCCGATATGTTCTTATCCTTTGTGGCGACTGCCGTCTATAGCATTTCACTGGCTGCCCTGCTGATCGCAAGACATCTCAAGTACTACCAGCAGAACGAGGATTTGATGGTGCGGCTGATAGACGCGTTTACGACGCTGGATCAGACCTCGAAGGAAGCGCAGAGAAATGAGGTGGCTTTTTTGCGGGCGCAGATCAAGCCCCACTTCCTGTTTAATGCGCTGAACAGCATCATCAGTCTATGCTATACGAATGCGGAACGGGCGGCTAGACTGCTGAATGATTTGTCCAAATATTTGAAGCTTTCCTTCACGCTGGACCCCCAAGCGGATGTTGTGACCATATCCAATGAGCTGGAGCTGATTCAAACCTTTGTAGCCATTGAGAAGGCAAGGTTCGGCGAACGCGTACACGTCGTCTACGATATTGACGAAGAGGCGCTGGGCCTCAGAATTACGCCGCTTATTATCGAGCCATTAGTGGAGAACGCCATTAGGCACGGGGTGCTGAAGAATAAAGGCGGCGGCAAGGTGAAGCTGACGATCAGGAGGCTGGAGCGGTCGCTGTGTATCTCTGTTGAAGATAACGGCAAGGGACTGAATGACCGGCAGGTGGACGACATTCAGCGGATACAGCACGAGCAAGCGTCCCCTCAAGGCAATGGGATTAGTCTCAAAAACATTCAAACACGCCTGCAAAGCGTGTATCAGGTTAAGCTTAATTTCATGGCGGATGCGAATGGCACCACTGTATATTTCGAAATTCCGATCGAGGAGGAGAGTCCGAATGGAGACTTCATGCCTGACAGCGGTAATCGTGGACGATGAGCTTCTGGCTCTGGATCTCTTGGAGAAGACGATTGGCGACACGGAGCAGCTGCGGGTGATCGGCAAATTCTCGGACGCGGAAGAGGCGCTGGAGCAGATTGCGACGCTTCGTCCCGATGTGCTGTTCCTGGATGTGGAGATGCCGGAGCTGAATGGAATGGAGCTGGCAGCGACGTTAATGGATGCTGAGCATCAGCATAATATGGATATTGTATTTGTTACAGCCTTCGAGCATTATGCCATTCACGCGTTCACTCTCAATGCGGTGCATTATATATTGAAGCCTGCGGATGCCGAGTCGATATTGGAAGTGGTTAAGCGGGTGCGCCAGAAGGAACGGAACGAGCGCAGGCTGCGCGGCAGCGGGGAAGTGGTGATGCTCGGCGGCATGTATGTGAGGTCGGACGGGGAGAAGCCGGAGCCGTTGACAGGCAAGCTGGAGGAGCTGTTGTCGCTGCTGATTTTGAACCGGGAGAAGGGGATCAGCAAGTGGATGCTCATGGATATATTGTGGGAAAGCTCCTCTTTGGATAAATCGCAGCAAAATTTGCACACCATGGTCTACCGGTTGAAAAAAACCTTAAAAAATGCCGGGCTGCAGGCCCATATTAAATGCAAAAACAATATATATACGATTGACCTTGCAGACGGCCATTGCGATGTAGTGGAGTTCGATAATATCACGAGCCAAGAATTGTTGAGAAGCGAGCCGGATATGGATCGGCTGGAGCGGGCGATTGCGCTGTATAAGGGCGAATTGCTGGAGGACAAGGACTATGTCTGGTGCATCGGCTTGAGAGAGAGATACCACCAGGTATTCTATGAAGCGGTGATGTTGGCCGCGGATTATTACATACGTACAGAGCAGCCGGATAAGCTTACAAGGTTGCAGGCTCGCGTGGAGCTTCTGGAGGAAGAGGCGGGAGCTCCATATGATATCCGTTTGCCCGGTCTCGCTGTAGAATGATGCCATCATCCCAATTTTGCCGACTAAGAAGCAGCTTCCTCTTGAGATGGAGGAGGCTGCTTCTTTTCTGTGTGCGCATATGCAAAAAAAAGAAGGACGGCCTCTACTGCAGGTCCACTGGTATTGGGCGGCTAACGCTGTAATATGATATAATTGTAAACGAAAACATGGGCATACAAAATGTGTAATTAAAAGCGAGGAAGCCACTTGGAATCAAATTGGGATTACCAGCTCTTCAGAGCCATCAATGATGCGGCGAACAATGAAAGCGTGCTGGGCAAGCTGCTCGTTGGCGCGGCAAATTGGGGTGATTATTTTTTCTTCTTCAGCTTACTGCTGATGTTCCTGGTTCATCGCAAAGCGGCCATCTTCGGAGCCATTACCGTTGGGCTGACGGTCGTGTGCAGCCGCGTAATTTCGTTGTTTTATTACAGGGAGCGGCCGTTTGTCACTTACGAGGATGTGAATCAGCTGCTGCCGCATATCCACAGCAACTCCTTCCCCAGCGATCATGCAGCGGCGGCTTTCGCGATCGCGATGATGTTCGTCCTGTTCTCCAAACGAATCGGCATTCCCTTTCTCGGATTTGCGGCGCTTGTATCGTACTCCCGCATATGGGTGGGCAAGCATTATCCCTTGGATGTGATAGCGGGCGCTCTGTTAGGCATAATCATCTCTGTTGTCATCTATCGCCGATTGCATCGTTCTCCGATGTACGACCGCGTGCTGGGGTACTTCTCCAAGAAGAGCCCAGCAGAGATCGAGGAGGTTCGGGAGACGGGCGTATAAGTGATTCTTAGCTGGCCAGCCTCCTATTCTGGAGGAATTGCCGTTCGCTTTTTGGCAAATGATAACTCTTAAGTTGTTCATTATGCTGCTTGAGGGAGCTGCCGTCATTGCCGAATGTTATACCTTATCTCGTCCTGACTCTTATTAGCGTGTTGCTGCTGGCAGCCATGATGCTGCATCAGCGGAACGCGAGGCTCGTCGTGCTTCTGCTAACGTTCTCGGGTATGGTCTATGTGGCGGAGTTTTTTGTCCTGGTGGTCTGGAATGGGTACGAATATCTCCCGCATGTGCTGAGCACCCGATATCAAGACAACTTAGTGGGAGCCATCGTCTCCAACTTATGGATTATCCCAGTCCTTGGGGTGCTGGTGGCGCTGTATCGGCTGGGTTTTTTCTGGATGCTTGCTTTTGCCCTGGCACTGGCGGGAGTGGAATGGCTGTTCACTTGGCTGGGTGTCTATGAGCCTTACTGGTGGAAGAGGACATACACCGTGGGGGCCGTTCTGTTCTTTTTTGGACTCGTCCGCTTCTGGTACAGTCGACTGAGACAAGGGCAGCCTGTCGTACGCTTCGTCAGCCTCTGGATGCAGGCCTGGAGCGCTGTGGCAACTGTTATGTTCCTCATGTCAGTCCTGCAGGTTCGTTACTACCAGATAGGCGTCTATGAGGATCCTGAGCGGGATAACATCTTCCTGAGCTCCATAATGGGCCTGCTGAAGGCGGGGGTGTTCTCCGCGCTGGTGGCAGGCATTCCGGATCGGAGGAAGCAATGGCGGCTCTTGGCTCCGCTGATCATGCTGGCTGTAGATGCGCCGCTGTATTACGCGGGATGGCTGTTGATCCATAGCCCGTTGTGGCTGTATGCGTGTGTCTATCTCCTGTGTGCGCTGGCACTCCTGGGCTGGAATACGTTGGCTTATCGATACATCTGGAAGCTGGGCGAATCTTACAAGGGATAGCTAGAAGCGTTCTCCTGCGGGGGAGGCGCTTTTTTGCTTTGGCGGAATCTGCATGGAGAAGCGGGAGCTTGGGGAAAGCTGGAGGTAACACGGCAAGGGAATGAGAGGTGTTACAGATGGGGTTTGTTACAGCGTTCGTCGCGGCATGGCTTGCGGCGTTTATCTTTTACGGCATGAACAAGAGACTGTCGGTGGTTGAAAATACGTTTGTGTTCCTCGTGGCCATGATTATCGGGATTCATCTTACATGGTTCGTCGTGGAAGAGCTTCAGTGGATCGAATCCACGGATGAAGGCTTTCTGTATGCGGGAGCCCTGCTCTATCGGAGCGTGATCTTCCCGCTGGTTACCGTCATTCTGATGAATGTTGTCTGCCGTCTGGGCGCTGTCTCGAGGCAGCTCTTGGCGGGAGCCATTTCATTGCTGGCCCTGCTGGCGCTCAATGCGGCGTTCCTCTTCTATGACATTCAGCGCTATGTGAAGTGGAGCCTCTTGTACGAGGCGCTTGCTATCGTGCTTATGCAGCTTCTGGTCTATGTCCTGCTGCGGTTCTACCGGAGAGCTTCCGAGAGGAGGTGGAGCGCGTGATATTGTGGGAGCAATTCGATCGGAACGAATGGTATATCCTCGTTATGCTTGTCGTATCGTACGCCGCCGTCGTCCTGCTGCCGAAGAGGGTGTCGCCCAAGCTCATGTTACTTGGACTTGTGTGGGGGTTTGCGAGCTCTACGCTGTTCGATTTCACAATTGGCGGCGGATTAATGGATTTCTACCGGGTGAACGATTCCAATCAGTACGAGCTGTTCGATCTGCTGGTGTACGTCCTGTTTGCGCCGTTTGGCTATTTCTTCATCTACTTCTACGAGGTGCTCCGAATCGGACGAAGGACGCTCATCTATTATATAGCGGGGTGGACGATGGTTGCTGTCGGCATGCAGTGGCTGTCGGAGTGGATGCGCCTGACGGAGTACCAGAATGGGTACAGACTGGAATATAACATTGTCGTCTTCCTGATCGTGCAGTCCATCACGGGTTTGTTTTACGCCTATTTGAAGGCTCGGTCGGAATAATTAACGGATTTTCGTCCAAAATAAACCTGTTTGTTCCAACACTCTAAGACAAGGGAGATTTCTGTTCATGAACAAAAACATGTTGGCGCCAATGCTGCTGGCAATGGCTCTGCTCATCGGAGCGGCTCCAGCGGCGAGCGCCGCTGCGCATGACGAAAGCCACAGTGCCGCAGCCAGCGAAGCTGCCGCGGTGGAATGTGTGAAGCCGAACATCGTGAAGCTGCAAAGCGCTTTGACGAAGGTATGGGTGGATCACGCGGTGTGGACCCAATCGTACATCGTGAGCGCGCTTGCCGACCTGGAGGATCAGCAGGCTGTATTGGACAGGCTGATGAAGAACCAGCAGGACATTGGCGACGCAATCAAGCCGTATTACGGCGAGGACGCTGGCAACAAGCTGGCGGAGCTTCTGAAGGAGCACATCGCTCTGGCAGGCAAGGTCGTCGCGGCGGCAGAGGCTGGCAATCAGGCGGAGTTCAACAAGGCCAACAAGGAGTGGTACCGGAACGCCGATGATATCGCGAAGTTCCTGAGCGGCGCCAACCCGAACTGGGCGATGAAGGACCTGCAGAACATGCTGTATGTTCACCTGCAGCTGCTCACCGAGCAGACCAAGGCCAGACTGGCCAAGGATTGGAAGGGAGAGATCGCCGCATACGACAAGGGTGTGGATCACCTGATCATGCTGGCGGACGTGCTGACGCAGGGGATTGTGAAGCAGTTTCCGGAGAAGTTCTAAGGACAGGGGACACCTCCCCAGTTAGCTGGCAATGACGATCAAGGGCCTATGCGAGCATCGCATAGGCCCTTGTTGATTTCAAACGGCGCTTGCCTTCCCCAGCAGCTCCCGCTCGACCAGCTCCAGCACAATGGTCTCTCGCGCAATGGAGAAGCCCATCGACGGCTCCTGGTTCGCCATAACCTTCCGATTATGCTGGATGGCTTCCGCAATGTCGATCCACACGGGGTAGGAGCCGTTCGCGATCTCGTAGTCCTCGGGCTGAACGTTCTCGAAATCGCAATCCACCTCGCAGACGTAGAAGTAGGACTCCATATGGATCAGATCGTATTCCGGCTTGTGGTGCGGCCGATACTCGTCGATGTACCCGAATTCCTGAAGCACCTTGGTCCGGCTGGCGCCCGTCTCCTCGGCCAGCTCTCGGTGCAGCCCCACAATCAGGTCTTCATTCTCTGCGACGCCGCCGCCGGGGAAGCTGTAGTCGTTGTAGCGTTCGGTATAGATGAGCAGAATCTTCGTCCCGTCCACAATAATGCCCCGGGCAGATCTTCGTTCGAAGGTTCGCCCGTTCAAATCAGGAACAGCCTGATGAATCAATTGCTGTATCAGTCTCATAGGTGCTGCCAGTCACTCCTCTGTCGTTATCATGCGCATGCTGCCATTATACCGGATCATGGAGTGTGAAATCGATCATTTACCGAAAGAATGTGCGGATATCCGTATACGGATGCCCATGTGCCTCGGCAACCGCCTGGTACGTGACCTGTCCGGCGGCAACGTTAATGCCGCGGGCTATAGCGCTGCTCTCCAGTGCGGCGCGGCTCCAGCCCTTGTCCGCAATCTGCAGACCGTATGGCGTCGTCACGTTCGTCAGCGCCAGCGTGGACGTTCTTGCTACGGCGCCCGGCATATTCGCAACCGCGTAATGAATCACGCCGTGCTTCTCGTAGGTAGGGTTGTCATGTGTCGTAATCCGGTCAATGGTCTCGATAGAGCCGCCTTGGTCAATCGCGACGTCCACGATAACGGAGCCGGGAGCCATTCTACGCACCATCTCCTCTGTAACCAGCCGCGGCGCCCGGGCGCCTGGGATAAGCACCGCTCCGATGAGAAGATCCGAACGCTCCACGACCTCAGCGATGCTGTAGGGGCTGGACATCATCGTCTTCACCCGGCTCTGGAACAGGTCGTCAAGCTGGCGAAGCCGGTCCGGGTTGACGTCGACGATGCTGACATCGGCGCCCAGACCGATCGCCATCTTCGCTGCGTTCGTCCCCACGATGCCTCCCCCGATAATCGCCACCTTCGCGGGCTCTACACCTGGCACGCCGCTCAGCAGAATGCCCTTGCCGCCGTGTGCTTTCTCCAGGAAGTGCGCTCCGATCTGCACCGACATGCGCCCTGCAACCTCGCTCATGGGCGTCAGCAGCGGCAGGCTGCCGTTATCCAGCTGGATCGTCTCGTAAGCAATAGCCGTCACCCCGCCCTTCACCAGCGCCTCGGTCAGCGCGGGTTCAGGAGCCAGATGCAAGTAGGTGTATAGAATGAGCCCTTCGCGAAAAAAACCATATTCCTGCGCCAGCGGCTCCTTCACCTTCACGACCATCTCCGCCGACCACGCTTCTGCGGCCGTCTCTACAATACGCGCGCCAGCTTGCTCATACTGCTCGTCCGTGAACCCGATCCCGGCGCCCGCGCTCCGCTCCACCCATACCTCATGCCCCGCCTTCACATATGACAGCACGGAGCCTGGCGTCATGCCGACGCGGTACTCGTGATTCTTAATCTCCTTCGGTACTCCGATCTTCATCGTATCCACCCCTTACCTTCCCATGAAAAGGATATTATCGCTTGTCACCAGTGTAGAGGAATTCTCTTATGGATCCATTAGACAAAATGTAAGGAAGTCGAACCGATCTTTCGTCACGACTAGGCATCCGGGTTCAGCAGCTGATAGACGCGGATCGCGACCCCCAGCGCCAGCCTCTTCTCGGGCTCCATATAATCGCTGCCCAGCAACGCCTCGATCTGCTCCAGCCGGTAATAAAGCGACTGTCTCGCGATGAACAGCCGCTGCGCCGCAAGCTGCTTGGAGCCGTCGTGATCCAGATATACCTTCAACGTACGGAGCAGCTCGCTTCCCTTGCTCTGATCGTGATCCAGGAGCGGACCGAGGCTGCTGCGCATGAACGTGTGCAGTGCAGCCTTATCCCCGATATGGAAGAGCAGCTGGAACACGCCAAGCTCATCGAAGAAGAGTATGTCAGAGCCCAGCGTGCCGGACAAGGAGATAGCCTGAATCGCCTCCTGGTAGCTTAGATAGGCGTTCATGTATCCACGGTTGGTCCCTCCGATACCGACGGTGAGCCCGATGTCCTCCTCGTCCTTCATCGCCCGAAGCGAAGCAATGGCATGGCGCAGCCTGTCCTTCGCCGGCTTCGTCGGCAGTCGGTCGAACGCAATGACGACGAGCCTGTCATTCTGAATCGTAATGAGCGGGTAGAAGCCCTGCTGCTCGAATATGGCCCGCGCCGCCAGAGACAGATGCAGGCCAAGCGCGTCCTCATTCTCGTCCAAGAGGGAGGAGGCCGTCGCGCGGCCGGACTCGCGTGTGATTTCGATGAGGCAGACGCGGTAGGGGAGCTCGTTGTTTCTTTTGTAATCCGGTCCAATCAGCGCCTTGATCCCCTCCTCGTCACGGATGCGCAGATGCAGCAGGTCGTCAATCCACAGCGTCTGGGAATACAGCTTGCGCTCCTCCATGTACCGCTTGCGGAGCAGGTCCTGCGCAATCGACAGGGAGGCGGAATCCAGAATGAGATATTCGAATTGCTGCGGCTGGCGGTCGAGAATGAGCGCCAGATGCGCCCAGGTCTTGCCCATAGCGCCTACGGGCTGGGCGATCATCGTATGCCTGCCAGACTGTATGTGGTAGGGCAGGGCGGCAGCGCTTTGCTTGTCCAGCGGCTTGCTGTCCATATGCTCCAGCAGCAGCTTCGTCCAGCGCTTCGTTGCATCGTCCGAGGCGTAAGGCACGCAGCGGGACTGCCCGTCCGGCGCGATATATAGAATCTGGGCCTGCGTGCTTCGATGAAGCAGTTGCAGCACATGGTTGACGCCTTGCGAGGTGAGCGTCAGCCGATGGAATTCCCGCGAGATCCGCTCAAGGTCCTGCAGCGCGTCATGATGACGGTTAATGATATGGGCGTGGATGTCCTGCGTAATATCGATGAACCGGACTGCCTGCGGGAATACGATAAGCGGCAGTCCGTTCACCTCCGCCAGACGGACCCACGCCTCCGGCACCTCCTGGATGGAGTGGCCGAGCTCTATACACAGGCAGGCGACGTCCCGACGGATCAGCTGCTCCATATACGTCTCGAACAACCCAATGCTCGTGCCGAACGCCGCTCCGGTCGTCAGAATCATCTCCCCGCCCTGCAGCAGCTCCTCGAACTGAATGACCTCAATAATATGGACCCAGCGCACCAGCCGGCTCAGCCCGGGCTGCCCACCCGCTACATAAGCGTGCCGAAACTGGGGACGCTGAAGAATTTGCTCAACGGTGAGCTGGTAGTTTTGGTTCATAGACTCACTTCTCTTTCTGTTGGGAGAGTGAATGGAAGTGCTTCTATTGTAACGGATTATGACGGAAGTGGTAATAAGTGCTGAGGATCGGCTGCAAAAATAGTACCTGTGGAAAGGTTTGATAGGTATCTTCCATTTAATTAACTTGGTAAAATAATAGCAATAGGCAAAGGAGGAACGGAGCTTGGAATTCACTTTATCATCGGCGGGACTTCGGGCGGTCCCGGAATTAAGTTACCTAACCGCCATCAACGTTGCACGGTATCGTGCCATTATGAAATATATTTACTTCGAATATCAGAAGCTGAAGTACTGGCTCAGGCCGGAGGAAATCTATGAAGGCGTGCAAGCCTTCGGCGTATTGGAAGGCTACACGCTGGATCAATGCCTGTCTGACCTCGAGAGCTTGAAGGGCTGGGGCAATCTCGCTTCTCGCCATGACGGCGGACGGGCGCTGTCACTGGAAGAATATATGCGCAAGAAAAGTCAGTATCTGCTCACGCCCTATTCCATCGAGATCGAACGCATGCTGGAGGCGCTAGAGAAGGTGAAGGGGTACGGAGGCTCGCTGGAGACGACGTACTTCGATACCATCGCGGCCTGTGTGCACGAGATTCGCGAGAAGGGAGCGGAGTTCGAGCCGGGAGAGGCGCTGCACAATTGGGAGAAGCTATACGTCGCGTTTAAGACCATGCATGAGAACGCGGCGGATTTTATCGCCAGTATTCACTCCATTCAGGCGGAGGAGATGATGGCGACGGAGGGCTTCCTCGCGCTGAAGGATAATCTGGTGAACTATTTGCAGCATTTCGTCAAGGTGCTTCAGAGGAGCGCGTATCGTATTGAAGGGCAGCTGCTCCGTATTGGGGACGGCCTAAGAGATCTGTATTTGGGCCATGTTCTGGATGGCGAGCTGCAGAAGCCAAGGCTGGAGGAAGGCAAGTCGGCGGACGAGCTCATGCTGGAATTTCAGCAGGGCTGGAGCAATATGAAGCGCTGGTTCGTCGGAGATCATCAGGAGCCGAGCGAGCTGACGCTGCTGGAGAAGGCGACCAAGGAGGCAATCGCCAAGGTGGTGCGCAGCGCGGTTCGGCTGCAGGAGCGCAGACGAGGCGGCGTCAGCAGAAGGAATGATCTGGAAAGCCTCGGGCGAAGATTCGCGCAGACGGACAGCCTGGAAGAAGCGCATAAGCTGGCTGCTTATGCGTTCGGCCTGTTCCCAAGCCGGCACCTGCAAGGACAGGATGCCAGGGAGACGGAACGAGCGGATGCCTCGACCTGGGAGGAGCCGCCCAATATTAGGCTGATTCGCACGCGAAGCAGGAAGCGCTCCTCGAGGTCCAATTCGGAGCCGATGCGGACGCATAGCTCGAAGCGTGAGGTTTACCGGGAGCAGATCATGGCGCAGCTTGCGGAGGAGAGGGCGTTCATTGACAGGATGCGGAGCTACGGCAAGATTGATATAGCAGGGCTGCCGCAGCTGAAGGGCAAGGAGCGTCTGAGGCTGCTGCAGTGGATAGGCCGTTGCACTGCCAACGCATCGAGATCGTTCGTTACAGCGGATGGACATCGCATTGCCGTCAAGCTTCCAACAAGCGAAGAGGAAGCTGTGCTTCGAAGCGAAGACGGCGATCTGACCATGCTGAATTACGCCATTGAAGTAACGGGAGGCGATGCCGTACATGGCTAGAGGCGGAACAACTTCTTATGCAATCAGAAGAATGCGAGCCAACAAGAAGGCGGATGCGGAGCAGTGGAATGAACGCCGCAGAGCATGCGCGCATGCTCTTCTTAACCGTCCATGGATTACGAAGGAAGAGGATCCGGAGATCTTCTATTGGATTCGGGATCAATATACGGAGCTGCGTGATTGGTTCGCGGAGTACACGGGTTTCCTGCTGGTTCTGACGCGGACGATGGCCAAGCTGGATAAGGCGCCGCTGGCGGCGGAGCCGTGGATGGGCTTCCCGGAGTTTCGCGATCCACGGGACTACGCGTTATTCACGTACGCGCTATGGTATCTGGAGTCGAAGACGGAGCTGGATCAATTCGTGCTCACGGACATTGTCGAGCAGGTGAGCGAGCAATTAACCTCGGCGGGGCTTGCGATGGATTGGGAGAATTACCAGCACCGGCTATCGATGGTTCGAGCGCTCAAGAAGCTGAGACAGCTTGGTGTCCTGCGGCATATTGACGGGGAGGAATCGGACTGGGCGCATGATACGCAGAAGAATGTTCTCTACGAGAGCTCGCCTGCCGCAAGGTATGTGCTGAGACATTTTCCAAGAGAGATCCGGCATTATGGGCAGCTTGACGAGTTCAACGAGCAGCTGGTGTATCCGGAGACAGTAGACGGGGAGCTGCGGAAGCGCCGCCACCGCGTCTACCGAAGATTGCTGCTGGAGCCGGCCGTCGCGGATCGGGAGTGGCATAAGGATGATCTTTATTATGTCGTGACGCAGCGGCGAGCGATTATGGACAACATGCAGTTCATGTTCGGTATGGAAGGAAGCCGTTATCGGGAGGGCCTGTACTTCTTCTATCCCGAGTTGACTGCGGAATGCGGCTTGTTCCCGACGGCGGCGGGCATATCGGATCTCGTGCTGCTGTTCGCCGGTGAGCTGCGAAGAAGATTGAATGACAGTGACTGGTATGTTTCCGAGCAGGGCACCGTGGAGCTGACAAGGACGGATGTGGAGGCGCTGCTGTACAGCCTGAGACAGAGATTCAGCGAGTATTGGAGCAAGGAGCACCGGGAGATGGGGCTTAGCGAGCTTGCGGAGGCGCTAACGTCACATATGATCGATTGGAGGCTCGGCTCTTGGGTTGCATATGAAGAGAGAGGAGAACGATTCGCCGTATCGGCGGTCGTCTCCCGTTGGACCGCGGATTATTCCATCGATGAGGAGGAGCAAGGGACGGTATGAGTATAGAAATAGGACATGAACGGGAGCCTCGCACTCGATGGCAAATGAACCGGGCGGGCATCCTCAACTTCTGGTTTTACGAGGATGAGGAATTTGAGCTGGAGGACGGACGCCTCGTGCTGCGAGGCACGAATGGAGCAGGGAAGTCGGTTACGATGCAGAGCTTTGTGCCGCTCGTGCTGGATGGAGATAAGAGGCCCCATCGGCTGGATCCATTCGGCTCCAAGGATCGGAAAATTGAATTCTATTTGCTTGGGGACAAGGAGGAGCATAGCGAGCGGACCGGCTACCTGTGGCTGGAATTCAAGCACCCAGGCAACAACATTTATAAAACGGTAGGCATTGGCCTGCGCGCCAGACGAGGCGTGGCACAAGTAAACTTCTGGGGATTCGTGCTGGAGGACGGGCGCAGAGTGAATCACGACTTCTGGTTATACGATCACATGCTGGAATTGGAGGGTCAGGGCAAATATCCGCTGGACCGGAAGTCGCTCGAGCAGGCGATCGGTGCGGGAGGACAGGTCGTTCAGGAGCAGCGAGCCTACCGGGATTTGGTGAACCGTTCCTTATTCGGCTACCATGACAAGGAAGCTTATGTGGACCTGCTGCAGCTGCTGGTCCAGCTGCGCAGCCCGAAGCTGTCCAAGGACGTAAAGCCAACCGCAATCTACGACATCCTGGTTCAAGCGCTGCCGCCGCTTCATGAGGAGGAGCTTCGCCCGTTATCCGAAGTTATGGAGGATATGGATCAGCTGGCGGACCGGCTGGAGGAATTAAAGCTTCACCGCTCGGAACTGGAGAAGCTGAACCGGAGCTACGAGCAATATAACCGTTATCTGCTGTACCAGAGCGGAGAGCAGCTGCTGGCCGCGCACGAGGAGCAAGAGCAGGTGCAGCGCCAGACGTCCGCCCTGTCCAGGGAGCTCCGCAAGGCGATGGAAGAGCAATCGGGTGTAGAAGCGGAGCAGTCCTCTGCAAGGGAGCAGCTAGTGGCTGCGGAGACTGAGCTCGAGCTGCTGGGCCGGAGCGAGGCGCTGGAGAAGCAGCAGGAGCTTGAGCTGGCCGAGCTGGCCTTGAAGGAGACGGAGACTTACGCGGATCAGGCGCAGAGGCGATTGACGGAAGCGCTCCGCAGCCGCGAAGCGGCGGAGCTGGCGGCGGAGAAAGCGCGGAAGCTTCAGACGGAGCTGCTGGAGGCGCAGGAGGACGGGCTGGCCGAGCTTGACGCCATTGCCGGTGATATGGAATTCGAGCACCATGGTGTGTACGCGAGATATTGGAGTCCGGAGCCTCCGGAGGAGCTTGCCTTCCTCGCGGCTTGGCGCAAGGATATGGAAGCGCACCGAAGCGCTGTCGGCGAAGCGATCAAGCTGGCCGAGCAGGAGCGGGAGGCCGGGATGCTGGTCGCCGAATATGACAAGCAGCTGGGCGCTATGCGGTCAGAGCGGGATCAGGCGGAGCAGGTTAAACGTGTGTCGGAGGAGGCTGCGGAGGCAGCGCTGCGCGCCTGGAAGGAACGTGTGCTGACATGGAAGGAAGGGCTGCGTCAGCTGAAGCTGGGCGAAGAGGCGGTACAGAGGATGTTCGCCGAGATCGGCTCCCTGTCCTACGAGCGACAGGAGATGGAGGGAGTGATCCGTCCGGTTCGTCATGAAGCGGAGCAGCAGAGGCAGTCGCTTGTTATGGACAAGCTGGAGCAGGAGCAGCAAGTGAAGCTGCTGCAAGAGGAGCTTGCGGGCCTGACCGCGGAGAAGCGCGCCTGGGAGCAGACTCGTGAGCCGGAGCCGGCGCGGAGCGATGCGCGGGCGCTGACGCGAAGCCGCTACGGCGAGGGTCAGGGAGCGCCGCTGTACGAGGTGTGCGAGTTCCACTCGCATATCGGCAGCGAGGAGAGGGCAAGCGTGGAGCAGGCTTTGCTGGCCGGCGGACTGCTCGACGCGTGGATACGTCCGGATGGCCGGATCGGCGCGGTGAACGAGCACGATGAAGAGGTGTGGATCGTCGCGCAGCCGCTGGAATGGGGCTATACGCTGGCAGATATGCTGAAGCCGCTCCCATCCGACCAATCGGGGCTGTCGGAGCAGCAGGTGGAGGCGGTGCTGCGTTCCTTCGCCTGGGGCGAGACGTTCATTCCTGCCGCCGTTATGCAGGACCAGTCGGCGATGGTTGTGGGCCGAGACTACTATCAGCTTGGTTCATTGGTTGGGAAAGTGAACGGCAAGCTGCATCAGGCGCAATACATTGGCAAGGAAGCGAGGAAGCAATTCAAGCTGGCGGAGATCGCTCGCTTGCAAGGGGAGATCGCTCATTGCGAAGCCCGGATGGAGACGCGCCGCGAGAACATTCGCGTTATAGAAGTCGACATGTCGGCACTGCAGCAAGAGCTGGAGCTCTTCCCTGTACGCGATGAAGCTCATCAGGCGCTTCGTTCCGCATGGTCGTCGCAATATGAAGCGACAACTCGGTTCGGTCTCCTGCTGGAGCAGGAGAATAGGCTGGCAGAGCAATTGCGAATGAAGCAGCAGCATTGGTCGCAATTGAAGCAAGCTCTTATTGCTTCCACGGCGACTTGGTCCCGTCTGAAGACGCTTAGGGATTTGCAGGAGGCTGTCAAAGCTGCTGCCGATTATGCGGAAGGCATATCCCGTCTTCAATCGGACTGGAGAGAATACCGACAGCGCGACTCCGAGGCGGCGAGGTTCGAAGAGGAAGCCAAGCGCCATGCGGAGACATCGGACATCGAAGAGGAGAACCGCGATAGTCTCCTCGACAAGAAATTCACACTACGGGTAAAAGTTGATCAACTGCGCAAGCTGATGGACGAGCTGGGCATCAGCGATTTGTATGCTCGAATCAGCGGGCTGAAGGAGCGGCGCGTTCAGCTGCGTGCGGAGCAAGAGCGATTGTCTAAAGCTATGCTCGGCATCGTCTCCCGTATCGGCGCATTGAAGGAGCGTCAGACTTCTCTGGCGGAGCAAGAACAGACGGCTGAGGAGCGGGTTGCAAGGCGAATGAGTCATTTCCGCGAGGAGTGGAGGATGCAGCTCGTTCCGGAAGTGGCGAGCCAGGAGCTTCACGAGGCTGCTCGCGCCGAGCTGCTGTCAACGTGCAGAGCGGTAGTCTCGCAATTGGAGCCTGGGGTGTCCCGTTCCAACAAGGAGCGGTTAAGCGGCGTGCTGCAGGATCACTACAATGCCGCCAAGCACTTGCTGGGAGAATATATACTGGAAGTCGACATTAGCGAGCAGGGGCGCATTACTATCCTATCCATGCGCGACCGGACACGGCCGCAGAAGCCTGCCGCACTGCTGGCGGAGATGGGCGACATATTGGCGGAGCAGGAGAGCTTGCTCAGCGAGAAGGACCGCGAGCTGTTCGAGGAAATTATTCTTCGCAGCGTAGGCAAGGCCATTCGTGAGCGCATTCAGCGCGCGGAGCTATGGATGAAGTCAATGAACAAGCTGATGGCGGAGCGCGACACCTCAAGCGGCTTGAAGCTTCAGCTGCAATGGCTGCCGAAGGCGGCGCAGACGGAATCGGAGCTGAACAGCGACGAGCTTGTGGAGCTGCTCCGAAGAGATTCGCACCTGCTCCGGGACGACGAGGTGGAACGGCTGGTCGGCCACTTCCGCTCCCGTGTTCAGTGGGCGAAGCAAGGTGCTGTGGAGGAGCGTGAGGCGCTGCGCAAGCATATTTATGACATGCTGGATTACCGCTCTTGGTTCCAGTTCTCCCTCCGATACAAGAAAGGAGAGGAGACGCAGTACCGCGAGCTGACGGATTCCCGGTTCAATGTGCTGAGCGGCGGCGAGAAGGCGATGTCCATGTATATTCCGCTCTTCGCGGCCACGTACTCGCGTTATGCGGACGCCAGTCCGGACGCGCCGAAGATCATCTCGCTCGACGAGGCGTTCGCGGGCGTCGACGATGAGAATATTCGAGACCTGTTCGGACTATTGACCGACATGGACTTCGACTACATGATGACCTCCCAGGTGCTGTGGGGCTGTTATGACACTGTGCCGAAGCTGGCGATCAGCGAAATTTACAGGCCCAAGGATGCCAGCTATGTCACCATATTCCGGTATCGCTGGAATGGCAGACGACTGGAGTCAGTCGTGTCGGATGAGGAAGGCTCGGGCGATGAGTGAGAAGGAATCGGTTAAGCGTTATTTTCGCCAGCCGGGGTTCGAGAGGTTCCTGGAGCTGTTGAAGCGTCAGTATACAACCTCGAATGTCGGAGCAAGAGGTTATATAACGCTTAGCCGGATCGATGAGCAGGAACGAAGCGCTCTGGACGCCTTCTACGGCACGTACAGCCCGCCTAAGCCAGACGAGACGAAGCGGTATTCCATTAAGAAGTTCGAGCAAATATTAAAGGAAAGCCGATTCGGGCTGACCGTGCCTGAGCTGTTAACAATTATAAGTGACGCTCCTGTGCTTACTCGGCTAGAGCTCAAACAGTTAGCCGAAGCGGAATGGGAGCGGCTGGTGCGCGATGCCCTGAGCAAGGTGTACTCCTTGTTCCCGGAACTCGATAGCCGCATTATTCGCTGGGCGGAGGGACTTCGGGACGAGTCCTCCCCCGGTACTCGTACGCTGCGACATGTGTATGCAAGGTCAGCGCAGGAAGCGGAGAATGAGCTTGCTGCTTGCATTACTGCTCTGCATCGGGTGATGGATGGCCGTCTGAAGAGACCTGTACGACTGCCCATTCTGGCGGCAGAGGTAACCGGAGATGCTCATTCGCTGGATTGGAAGCAGTCGCTTGGCAGGTTGTTCTGGTGGGGACTGACGTCCATACACGGGCAGATGCCGCCCGAACTTGTCGAGGACGAAACTTCGAACCGGGAACAGGAAGCTGAGGAATCTAGCTCGCAGGCGATTCTCATCCGGGAAGGGTATCGGAGAGGCGGCGTGGCGGACGATGACTTGTCCTCGCAGGTGATGGTCTATGCCCCAGCCTTGTTCCATGGAGAGCGCGAAGAGCGCATATTGACGCTCAGGCAGGTGGAGCGGCTCGACTTCGAGGCCCATCGTCGTGCTTGTGCCGAGTCTATGCGAATCTTTATGGTGGAGAATCCCTCTGTTTTCGCTGAGCTTGTGGATGCTGATGTGGATGCGGTTGGTGATGCGGGTGCAGACAGTGATGTGTCGGTAAATCAAGACGCGGGCAAACAGAATGCTCGTCCCGCTATCATATGCGGGAACGGGCAGCCGACAACAGCGGTGATCCGGATGCTGGATGGCTTGCTGGAGAGCTCGACGGGCTCGCGGCTGTATTATGCCGGTGATCTGGACCCTGCCGGTCTGGCCATCGCACTGGGGCTGCAGCTCCGGTATCCGGAAGCTTTCCGAGCTTGGCATATGGATGTCGAGCTGTATCTCCGTTACGCGGACAGAGGGATTCCAATGACGGAGGCCGAGCGCGGGAGACTGCAAGCTTCGAGTGTTGGGTGGGATTGCGAGCTCGTTGACACGATGCTGCGTGTTGGGGTTAAGCTGCATCAGGAGCTGTGGGCGAAGGAGTTAGTGGATAAGCTGTACAACAGATAAGAATCCGAACATTTGTTCTTCATCTTATTGGATGATGATGGTACAATAGGGATAGACAATTGAATCTTGGGTGGGCATGGTATCCCTTCTTTGAAAGGAGGCGATACCATGAAAGTAGAAGCAGCAATAACGATCATGCTATTATTCGGATCATTTATTCTTGCGCTACTCACATACATCTCGAATAACTACAAGAAGAAGTAAGAACCCACCCCGAGGTTAGCGCCAAAGGTGGGTTCTTATTGTTCCCGACTACAGAGGGGACAAGCCCATCCAAGCCAATTGTTCAGCCGAGTGTTCCCGCACTCGGCTTCTTTTATAGGTATGATATCATAATTAGAGAAAGAATTGAACCTAGAATTTTAACGCTAGTAGCGCCATGCATATTGATTCACTCGCGAACATTCGTTCTTCATTTAATTGGACGATAATGGTACAATAGGGGCAGACAATTGAATCTTGGGTGGGCATGGTATCCCTTCTTTGAAAGGAGGCGATACCATGAAGGAAAGAAGCAGCAATAACGATCATGCTATTATTCGGATCATTTATTCTTGCGCTACTCACATACATCTCGAATAACTACAAGAAGAAGTAAGAACCCACCCCAAGGTTAGCGCCACAGGTGGGTTCTTTTTCCTTTAGACTATAGAGGGGACAAGCCCATCCAAGCCAATTGTTAGGCCGAGTGTTCCAGCACTCGGCTTCTTTTATAGGTATGATACCATAATTAGAGAAGGAATTGAACCTATAATTGTAACGCTAGTTAACGCTAATGATCCTTTGTCTAAGGTTGTGAGCAGTATGGATTATGTTCAACTCAAATATGAGGCAGCCCTGCGCGAAATCGAACGGCTGAAGGAAGAGAATACCTGGCTAAGGAAGCAGCTCGGTCAGGCTCGCAATACGATGATATTCGATGATTTGCTCCATTGCCTGGATCAAGGAAGATCGCCTCTGCTGCTTGTAGAGCGGAGGTCGCATGTGGACTATTTTGAAGAGAGACTTCGTGCTTTCGCCAAAAATGTCATTGTCCTTCGCGGCGGCATGGGCAAGAAGCAGCGAGAAGCTGTCCGGGAGATGATCGCCAGTATTCCGGACGATGAGGAACGGGTATTCATCGCGACAGGCAAGCTGATCGGCGAGGGCTTCGATGATGCGCGTCTCGACACCCTATTCCTCGTGCATCCCATCTCTTGGACGGGCACGCTCCAGCAGTATGCCGGGCGGCTGCACCGCTCCCATGTGAACAAGCGGGAAGTGAAGATCTACGATTATATTGATCTGCAGGTGCCGATGTTAATGAGCATGTATAAGAAGCGGGTGAAGGGATATCGGAAGATGGGGTATCGTGGAGCTGAGATTTGATTCGAATATTTGAAAAAAGTAGAACCCACCCCAAGGCTGACCGCCGAAGGTGGGTTCTTATTCATCTAAGGATGTACAGTCGATGACAGCAATAGACAAGATTCTTTCACAAACTTTCCTAATGGTGGAAGGGTAGGAGGGAAGTCTCAGCGAATATAGTAGAGTAGAACTACTTGCAGAATTGGTCTAATACTCTAAATATAGGTGATAAACATGCGAGCAATCGAACTGAAATTTCATAGAGCGATGCTGAATATCTACGAACAGGCGAAGAGAGAAGCCCACGGGTACCAAGCGACCTACTTCAAACGGATGGTTGCCGAGAAGGGCGGCCTGCAAGCTGCCAAGGAGCTGATCGCCAGCGATTCGGCCTCCGGCTTCACAGAGCTATACATGAGGGGCTGTCTGCATCTCAGTGTGGAGGTGCTTGTGGCCTACCACGAGGAGTACCATGAGCTGTTCACAGACGAGGAAATTGCTGTAGCGAAGGCGAAGCTGGATCAGTTAAGCTATGTGCATGAGGGTCATATTTCCATATAAGCAGGTGTCCCATGATTATATATAGCAGCTCAGTGGCGGACTTTAAGGAAGCTGTCGACGATAATAAAATAGCGAATAGCATCGAGTCGGCGTTTATCGAGAAGCTGGGCAAACGCCCATCTGTGTCGGAATGGCGCTCCTGGAACAACTCCATGCAGTTCATGGAACGTATCGTCCGAAACTCCAAGGTGGCGGATGATTGCGGAGTCATGATTGAGTTCAACATTCCAGCCACCAGTAAACGTGTGGACTTCATTATTTCGGGTGAGGACGAGCAGGGAAGCCGCAATTTCATCATCGTGGAGATGAAGCAGTGGCAGGAGGCGTGGGCGACGGACAAGGAGGATGTGGTCAAAACCTCCATAAACGGAGCGGTCAGAGAAACAACGCATCCCTCCTACCAAGCCTGGTCTTATCGGCAATATATGATGGATATGAATACCGCCGTCTATGAGAAGGATATTGGAGCTAGATCCGTCGCATTCCTGCATAACTACCGAGAGAAGCAGCCAGAGCCTTTGAAGTCGCGGCAATATGAGAAAACCATTCAGGAAGCGCCGATGTTCCTGCAGCATGAGACGAAGAAGCTGCAGGAGTTTATTTTTCGCTATGTGGGCAAAGGGAAGGGGATGGAGCTCCTCTACGATATCGAGAACGGGAGAATTGCACCTTCCAAATCGCTAGTAGAGCACATTCATTCCTTATTCGAGGGGAACTCCAGCTTCATCCTGCTGGACGAGCAGAAGGTCGCATATGAGACGATTATGACACTTGCCAAGAAGCAGGACCGGAAGAGGACCATTATTATTAAAGGCGGCCCCGGCACGGGAAAGTCCGTCATCTCCATAAATGCCCTGGGCGGACTTCTCCGAGAAGGTCTGAATACGAAGTTTGTCGCGCCAAACTCCTCCTTCCGCAACGTACTGATCGAGATGTTGACCGAGCAGAGCTCCAAGTCCAAGATGAGGACCAAAAGTCTGTTCATGGGCTCCGGCAGCTTCGTGGACGCGGAGAATCAATTCGATGTCCTTGTCGTCGATGAAGCGCATCGGCTGAAGGGCAAGGGCAGCTATATGTACAAGGGTGTGAATCAGATCGAGGATATTATGAAGAGCGCCAATACGAGCGTGTTCTTCATTGACGATAATCAGCGCATCCGGCCGGACGACATCGGAACTATCGACGGGATCAAGCGTGCAGCACAAGAGCTGGGCGTGGAGGTTCATGAATACACGTTATTTTCACAATTCAGATGCTCGGGTGCAGAAGGCTACTTGAACTGGGTAGACGATGTGCTGGGCATACAGGATACGGGCAACTATGGCGGCTGGGACAAGGACGCCTTCGACTTCCGCATCGTGGAGTCGCCGAACCGGCTGAAAGAATTAATTGAAGACAAACAGAAGAATGGACATCGAGCTCGCATGCTGGCCGGGTATGCTTGGAATTGGACGACGCCCAAGGAGGGCAATTCAAACGGGCAGATCGATGATGTCATCATTGAAGAGCATGGCTTCCGGATGCCATGGAACGGCTATTTGATCCGAGAGTCTTGGGCGGTGCATCCAGATGGCGTTAATCAGGTCGGCTGCGTCCATACGACGCAAGGCCTCGAATTCGATTACGTCGGTGTTATCATCGGCCATGATCTGAAGCTGAACCCGGAGACGGGACAGCTCTATGCGGACTATAACGAATACAAGGACAAGACGGGCAAGAAGGGGCTCAAGCAGGATCCGGAACGTCTCAATGCCTTGGTGAAAAATATTTACAAGGTGCTCCTGTCGCGCGGAATGAAAGGCTGCTACGTTTACTGCAGAGACCAGGAGCTTGCGGCGTATATGAAGAGACGGCTGGCTTTGACCAGCCAATAGATGGAGAGATTAGATCTGGACATTCCACTGGAGAGAGGTGTTCCTGCAATGCCAACCTACAACAAGCTGGTTCGGGACAACATCCCGCAAGTTATTGAAGCAACGGGGAAAACATTCCGCACACGCATCCTAGACGATGCGGAATATCGCGTGGAGCTCCATACGAAACTGAGAGAAGAGATGAACGAATACTTAAGCGCCATGAACTCGGCTGACGCGCTGGAGGAGCTGGCGGATCTGCTGGAGGTTGTCCGCGCGCTGTCCGTCATCCACTGTTCCACGCCAGATGCCTTGGAGGCGCTTCGCGCACAGAAAGCCGCCAAGCGGGGCGGATTCCAGGAGCGGGTGTATTTGATCAATGTCGAGGACTAAGCTGAATGTAAAGCTGATTACGGAAAATTTGGCGGACGAGCTGATTGTCGGAATGCAGCATGCATCCGGTATCTATATCATGACCTCTTTCATCATGCAGTCTGGCGTCAGGCTGCTCGCTCCGCATCTGAAGAGTGCGATTGAGCGCGGGGCGGAAGTGAAGGTGCTGGCAGGTGACTATTTATTCGTTACCCAGCCGGAGGGCCTGAAGCTCCTATGCGACATAGACGACAGGCTTGAGGCGCGGCTGTGGCGCAGCATGGGTACGTCATTCCACCCCAAAGCCTATTTGTTCGACTACGAGAATGGCGAAGGTTTGCTCATCGTAGGCTCCTCCAATTTCTCCATGTCCGCCATGCGGATAGGGATGGAATGGAATCTCGCCATGAACGCGCAGGCCGAGCCTTACACCTTCCAGCTGGCGCTCGACAAGTTCATGCACAACTTTTATCACGACTCAACGACTCCGCTGAATGCGCATACCATTGCGAACTACGAAGAAGAGTACAAGCAGCGGCATCGCGAGAACCCGGAGCTTATTCGAATGGTATCCAGTATGGAGGAAGAAGAATACCGTTCGGAGAGCGGGGATATGACAGGTACCTCTCGCGAAGCTCAGGAAGAGACCGTGAGCATTCAGCCCAGGCATGCTCAGCTTGAGGCATTGGAAGCTCTTCAGAGAACCTTGGAAGAAGAATACGACAAAGCCATGGTCGTTATGGCGACAGGTCTTGGTAAAACGTACTTGGCCGGCTTTTTCGGCGAGGGGTTTAAGCGAATCCTGTTTGTCGCGCATCGGGAAGAGATTTTGCACCAAGCGAAGGCTTCATTCTCCCGTATTATGCCGAATCGCAGCTTTGGCATTTATAACGGAGCGATGAAGGAGAAGGATACAGACTGTGTTTTTGCATCTATCTATACATTAGGGATGAAGAAGCATCGAGAAGGGTTTGATCCAGAGGCATTCGACTTGATTGTGGTTGACGAGTTCCATCATGCGGCGGCCAAATCCTATCAGTCGGTTATTGACTATTTCCAGCCGCAGTTTCTGCTAGGCATCACAGCGACTCCCGATCGAATGGACGGCAAGGACGTGTATGCCATTTGTGATGGGAATGTAGCGTATCAGATTCATTTTCTCGAAGCGATCAGGCGGGGCTGGCTGTCGCCGTTCCACTATATCGGCGTATACGACGATACGGATTACTCCCAGATTCGGTGGCTTGGCAATCATTACGATGACGAGCAGTTAGCTGCGGCTCAACTGAAGGAATCGCTGGCTGCAACCATATATAATGCCTGGGAGGAGCACAAGCAAACTCGCACGATCGCCTTCTGCTCTTCGATTCGTCAGGCGGATTTCCTGGCCGACTACTTCCATAGTCGCGGAGCAGAGGTCGTTAGTCTGCATTCCGCAACGGTTGGCATGGGGCGCGGCGAAGCGATCCGGCGATTGGCGGAGGGCAGTTTGGACGTTATTTTCACAGTTGACCTGTTCAATGAGGGTGTAGATATTCCGAGCGTGGATACGCTCCTGTTCGTGAGACCGACGGAGTCATTGACGGTGTTCACCCAACAGGTTGGCCGCGGTCTCCGACTGTTCGAGCAGAAGTCCCACTGCCACATCATCGACCTGATCGGCAACTATCGTAATGCGGACGTGAAGCTCGGGCTGTTCGCGGATAACGAGGACGCAGGCGTTCAGAAAGGGAATGCCGCTGCTATTACGGCTACTCTTCCAGCGGGCTGCGACATTCGGCTGGACACGAAGGTTATTGATCTGCTGGCTGAACTCAGGCGGAAGAAGCTGCCTCGCCGGGAGCTGCTTCGCCAGTCGTTTAACGACCTTAAGAATGAGCTCGGTCGAATACCGACTTATCTGGAGCTGCATTTGCATGGCCGGGCGAACAGCAGGGAGTATCAGAGCGAATTCGGCTCTTATGTGGGTTTCCAGGCGTGGGCGGATTGTTTGAACGAGATGGAGCAGGAGCTGTTCTACCGTTATGAGGCTTGGCTGAGGGATGTAGAGAAGACGGGAATGAACAAGAGCTACAAGATGATCGTCATGCTTGCTATGCTGGAGCGTGGTGTAGAGGATTGGCTGACTCCTATTACGCCGCAGCAGGTAGCGCCTTTCTTCCATCAGTATCTGACGGAGAAGGAGTATCGGAAGCGGATCGATTTCTCGGACCAAGAAGCGAAGAGGCTGTGGAACTATAACGAAGCAGGTATCAGCAAGCTAATCGCCAATATGCCGATGAGTAAGTGGTCTGGCGCCAAGGGAAGTATGACTACGTTTGAAGGCGGTCGCTTTGGTGTGAGACTGGAGCAGCCGCATGATGCAGAGCAGGCAGAGATTCTGTTCAACTGGACGAGAGAGATTTGTTTGTACCGGTTGCATCTGCATTTTGAGCGACGTGGGTACAAATGAGTATTTGAAAGAGAAGACAGCTGTTGAATTGTATGGAGATGGATGGTAGGATCTTCACGATTTATTGCGGAGTGCGCTTCGAGATTCGCGGCATTCCTTGCTGGCTCGAGCTTGACTATAGTCAGTACGTAACGTTGTTAGGTGAGTGCTATAATTTGCGGAACAACGATCATTACCAGATTCAATTCGTTTAATAAAATGGGAAAGCCGTACGATCGGCTTTCCCATTTATCGAGTTCATAGGTCATAATTACGAGCAGTGTTTGGACATTTAACGTGGTTAATATCCTGACATTATTGATTAGCATAACAATTATTGATAGGATTGACTGCACTTTAAAGACTTATTTCCAATAATAATTCAACAATAAGATCTTCGAACGCTTCATTTATGTTCCTAATGAGGAAGTGACCTTCAATGGGAATACTCCTATAATCATGAACAAGTAAGTTTCTTACACTATAAAGAGCATCTGAGGCATTTTTCTTCGGTTCTCTACCCACTAGGCTTAATAACTGATTACCGTAGTCCATTACAGTCTGTTTTGATCCTAATGAGCTTGTATACTGATTAAATAGCTTGGAAATTCTTTCCTTCTCTCTAGCGAGATTCCCTAGCTCTTCTTTCAACTTAAACAAATTATTAGTATGTGTAGTGACTTCGTTAACCAGATCAATTATCTCTTTATTAAATATTTTTTCAATCAACAATTCTACCGCCTGATATAGTAGATAGAACTTAACTAAATGGTGCTTCTCACTATGTAAAAGCTCTTTGAATAAATGTATGAGGAAATCCTCTGTTTTTACATGATTCGAGATACTGCTAATGGAAAACTTTTGTCCCTCATGATTTAAAACAGGCCTTCCGTATTCTCCCCTCGTTGCATAAATACCCTGACTATACAGAGAAGCATAATAGTTTTTTATACTAAAATTGGGGATGGTGTCTGTGATCTCATTGCAGGTGATAAAAACAAAACTGTCTTGAGGATAAAAATCAAATAAAGAAATAGTTTTATCATAAGTTACCGGAATTTGTTTATAGCTACAATCGCTTTGATCAATAAGAAGCTTTTGAAATGCAATAAATGCATATTTAAGAAAATGAATGTTATCACTAAAATCATGTTCTAGAGATACCAATGCTTGAATTGGAAATATCCAACCAATTCTTTTGTTTATATCAGATTCAAAGACTTGGAATATGTTATTTTCAATGTAATCTTTATTATAAAAAATGTAAACAGTGTAGTCCTCTGGACGATACGTTTGGTGCGGAGTTAATACATAATCAATTTGAACATCATTTTCGGTTTGTGTCACATTTGAAATACACTTTAAATTGAAGCAGCTTTGTTCCGAACTAAAAGTGACATCTGCAACAAATAAATCTTCATCCTGATTGGTCCTGATCTGAAGTGCCATTTCTTACTCCGACTGACTGCGATATTTGTGGTATCCATTATCTACAGCTTTTACAAAACTCAAGTATGAATCTCCATCCGGATTGAACAACTCTCTAAAGAAATATTGAAAATACATTCTTTGTGAGTTGCCAATCTTCTTAGAGTTACCTCTAATATTATCAAGCCTAGTCAAAAGCATTAATAGCCAATGTGATGGGTCCTCATCCGATTCTAGTTTATCAATAATTGAAATCATTTGCTCAAATGAATGAATAAGACCAAAATCTTTGAGTTTGCCTACTGCCGCCCCATATCCCGTAAATGCTTGGGACTTATTAAAAATATTATATGCCTTTTTACCGAATGGTTGTCCAATTAATGTTATATCATCTTCATCCAGATCTAACTCCCAATGTTCGGAAAGCAAATCGATTTTCAGTACAAAGTGATGAAATGACTCTAAAAAGTCTCTAAAAATATCCCTTTTCTGATTTTCATCAGAAAGTTTTTCTAATCCTTTGATATTGTTTAGTAATTCAAACCTATCAATCGGTAACTCATTTCTCTCTAAATATGAGTTAAATCCATCAATAACATCTTTGAATTTGTATTGTCCTATTTCGTTTATTACTTCCCCCTCAACCTCTCTAACTAATCGTATTCCATTCATGTCATAATCAATATAGTTTTTATACAGAATTTCAATCTGATGTCTTATTGACATTGGAGTTTGTCCAGTGTTCAACGTTAACATTCTATATAAGATTCCAAATTTATTAATGCCCAGATAAAGCTCTATCCTTAACTTATTGGAATAAAATCTTTCTAATGCATCTGTATCATCCTTAGATAACTCATTCTCGACCTCCAATATTGTGTATGTTCTTTGTAGACCATCCAAAATAACCAGACTATCAATATTATTATTTATATAACCAAGTATCTCTTCATCCGACAGTTCACGAAAATCTTGGTTAGAACCATTTCCATTGCTAAGAGCCAAAACAATAGGCGGAATTATGCATCCTTTTTTAAGATCGTTTCTTAAAAGTGAATACACAGTATTTGATGATTTTACTCTACGTCTTTGCAAATCATTATTTCCTATAATTCTTCTGGCTATCATCAGATATCTCTCATAATTCATTTCAATAAATATATTTTCAGCATCTATTCTTATATCTGTTATCCGTGAAGTTATTTCCATTCTATCGCCTCCTATAACTCTTGCCGTTCTTTAGCGAGTTGTATAAATGAACCCAAATCCATCAACCAACTTTGCTGACGCGACTTGTAGGTGTCGTGTAGACGCTTAGGTAATACCAATTGCAAACTATTGGCCTGCATCTCATCCGTCTGGTTTTCACTGATACCAGGCTCCATTGTAAACAAGTGTTTGTTATTTATTCTGTTTGCTTCAGCAAGTACCTGCCGCCATCTATCCTTACATGTGGACTTAACACCCAGCATGGTCAGTCTGGACTCAGGGAACGACATATCACGGTAATTACTGATATGTGGGAACAAAAAATCCGGTTTTGACTTGTGCTCTGTCATCTGCGTTCGGGAATATGTAAGGCTGTGAGCCTTGAAGATTTCCTCTAGATGGTTTTCCAGTGCGTATCCAACACGGGATTTTCTCCGATTATGAACACTCAGTGAAAACTGGATAAACCCTTCGACATCAGTAGTTCCATCATCTCTGAAGCCTTCTTCCAATCTCCTAGCCACCATGTGCCGCTCAAGACGCTTGAACAGCTTTTCCTCCTGTTCAATCCACTTCAGTAAGGTCTGATCGGGTTCTTCATAAGGAGAAACGTCTCTTAGAGTCTTTCTGGCCAAATCAGAGAATACAGACGTACTTGGGAAGCCTCCGTTAAAGTATGGCTCAAGAATACTGTCCAAATAGCCGCTATCAGGTTCTTCAATGACTATACCCATTTCTTCGAGGATATAGCGGACAGCGTAGTCAACTTCAGGATCATGACCGTCCTCAATAGCCTGAAAGTTGAAACTGAAGTCCACCTGATCCACACCAAACAACCAAAGTAACTGGCTCTCTAAAGTACTTCCGAAAGGCACGAGTATCATATAAATTTCACCATCTGGTCTTTTGGCCACGATCAGCATGTCGAGTTCTCTGGCCTGATCCATGACTTGATTACTCTTAAAATACAATCTGTACTCTGTGCGTGTTGGATGTGCCTCGCGGGCATCGTACCAAGTTAATGAACCTTCGCAAGAAAAGCCCTCGTTCTCTCCGGCAAGCCAAAGAAAACGGGCTTCATGTGAAACTCGATCATCACCAAAAAGAGTACGAAGTGGTCTGCTCCCATTGAACTCATGTTGGTTTGATACTGCTGTATTAACTTCTACCGCGCTCAGACGCTTGATTGCTATACCTTCAAAATATTGTGATAGAAAACCTCTCTTCATTTATAACACCCTCACAGTCGTGGTCTGTTAGCATTGCCCACCAATCTCTATAGATGTCATATCCGTCGCTTCTAACCACTGGGCACATAGTTCTATTACTTCTTCGCTGTTGATGCGGTATTTTCCTGTTAATGAACATTCCCAAACAATCCCGACTCTCCAGTTCATCTCCTGAAGGCGAGACAAGTTCTCCCTGTCCATTTCCATGTTCCGGTTAATCTTGTTATGCCAGAGTTGCTCATTCGATGATGGCCATTTGAACATATGACAGGAATGGCCATGCCAAAAACATCCATTAGCAAAAATGACCGCCTTGTACCGGGGAAAGACCATATCAGGCATTCCCGGCAAGTTTCGGTCATGAAGTTTATACCTGAAACCAAGTTTGTGAAGTCCTTGTCTGAGAATTATTTCTGGCTTTGTGTCTTTGCCTTTGATCCCGGACATCATCCGGCTTCTTGTCTCAGGTGAAACGAAATCATACATAGGCTTCAACCTTCTCAAAAAGCATTTCAACTTGTTCGGTCTCCTTGTTCGTTCTCATAACCTTGAAGAGGTACGGGAGCATGTGCGCCGCTACTTTCTCAACAACAGGTACAGCAACTGAATTTCCGAACTGCTTATACGCCTGCGTATCGGAAACCGGGATTACAAAGGATTGTTGTCCCGGTTTGTCGAACCCCATCAGTCTTGCACATTCGCGAGGAGTCAGCCGCCTCGGATTCTTGCCTTCCTGCCTGATCAAAATTTCGGAGCCATCTTTGTAATACCGTGCAGACAAAGTGCGCGCGATATCATCAGGGCCAAACAATCCATAACCAAAACCATTTCCCTTCGCCCTGTGCTTCTCCGCATAGTTTTGAAGGTATTCCCACAGCCTATCACTCAAAGTGTACTTTTCCGCAACTCTGCTTTCAGGTTCTTCTGTATATGGTGGTTCAGGCACTTCTGTTCCGTTTTCCGGATGCAGGATCGAACCAAGTTTCGGGCCTGATTGAGGGAGTGCCATATCATTAAAGGCAAATCCAACGTCATCCCGGAATCCTACTATAAAGATACGCTCTCTATGTTGAGGAACAAAATACTTGGCATCAATTACCCGGAAATCTACATGGTAGCCCAGTTCTTCTTTCAATGTTCGCAAGATTACCTTAAAGGTATTTCCCTTATCATGGCTAACCAGATTCTTCACATTTTCAAGCAGAAATGCCTTTGGTCTATGATGTTCTATCATTTGTGCAACGTCGAAGAATAGAGTACCTTGTGTGGCATCATGGAAGCCATGGGGACGACCCAGTGAGTTTTTCTTGGATACTCCTGCGATAGAGAATGGCTGACAAGGGAAGCCCGCCACCAATACGTCGTATTGAGGCATATCGTTCAGATCAACATCTCGAATGTCGCCGTTCACCGGATGATCGCATTCGTAATTAGTCTGATAAGTCTTTCTGCATGCCAAGTCCCACTCACTCGTAAATACACATTTGCCACCAATTGATTCAAACGCCTTCCGCAGACCTCCGATACCTGCAAACAGATCAATGAACCTAAAGTTGATATCATTTTCAGGTTGTTGACCAGAACGCACATTGTAGATGGTTTTAAGCTCTCTTAGTAGGTTTTCCTCTGGCAAGGATTCACCATTTTCCCACCGATAAATGGTACGTTCACTTTTTCCAAGTAATTCAGCAACTTCCTTGACTGAGTATCCAGTCGTCTCTCTTATGTGTGCAAATTCAGTATTTTTAAATGTTTTCATTGTTAACCCCTCCTGTCAAAAACATTCCCAGGGGGAATGTTTTTGACATAAGGATAACACGGGGAACATGCTTTCGCAAATTATTTTTCTAATGGTTCCTCTTTTCTGAGATTATAATATTATGTTGGCCTCAAATTCCCTCTCAAAAAACTGGTAATTTTGACCGATATAACTACTGAATCATCATACCAAATCATCTAAGGGGGAAAAATATATGGACTTTTTATCTTTATATTTTAAGGGAGTTGCCGCAAAAGTATTGAGTTCAGTTGAAATTAATAAATGGAACAGTAATCAGCATGAATTTCATGGAGTTAGAGTTCTGAAAAATATTTTTGGACTCGAAAGACAATACTTTAATGCAAGGTTCATTTACATAAACAAACAGGGGAAAATGATACAAAGCACCGGAAGGCTAACATGGTACGATGCAAGAGAGTATGATCCTTATAGAACAGAACATCGATTATATTATACTGAATCCAGTGCTATTAATAACGCTCATGAGAATGACTTAATGATCGTTGGATTGAGAAGTGACAATACTGTATTGGTCGTCATTGCTAATAAAGAAAGTGAATTTTGTGAAAAACTGAAGCTCCTGTTTGGGATCAAATATATCAGTACTGAATACAAGTCATTTGATCTTGAAAGCAAAGAGGTTAGAACTGATGATGTTGATACACTAGTTAAGATTGGGGTTTTATTATAAAATGTTATCTCTTACGAGTTAGCTTATGCGTTGCTATAATAAAACCAAAACATTGCATCCATATGCTGCTGCTATTGTTGAAGGATGAGGCATCTTTCCTTACAAGGCTACCATTCAAGATGAGTTGATTGAATGCTGCTGTTATTAACAAAAGATCTAAAGACTGATTCTCAAATCATTAATTTTATCTTTAGATGCAATTTCATTTATTTATTCCCTACTCTTCTTCATTAGGAGCTCGCCACCCATGAAATACGACTGCCTAATTGTAGACGATGAAATCGTACTCGCGGAAACCACCAGCGAGTACTTTAACATGTTCGAAGTGAAAACCACCTTCGTAACCACAGCAGAGGAGTGCGAGCGATTCTTCAAGGAGCACGACACATCGCTCATTCTGCTAGACATCAACCTCGGCAAGGCGTCGGGGTTTGAATTGTGCAAAAAGCTGCGGCAGCGGACGCAGATTCCGATCCTGTTCATCAGCGCGCGGTCCAGCGATGATGATATCCTGATCGCCCTCAACATCGGAGGCGATGATTATATTCAGAAGCCGTACACGCTCAGCGTGCTGCTGGCGAAGGTGAAGGCGGTGCTGAAGCGATACGGGAGCGGAAGCCACGCGAACCAAGCCGCCGACAACGTCATCGAATTCGGCCCCGTGAAGATCGACCTATCCCTTAACCGCGTAAGCGTGAACGGCGTAGACACGAAGCTCAAGAAGCTGGAGTACAAGCTGCTGGTGTACCTGGCCCAGCACAAGAACAAAATCGTCACCAAGGAAGAGTTGTTCTACAACGTGTGGGGAGACTCCATCACAAGCGACGGCACGCTGAACGTGCACATCCGACACCTGCGGGAGAAGATTGAGCCGGATCCGAACGATCCGCAATATATCCGCACCGTCTGGGGGACGGGGTATGTGCTGGAGGATGGCACGCGATGAGGACGAAAGGGATCTTTATCACCCTGACGGCGATCTTCCTAGCCGGCATCCTTCTCTCCATCATCATGCTCCGCACGGATACGGAGACAAAGGTTGACCTTGTAGCGGTGAACGAGATCATGAAGACGGTGGAGCAGCATTGGAAAAGCCTGGACGAAGGCGACCTAAACTTAAGCCACATCCAGCAACCCTTCACCGTCCTCGACCTCAACGGCCAGCCCATCTTCCAGAGCAGTCTCGACGCAACGAGAACAATCAACGACGCCCTGAAGAACCGTGACACGATCGTCGACATCCAGATCGACAACGCCATCGTCGGAAAGCTGATCATCCCCTATGACGATCAGCAGACGCTTAACGCCATTAAGATCAGACTGGCCGTCATCCTCCTAACGGCTTTTACTCTTCTGGCGATCCTCTGCGCCCTATACGCGGCGTTTCTCAACCGCACGATCTTCCGCCCGTTCCGTGAGCTGCAGGCTTTTGCGGCGAATGTGGCGAGGGGGAAGCTGGACGTGCCGCTGACGATGAGCCAGGACAACCCGTTCGGGGCGTTCACGGAGAGCTTCGATATTATGCGCGAAGAGCTGGCGGCGGCGAGGCAGAGCGAATATGAGGCGAACCGCAGCAAGAAGGAGTTGGTGGCCAGCCTCAGCCATGATATCAAAACGCCGGTTGCCTCCATTAAGGCGGTGAGCGAGCTGATGCTGCTCAAAGCAACTGACGAGAAAATGCAGAAGCAGCTGAATACGATCTACGCCAAGGCGGAGCAGATCAACCTGCTCGTGACGGACATGTTCCATGCGACGATGGAGGAGCTGAACGAGCTCAAAGTGACCACAACGGAGGAGCTCAGCTCCGTCCTTTACAGAATGATTAACAGCGTGAACATTCACGATCAGATCCACTTCGAGCCGATACCGGACTGCATGATCGTCACGGACGTTCATCGCCTCCAGCAGGTGCTGGACAATATCGTGAGCAACGCCTACAAGTACGCGAATACGCCTATTACCGTTACCTCGCAACTAACTGACTCGTATCTCGAGCTCCACATCACAGACAACGGCCTAGGCATCCCCGAGGACGAGCTGCCGCTGTTGTTCAATAAGTTTTACCGGGGGAGCAATGCGGAGGGACGGAGCGGATCGGGGCTTGGCCTGTACATCTCGATGTATCTCATGCAGCGCATGCAAGGGGACATCGCCTGCCGGAACCGTGAAGGCGGCTTCACCGTGACGGTCGCCATCCCGCTAGCTTAATAGTACGTGTTCAAAAAGTCCAGTTTTCAGCACACATAGCTCATGCTTTTTTGAACTACCTCTAGCAGAATTAAGAATTAGCTAAGAAACAGGCAGAGATTACCTAAGAATTGCCGCGGTATGATGAGGCTGTAATCAACATTACAGTCTTATTTGTACGGAACCGGAAGGTTCAGGAAGGTGGATATACCGATGACGACAACCGAATTATTGCGTACCGACAAATTATGCAAAACCTTCTCCAGCGGCGGCGTTCAGCAGCATGTGCTCAAAAATTTGGACATCACCCTCGTGCAGGGTGACTTCACGGTCATTATGGGCAGCTCAGGATCGGGCAAGTCGACACTGCTCTACGCGCTCAGCGGCATGGATAAGCCGACGCTTGGCGAGATTTACTTCAGCGGGCAGAAGATTTCGAAGCTGAACAACGACCAGCTGGCCGTGTTCCGCCGCAAGAACTGCGGCTTTGTGTTCCAGCAGGTTCATCTGCTCGACCATATGAGCATTCTGGACAACGTGCTGGCGAGCGGCCTGCTCTTGAGCAGAGAACGCCGCGCCCTGGCGGCCAAGGCCAAGAAGCTGTTCGCCCAAGTGGGGCTGAACGAAGCGGCATGGGGCAAGTTCCCGTCCCAGCTATCCGGCGGCGAGGCGCAAAGAGCGGGGATCGTGCGGGCGCTTATTAACGATCCTCATCTTATTTTTGCAGACGAACCGACCGGGGCGCTGAACTCCGCGGCGAGCGACAGCGTGCTGAACGTGCTCACCGACGTGAACCGGAATGGGCAGAGCATTGTGATGGTCACCCATGATCTGAAAACAGCGCTGCGCGGCAACCGCGTCCTCTACCTCCGCGACGGCGTCATCTGCGGCGATCTGTTGCTGGAGCCGTACCAGCCCGAGCAGCAGCATGCGCGGCATGAGAAGCTGACGGCTTTCCTGGCCGAGATGGGGTGGTAACGATGAAGATCTGGCATCTGACCTCGGCCAATATTCGAAGCGGCAAAAGTGCCACCTTCTCGCTGTTTATTCTGATCGTCATCGCCGGCTTGCTCCTGAATCTCGGGTTAGCCGTCATGACGAAGATGGGGAGCTTCTTCGACGAAAAGTCGGAGCAACTGGGCGAGTCGCATATCGTCGTCCTGACCAAACAGTCCAATTACAAGCCGGATTACCGCGAGTATTTCGCGAACCGTCCGGAGGTGGCGGCGACCGAAGAAGAGGCCATTATCCTAATGAACGCGGTGAAATTCCTCTACGGAGAGAACGACATTAACATGGCGGCCGCTTTCCTCAATGCCGATTCAACGGACAGAGCCTTTGGCCAGGTACGGCTGCTCGAAGAGCTGGAGGGTCCCGCCCAGGACGGAGACATCTACGTGCCGCTCAGCTTCCAAGCGAGCGCGGGCTACAAGCTGGGCGATTCGTTCGACATGACTTATCAGAGCCAGACGTTCCGCTATCGGATCAAAGGCTTCTTCGAGACTACCATGATGGGGACCCCGAATATGGGGATTATGAAATATTTTTTGCCGGACGCGTCCTATCACCATCTAGTCGAGAAGGTGGGCGACACGGCAGCCGGAACGCTGATCTCCGCCGGTCTTCATGATTCGAAACAGTCCTCGGAGGTTCGCCAAGACTTCGGCAAGCAATTCCCGGACCATAACATGGATGTCAACAATCCGCTGTTCTGGGAGGGCGACATTGAGCTCGTCAAGAGCGTGGGCTCGATCACGATAAACGTGGTGGCCATGATTCTGGTCGCGTTCGCGGTTGTTATCGTGCTCGTATTCCTGATGGTCATCCAGTTCCGCGTGACGAACAGCATCGATGACGGCATCGTGAATATTGGCGTGCTGAAGGCTCTCGGCTACACCAGCAGGCAGATTATCGCGGCCACGATTCTGCAATTCCTGTTGATCGCGGCGGCAGCGGGCGTCGTCGGTGCGGCGCTCTCTTACGGGGTCCTGCCCGTCTTCGGCCGCATCGTGACGACCTTGTCGGGGCTGATCTGGACGACCGGGTTCGACGCCGTCGTGAACGCGATAAGCGTGCTGCTCATTACGCTGATGGTGCTGGCCGTTACGCTGCTCGCTTCCGCGCGCATCCGTTCGCTCCAGCCCGTCACGGCACTGCGCGGCGGCATCCGGACGCACAGCTTCCGGCGCAACCGGTTCCCGCTCGACCGGGCGGCGGGCAGTCTGAACTGGCTGCTGGCCTGCAAGGCGATGATTATGAACAAGAAGCAGAACATCATGGTCGCCTGCGTCATCGCGGCGATTACGTTCGCCTCTATTTTCTCCGTCGTACTGTACTATAACGTGGCTTCCGACAAAACGGCGTTTGTCCACCTCGTTGGCGCGGAGACGTCGAACGTGATCGTGAACGCGGCTTCTGAGTCGGATAGCGGGAAGCTGATGGCGGACTTGGAAGGGATGGACGGCGTGCGGAAGGCGGCCTTTCTCGATATGACCTCGATGAAGCTGGATGGCCAAAACGTGTTCACGTCGATTTCGGACGATTTCTCCAAGCTGGAGAACCAGAGCGTCTACGAAGGGCGCTACCCGAAATACGACAACGAAATCGCGGTCTCCTGGGTCGTGGCGAAGCTGCTCGGCAAGGAGGTCGGCGATACGGTGACGGCGGAAGCGGGCGAAGCCTCGTATACGTACCTCATCACCGGACTGAGCCAGTCCATTAGCAATTTGGGGCAGGCGGCTTATATGACCGTGCCGGGCGCGCAGCAGGTGATGCCGGACTATGCGGGAACGAGCATCAACGTCTATTTGGACGGCGTGGACAACAGCAGCTTCATGGATGAGGTCAAAGCCCAATACGGGAGCGAGGTCGGCGATATCGTCGATATGGACGAGATGATCGACGGGCAGACCAGCATTTATATAGCCGCCGTGTTCGCCGTTATGGTGATCGTTCTGGTCATCACGATCCTGGTCGTCTCCTTGATTCTGTACCTGGTGATCAAGAAGATGATTTTGAAACGGAAGAAGGAGCTTGGTATTCTGAAAGCAACCGGGTATACGACGTTCCAGCTCATGACGCAGATCGCGCTTAGCTTCGTGCCGGTCGTCATCGCGGGCGTCTTCATTGGTGGCGTGCTGGGCATAATGGGCACGAACACGGTGCTGACGCTGCTGCTGTCCGGAGCGGGCATCCAGAAGGTTGATTTTATCGTACACGTGCCGCTGATCACAGCTCTGTGCACCGGACTGATCGGGTTCGCTTACGGCATCTCGATGCTGGTGTCCCGGGGGATCAAGCGAATTACGGCATACGGGTTGATTACGGAATAGTAGAGAGTAGGAGGGATTTCCC
Source organism: Paenibacillus sp. PL2-23 (assembly GCF_040834005.1). NCBI lineage: Bacteria > Bacillati > Bacillota > Bacilli > Caryophanales > Paenibacillaceae > Paenibacillus > Paenibacillus sp. PL2-23. Next base: position 912,873 of record NZ_CP162129.1, read on the forward strand.
ATGGAGGAGCAACAGCTTGGCCGAAAACAAATCCACGTCGTCGGAGCCGTCATCGTCCGGGAAGGCCTGGTGCTCTGCGCCCAGAGGGGGGCTGGCCAGTCTATGGCGTCCCTGTGGGAGTTTCCCGGCGGGAAAATCGAGATTGGGGAGACGCCGCAGGACGCGCTGAAGCGCGAGATCGCGGAGGAGATGCGGTGCCAGATCCGCGTCGGCGAGCGGGTGGAGTATACCGCCCACGAATACGCCTTCGGCATTGTGCATCTGACGACATTCTACTGTGAGGTACTGTCAGGCGAGCCGCAGCTGACGGAGCATGCCGCGATGCGCTGGCTGCGGCCGGAGGAGCTGCTGTCGCTGGAGTGGGCGCCGGCGGATGTGCCGGCCGTTCAGGCCATTATGAGCAAGTATGCTAATCCACATATGTAGCCCCAATCAAATAGTGATACGCCGCTACGGTCACGGAGACCGCTGAAGCGGCGTTTTTTTGCGTTCGTGGGGGTGGACGAGGGGGCAAACCTGACATGAGCGGCAATCTTTTCAGTCTGCTGTCATTTTATTCTGTTAAACTAGCAGGCAGGGACGTGATTCGTAGAATCATAGGAAGAGAGGCAGGGGAATACGTGTTACCATCAACTGTAATGAGCTTGGTTGCCTGGCGGAGACTAATTGCCGCAGGCTTGATCATCGCGCTGCTTGCTGGAATCGTTCAGGGCAGCACTGTCAGCTACGCTGCTGACGATACGGAAATACAAGGGTCAGTGTCCGTAGGAAGTACAGCGGTCCCAGCGGATGGCGTTAGTCAGACTATGGTGTCGTTAACGCTGACGGATACGAACGGCGACAGGGTTGCTGTAGCTGCGGATAAGGTGAGGTTTATGGCTTCTCAAGGTGTTCTGGATGGAAATGTCACGCACACCGCAGGGCAATATTCATTGGTGCTCACCGCACCGACGACGGCGGGGTCTGCGTATATTATGGCCGAGGTGGACGGCGAGTGGGTAGATGATATCGCTTGGGTGAGCTTCACGCCAGGTGCGCCTTCCGCGAATCATTCTGTTGTTCACGCTGCGAGTGCGACGCTTCCTGCCGATGGACTAAGCCAGACGCTGGTGACCATTCAGCTGAAGGACCAATATGGCAATAACGTATCGGAACTAGCGGATTCTCTACAGGTGACGACGTCGCTCGGTAGCTTGAGCGGTGTGTCTCATCAGTCCCATGGCGAATATGCTGCCAAGCTTGTTTCGCCGACATGGGGTGAGCTTGGGAGCTGGGAGGAGAGCGAGGATCTGGAGCAGGATTCTGAACCTCAATTCATAGATGGTGCCATTCCGGATGAGACTCCGAACGATGAGCCAATCTCTGTATTCATTGCATCTGTCTATGAGCGGCACGGCATCTATCAGGCGCTTCTGACGGCTCCAGAGGAAGCGGGCACGGCGACGATTTCGGCTTCTTTGAACGGAACGCCGCTTGTTTCGAGTGTGGATGTGACTTTTACGGAAGGGCCGCCGCCTAATCCGGTGACGGGAATTGTTTTTGGTCAAGGGTCCTATTCGCTTGCTCCGGGTGAAGATGTGGCAACCTTGGTAGAGGCGACGAGGGCGGATGAGAGTAAAGTGAATGTCACTGCGGCTGCGACTTTTTCTATAGCTAATACGGCGATTGCGACGGTAGACAACAGCGGGGTTGTGCGAGGAGCAGGGGTTGGTGAAACGGTACTGACCGCGCAATATGGCGGTTTTACGGCGGAGGCAACGATTCGAGTGGTGGAAGAGGTGGTCACTCCAACACCAACTCCAACACCGACGCCAACACCAACCGCGACATCAACATCAACAACAACGCCAACACCAACGGCGACAACTGCTCCTGTTACATCCACACCGAGTCCCGTTCCGACGGCAACGGGGGGAGCAGATGGCTTGGAAATCGGAGGCAAGACGCAGAATGGTGAATCAAGCCGCTGGTTGGTCACGACTGCTGATATTGAGAAGGGCATGATTGAGGTTGCATTGGAGGAAGGCGGCACCATTGAGGTGACGGCGTCCACGCTGGATGCTATCCGTTCTCGCAACGCGGGAGCGGTGCTTGTCGCCAAGGCTGGCAGCGCCTCAATGTCGCTTCCATTTGCTGAGCTTGACGTGAAGCGCTTCGCGGAGGAGTTCGGCATGCCGGAGGATGCGATCCGCTTCGAGGTTATCATTCAGCCGCCGGATCAGGCAACGAATCTGACGATAAGCCGGACAGTCGAAGGGATGCAAGGGGAGCTGCTGGGAGCTCCGATTGTTTTCGAGATTCAGGTGATTGGGGAGAACGGTCAGAGTGTATTCTTGAATCGATTCGATCGGTACGTGGAACGAACGATTGAGCTTGAGTCCAAGCGTGTAGCGAAGACGGCTACAGGTGTGTGGTGGGACCCCGTCTCGGGCCAGCTAAGGTTTGTTCCAACCTCCTTGGTTAGTAAGAACGGCCAGTGGACGGCAGTTATGAAGCGGCAGGGAGCCAGTGTCTATGCTGTCATTGATCGTCCTGTTACATTCGCAGATGTTAGGGGACATTGGTCATCCGCCGATGTGGAACTCATGGCCTCCAAGCTGCTAGTTAATGGACGAAGTGCTGATGTGTTCGATCCCGATGCGACGATTACTCGTGCGGAGATTGCGGCCTTGCTTGTCAGAGGGCTCGGTTTGGCGGAAGCAGCAGCGTCGAGTCCATTCTCCGATGTGCAAGGCGGCTGGTATGAAGGGGCTGTGAGCGCGGCGAGCCAAGCCGGTCTCGTATCCGGTTATGGGAATGGTACATTCCGGCCAGCGCAGAGGATTACCCGCGAGGAGCTTGTCCTAATGGTTATGCGGGCGTACCGTTACACGGGATCAGATGCGACTGTGGTTGAGATGCCTTATGTGCCGTTTGGCGATGAAGTCGGAATTTCGGGGTGGGCGGTAGACGATATTAAGCTAGCACAACAGCTGGGTATCATTCAAAGGAGCGATTTGTTCCGTCCTGAAGGCACGACAACCCGAGCAGAGGCAGTGACGGTGCTGAGACGAATGCTGGAGCTTATTTCATTCATTTAACTGCGGAATAACGAGAGGAGAACATGGATATGAAGACAAAGTTCACAGGGAAGCTGCTGGCGGCTGTGCTTGTTGTGCTGCTGGGCATTAATATACAAGGCTCGTGGGCAGCCTCCACGGTGGTTGATTTTATCCAGATATGCGTAAGCGACAATGGTAAAATGAACCTGATAGCACCCGAGGCAAGCTGCGCCGCCAACCAGAGGAGTTATACGCTGAATCTGAAGGGCGACCAAGGACCAGTTGGTCCTCGTGGCGAGACTGGCCCGGCCGGCCCAGCAGGAGCGGATGGCGCGCAAGGCCCAGCCGGCCCAGCCGGTCCAGCCGGCCCGGCAGGAGCGGACGGCGCGCAAGGCCCAGCTGGTACAGCGGGAGCAGACGGCGCGCAGGGTCCAGCCGGTCCAGCGGGAGCGGACGGTGCGCAGGGTCCAGCAGGTCCAGCGGGAGCAGACGGCGCGCAGGGTCCAGCAGGTCCAGCAGGTGCGGATGGAGCACAGGGTCCAGCAGGTCCAGCAGGAGCGGACGGCGCGCAGGGTCCAGCCGGTCCAGCAGGAGCGGACGGTGCGCAAGGTCCAGCCGGTCCAGCGGGAGCGGACGGCGCGCAGGGCCCAGCCGGCCCGGCAGGAGCGGACGGCGCGCAAGGCCCAGCTGGTCCAGCCGGTCCAGCAGGAGCGGACGGCGCGCAGGGTCCGGCAGGTCCAGCGGGCCCAGCAGGACCCGCAGGGGCTCCAGGCGCACAGGGACCGATGGGTCCGGCTGGTCCGCAAGGTCCGGCTGGAGGAGGGGACAGCTTGTACGGGGATGGCTCAGCAGGCGCGCTGAATGTCCCAGTTGGCAGTACGCTTGATCTGACGACGGCATCCGGTGTTAATTCACTCCAGGGCAAAGCCAACATGCAGTTCACAAGCATTACCATTGGGGGCACTCTTATTGTACCAAGCGGTACTCTATTACGAGCAACTGAAAATATTCTCATCACGGGTGCCATTAGTGTAGCTACCGGCGCCCAGGATAATGGTCCCGGAAGCCCGGATTCTGGCATTTCATTAGCAGAGGCTGGTGTGCTGAATGGGGGAATCGGCGTCGCTTATTTACAGGCTGCCCAGCTCACAATGCCTTCTGCAACGGCTGGAGGCGCCGGTAATCGAATACCGAATGGTTCAGGCGGGGAGGGCGGCGGCTCTCTTGTGCTAGTAGCCAAGGGCAGCGTAACCTTGAGTGCCAGTGGCACAATTAATGCCAATGGAGCGGACGGTGTACTGAATCCCGTCTCGGGACAAGGCATTATTGGAACGGGCGGCGGCGGTGGCGGAGTTGTGGTAATAGGCTCCAAGAGCAGCATTACTATGCAAGGAATCATTCGTGCACGGGGAGGCAATGGCTCCGATGGTTTTGACGGGAATGGCGGCAACTCCGAAGGCGGTGGCGGCGGAGGAGGCGGTGGCATTGTGCATCTTATTGCGCCGAGTGAACCGTCTGTTACGGGTACAGTGTCTGTGAATGGAGGCTCAGGGGGCAACCATTCCGGCGCCTCTGCCAATATGTCATCCGGCGGAGGTGGCGGAGCGAGCGGAGGCAATGGCGGCAACGGCACTTCGTCAGTGGCCCCAAGCAGCTCAGGTGCAGCAGGTCACTTCATAACGACGGTGGCTAATGCCCCGGAGAATCTGTTTCTGAAGTAGTCGAGCAAGTCAGAGGCTTATCATAACAAGTAGCGGTGCAGGGTTTAAGCTCCCGGCACCGCTATTTGTTGTATATGGTGAGCAGCTGCACGACCGGCGCGCGGCAGGACTGGCTTTAGCTCATTCATCAGACGTGATCACGTGCGCCGAAGAAGGGGTTAGCTGGTGCAATAACCACACGTGGTGTCGTTGTTGCACCGAATCAGCAGATAGTTGGTGCAATAAGCACACGCGGTGTCGTTGTTGCGCCGAATCAGCGGTTAGCTGGTGCCGTAACCACACGTGGAGTCGTTGTTGCGCCGAATTAGCGGTTAGCAGGTGCAATAAGCACACGTGGTGTCGTTGTTGCGGCGAATCAGCGGATAGTTGGTGCCATAACCACACTTGGAGTCGTTGTTGCGCCGAAGAAGGGGTTAGCAGGTGCAATAAGCACACGTGGTGTCGTTGTTGCGGCGAAGAAGCGGTAAGTTGGCGCAATAACCACACGCGGTGTCGTTGTTGCGGCGAATCAGCGGATAGTTGGTGCCATAACCACACTTGGAGTCGTTGTTGCGCCGAAGAAGGGGTTAGTTGGTGCAATAAGCACACGCGGTGTCGTTGTTGCGGCGAATCAGCGGTTAGCTGGTGCCGTAACCACACGTGGAGTCGTTGTTGCACCGAAGAAGGAGCGATGCGGGAATTAGTGGTTCCGCCAGACCGCTTTTCGGCTATTAATCGTTGCCGCAGCCTGCCCGGGCTGCGGTTTTCTTTTCTCTCCCTGCGTATGGAAGGGCGAACGGTATGGACACAATGCATAACAAAACGGATGATGCGGATGAAGATAGAGGGGTGGGCGGTGGATGAAATCACGGATATGGATGCAAGAGGTGCGGCCATTCCCCTCAAGGGGCACGCCTTATGCCGGCGACTTTATCGTGCTGGGCTACAATCGAGAGGCTGACGAGTTCATCGCTGGAGTGCAGCGAGACGGCGCGATCGTGCATATGGGCACGTTCGCTCGCGGTCTGAAGGCGGAGGAGAAGGAGGCGCTGATCCAGGCCATCACGGCGAACCGGAGCGAGAGGGGGGACAGCAGCGATTCCACAACCATTTGGGTGAAGCCTGGCATTTGCGTAGAGCTGGCGTTTGCGTCGCAAGTGGGAGAGGAGCTGGCGGGACTGGTGTTCCGTGCCTTCCGGCTTCAGACAAGCTGGCAGTCCTGCACCTGGAACAAGCTTGTGGTGGACAACGCGCTTGTCGGAACGGGAGTGTCCCTGACAAGCCCGGACAAATGGATCTGGCCGTCGGCCCAGCCGCATATCGACAAGGAGGGCTACCTCGCGTATTTGGCGCAGATGGCTCCGGTGATGCTGCCGTTCCTGGCGAATCGGCTTCTGACGACGATCCGTTACCCTCAAGGGGCGGGGGGAGAGTCCTTTTATCAGAAAAATTGTCCCGACTACGCGCCCTCCTTCATCCCAACCGGTCAGCACGAGGGGATCAACTATATCATCTGCAACGACCTGGCCACCTTGATGTGGCTAGGGAATCAGAATACGATTGAATACCACCTTCCGTTCAATCGGTTCGGAGAGGAGAAGCCGCTCGAGATTGTGCTGGACCTCGATCCTCCTGGGAGAGAGGCGTTTCCGCTGGCTGTGAAGGCCGCCGCCGAGATTCGCAGCATTCTTGACTCCTTCGGCATGACGGGGTATCCCAAGCTGTCAGGCAATAAGGGGCTGCAGGTGCATATCCCGCTGGACCCCAGTCTAGCGCTTACCTACGATGATGCGAGGGTGTTCACGTCATTCGTGGCTCAATATTTGGTGGAGCGGTTCCCGGACAGCTTCACGACGGAGCGGCTGAAGAAGAACAGGGGGAAGCGGCTGTATGTCGATTATGTGCAGCATGCCGCAGGCAAAACCATCATCTGTCCTTATTCCCCGAGAGGGAATGAGCATGCAGGCATCGCGGCGCCCCTGCGATGGGAGGAAGTGAACGAGCGGCTGAGGCCGGAGACGTTCACTATGCCGTTCGTGCTGCAGCGGCTGGCGTCCGAAGGCTGCCCGATGGCGGACTGCTTCGAGACGGGCAACCGTCAAGCAAGCAACGTAATTGCTCTGCTGAGGGAGAAGGCGAGGGTTAGGCGGTAATGTCGACGTATACGATAACAGCCAGAAGGAGGGGCTCATCATGCGAGTCCCTCCTTCTGGCTGTATGGGGATTAGATCTTGAACTGCGAAAGCTTCTCCAGAAGCTCCTCCACCATCTTGCTGAGCGCTGCCGAGGATGCGGCGATCTCTTCCATGGAGGCGAGCTGCTCCTCCGAGGCGGCGGCTACGCTCTGCGAATCGGCTGCAGCCATGGACGCGAGGTCGGCGAGCTGCGACACGTTATCCGTTACCTGATCCGTGCTGGCTGACATCTGCTGCGCGGAGGCGGATACCTCCTGAATCTGCACATTGACGGTAGACATGTCGGACAAAATGAGCTCGAACACCCGTTGGCTCTCATGTATGCTGTGCATGCCGCTTCGCACCTTTTCGCCTCCGGCGGCCATCGTTGTGGAAGCGATGCTGGTATCCTTGCGCACAGCCTCGACGAGGCTGGTTACTTCTTCGGCAGCTTGCTTCGTCTGATCCGCCAGTTTCCGGATTTCGGCGGCGACAACGGCGAAGCCGCGTCCATGCTCGCCGACGCGTGATGCCTCGATCGCCGCGTTCAGCGCCAGAAGATTCGTCTGTGTGCTGATGTTGGAGATCATGTCGATCATGCGAACGATTTGCTCCGAGCGCTCCTCCAGCCGCTTGATAGAGTCTTCCGTCACTTCCACGGAGCGGACGACCTCTCCCATCTCCGACACCGTAGCCTCCAGCCGCTCGCTGCCGGCCTTGGTCTGATTCGTAACATCATCTGCCGTAGAAGACACGGAGGATGAGAACTCCGCGATTCGTCCTGCCCCGAGCTTCATCTCATTCATAGAGCGAGCCGATTCGGACGCTTGCTCGTTCTGGGTCATTGCGCCCTCCGCGATCCGGCCAACCGACACGGCGACCGTGTGCGCGGCGCTGCTGTTCTGCTCGGCGCTTGCGCTTAGCTGCTCCGACGTGGCGCCAACCGCCATCGATAGATCGGAGACGAGCTTGAACATCTCCCGGAGCTTGGCGGTCATATCGTTGAAGTAGCCGCTCATGACGCCGATCTCGTCGCCGGAGCGCACGAGCATTTGCTGCGTCAAATCGCCTTGGGCCATCAGCTGAAGCTTGCCTGACAGAACACGAAGCGGCTTCGTGACCAGCCGTTGAATCATAAACATCAGGATGCCGATGAGAAGGGCAATGCCCACAACTGAAGTGATAATGGCTGCACTGCGCGCCTTATAATAGTCCCCCATGATCGTGCTTTCGGGAATAGAAGCTTGCGTGTACCAGACCTGGTCGCTGCCTGGCATGGAGATAGGTTCGAATACGCGCAGCACCCGGTTGCCCTTGGAATTCAGCGTAAAGCCCTCCAGGCTCTCCCCGGCAATCACCTTCTGCCACAGCTCTTCCTTCTGTGGATTGTCTCCGTAATGCTGCATAATGGATTCCGGATCATTGGGATTGGCGACATACGTTCCGCTGCCGGTGAGGAGAGACACGTAGCCCCCCATAGGCTTGTATTGAGCAGCGTCCTGTTCCATTTGCTCCAGCGTCAAGTCGATGCCGACAATGCCGAGGAACTCGCCTTCTCGGCTGAGAATAGGCTGAGTGACGGACATGATGTTGGTTTTGACACCGCCAGCTTCATAGACATAAGGATCGATGTACGTTACCTTCTTGCTCTCTTTGGGCAGCCAATAATAGTCCCCGGCTCCTGAAGCTTCGTAATCAAGGGATGCTTCCATTTGGATCTGGCCGTCCTTTCGGAACAAGTACGGGACGAATCGACCGGACGCGTCGTCATACTGTGCTTTGTTCACATTGGCCTCGTCATTGCTGTCGAAGGCGTTCGGCTCCCATAATGTATAGATGCCAAATAGATCGGAGCTCCTGTTTAATTTATGCTCCATGATGGCAATGACTTGCTCCCTCGACAGAGATTGGTCCTCTCGGGTAACGGCCAGCTGCTGGGCGAATGACTGGAGAACACCATGTATATGGGACATTCTTGTCTGCAGATTTGTCGCATACTGCACGCCTGCAGTACGACCTTCCAGTGAGCCTTTGTCGATGCTCAAGGTATGAAGCTGATTAAGGCTCATGATGAGATTGCCGCCGAGAATAAGCACGATCGACAGGATGAGTGCAATGGTAGCTTTAACGGAAATAGACATATTACGAAAAATACGGTTCATGATGCCACTCCTTGTTGTCGAATGATGTAGAAGTTAGATATTATTTCGTCATTATTCGACAAAAAGTGAAGAGGTGAAGATGAAAATAATAAAATAATGCTCGACCTCCGCCAGACCAAGCGTCTCCAGCAGCGGCGGACGCTGAGGCTGGCTCAGTCTGCTCCTAAGCCCTCATCGAAGCCAACACCAACGGTACTAAGCCATATTGGTACTATACGCGTCATACCTTCTCATCCATAATGGAAGAAACATAGAGAAGGCGAGGGAGGAATATGGCTGTCTATATCACAAGCATGGGCAAGTTCCTGCCGGGAGAGCCCGTTGGCAACGAGGAGATCGAGGATTACCTAGGGCGAATCGGGGGTAAAGGCTCGAAGTCGAGACGACGTATCTTGGAGCAAAATAGGATTCAATTCAGGCATTACGCTATCGATAAGCAGCAGAACAGCCGTCATTCCAATGCGGAGATGGCGGCCTGCGCCATCCGGGATGCTCTGGAGCGGCAAGCTGGCGGGCAACAGGAGATCGGCTTCCTGGCGGCGGCCACGACGCAGGGGGATCTGCTTGTGCCGGGCTTCGCCAGTATGGTGCATGCCGAGACGAAGCTGCCCGTTCTGGAAATATCGACACATCACGGCGTCTGCGGCAGCGGCATGCAGGCCATGAAGAACGCCTACCTGCAGGTGCAGGCGGGCGAGCATGAACGGGCTGTCGCATGCGCGAGCGAGTTCCCGAGCAGAGCTTTCAAGCATACCCGATTCCAGCAGCAGGCCGCTTACAGGGACGCGCCGATGCCGTTCGACACCGATTTCCTGCGGTTTATGCTGTCGGACGGCGCTGGGGCTGCGGTGCTGCAGAGGGAGCCGGCGGCAAGCGGGCTGTCGCTGCGCGTCGAGTGGATCGACAACCAGTCTTATGCGAATCGCTACGACGTCTGCATGTATGCGGGCCAGACGCACGGCAGCGCCAGCAGCTTGTCCTCCTGGCTGGACTACCCCTCTGTCCACGAGGCGGCGGATGACGGCGCGATGAATTTGAAGCAGGACATCCGACTCGTGAACGAGATGCCGAAGGTTGGGGTGAATCGCTTCTTCGAGCTGGTGGAGGAGGGGCGGATCGATCCCCATAGAATCGATTGGATGGTGTGCCATTATTCCTCTCACTTCTTCCGCGAGGAGATCTTCCGGCTCCTCCAGCTTGGGGGCTTGACGATTCCAGAGGAGAAGTGGTTCACGAACCTGTACGAGAAGGGCAATACGGGAGCGGCTTCCATCTATATCATGCTGGAGGAGCTGCTATATTCGGGACGGCTGAAGCCAGGGGAGCGGGTTCTGTGCATGGTGCCGGAGAGCGGCCGGTTCCAGACCTCCTACATGCTGCTGACCGTTGTTGGGTCCGAAGGGGAGTCGGCAAGCTCGTCCGCCGTTCCGCAACAGCAACGGGAGCCGGAGGCGCCGCAGCTCGAATACGACGCAGGCAATCTGGTGCAGGAGCGGCTCGTCCGGCGGCTTGTGCAGGTGTGGATCGACTTCGAGCAGAGGCTGGCAGGGGTGCCAATCATTCGCAAGCTATATGAAGGCCGCTTCACGATGGACGACTACAAGCGGCTGATGGTCAATATCCGCCAGCAGGTGATCGACGGCTCGCAATGGATCGCCCGCGCTGCCTCGTACATCCCAATCGAGCATATCGAGCTGCGATCGGCGTTCATCGCGCATGCCCGCGACGAGCATCGCGATTTTCAAATTCTTGAACGCAACTATGTGGCGGTGGGCGGCAGGCTGCAGGATATCCAGTCCGGCGAGAAGAACATTGGCAGCGAAGCGTTGTCCGCCTATCTGTTCCAGCGGGCGAGCCGCGAGGCGCCTTACGACCTGCTTGGCGCGATGTGGATTATCGAGGGCCTGGGCTGCCGGATGGCCCGTTATTGGGGCGAGATGATTCAGACGCAGCTGAACCTGACCGACGAGCAGGTGAACTTCCTTCTGTATCACAGCGAGTCGGACGAAAATCACTTTGAGCGGCTGGAGAGGGCCGTTCAGCATCCTATGCTGACGGAGGAGATCGCGTCGCGGATCGTGAAGACGGCCAAGACAACGGCGCGGCTGTATCTGCTGCAGCTTGAGGAGTTGGATCACGTATGAGCCAGGCGGACTATTTTAACCAAATGCCCCATGACAAAAACGACCCTAACCCGTTCCTCGCTATCTTCCTGGACACGAGCATTCCGTTCGACGAGGAAGCGAAGGCGATGTATCTGAGGGACTGCTCCAGCAAGACGCGTCAATTTCTGCTGCCGCTGCTGCGGCCGCTTGCTAGATTGGCCATTATCCTGCTGCAAATCTACAAGAGCATTGTGCCGAACGCGTTGACTTCCTCCAAGGCGCTGCATCGCGTGCTGTACTGGGGGATGAAGACGTTCGTCAGTCCCAGCGCGAACCATATGATTCTGCGGCATTTCTACCTGGGCTCGGAGGTGCTGCAGTTCATTCGCGATAACGTGCCGGGCGTGGACGTGGCGATGAACCCGCTGAAGCCTGTTAATCTGGAGCCGGTGAAGGACGATTTGTTCCTGATTCACGACCTGAATCTGTATAACTTCATTATTAACCTGAACCGCGAGCTGCGCGACAAGGGGCTGGAGGTGAAGAAGCAGGAGCGGCTGGACTTCGGCGCCATTACGTCGACCCGCATCCCGATTGAACCTTTGCCGAACAGGTGGACCAACTTCCTCGACCTGACGTCGGCGATAGAGATTTTTACGCCAGTCTACCAGCTCTTCCTGACCGACAACGACTTCTGGCGCGCCACCAACTCGCTGCAGCTCGATGAGACGGTTGGCCTGCTGGCGTCGAAGATTATCGGGAGCAACGACCGGCTGGCGCTCATCAACAACAAGCATCCCATGGTGCCGCTCACCACGCTTCGCGCCGGCTTCCGCCTCGTGCTCCACGGCCTCGCGACGGAGCAACTGCACGCGCTGCTGATCGAGCTCAAGCACAAGCAGGAGCAGGCGGACCTTAAGCGTGGCGAGGGTTAGGATACTTTGTCCGAAACCGCCGGTTTTGATGTATAATGAACAGACCGGACAACGACGATACCATCCGGCTAATCGCGAATAGAGAAGGACTTATCGGCATGAGAGGATTACAGCTTCTGCTCAAAAATAAAATATTCTTTTTTGTCGTGGCCATTGTTATTTTGGCTGCGCTGACTTGCTCCAAGCTCTACTTCTCCTATCATATTGTCAACCAGTCAGCGGAAATCGCCGTTGCGCAGCAATATATCTCCATCGCCCAGAAGGTGGAGAGCGGCCTGGACAAGGAGCTGTATGCGCGGTTTCTGCAGAACAGGGGGTACGGGGAGGACTGGGAGCGGATTAACGACTATCTGGAGCAGTTCCGGGAGCCGTCGAACGCTCTGTTTGTCTACACCCTCTGGCTGGATGAGACGGATGTGTCCAAGGTGATGGCGTACGCCATTCCGGCAGATATCCCGAGTCTGCCCATTGGCGCCCCGTGCACCGTGCCGGCAGAGCAGGTCAGGCAGGCGAAGCAGGGGGACAGCTATTATACCGGCATCATTCACGACGAGCATTATGGCGAATACCTGTCCGTGGGCGTTCCGTTGCTTGGCGAGAATGGAGAGATGCTGGGGGTCGTCGGCATGGATGTGTCGGCGGAAAATATGGGGCGCTTGGGCTCGCAGGTGGTCAAGAGCAACGGCATTGTGTTCGGCATTGACATCCTGTTCGCGGTGTTCCTCCTTGCAGCTATCTTCCTTCTGAACCAGTGGTACCGGCACAAGCTCAGGATGGATCTCAAGGAAAGCGAAAGCGTCTATATGGCAGAGCTTGGCAAAATTATTGAAAGCATGAAGCTCAGCAGGCATGATCGGCTCAATCACCTTCAGGTGCTGAGAGGACTGCTGCAGATGAAATATTACGATCGCGCCCTGGACTATTTGAAGCGGATGTCCGTAGATTCCCGTTCCCTGGATCTGTCGATGCGCGTGCAGAATCCGGTGCTCATGGTGCTGTTCCAGAGCAAGTGGGAGCTGGCGAATTCCAAGGGGATCGCGATTGAATACGAGACGGACCCGGACGCCTTCGATCGTGTGGACAGTATGGATTTGGTCAAAATATTCTCCAACCTGCTAGACAACGCTATAGAAGCGGCGGAAATCTATGAAGGCGATCTGCCCCGTGAGATTCGGGTGGTGTGCCAGGCCAGGAAGGGCCGTTATGTATTTGCGGTAGAGAACCCGGCCTGCCTAAGCTCCAGAGATCAGAAGTGCTTGTTCCAGCAGGGCTACACCACAAAGGCAGCACTCGGCAAGCATAGAGGCAACGGTCTAACCATCATTAAGCGAACCGCCCAGAAGTATAACGGAGATATACATTTCCAGTTCGAGCATGGCAAGGTGCTGATTCGCATTACGATTTAACACCCTCGGCATGAAACGCGCTGCGCCGCCAAGGGCGGCGACAGCCGTTTCACCTTGACAGCTCTAATCCCGGGACAGACGGTCCTGCGCCAGCCGGATCAGCTCGCGTACCATCGAGCCGCCGATCCGTCCGCCGACATGTCCGGCCTCTTCTGTTGTCAGATCACCGTTGAAGCCTTGCTTCAGCGGTACGCCAAGCTCCTTCGCCACCTCGAACTTCACGTCATCGGGCCGGTTGGGGTCCACCGCATAGCCCTCCCGCCGCATGACCTCCGCCTTGAATGTGCGCATGCCCTGCTCTACGCCTGGCACCGCATAGCTTCTTCTACGTCTTCTAGCCATATCCCTCAGCTCCCTTCTTAGATGTTACACCTCAATAATGATGGGCAGAATCATCGGTCTGCGTTTGGTTTTGGCATAGAGGAACCCGCCGATGGAATCCTTCACCTTCGACTTCAGCATAGACCAGTTCCAGTCATGATCCGCCCGCTGCAGCTCCTCCACCGCGAACACGACGAGGCGGCTGACCTCGCTCAGGAGCCCCTCGGATTCCCTTACATAGACGAAGCCGCGCGTGATGACATCGGGATCGGACAGCAGCTCGCCGTCCTGGCTGCTGAGCGTAATGACGACGATCAGAATGCCGTCCTCCGATAGATGCTTGCGATCTCTCAGCACGATATTGCCGACATCGCCGATGCCGAAGCCGTCAACGAGCATATTGCCAGCCGCAACCTGTCGAGTGCGGGACGCTTGTCCGCTCTGAATATCCAGGAGCTCTCCGATCCGCAGGATGAAGATGTTCTCGGGCTCGACGCCCACCGATTCCGCAAGCTGGCGGTGATGGTGGAGCATCCGGTATTCCCCGTGAATAGGGACGAAATAAGTCGGCTTCATCAGAGCCAGCATCAGCTTCAGCTCCTCCTGGCTGCCGTGGCCCGACACATGCATCCCTGTAGCAGAGCTGCCGCCATGGATGACATTCGCTCCCAGCAGGTATAGGTGGTCAAGCGTGGCGGACACATTTTTTTCATTGCCAGGGATGGGGGAGGATGCAAAAATGACGGTATCGCCAGGCTGGATCGCGATTAGCGGGTGCGTAGACGTCGCAAGCCGCGACAAGGCCGCAAGCGGCTCGCCCTGGCTGCCGGTGCATAAGACGGCCAGGCGCTCCCGCGGCAGATTGGCGGCTTCCTTCGGCTCCACGATCGTCCCCTCCGGTATGCTGAGATAGCCCAGCTCCGTTGCGACCTTCACAACGTTCACCATGCTGCGGCCAAGCAGCAGAAGTCGTCGGTTCGTCAGCAGCGCGGCGTCGGCGACCTGCTGCAGCCTGTTCACGTTAGAGGCGAAGGTGGTCAGGAAGATTGTGTTGCGAGCCTTCTGGAACGCTTCCTGAATTTTCTCGCCGACCATGTGCTCGGAGGGCGTAAAGCCCGGCCGCTCCGCATTCGTGCTCTCGGAGAGCAGCAGGAGCACGCCCTGCTCGCCGATACGGGCCATTTTGTGCAGATCAGGGAATTGACGGTTGACGGGCGACAGATCGAACTTGAAATCCCCGGTATGAACGACGGTTCCCTCTGGCGTATGGATCGCGATGCCGACACAATCCGGAATGCTGTGATTGGTACGGAAGAAGGTGACGGGAAGCTGTCCCAGCTTCATCTCGGAGTCGGGCTGAATGGTATGCAGCCCGCTGTCGCTTAAGCCATGCTCCTTCAGCTTGCCGCGAATAAGGCCGAGCGTCAGCGGGGTGCCGTATACGGGCACATCCAGCTGCCTCAGCACATATGGGATCGCGCCAATATGATCCTCATGGCCATGCGTGATGATCAGCGCGCGAAGCTGATGGGCTCGCTCCTTCAGGTAGCTGATATCCGGTATGATCAGGTCAATGCCAAGCATGGTTTCGTCAGGAAATTTGGAGCCGCAGTCGATCATAAGAATATCGTCGCCATACTGCACGACATACATGTTTTTGCCGATTTCGAAGACGCCGCCCAGCGCGAAGACGGATAACGTCGGTTGTTTGGCTTGTGATGAGTTATTGGGATTCATGGAAGCTTTCCTCCGTATAGCGGCATGTGAGTGAATGACAAAAACCTGCGTTTTAGGCAGGTTTCCGTATCATAGGGTAGATGGAGTTAGGTTGTGCGAAAGCTCCCAATTTATGCGCGGTTATTCCTCTTGGCTCTGACGGCCGGGGTCGCTGCTGCTGGCATGCGCTGGATGTTGATCAAGCGCCTGCAATACCGTACGTTTGATGAGGGCCTTATTCTCGAACGGGATGCCCTCGCTGATGAAGAGCTTGACGATTTCGGGACCAATGCCGGTGAATATGGTCTCGCAGCCCATTCGCTTCGTGCCGTCGATAATGTCGTTGAACCGACGGATCGCTGCCGCCTCCAGACCAGTAACGCCTGACAAATCAATAATCAGCGTAGCGGCTCCGCTTCTGCCGACTGCGGCAAGCACTCTGTCTTCAATAGCGGAAGAGCGCGACGAATCAATAGGTCCCACCACCGCTGCCATTAACGTTGTTGGGTTGAGCGGGATGATGGGCATAGACAGCTCCTCGACCAGACTGTGGTGGGCGTGAAGGGGCTCGTTATGATTCTGCCCGAAGCTCATAGCGAGCTGGGACAGGAATTGATCTAAGAGACCGTTAACCCGTTTCTCCAGCGCGAAAAAAAACGCCTTCCCATGGAATGCCGACTTGCCCTTGGCGAATTGGTTCAAGCTGGTCCATAACGCACGTCTCACCGCTTGCGTCCAGTTCAGCTTGGATGCCAGCGTCAGTGACTCTGGAGACCACGTGACGCCTGCTTGTCCCGCGAGCTGGAGCAGCTCCTGCTCTCTGCCGTCCACAACGTGCAGCGCAAGCTGGTAAGCATCCTCAATCAGCCGACTGTCGCTTCTCAGCTGATCCGCGAGGCTGCCCCGTATGGCCGCCGCCTCCGCAAGCAGCAGCTCTTGGAATGTATCACGATGCTGGAGGAACCATTCGCGGAGCGTCGCCAGCTCCTTGGCCTCAAGAAGCTCGGGCTGCTCCTGCAGCTCGGCGGTCAGCGGCTGCTCCGACTCTCGAACGCTTCTGCGTCGATCCCTTGCGAAGGTCAGCGTGAACGTTGTGCCCACGCCTTGCTCGCTGGCTACCTCAATGGAGCCGTTATTCTGATAGATGACGGAATAGACGAAGGCGAGCCCCATGCCTGTCCCATGCTCCTTGGTTGTATAGAAGGGAGTGCCCAGCAGCTTCAGCTTGTCGGCTGGAATGCCGGAGCCGGTGTCGGACACCTTGATGACAATGGTATCCTCCTGCAAGGCATGGCTAATGACGATGGAGCCCTTGCCCGGGATGGCTTCAAAAGCGTTTTTGAGCAGGTTAAAAAAAGCTCGCTTCAATTGATTTCTTTTGCCATAAATGAAGGTGCCCGAATGATCCAGAATCGTCGTGACCGCCACTCGGTAGAACTGGTCCTGGAATAGCTGTACGATGGATTCCAGCTCGACAGTCAGGTCGATGGGCTCGAACGGCTCGTCCAGATCGGGCTTCGACACCTGAAGCAGGTTTTGCAGAACGTCTAGCGCGTTGTTCAGCTCGTTCTCCGCGATATCGATGTAGCGATGCTCGTTCTTCTCCTTCAGCAGCTGCAAGAAACCTTTGACTGCTGTAAGCGGATTCTTAACTTCATGCGCAATTCCTGCTGCAATCTGTCCGACGGATGCAAGCTGGCTCAGATGGGCATTGCTGTTCTTGTCTATAGGCAATTGATCGTCGTTATCCACTTTACTTCCCTCCCGTGGTCCTCCATCGACTATGGGTGCCGTCACATTTCTTTCAGTAAAGTATATCAAGCCTGATAGACGCTGGTCTATCTATTTTTTGCGGATTTAGTGCAGCTTGCGGAACCGATCCGGCGGCATGCCGACCGCCCGGCGGAACGTCGCGGTGAAGTGGCTGACATCCCGAAAGCCCGTGGCGGCGGCTACCGCTTTGACGGTCAGGCGGGGATCATTTAGCAGCATAGTCTTGGCCTGCCTGATTCGGATATGCAGCAAATAAGCGTAAGGCGTCAGCCCGAACGTCTCGCGAAACAAGGAGTTCAGCGTGCGCATAGAGACATGGAGCCTGCTCGCCATGCGCTCGATTCCGATGGATGCGTCATCATAGTTGGTCTCCAGCCAGCGTATGAGCGGCTGGAGCTTGCGGGCGTTGCCGGCAACGGAGCCGTCGGGCTCCGTGTGGCCATATTTCTGCAGATGAATGAGGAAGCGGTACACATCTGTCGAGCCGCCAAGGCCGAACATATCCGACTCGTCCTCGACGCGCCGCAGCATATCCGCTGGCAGAGTGGAGAGGGGCGATTCGTCCTCCCAATGATAGACGCCGGATTCAAGACCAAGGGATGCGACGACTGCCTGCGCCGCGGTGCCCCCGAATGTAATATAGAGCGTCTCCCAGCGCTCGGTCAGCGGCTCGTAGTGATGGGGCACATTGGGATGGAGGAAGATGCCCTGCCGAACAGGCAGCTTCGTCTCTCCGCCCTGGAATCTTACGGCGCCTTCGCCGGACAAGGTCTGAATCCAGTGGAAGAACGGGTAGCCGGCCTGTCGGTCCACTAGCGCTTCGTGGGTATTGTCGCCGATGCTCTCGATGTAGAGGGGCAGCGTATTCTCATAGGCGGGGGTCAGCACGAACCGCCTTCTGGTGACGGATGACATGTGGATATCACCTCGAATGATATGGAATATGAATTGCAATATTCTTATAGTTGGAATCAGGATGATTATATTTTAAGCCCATAAGCCTATCTATACAATAGAATTAAACTTATAGGATTGGGGATGGGAAGCAAGTGAAAACTCTGAAGAGCAAGCCGAAATTCATCTATACGCCGCCCGCTAACGGTTATCCGGAGTGGAATAATAATCCTGACATTTTTGCGCTTAACCGTATGGAAGCGCATGCAGCTCGCGCTTATGGCGCTGAGCGTACGCTTTCCCTTAACGGGCAATGGAGGTTTTCGTTCGCGGAGTCGCCGGACAAGCGGAACACATCCTTTTACCAATTGGATTACGACACCTCGGCTTGGGCGGAGATTGCAGTTCCGGGCCACTGGCAGCTGCAGGGCTATGATTATCCGCAATACGTCAATGTGCGCTATCCATGGATAGAGCATGACGATATTAAGGCGCCCTTCGCGCCAACGAATTATAATCCCGTCGTCTCCTATACGCGGGAGTTCACTGTGCCCAAGGCATGGGACGGCCAGCCTGTATTCCTCAGCTTCCAGGGCGTGGAGTCCGCCTTCTACGTATGGGTGAATGGGGATTTGGTCGGCTATAGCGAGGATACGTTCACGCCGGCCGAGTTCGACATCTCTCCTTATTTGGTTGAGGGGGCCAACAAGCTGGCGGTGGAGGTGTACCGCTGGTGCGATGCAAGCTGGCTGGAGGATCAGGATTTCTGGCGGCTAAGCGGCATATTCCGTGATGTCTATCTGTATTCGGTGCCGACGGTTCATCTGTATGATTATTTTGTCCGTACCGAGCTGGACGAGTCTGGCCGTGATGCGGAGCTCCAGCTGGACCTTACGCTGCTGAATTATGCCGGTGAGAGCCGTGGGGTGTGCCGCGTCGAGGGGATGCTGTACAGCTCGGACGGCCAGCCCGCGCTAACGGATAAGCTGGTGGTGCAGGGCGAGCTCGGCGAAGAAGAACGCGTGTCGATGAGCGGAGCTGTTCATGTGCAGAATCCGTTGAAATGGAGCGCGGAGAAGCCTAATCTGTATAGGCTGGAGCTGAACGTGTTCGACGCAAGCGGAGAGCGGGTGGACACGCTTCGTACCCGAGTAGGCTTCCGCAAGGTCGAGATTAAGGGGAATCTGCTGTTTGTGAACGGGCAGGCGGTGAAATTCAAGGGCGTCAATCGCCATGAGTTTTCCAGCCATCAAGGCAGGGCGCTGGGGCGCGAGGAGATGCTGCAGGATATCCTGCTTATGAAGCGGCATAACGTGAATGCGGTCCGCACCTCCCACTATCCCAATCAGACGGCTTGGTATGAGCTGTGCGACGAATACGGCCTGTATGTTATCGACGAGACGAACCTGGAGACGCATGGCACTTGGACCTACGCCCAGAAGGAGCTGGGAGAGACGATTCCCGGCAGTCGTCCGGAGTGGACGGACAACGTGCTGGATCGCTGCCATTCCATGTTCCAGCGCGATAAGAATCATCCCTCCATCGTTATCTGGTCGCTGGGTAACGAGTCCTTCGGCGGAGACAACTTCCTGAAGATGCACGAGCTTCTGCATCGTCTGGACGGGACGCGTCCCGTTCATTATGAGGGCACGTTCCACTATCGGGCGTCGGAAGCCGCGACGGATATTGAAAGCCATATGTACTCAACTGTGGAGACGATTGAGCAATATGCCAAGAACAACCCGCCGAAGCCGTTTATCATCTGCGAATACAGCCATGCGATGGGCAATTCCTGTGGGGGGCTGCATAAATACTGGGAGTTGTTCTATCGCTATCCCGTGCTTCAAGGCGGCTTCATCTGGGATTGGGTGGATCAGGCGCTCCGTACAACAACAAGCGACGGCATCGAATATTTGGCGTATGGCGGCGACTTTGGCGAATCTCCGCATGACGGCACATTCTCGGGCAACGGGCTGGTGTTCGCGGATCGCTCCATCTCGCCGAAGCTGCTGGAGACGAAGAAGGTGTATCAGAACGTGCTGCTGGAGGGGCTGGACTGGGGGGCCGGAACTGTGCGGATAGAGAACCGCTTCTGCTTCACGGATCTGGACGAGTTCCGTCTGGCTTGGGAGCTCCTGCGCAACGGGAAGCCTGTCAGCAGCGGCTCGTTCGGGACGTCGCTTGCTCCGGGCGAAGCGAAGCTCATCGAGCTGCCGCAGGAGGCCGTGGAGCTGGCTGGCGCCGACTGGCGGGATGAATATGTGCTGACGCTGTCGGTTGTGCTGGCGCAGGAGACGACCTGGGCTGCGGCGGGCCATGAGCTGGCATTCCAGCAATTCGTCCGGACGCCGTTCCTTGGGGGCGGGCTTCGGGCCGCAGCGGGCGGCGGGGTATCTGCCGCTCAGGAGGACGGCAAGCTTGTGGTGAAGGGCGAGGCGTTCACAGCGGCTTTCGCCCTCGACACAGGAGATTTCATCTCCTATACCGTTAACGGCTCCGAGCTGCTGAAGCAGCCGGCAGCGCCTAATTTCTGGCGCGCGGTGACGGATAACGATCGCGGCAGCAAGCACGACGAGCGCTGCGCGCCGTGGCGCGAGGCGGGTGCAGGCCGCAAGCTGCTCGGCATGGAGTGGCTGGCGGAGCCGGACCGCGTCCATGTGCGAGCGGCATACTCGCTGCCTGAAGCGGGCGGTTCTGCCTGCGCGCTAGCGTATACGCTTTTCGCCGATGGCGAGATCGAGGTGCGGCAAGATCTTGCGCCTGCCGGCGGACTGCCGGAAATTCCGGAGATCGGCGTCATGCTGGAGCTGGACGCCTCGTTCGATCGGCTGACGTGGTATGGCAAAGGCCCGCACGAGTCCTATTGGGACCGTCAGGAGGGCGCCAAACTGGGGATATTCAGCGGGAATGTCGCGGAGCAGCTCGTTCCGTATCTGAGGCCGCAGGAATGCGGCAACAAGACGGAGGTACGCTGGGCCGAGCTGGCGAACGCTGAGGGCCAGGGCTTGCGGATTACGGCAGACAGCTCCTTCGACGTGAACGCGCTGCCGTACACGCCGTCTGAGCTGGAGGCTCATGATCATGCCTACAAGCTTCCGGCGTCCGACAAGACCGTGCTTCGCATCAACTACAAGCAGATGGGCGTCGGCGGGGATGACAGCTGGGGAGCCCGCACGCATAAGGAATATACGCTGTATGCCAGCCGCTCCACCACCTTCGCGTTCCGCCTGAAGGGGCTGGGACTTTAGCGCGCCATATATGAACAAAGAACAACAATGAAACTGCCTCCGGCGTTGCTGCCGGGGCAGTTTCTTTGTTGTCGGGAGCCGGGGCGGGTGGTGTGAGGAAATAGACGTGCCAGAAACGTCTAAATGTGTTGGGGCGGGTGGTAGCGAGCGAATAGACGTGCCAGGAACGTATAAATGTGCTGGGGCGGGTGTTTGTGGGCAAATAGACGTGCCAGGAACGTCTAAATGAGCTGGAGTATGTGTTTTGGAGTAAATAGACGTGCCAGAAACGTCTAAATGAGCCGGGGCGGGTGTTTGTGGGCAAATAGACGTGCCAGGAACGTCTAAATGAGCTGGAGTGTGTGTTTTGGAGCAAATAGACGTGCCAGAAACGTCTATTCGCCAATGGGCGGATGGTTTGGAGTGTGTGGGAGCGGCTCAAGCGCGGCGGTGTGCCCGAATGTTGGCGCAGCGCCATGAGGGGTGGCGGCCCAGCGTACCGCGTTGGCGATTACGCGCCGAATTTCGTTGTTATAGTAGGTTGGATGCGTCTCATGGCCGGGCTGAAAATAAAAAATTTTGCCCAGACGCCTGTAGAAGCAGCAGCCGCTCCGGAACACCTCGCCGCCCTGGAACCAGCCGATGTATACCAGCTCGTCGGGAGCGGGGATGTCGAAAAACTCTCCATACATCTCCTCCTCCGTCAGCTCGATGAACTCGCCAAGCCCTGCCGTGATGGGATGCGCGGGATCGACGACCCACAGCCGCTCCCGTTCATTCGCCTCGCGCCACTTCAGATCGCAGGTGGTTCCCATCAGCTTGCGGAACAGCTTGGAGAAATGCCCGGAGTGCAGCACAATCAGCCCCATGCCGTTCAGCACCCGTCGGTACGCCCGCTCCACCACCTCGTCGCTCACCTGCTCATGCGCGTCATGGCCCCACCAGATCAGCACATCGGTCTGGTCCAGCGCCTCCTCGGTCAAGCCATGCTGCAGCTCCTCCAATGTAGCGATTCGAATGTGAAACCCGTAGGGCGCAAGCCCCTCCTCAAGCGCGCGGTGAATCCCGAGGGGATAGACGGCCGCGACTTCAGGCTTTGTTTTCTCCGCGACAAACTCATTCCAGATAGTCACCCGGATCGGCCGCGCCTCCTGGTAAGCTCTGGTGCCGATAATAGCTCTAATCATGTTAGCTCATTCTCCCGTTGTCTGATGCTGTATCTTATGCTGTTGCCCAGCGATTGTGAGGGTTGAAAGCTACGCGGCGAACATACATATGATGTTAAAATGTTATAGGCGAAGGGTGGGGTCAGTGCGATGGAGGATCACGCGGCGAGAAGGGGAGCGGCATGTGAAGGGGCATCCCTGCCAAATAACACCGGGCACCAAGGGGACAGTTGGTTCCATCGACCGGATGACAGCTATCAGGTGCCGGGCACGGCCACTGCCATTACTGGCTCTGCTGGCGCTTTTGCGTGTCCGCCAACGGATCCGGCTCCTTATTTGAACGCATGGGTGCCGCTAACGTCGCTGGATGATATGGCCCAAACGGAATACGATGCGCTAATAATCGGCTCGGGAATGGGTGGTGGTGCGGCCCTGTGGCGACTCTGTATGCAATGGGCTGGCAGCGGCAGAAGGATCGGCGTCATAGAGCGGGGCGGCTTGCTCCTGCAGACGCATAGCTGGAATGTGCCAACCTTAAGCGAGGAGCGGGCGGCCAGACTGTTCGTGAATCCCTCCGTGTCGTTCCCAATTGGCCGAACGCTGCCGCAATTTGCGGGAGCTCGCGAGGTGTATTCACTTGGCGGCCGAACGCAGTTTTGGGGTACTGTAAGCCCGCGTATCCCCGATTGGGAGCTGGAGGGGTGGCCGGTTGCCAAGCAGGAGATGGAGCTCTATTACAATATTGCGGAAGAGGCGATGGGCATATCGACGGATTACACCAAGAACTCCACCGTTACGCGTATTGTGCTGAATCGGCTATGGTCGCGCGGCTATACGGGGGCTGCTGCCACCCCGATGGCCGTGGATACAACGCCTACCGCCTTCGGAGATATCCGCTCAAGTCCGGCCTTCAGCTCCATCGACTTCATCGCATCCGCGCTGAATATGGATACTGGCTTTGATCTGGCCGTTGGCGCCTACGCCACTCGAATTCTGTTAAGCGGGGGGCGCGCGATTGGAGCGGAGGCGTACGGACCGGTCGGAAGAGCGCATACGCTTCGTGCCAAAAGGGTAATTGTTGCGACGAGCGCCCTGCAGGCGCCTCGGCTGCTGCTGTATTCCGGTATTCAGGGCCGGGCGATCGGCCATTATCTGGCGAATCATTCCTTCGTGGTGGGAAATGCCATACTGAACACAACGGGCTTTCCAGAGGTGGGCGGCGTGCTTGCGGTGCTGGTGCCCCCGACACCATCGAAGCCATATCAGGTGCAGCTTCAAGGCCCGAGCTTATATTATTGGTATCATGACCGTCCCAAGCCCGACCAAAGCGAGTGGGCGCTTAATTTCTTTGGCGGCTTCGGTCCCGTTCAGTCCCGTTATGAAAATTATGTGTATCTGGATCCCTCACGCCTGGACCCATACGGTGTGCCTCAGATTGGCGTAAGCTTCGCTTACAGTCCACGCGATTTGGCGATCATTGAGCGGATCAAGGCGGATATGCCGCGTATAGCGGAGGCGTCCGGCATGGTCCTGGCCGGACCTGACGGCGTGCCCGAGCTATGCGTGCTGCCTCCAGGGGCGGACTTTCATGAGCATGGGACCTTGCGTATGGGCTATGATCCCGCTACGTCGGCAACTAATCCGTATGGGCAAATTCACGGAGTGCCGGGCTTGTTCGCGGCGGGCAACAGTGTGCTGCCGTCGCTGGGTGCCAGCAATCCCTCCGTTACAGCAGCCGCTATGGCTATGCGGACGGCCGACTATATCGCCTTTTCACCAGAGTCATCATGTATGTAGGTTGTGGCGCAATGTTTTCGAAGGCTTCTCATTTATAGTTGCAGCGCACAGCCGCCCTTGCAAGCATCCCATTGGAGCTGCAAGGGCGGCTGTTTCGTTGCCAACGTCAACCTCAACGTTAACGGCGGGATAGGCCCACTAGAGCGGCAATCGTGATCAATGCGAAGCAAGCGATCAGCGATAAAACAATGATCGGAACGTAAGCCTTTGGCAGGAATGCCGTAACGATGAGCAGAAATCCTGTGACAACCATCAGTCTGCCTTGGAAGCGGGCAAATTTGCGCTGCGAGGCATCGGACAGCCTCGGCCATTGTGTCGACCCCTGCGGCATGCGCGGAAGCAGATTGCCGATGATGAGGAACACGCCGCCGACAGCAAATGCGGCCACCGTGAATGGACTGATGTCATAGCCTAAGTTGAAGGCCAGAATCGCGCCATGAATGGCAAGCAGCAAGAGCGATACAGCGGCAGCGACGGTCGGCATCGCAGCTTCAGCCTTCGCTCGTTTGTTCTCATCCTTCTCAAAGCGGGCAGTGAATAAGACGGTCCATGCGACAAACACGATCAATACAGGGCTGAGGAACGCGCCGAACGACTTCCTCATATAATTGTCCGGCTCATTGGCGGCGCTGAAGTGAACGGCCATGTCCGCTGGCAAGCTATCGTATACAAGTAGGCTGGCGAGCAATGCGGCGAAGGCGGAGAAGAGGGGAATTATCCATTTATTCATGTTCATCATCCTTTCGATTGTTGGAGATCCATCATCCATTTCATGACGTCCTGGAATACCGTTAGATTCAGGGAATAAAGCATAGTTTGCCCTTGGCGCTGAACCCAGACCAGCTCAGCCTGCTTCAGAATATTAAGGTGGTTGGAGATGCTGGGCTTTGTCATCTCGAAGTGATCAGCGATCTCGCCGGCAGTCAGGTCAGATTGCTTGAGCAGGTCTAGAATTTTGCGCCGTGTCGGATCAGCCAGCGCTTTGAAGGCTTCGTTAATGGACATGGCGTAGGGTATGCTCCTTTCAACATTTAGTTATTTAGATATTTTTCTAATTAATTAATATTCTAATCCCTGAGGTGTCTCTTGTCAACAGGGGGATCTGTATCGCGCAAAAAAAAATTCATTGTAATACTTTCGCCATGTTCCATCTTGGTATGTTCTGGCATGATGAAGAAGGTTAATCGCTTGCTGCAGGGCTCCTTGGCGCGAACATCCGAACTGTTCCGCAGTGCCGGGCAAGTATGCTCCGGTATGCTGGGCATGCTGCAGGGCGTTAATCCGACAATGTAGTAGTCAATCGCCTTTGAAGCGAACGCTCGTTACAGAGCACTCGATGTGGGATCGAGCAACTATCCTATTGTGATCTTCGCGGGAACGGCCAGGTGGAGATGTCACTGGGGCTGGCTTGACTTAAGTATGCGCGTCTACCGGCATGCCGAGTCGGAGCCTTTGCCTAGTCAGGCATTCCGCCGCTGCGGGCGGGCTCTGCAATCGGCGGCTCTGGGAAATGTGAGAGGCCGGCCTGGCAAGGAGACGGGAGGAACAAGATAGAGCGGGATGAAAGCGGCCCCGACTCACCTTGTTCGGGACTTCTCTGCCCTGCCGGATGACGCTTCTTATCAGTCGATTCCGCTCAAGCTCGGAGGGACCATTCCCGGCGAATGATCAATCAAACATGAAAATGAGGTGGGTACAGATAATGAAAAGGTTATTCAAGACCGTTATCATCAAAAACGATGAGCGTGGCCTGTTATTTGAGAAGGGCAGCTATGTCAAGCTGCTTCGCCCGGGGGTATATCGACTGGCAGTTTGGTCGGGACGAGATGTTATTGTAATGGATACAGCCAAGCCGTTCGTGGTGAAGGGCAAGGACCTCAGCGTCTTTCGGCATGATACCGAACTGCTAAATGAGCTTAGTGTCGTGGATGTGGAGGATCATGAATATGCGCTCCATTACGAAGACGGGCGATTCATTTCGCTGCTGACTCCAGGGGCTTATGCGTTCTGGAACACGCTGAAGCGGCACACCTTCAAGCTTGCTGACATTCGTGAGCCTGAGCTATCGAAGGAGATCGGCGCATCGGTGCAGCCTAAGCTTATGGCCTACTGTACGATGACGGAAATCGCAAGCTACGAGCGGGGATTGCTTTTCTTCAACAACGTGTTTCAGAGAGAGCTGGAGCCGGGCAAATATTATTTTTGGAAAGGACCAGTCAGTGTGCAGGTGAAGATTGTCGACCTGCGACGTCAGCAACTTGATATGACGGGTCAGGAGATGATGACCGAGGATAAGGTTACGCTGCGGTTGAACTTTGTCTGCCAATACCGAATAACGGATCCCCTAAAGTCACTTGAAATCAGAGGCTTTGAGGAGCAGGTATACATCATGCTGCAGCTTATTCTGCGCGAATATGTGGGCACGCTAAGGCTGGACGATTTGCTGCGCGTGAAGCAGGGGGTTGGGACGTATGTACTTGAGAAACTCAGCGAGAAAAACGAAACGTTCGGCGTTGAGTTCCTGTCCGCAGGTGTCAAGGATATTATTCTGCCGGGCGAGGTGCGTGACATACTCAATACGGTACTGCTAGCGGAGAAGAAGGCCCAGGCTAATCTTATCACGCGCCGAGAGGAGACTGCTTCGACCCGGAGCTTGCTGAACACGGCGAAGCTGATGGAGGAGAACGGCACGCTGTACCGGCTCAAGGAGCTGGAGTTTCTTGAGAAGATTTGCGACAGGATCGGCAGCATATCCCTGACAGGCGGCGGTAATATGTTGGAGCAGTTGAATTCTTTCTTAGGCGCAAAAGCTGAACAAGGCAAATCATAAGGAACGGGCAGGCTTGGCGGCCCGTTTCTTTTTTTCTGCCCAGAGGCGGTACCCTTATCCAGAGTAGGTGCGCTAGATAAGATGTGTTACACTGTGAGCAAATTACGATACGAGGAGGAATAGGCATGAATGATGAGGCTATCCATTCCGTGGCCTATCAGCCCCAATTCAATGAAGCGCGCACGGCAACCTTCGGAATGGGCTGCTTCTGGAGCCCAGAGGCGTTGTTCGGCCAGCTGCCCGGCGTGATCCGCACGCGAGTGGGCTATGCGGGTGGCCAAGCGGAGAGTCCGACCTACCGCGAGATGGGCGATCATACGGAGACCGTGCAAATTGTATATGATCCGGGTCTGCTGACTCTTCCGCAGATTGCCAGCCTCTTCTGGGATAGCCATAAGCCTGCGAACATCAATGATTACAAGGGCAGGCAATATCAATCGCTGTTCTTCTACGAAGACGACGCGCAGCGAGCTGACATCGAGAGTGTGCTTGAGTTTCGAATGAGTCGAGGACTGGAGCGGCCGGATACGGAAATAGCTTTGCTGGAGGCGTTTTACCCCGCGGAGGAGCGCCATCAGAAATATTATTTGAAGCGATTCCCCCGTGCCATGGACATGCTGCTCGTCTGGTACGGGAACGAAGCGGCACTGAACGGGGCCACGCTTGCCGCGCGATTGAACGGGCTGGCCAAGGGATACGCCAACATGGAGCGAATTAAACGGGAAGTCGCGGGCTGGCCGATGAACGAGGAGGAGCGCTCCGCTATTCTGGAAGGAATCTCTCGAATCAAGTGGTGAACGCCAAGTGCCGACTTGCGCAATGAAGTGGTTAATATAGCATAAAAGAAACAGTCCCAGGGGAAATTACCTTCTGTCCCATACCATGACAGGAGGTCGGTTCCATATGTTTTTTCACATCAAGGAAACGCAGTACCATACGAAGCCGGATAAGCCCGACGCGTTATACGCGAAAAAGCTGCAAGAGGTGCTGGGCGGTCAGTTCGGCGAGATCAGTGTAATGATGCAATACCTGTTCCAAGGCTGGAACTGCCGTGCGGAGGCGAAATATAAAGACATGCTTCTGGACATCGGCACAGAGGAGATTGGTCATGTGGAAATGCTCGCGACCATGATCGCAAGACTTCTTGAGGGAGCTCCCGTCGACCAACTGGAGAAGGCAGCCCAGGATCCCGTCATCCATGCGGTGCTGGGGGGCATGAACCCGCAGCATGTGATTGTATCCGGCTTAGGCGCAATGCCTGCTGACAGCGTAGGTTATCCTTGGAGCGCGCGTTATATGATTGCAAGCGGCAATTTGCTTGCCGATTTCCGCGCGAATCTGAATGCGGAATCCCAAGGGCGTCTGCAGGTTGTTCGATTATACGAGCAGACGACGGATCGCGGTGTAAGAGATATGTTATCCTTCCTGATTGCGAGGGATACGATGCATCAGAATCAATGGATGGCGGCGATCGAGGAAATCGAGCAGAATCAGAAGCCGATTGTTCCGTCTTCGTTCCCACAGCATCTGGAGCGTCAGGACGTATCATACAAATTTATGGATTTCTCCAAGGGACAGGAGAGCAGCCAGGGACGTTGGGCAAGCGGCGCATCGATGGACGGCCAAGGCCAGTTCGAATATGTCGCAGAGCCTAAGGCAATGGGCGACGCTCCAGAGCTGGCCGCTCCTCCTGCGTTTGTGCATTCCGCGCCGGCTATGGAGCCCGTCTTAGCTAACCAGTAAGGATAAGGGAGGACGTTCCATGCTGAAGTTTCTGTTGAAATTCCTTGTGAACGGCTTGATTGTGGCCACCTATCTCTATTATTACACAGAAATATCCTATTGGAGCGCGGTTGTTGTCGCCACGGGCCTGGTGGTGCTGGCTTATCTCATTGGAGATCAGATCATCCTTCGTGCTACGAATAATGCATTCGCGACGGTGTGTGATGTTGTGCTTGCAGCGGGTTATCTTGGCCTCCTCTCCTACTTGTATGATTGGAGTCTGTCGCTCGGAGAGACGGTTATGATCGCGCTCACGCTAGGATTAGCGGAATGGCTTATGCATCGGTTCCTGTTTCAAGAGGAGATACGTGTATAACACCACGGGCAAAACAAACAAAGGGCGTCCAGCCAGGCTGCCATAAGCACCTGGGGACGCCCTTTTTTTGTGTGTCACCTTATTGCGCTTCGGGCCAATAAGGCTTTGCCGCTGCAAGCGTATGCTCGAACAAGGAGCGGAGCTCAATGTCTTGAAGCTTCTCCAGCAGAGGGCGAAGCTCGTTCGACGCGTGGCGCTCCTGCCAGACGATGAGGTCGACGAACGCTGAAGGCTCCCAGCCACTCTCGGATTGGAAGGATAAGAGCGTTCCTCTTACATCGGGATCCGTGACGGCACTCATTGCTTGTTGCGCCGCTGCGCCCCCAAGCCACTCTGCCACCCGTGTTTGTGTCAGCTTCATGGCAGGATGATGCCCTGCTTGTCGGAACCAATATTTCGAATTGTAGAAATCGCCTTCCATACGGTGCATAATACCGTGCCAGTAAGCGCCGGTCGCGTCATGCTCGATTTCCTGCGCGAATGCGTGTGAGCGGTCCAGGCTGTCGTTCCGCAGATGAAGTCCGGCCATCAAAGCAATAACCGTCGTCTCCGCAGGGAACCCATCCTGCGTGAGAGCTGCGATTCGCGAATCAAGCGCCTCGTCCCATATACGCTTCGGCAGCAATGGAGACACGGTCTCACGGCCATCCAAGCTATTCATGATTGCAAGTAATTCCTGCTTCATACAACAAACGACCTCCCCCAGTTCTTATACCCCAAGTGTACCATACGCCTGGGAAGAAGGGGGAGGTCACGGAACTTAACTTAGATCTGAACGCCAGTATCGGCGGCTGGCTCCAGGCGCGCCTTGCCGCCTTTGTCCAGCCACTTGTTGCGCCAGCTGAGTTGAGCAACCGCCAGAAGCACGAGCGCGGCAAGCGCAACTGCGCTAAGCACGAGGAAGCCTGGCGTATACGAGCCAGTGGATTGGTACAGACGGCCCAGCACCAGCGGCAAAGCGTAGCCGCCGAGACCGCCGGCTGCGCCGACGATGCCGGTCAACAGGCCGATCTCGCTGCCGAAGCGTTGAGGCACGAGCTGGAATACGGCGCCGTTGCCCATGCCAAGGCACATCATGGCGACGAACAGCAGCGTGATAACAACAGGCAGAGCCGGCAGGGAAGCCACAGACGCCAGCATAATGCCAGCTCCTCCGTACAGGAATAAGAGCATGCGTGTTCCGCCGAGCTTATCGGACAGATAGCCGCCGACCGGACGGAAGAAGCTGCCCGCGATAACGGCTGTAGTCGTGAAGTCCGCCGCGCGAACGGGCTCCAGGCCATATTGTGTATTGAAGAAAATCGTCAGATAGTTGGACAAGCCAACGAAGAAGCCGAAGGTGACGCAGTAGAAAGCACAGAAGATCCAAGTGTCGCGCTGCTTGAAGGCATTGCCGTATTGAGCAAGCGTTCTTGGAGCGGGACGATTCGGGCTGTTTTTGGCGAAGATGGTGAAAAAGATGAAAACAGCGATGATCGGAATGAGTGCCAGGCCGAACACGACCTCCCAGCTGCCAAAATGCTGAGCAATACGGTTAGCGAACAGCGTCGTAATAACCGTACCGCTGTTCCCTGCGCCGGCGATCCCCATCGCAAGGCCTTGATGCTCCTTGGAATACCACTGGCTGGCGAGCGGCAGAGCTGCGGCGAAGGAAGCGCCGGCGACGCCGAGCAGCAAAGCTACAATATAAAGCTGATCCAGCGATTGCACGAATTGCCAGCCCATCACAAGCGGGATAATGGTAACCAGCATGCCGATTTGCGCCGTTCTTTTGGGACCGATATAGTCTGTCAGGTAGCCCAGCACCAGGCGCAGAATCGAGCCGCCCAGAATCGGCAGCGCCACCAGGTTGGCCTTCTCCACAGGAGTCATCGGATAGTCCTGCGCAATAATAACGGCAAGAGGTCCAATCAGCACCCAGATCATAAAGCTGATATCAAAATACAGGAACGAGCTCAATAAGGTTGGTCGGTGACCGCTTTGCCAAAAACTTTTTCTGTCCATCTCCATCTCTCCCTTTTCTACTGTTTCTAGTGTATCAATAAAAGCCGCATTTCACCCAAGTGATTGGGGAAAATGCGGCTTCGTTGCCGGTGGCTCACAGCCTTGTGCGCCTTGTTATAGTGGAGCACGATGTTGTGCTCTCAACACGAATTATAGAATGACGGAAGAATCATGTCAATATACCTTACACAATAAGTTTCATAAATTTCCACCATCTTTTTATGTTATAAATATTGACACGATCACACTCATGCACTACTCTAATTTTATAAAGAGAGCGGCACAATGGGGTGCAGTGCTCGACGGCGACGATGCCTTTTCTCGAAACGATGTTCGAGAAAGGGCTTTTCATGCTTATTTTCACCATACCATGTTAAGTATCGGAATAAGGAGGGGGCCATATGACGGCTGTGCTTGCAGCTGATTTGTTACATGCTTCTGTCGCCAAGGCCGTTTCCTTGCTGGTTAACCATATCGAAGCTCCGGCCGCCGAGGAGGTGCCGATCTGGGACGCTGGCGGAAGAGTGCTGGCCGCCGATGTTAAAAGCCCGATCTCGGTGCCGCCATTCCGGAGATCTGCCATGGACGGCTACGCTGTTCGTTGGTCTGCTGTCTCGGGAGCCTCGCCGGAAGCGCCGGTGCGCCTCGATATTATAGGAGAGGTACGATCGGGCGACCGCTCAGAGCAAACGTTCCAAGGGGAAGAGAGCTATGGTGCTGTCCGTATTTTTACCGGGGCGCCTGTCCCTGATGGTTATGATTGTATTATTATTCAAGAGATGGCGCCTGTGTCGAAAAGTGTCCGGGGCAAGCCCTGTATCCGCGTAGACCGACCGCCTGCCCGCGGCCAGCATATCGCTGAACGAGGGGAAGACATTCCCGAAGGGTTAACCGTTCTCTATCGCGGGACCGCCATAAGGGCCAAGGAAATAGCTATTCTGGCTTCATTAGGAGTGCACGCCATTCCCGTATACCGGAAGCCGGTCATTGCGGTTATTCCCATTGGCGACGAGCTGATACTGCCGGGCGAGCCGCTTGCGCGTGGAGGCATCTACGATGCCAACGGGTTTATGGTGGGCGCGAGGCTGCTGGAGCTGGGCGCGGTGCCGCTGCAGCGGAGTCCGGTGCCGGACAGCTTGCTGGCGATTCAGGCGGAGATGAGGCGAGCCTTGGCGGAGGCAGATGCCGTGATTACAATTGGCGGCGTGTCAGTAGGGGATTACGATTACGTCAGAAGGGCGGCGGAGGAGACAGGAGCCAAGCCGCTGTTCACCAAGGTGCTGATGCGTCCAGGGACGCCGACGTCTGCTTATGCAGCTGACGGTAAAGTCATGATCTGCCTGTCAGGTAATCCCTCCGCTTGCTTTACGGGGCTTGAGCTGCTTGTTCGTTCGGCCGTGCTTAAGGCGTCGGGAAGAACGGAATATGGCGCGGAATGGTTGGATGGCAGATTATCTGACGCGGTAATGAAGCCATGCCCATATTCTAGATTCGCAAGGGCGTTCGCTTACCGCGATAACAGGGAGTGGGTCGTTGAACCCCTTCATCACGATAAGTCCGGCAACGTAGCGGCGTTCGCAAGAGCGAATGCGCTGGTCTGTATCCCGGCAGGAGGCGGCGGAGCCGCTTCAGGCCAGGAGGTACGTTTCCTCACGATAGGCAAATCGTAAGAGTGGATGTGAGCATAGATGAACAAACCGAGATTGGTTGTAGTTGGCAATGGCATGGCCGGCGTTCGCTGCGTTGAAGAGATATTGAAGCTGGAGCCAGACCGGTTCCAGATTACGATTTTTGGCAGCGAGCCCAGGCCTAATTATAATCGCATCTTGTTGTCCAAGGTGCTGCAGGGCAATTCGGCAATGGATGAAATTATGATTAACGATTGGTCTTGGTATGATGAGAACGGCATTCGGCTGTACACGGGCGAGACTGTCGTCAAGCTGGATTCCGCGAGAAAGCTGGTAGAGACGAAGTCAGGCATTCGCGTCGAATACGATATTTTAATACTGGCGACAGGCTCCTCCCCCTTCCTACCGCCGATTGACGGCGTGAAGAAGCCCGGCGTGATCGCGTTCCGGAATATGGACGATTGCCGCATTATGATGGAGCACGCGGAGAAATACCGCAAGGCTGCCGTAATCGGCGGCGGCTTGCTGGGTCTTGAGGCGGCGCGCGGGCTGTTGAACCTCGGCATGGAGACGGATGTTATTCATAATGCGCCTTACTTGATGAATCGCCAGCTGGATTACCTCTCGGCGGAGCTGCTGCGCAAGGAGCTGGAGGCCCAGGGCATGCGATTCTGGCTGAACGCGAATACCGAGAGCATTACAGGACGAAGCCGCGCCAAGGGCATTCGCTTCGCCAGCGGGACGTCAATCGACGTGGATCTTGTCATTGTTGCGGTTGGCATTATTCCAAACGTGGAGCTGGCCAAAAGCGGCGGCATCCGAACCAATCGGGCGATTGTCGTAGATGATTACATGCGAACCAGCGTGCCAGATATATATGCGGTTGGCGAATGCGCGGAGCATCGCGGCATCGCGTACGGACTGGTTGCGCCGCTTTACGAGCAGGGCAAGGTACTGGCGCAGCTGCTATGCCGTCCTGATGAGGAGTGCCAGCCGTATACGGGCTCTGTCCCGTCGGCGCAGCTGAAGGTATCCGGCGTGGAGATGTTCTCGGTGGGCGAAATTCAAGAGCAGGTTGCGGGAACGGCGCTGCAGATTTTCGACGGGGTGAAGGGCACCTACAAGAAAGTAACGATGATGGACGGTGCGGTATGCGGTGCGATTCTGTACGGCGACACCTCGGAGTCGAACGCGCTGCTTAAGCTTGTGAAGGAGAACGCCCCGGTGTCTGCGTTGGCTGCAGCCGCAGCACAGTCAGGTTCGGAAGGCCAAGACGAGCGCATTGCGGCGATGCCGGATAAGGAAACGGTGTGCGCGTGCAATGCCGTCTCCAAGGGCGCGATTATGTGCTGCGTGATCCAGGATGGCTTGGACACGGCGCAGCAGGTGAAGGAGAAGACCAAGGCGTCCGGCTCCTGCGGCGGCTGCAAATCGATGGTCGAGGCCATCGTCAGCTACGCCAAGCGGAAGGGCAGCCTGGATTCCGCCGCGGCCGCTCCGATCTGCGCGTGTACGGACTGCTCGCATGAACGCGCGAAGGAAGCTATTGTTCAGGGGACATACGGAAGTGTGTCGCAGATTATGGCGTCGCTCGGCTGGAAGCGTCCGGCGGGATGCGACACCTGCGTGCCGGCTCTCCAGTATTACCTTGCTCTCAAGACCGGAGACGTCACCCAAGCGGCGGAAGGCCAACCGGGGGCCAAAGCCTACATCGGCTTATCCGTTACTGTCGCAGACGAAGGAGACGACAAGCTGCTGCGTCCTTATTCTGCCCGCGCAATGGGAGGCGAGCTGAGCGGGCTTAGTCGCAAGCTTGCGTTCCCGACCAAGCTCAAAGCGGTTGTTGCTTCAGGCCTGCATCAAGCCGCGGGCGTGCTTGTGCACGATATTGGCATCACGGCTACTCCGGCGGGATGGCAGATTTTTATCGCGGGACATGCGGAGAATCCGGTGAAGCAAGGGCAGCTGCTGGGCTTGACGGAGGCCTACGGCGAAGCGCTGGAGCTGGCAGCGGCGTGCCTGCAGCTTTATAGAGAGAATGCGGAATTCCAGGAGCCGCTGTGGAAGTGGGTAGAGAGAGAAGGCTTGGTGGAGCTTCGGGAAACGCTGTACGACAGTGATTATCGGATGTCGCTGTTTGCTTCGTTCCACACGGTGGAGCAAGAAGCTTTGGCATGAGACAGGGAGGGGGAGAAACCATGCAGCAATTGCTGAATCGCACGCCTATGCTGAAGCCGGGCATGCATGTCGACACGCAGTGTCCCTTCTGCAGCGTGCAGTGCAAGATCCGGCTGACGCGGCAAGAGGCAGTGCCTGGAGAGAGAAAGCCGTCCTATATAGTAGAAGGGATCCCGAACAAAGCGTCGGAAGGACGCGTCTGCGTCAAGGGCATGAACGCACATCAGCATGTCATGAGCGGCGAGCGGATCGTGCAGCCGCTGGTCAGAGTGAACGGCAAGCTGGAGCCTGCCACCTGGGAGGAGGCGCTGGGCCGCATTGTCGACAGCTTTACCTCCGTTACAGAGGAGCATGGCGCGGATGCAATCGGCTTGTACGGCGGAGGTTCCTTGACCAACGAGTCGGCGTATTTGCTGGGCAAGTTCGCCCGGATTGGGCTCGGCACCCGCTACGTCGATTATAACGGCCGCTTCTGCATGTCCGCCGCTGCTTCGGCCGGCGTCAAGACGTTCGGCATCGACCGCGGCCTGACATGCCGGCTGGAGGACATTCCGAAGGCTCAATGTCTGATTCTGGCCGGCACGAATATTGCGGAATGCCAGCCTACCCTTATGCCTTACCTCACCCGAGCCAAGGAAAATGGGGCCACCATCATCGTCATTGACCCTCGTGTGACGGGGACGTCGGAGCTGGCGGATCTTCATCTTCAGATCCGGCCGGGTACGGACGCCGGGCTGGCTAATGGTCTGCTGAAGGCTGTGCAGCTGGGCGGCTGGATGGATGAAGCGTTTATTAAGGAGCGCACCAACGGCATCGAGGAGCTGCTGAAGCATCTGGAGACGGTGTCGCTGGCGGAGATCGCGGAGCTGACTGGCCTGGAGCAGTCGCTGATTGAGAAGGCGGCGGAGCAGTATGGGCGTGCGGAGACGGGCATTATTCTCACAGCGCGCGGGGTGGAGCAGCAGACCGACGGCCATGTGGCCGTGCGTAATTTCCTGAATCTTGTGCTGGCTACGGGCAAGATTGGCAAGCCAGGCTGCGGTTACGGCGCGGTAACCGGTCAGGGCAACGGGCAAGGCGGCCGCGAGCACGGGCAGAAGGCGGATCAGCTGCCGGGCTACCGGCTGATCGAGAACGAGGAGGATCGCCGCTATGTGGCGGGTGTGTGGGGCGTGGAGCCTGACAGCCTCCCTCGCAAGGGTGTGTCCGCCTACGAGATGATGGAGCTGGTGCACCAAGGCGCGATTCGCTCCTTGTTCGTTATGGGGTCGAATCCCATTATGTCCAATCCCAATGCGGATCTCGTTGAGGAAGCGCTGGAGAAGGTGGAGTTCCTGGCCGTCGCCGATCTCTTCCTGTCGGAAACAGCGCGTCTGGCGGACGTTGTGCTCCCTGTTACGGCATATCTGGAGAATGACGGCACCCTGACGAATCTGGAGGGGCGAGTCCTGCTCCGGGAATCCAAGGTGGAGGCGCCTGGCGAAGCGCGGCACGACTGGTCCATCCTATGCGATCTGGCTGCTAGACTGGGCAAGGCCGACTACTTCAGCTTCCATTCCGCCGAGCAAATATTCGAAGAGCTCCGTATCGCTACCAAAGGCGGCGTTGCCGATTATTACGGCATCACGTACGAGCGGCTCAGACGCGAAGGCGGCGTCTATTGGCCATGTCCTTCCGTGGATGAGTCGCCGGGTACAGGCATCATGTTCGAGAAGCGGTTTGCCCATCCGGATGGCAAAGCGGTGTTCTTCCCAGTGCCAAGCCGTCAGCCGCAGGAGCTGCCCGATGAGGAGTTTCCGCTGACGCTGACGAACGGGCGGGTGCTGTCGCATTATTTGACCGGCGTACAGACGCGAAGAAGCGCGACGCTGGCAGCGCGGAATGTCGACAACTTTGTAGAGATACATCCCAAGACGGCCAAGGCCTATAAGATTGAGGACGGCGACTGGGTGGAAATCCGCTCCCGCCGCGGCGCGTTCAGCGTAAGATGCAAGATCAGCGCTGGCATTCTGGAGAACACCCTGTTTGTGCCGATGCACTGGGGAGGCGCTCAGAACGTCAACAAGGCCACAAGTCCCGAGCTGGACCCCAATTGCAAAATGCCGGGCTTCAAGACGGCGACCGTTTCCATCCGGGCGCTTAAAGCCTCGCTGATGTAGCTGGTGGAACGTATGGGGAAGCGTTGCAGGCCAATAGAATAAATGCTGAAGAAGACCGAGGGCGTACGTGGCTCCGGTCTTCTTCTGTTGGTACAGAAGTCTGTCCTAGTGCAGCTCCCTCGACTCTCCGGAGACTTCCATGCCGGTCATTGCGCCGGGGAGCTCCGCCTGCTGCAAGTCCTCCTTCCGGCCAGGCTCTCGGCGCGGCTGTTCCAAGCCTGACAGGTCGACCCACTCCCGAATCGCCGCATGTATCTCCGAGGCCGCTTTGGTCGGCAGCTGATGCTTCTTCTGATTCAGAAGGACCAGAGAAGCATGGCGCAGGCTGTTCATCAGCTTGAGGCGGTATCTCTTGAAGCCCCAATCCTTCTCCCCATACAGGAGCAGGACAGGGCTTGTGATGCGCGCTAAGCGGTCGGTGCAATTGTACGATAGGGAACAGCGGTAATATTGATGAATGCTGCGCGGGCTGCCTAGCCGGGTCCGTTTGATCATCTGGCGGAAGGTCTGCGAGCTGTCCGAGTTGCCCCAGGTAATCGCCAGCATGAGGAGGCGTATAGCGGGCTTCCAGGCGGACAGTCCTATGGCGATCCGTATACGGGTACGCAGGACGAGATCGCTGGCCTCTGACATGGCGCTTAATAGGATTCCGCCAAGGAAGCGATCGGGATAAGCCAGCATCGCTTCCAGCGCTACCGTGCCCCCTGTGGAGTAGCCGCACAGAATCGCCTTGTCTATGCCGAGATGATCCAGCAGCTGACGAATATCCTCCGCGATAAGGGCGTATGTGATGGGCGCTTCCGATTGATCGCTTGCGCCATGTCCCCTGATGTCGAAGGTGATTACTCTGAACGCGTCGGAAAGCTGCTCCGATTGATAATTGAAGTTGGCGCTTGTCAGGAGAGGCGGGTGGATGCAGACGATGGGTAGTCCTGAGCCTCTGTCTTTGTAATAGAGCTTGATTCCGTTAACCGTTGCAAAAGGCATGTCTGGCTAGCTCCTCCTCCGAAGTGAGATGTCGATGATTACCATTTCAATGTGCCTCAGAAGGGGGTATACTATACTTATATAACCATTCTTTCCATTGAAAGGATATGATAGCTCTAACACTTGAAGAAAGGAGGCCGACGGCCATGACTTTAACAACAACTCGATTCCCGTTGCAGGGCAGCCTGTCTAACCATACGTTCATCAATATCGCCCAGGATACTCCCGTCTTCTATAAGCGGGGGAGGAATGGGCGTCCGGCATTAGCCGGAATGATATTTGGTGTGTTCTTGTTCTCCCTACTATGCTAAAATTAGTATAGTGAGGAGGCGAACGTATGATCGTTACTGTGACGGCGAAAATCAAAATCAAACCGTCAGACAGTCAAATGATGGCCCTGCAACAAACGATGATCGCTTATCGTCAAGGCTGTAATTTTGTCTCTGCCCTTGTGTTTGAGACGAGCGAGCGCCGGCAGTCTGCCCTGCACCGAATGACGTATCGAACCCTGCGCAGCACGATGGGCCTGCGCTCTCAAATGGCTCAGTCGGTATTGAAAACGGTACGGGCTAAATACAAGACCATCTTGAGCAGCGGACATGCTTGGACACGCGTACAATTTAAGAAGCCGGAATACGATCTCGTCTGGAGACGGGATTACTCGCTAAGCGCAAAGCTATTCTCCGTCAATACGCTGCAAGGCCGCATTAAGATTCGCTTCGAAGCCAAAGGAATGGAGACTTATTTCGACGGCACATGGACATTCGGTACAGCCAAGCTGGTATGCAAAAAACAGAAGTGGTTTTTGCATATTCCAGTGTCTAAGGAAATGGCCTCTCCTGAGCTTAAGGAGATTGAACACGTTGCAGGGATTGATCTGGGCATCAACTTTGTAGCTACGGTGTATGACACCGAGGGGAGAACGCTGTTTTTTCGGGGAAGGGGACTGAAACACAAACGAGCAAACTACCAACGATTGCGTTCCGAGCTGCAACGCAAACAAACGGCTTCGTCCCGCCGCAGGCTGAAGAAAATCGGAGAACGAGAAAACCGCTGGATGACCGATGTGAACCATCAGGTAAGTAAGGCACTCGTTACCCGATATGGGGCGAATACGCTGTTTGTGCTGGAGGATTTGACAGGGATCCGCCGCAGGGCGGAAAAGGCAAAGCTGAAGTATCGGTATGTGACGGTATCGTGGGCGTTCTATCAGCTGCGTCAGATGGTGACGTATAAGGCGAAGCTTGCAGGATCGATGGCGATAGCCGTGGATCCGAAGCACACCTCGCAGGCGTGTCCCCTATGCCGCCACACGGTGAAAGAAAACCGGGATAAACGCAGGCATCGCTTTCGTTGCCAGGCATGCGGATATGCAAGCAATGATGACCGGATCGGCGCCATGAATCTCTGTTTGAAGGGAAAAGAGTACCTTCTTGAAGGTGCAGGCTTAGCATGACTAGGCTTGCAGGGCAGTTGTCAGTCTGCCCATCGGTAGGCAAAGGCTTACTCGAGGATGTAACACCACGTTCTTCGGAACGCCAAAAGATCGGAGTCGCAAGACGTTCGTACGATCGGGTTGTTATAAGCCCCACTTCAAACGTTAGTTAAGTGGGGGTCATTGACTGTCCGCCGGCCTCTACGGGCCTAAGCAAGGAAGAATGACGGAGCGCGCAGCATGCCAGATCCTGGAGAAGGCTCGTCATCACGCGATTTCTCCTCTAGCTTTCTCTATACTGGAAGACTGTGAGCGCTGAGGCTTGCGGTCTTCTTTGTTTTCTAATGATGCGTGTTCAAAAAGGCCAGTTTTCAGCACCAGAGTTCATGCTTACGATGCTGCGTTTTTTTCAAAAACGCTGTAGAAGATCGGATGAAGCTAGGAAGTGAGGAGTGGAGCGTAGTGGAGCTACGTGAGCACCTCCAGTGTTTCCGGAGGAAACACACTTCGTAAGCATACGCTTGTTCCGGCTGAATTCGATATTCGATGCCGAGTATGCTTCCTGATTGGCTTCGTGATCAAAAGTGGGTTTTTTGAACTACCTCTAATGATACAAATGGAAAGGAAATTCTAAACATATGAGCAACGAACAAGCCTATTACAGGCGAATCGACCTGCCCGCAGGCGATCTGCACGTCTATGCCAGCGATCCGCTGTTCCGCGACATGGGACACAAGGTGCTGGAGATGGCGAACAACAATTTGCAAATTCCGAACATCCGCTATATGAGCTACACGCCTGACGCGCACGTGGGAGTCGGAACGTGTATCGGCACGACGGCCGTGTGGGAGATGGAGGGCGGGTACGTCTCGCCATCTATCGTGGGCAGCGATATTGGCTGCGGCATGCGTGTTCACGTAACCAACCTGAAGGCGGAGGAGCTGAAGGATGTGAAGCTCCGGCGCAAGCTGGTGAAGGCGATTGAACGATTCATTCCTGTGGAGAATCACGCCAGAGGACACTTCTCCGATATCCGGCTGGAGCAGGTGCTTCTCAAGGGGCTTCACGGCCTGCCGGGCAAATACGTGCCGGATTCGTACACGCCGAAGAGGGCCACCTCGCTGACGCATGTCGAGAGCAGTGCCTTCCGCTTCGACGAGAACGCGCTGAACCGGCTGCCTGAGCCGCTCTGGCATCGATCGCACCGCCAGCTTGGCACGCTGGGAGGCGGCAATCATTTTGTCGAGATTCAAGCGGTTCAGGTGGATGAAGGCGGTCGCGCCACGGCGGAGAAGTGGGGGCTGGAGGATGGCCAGGTCATTGTGATGCTCCATAGCGGCTCTCGCGCTTGGGGAGGGGCGGTCAATCAATATTGCGTCTCTGAAGTGGCCAAAACGATGAGCAAGCTCGGACTCGGCACCGCCGATCCCAAGCTGAAGTACGCGCCGCTGGACAGCGCTGCGGGCGACGCCTACCTGAACCTGATGTACTCCGCGCTGAACTATGCGATCGTGAATCGGCATCTGCTGGCGTATGCGGTGCGCGAGGCGTTCCGCGATACGCTGGGCAAAGCGGTTGAGATGCGGACACTCTACGACCTGATGCACAATTACGCCTGCGAGGAAGAGGAGAACGGTGAGTCGTTGTTCATCCATCGCAAGGGCGCTACGCGGGCGCTTCCAGCCGGTCATCCCGGCAATCCGGAGCCGTACAGGGAGACGGGTCATCCCGCGCTTATTCCCGGCTCCATGGGGACGTCCTCGTACTTGATGGTTGGAGCTGATGCAGGCACGGCCAACTATTATTCCATCTGCCACGGAGCGGGACGTATCCGTTCGCGGAACGCGACCAAGCAGCTGGTGACCGTCGACGAGTTCGCCTCGTCGATGCGCGTGGGGCGGGACGACGAGATTGTCGTCAATCACCGCGCCCTGGAGGCGATCCTCGACGAGTCGCCGCAGGCCTACAAGAACGTCGATCATATTATTGAAAGCGTCGTTGGCGCGGGATTGGCGTCCGTTGTGGCCAAGTGCAGTCCGCTGGCGACGGTTAAGGGAGTGTAGCCATAGATGAAGATGGTGAACAAAAACGCAAACGCGAACGTAAAATCAAACGGAAATACAAAGCCAAACGTCGCTTCGTTTGCTGCTGCTGCCAAGCAAAGGGCGTTTATCGCGCCTTCGCCAGGCAAGCTGCAGACAGCCGCGCGAGGGGAGAAGCGGTATTTTGACTACACGGATACGGTTCGTCGCATCCTGTTCGGGCTGGAGGAGAGGTTCGGCTGCTCCTTCCGTCTCTATTATCAGGACGACAGCAACGACATGTGGGATTTGCTGGAGGAGGATCTTCGCAGAGGCGATCCCGGCGTGGAGCATGCGGCGAGTCTGTACGATCTCGTGGAGACGGACACGTTCCGCTATGAGGCGGATCCGCTGGGCGCGGGTCTGCTGAGCGGCGGGTACGAGATCAGACCGTCCGTCCGCAACAATCTGTTCCAGTATCCGTTGTTCCGCATCGCTTTTGCGAGGATTCCTCGCGAGACGATGCACGGGCTTGGCTACGAGGACCTGATCTTCGCTCCCGATGACGAGTCGCTGCGCGAATTCCTGATGGATATGCGGGAGAGACAGCTGGCGGATCGCAAAATCATCGTATACAGCGACACAAGAGACGGTCTGGAGAGGGAGAGCATGGCCGCCGCTGCCGTCACACGCGATGACGTGTTT
Organism: Paenibacillus sp. PL2-23; assembly: GCF_040834005.1. Taxonomy (NCBI): domain Bacteria; kingdom Bacillati; phylum Bacillota; class Bacilli; order Caryophanales; family Paenibacillaceae; genus Paenibacillus; species Paenibacillus sp. PL2-23. Next base: position 955,335 of record NZ_CP162129.1, read on the forward strand.
ATGGATGAGTCGTTGAAGACGCATATTTACCGCTCGGTGGATGAGTTTTTTTCGGAGGAGGCTTCGTTCTTCAAGACCTACAGTATCCCGTACAAGAGGGGAATTCTGCTGTACGGGAAGCCAGGCAACGGCAAGACGACGCTGGTGAAGTCGATCGCCTCGACGATCGGGGCGCCCGTCGCTTACTGGCAGATTACGGAGTTTACGAACAGCGAATCCATCTCCGAGGTATTCTCCGCCGCAGTGCGTATGGCGCCCATGGTGCTGGTCATCGAGGACATCGACTCTATGCCGGAGTCGTGCCGCTCCTTCTTCCTCAACATTCTGGACGGCGTCGCCTCCAAGGAAGGTGTGTTCCTCATCGGTACAACCAACTATCCGGAGCGGATCGACCCCGCTCTGATGAATCGAGCCGGCCGATTCGACCGCGCGTACGAGGTGAAGCTCCCGGACGAACGGCTGAGGCTTGCCTACCTGCTGCGGAAGGGCATGGAGCGGGTTGTGGATCGCGGCGAAGTAGAGGTGTTGGCCCGCAAAACGGATGGCTTCACGTTCGCACAGCTCAGCGAGCTGTACGTATCGGCGGCGTTGCAGCTCCATTATGAGGGCAAGGCCGATCCCGCTCGCATCGCGGACGAGATGAAGTCGGATTTCGGCAAAAGCCGCACCGGCGACTGGATGAGCGAAGACAAAGCGAAGTCGGTAGGGTTTGTATAGGAGTGCTGGGAGAGGTCCATGGAATGGGCCTCTTCTTGCATAAGAGGGGTGAACTCCGTTCACAAACGTTGTATGCTAAGGACAGAACCCTTATTGATAGAAACGGAGCGTGGTTGTTCGTGAAGACGTTAAGCAGAATGCTGGAGCATCAATATTGGGCCAATGGAAGGCTGGCTGCCGCGATGAAGGAGCAGGGGGCGGATCAGCCGGAAGCGCTGCGGCTGCTGCGGCATATGGTGATGGCGGAGCGGGTATGGCTGACCCGGCTGCAGGGGAGCGACAGCTCGCAGCTCTCTATATGGGACACCTCTGAGACGTTAGACGAGCTGCTTGCGATGCTTGGTCAGAATGAGCAGGGATACCGAGAATATTTCGATAGGCTCAGCGAGGAGAGGCTGGATGACATCGTGGATTACAGGAATCAAAGCGGAACGCCGTTTCGCACCTCCATCCGCGACATCCTGACTCATGTGACGCTTCATGGACACTATCACCGGGGCCAGATCAATCGGATCCTGCGGATGGAGTCGCTGGAGCCGGCGGGACTGGATTTTATTTTGTTCGCGCGTCAGATGTGAAGGTGAAGGTGCCCTCGGAGTGACATGTCAAGAAGGAAATAGGTCTTATGGCATAGAAAATAGTGGGATCGTACTGGATGGCAAGGAATTGGGGTTGAGCAAGTGCCGGGGAAGCGAATGCACGTTTGGGCGCGGTATGTGAAGGCTGCGCTGCAGGACAACCGAATAGAAGAAGCCGTCTGCAGGCTGGAGAACGCCGTTCTGCTCGGGGAGAGGATAGAGCTGGAAGCGCTGCTTCTGCTGCCGGAAGAGGCCGTCTCCGCATCTCCCCTGCTGCAGAAAGCTCGCTGTGAGGAATGGATGCAGCGGGGAGAGCTGCTGGAGGCGAGGGATGGGCTGAAGGAGCTTCTGGCCCCGCTTGCCGCCAGCGGACTGCGAGCGCCGTTCCTCTCGGCGCTCGCTCAGCTCGCTGTCCTGCATATCCGGATCGGCCAATGCGGGGAGGCGAAGCCGATGCTGCGGTTTCTGCTCGATGAGCGGCGGACGACGGATGAGGGGCTGGAGCTTGTCGGAGACGTCGACTATGCGCTTGCGAGAGGCTGTCGTCTTGTGGAAGAGGAGGGCGCAGCCTATTCGCAGCCGTATGGCTGCTACGATTGCGCCGTAGAGGCTTACGAGAGAGACGGGCAGCCGGTGAAGGCGGCCTTGGCCGCCCTGGATGCCTTAATCGCGGGAGCTGCCGGCATGCCGGAGGAGCTATGGCATGAACGGCTGGCCGCATTCGAGCAGCGGGTGAGGGGTGCAAGTCTTAGCGAGGCGTATGTGGATTATGCGCGGGCTCTTCGTTATGCGGAGCGTGACCATGCGGCCTTGATGTCGGATACTGCTGCGCCTGGCCAATGGAGCCGGAGGGAGTCTCGCTTCATCATCGAGACGGACAAGCTTGCTTATCCCTATGGCGTTCGGGCGGAGCTGCTGCTGCTCCGGCTGACGATGGCTGAGGGCTTGGACGGAGAAGGCCTGGAGAGGATAGAGCGTTCGCTTCACACAAGCTCGGCGAAGGAAGCGGTAGACCTTGAGCTTCGTTTCGAATGGCTGACAGCGCGTGTAGAATTTGCCGTTCTGAAGGGTGAGCAGGAGCGGGCGCTGCGGCTGCTTGCGCAAGCGAAGGCGGCCGTTCAGATGGGCAGCCTTGCGGAAGGGGAGGCGAGGCTTGCTCGGCTGGAGGAGCGGGTGCGCCTGGGACAATCCGCCGCTGTGCAGGAGCGCTCCGGGAAGCTCGCCTCGGAGAGCGCTGTCTCGCCTTGGCGTGTGCGGCTTTTCGATGATTTTGCCTTCGAGCAGGAGGGCAGGAGCATTCGGGACATTCGCTGGAAGCGGAGCAAGACGAGAGAGCTGCTGCTGTATCTCCTTCTGCAGCCCGGCTATACGGCGCGCCGGGAGCAGGCCGCCGAAGCGCTGTTTCCGGCCTGCGAGGCGGACAAGATCGACAACCGGTTTTATGTCGTTGTTCATCAGTTGAAGGGAACGCTGCTCCAGTATTTGGGCTCGGAGAACAGCGTTGTGGTGAAGGATGGCATCATCAGGCTGAAGGACGGGCTCATCGACGAGGCGGATGCGGAGCGTTACATGGCGCTTGGGCGGGTTGCCGCCCAGCTGTGGCCGACAGATCCGGGGATTGCCATCGCGATGATGGAGCAGGCGGTGCCGATGTACGGCGTTATCGCGCCTGATATGCATGGCGCGGATTGGCTTGAGAGCCTGCGGGAGCGGCTGCTCGTCATGCAGGGAGAGATGCTGGGCAGGCTGTATGCGTCGGCGCTGGCGAGCGGACAGCTGGAGGCGGGCGAAGCGGCTGCGAGGGAAAGGATAAGGCTGCAGCCGCTCCATGAGGAGGCCTATCAGGTGCTCTTCGACATTCTGCGGCGCCAAGGCCGAAGCGCGGAGGCCGAATATGAATTCAGGCGGCTCTCGGACCTTCTGGAGCGAGAGCTGGGTATTGGGCCGGCAGCCGACACGCTGCGCAGCATGGGAGGGCGTTCATCATGAGGATCGAGGGAGAAGCTGGACTTGCGCTTAGATTCCTTGGACTGTTCGGAGCGGGAGCGGCGCTTGTACTCTTCTGGATTACCATGGAGAGCCTGTTTATTAAGCGGCTGACCTTCGCCTACTTATTCGAATTTTCGCTGCCCGCTACGCTGGGGCTTCTGGCAGGCATGATGGTTATGCTCGAAGGCTATGTGCTGTCCAGATTCAGGCGAATTGCAAGGCTGAGCGCGGACCGGGTGAACGATGATGCCGTCAGCAAGCTGCTGCTGCGGCTTCCCTACGAGCTGTTCTGGCTGACGGTTGCGTATGCGCTGCTTTTTATCCCCTTCTACCATGTTATCCATTACGCCTTCGAGGGGCATTCGTTCGTTCAGGTGGATGAATATTACCGGTTAAACTTCGTCAGAAGCTTTCTGTACGAGCTCGCGATCAGCTTGACGGCTGCGATCCTGCATTTTGCCGTTGCGCGCAGGCTCATTCGGCCGGCTCTGCTCGGGCTGACGAATGCCAAGGGAGAGCGCCGGAAGGGGCGCAGCTTCATGTCTATGCTGACGACGGCCTTCTGCGTGCTTCTGCTCGTCAATCTGCTGTCCATTCTGTGGTATGTGCTGGTAGCGCGAATTAAGCATCATCCTATAGATATTGGCATTATGGCTTGGATTGTCGGGCTGGAGCTTGTATTCGCCGCGTCCATCTATTGGCTGCTTGCCTCGCAATTCCGCCGGGAGCTTATGGTGCTGACGGACAGACTGCGCGGCCTGCTCGCGGGAGGCAGGAGCGAAGGGGCGGCTATGCCGATTCTCTCCGACGACGAGACGGGAACGCTGGCGGCTGCTTACAACCGTCTTCATGAGCAAATGAGCCAAAGCTACGAGGAGCTGGCCACGGAGCTCCGTCTCGCCCGGCAATTCCAGGAGCAGCTGCTGCCTCCCTCGATGGAGCGCGCGGGGCGATATGCCATGGCCGCCTGCTCAAGCCCGAGGACGGAGGTAGGCAGCGGCTTCTACGATATGATTCCGCTGGAGGGCGGCAGGCTTGCCGTTGTGGCGGGCGAGGTATCCGGCGAGGGCTTGCCGGCCGCCTTGCAGATGTCGGCGCTGCTGCTTCTGCTGCGCGCCGAAATTCACGTCGACGGTTCACCGCGATCCATGCTGGATCGCTTCAATCGCTCGCTGGCGGATGTTTTTCCGAAGGAGGCCCGAATATCGGCTGCATTGGCTGTCATGGATGCCGCTCGAGGCACAGTTGAGCTCGCGGTGGAAGGGGCTATGAGCGCCTGGCTGAGCGAGGGAGAGGGGGAGCCAGCCGGTGTGGTGCTGAACGGGGAAGCGCACTTCGGGGCGGGCAGGCGCCTGGTGCTCTACTCGGAGGAAGTCTCCCGAATATGGCTGGAGGAGCAGGAGAGAGACCTCCGTCTTCATGGGCTGCGGGCGGATGAGGAGCTTGATCGTCAGCTTGCTCCCGAATGGTCCAGATACCGGGAGAAGGCGCTGGTGGCGACGGGCGACTTCACTGTCCTGGTTATTGCATGCGGTACCGAAGAGGAGGAAGCCGGATGAGCCGTACACGGTCTTTTTTGACCCCTGTATTCGTCATCTATATGCTGCTTATGGTCTTGCCCGTGTCCATTCTGCTTCTGTACATCGGGCTGAGCAGCAATGCTGCCGCAAATATGAAGCTAGCGCCGCTTGCGCTCGTATCCGTAGCGGGCTTCGGACTTGGCTGCCTGTTGTTCCGGCTGTATACCAGACGCCTTGCCAACCGCATGCGTGAGATAACGGCCGGTATGAAAGCGGTGGTCGAAGCTGCTGCAGTGCCAGAGCGCTCCGCGGAAGCTCGACCCGATCAGGACGATGAGATCGCGCGACTTGAGCAAGCGATTAGTGACATGCGGCTGTATATGAGCCTGCGTCACGCAGCGGCGGAGCGAGAGCTCGCCTTGTCCTACGACCTGCAGCGAAGACTGCTGCCAGCGGGCGCTCAACGGCTGGGGCATTACGACATCGCAGCCGAGTGCCGCCAGACGCGGGAGGTCGGCGGCGACCTGTACGATATCGTCCCGCTCCGGAACGGCGAGTTCGCCGTCATTGTTGGCGATGTTGCCGGCAAGGGGATGCAGGCTGCCCTGCTTATGTCGGGCATTATGGCATTGTTCCGGAGGGAGGTCCGGCGGGGCGGATCGGCCGCAGAGGTGCTCGGCAGGCTTAACGGCCTTGCTTATCAGGCGCTGCGGGGCAAATCGTTTGTGTCGATGGGACTCGCGATTGTCAGGCAGGAGCATGACGCCATTCAATACGCGAGCGCTGGCCATATGCCGCCATATTTGCTTCAAGACGGAATGATACAGGAGCTTGAGGTCGCGTCGCTTCCGCTGGGCGCGGTGGAATCCGCCATGTATCGCAATAGCGAGCTGATCCTTCCTCCCGGCTCCAGGCTTGTCCTGTTCACGGACGGCTTGGTGGAATGCGAGCTGCCCGGCGGCGAGATGCTGGGATTCCAGCGGTTCGAGAAGCTGCTGCTGGATACAGATGCTTCCCTGTCGCTGGACGCTCAGGTTGCTCATGTGATGAGTAGAACGAATCCTGCCGAAGGCGAGGAAAGCGGAGACGATCGGACGATGGTTATGCTGCGCAGGCCTGGCCGCGTTGTAATGGATTTGTAATGGGGTTTCGGCTATGGTGAAGGAAGGAAGATTTCGGGAGGAGGGCCGCGGATGGACAAGGGACCGGAGCTGCGAAGGCGCTGGATCATAACGAGCGAGCTGGGACAGGAGAAGCGTCTTGTTAGGGATATTGAGCAGGCGCTTCTGAACGAGCAGGTGCCTCTGCCGCGTCTCGAAGAGATGAAGACAGCCATAGCCGAGGCTTGCCTGAACGCGATCGAGCATGGCAATCGGCTGAATAAAGCGCTGAACGTCACTGTGGCGATGCTGGTGCAAGCGAGCGGCCTCACGTTCCAGGTATGCGATCAGGGAGAGGGCTTCGACATAGGCAGTGTCAAGGGCGGCCTGTCCGTCAGGGACAAAATAGACTGGGAGCAGCCCAGGGGCTGGGGACTCCCGTTCATGCGGCAATTCGCCGATCGGGTGACGGCATCCAAGACGGCAGGCATGTTCTGCGTGGAGCTGCAGTTCGGCAGAACGGAGCAAGAAGGAGTGGAGCAAGGATGATCAACGAGCTGACAATCAAGGAGAGGCCGTTCGGCCGGGGCATCGTCTTCGATCTGCAAGGGGATTTGACGAAGCAGTCGGAGTCAGTGCTGCTAGGCTGCCGGGATTGGGCGGCGGGCATGGGGGACGGACAAGCCGCGGTTCTGAATTTGAGCAGCGTATCCATAATTAACAGTGCGGGAATCGCCCTGTTGATTCGCCTCTCGCAGATGGCGCTGAAGGCGGATTATCGCCTCTATGCGTACGGGGTTAGTCCCCATTACCAGAAGATGTTCCGTTTAATCGGCTTGACGGATTACATCATGATCTACCCCGATGAATATTCGCTGATGCAGCGGCTCGAATCATGAGCCTTTGCTTGTAGACCGCTGCGGCTTGGGCTGCGGCGGTTTTTGACATTTTCGGATGCCACGACCCTAACGGTCAAAAAATGCGCTTAGAGCTCGAATGTGGATCTGTCCAGCATGTAACGGGCAATTTGATGCTTAGCCCTCCTAAACGCACTGACTTTACCTCCCTTGTCTTTCTAACATTCGAAAATGACCGTTACAGCTCTGGATGGCCGATCCGATTCGTGTAAAGGTTTTTAACGACCGTTAGAAGCTCGGCTGAGACGATGACGAAGTCGATCCCATATGGATATGGATGGAGTAGCATTTTGTTTTTTAGATGATGACCTGCCACATGAGAGTGTTCAGCGCTCCATGTGGTTTTTTTAGATAGCCGCGCCCTTTGTAAGGTGTTTGTAAGACGGCCCCTCTTATAATGCTCATGTAGCAAGAGTGAGAACGAGAGAGGGAGGAACAAGCGTGAAGAGAGGTATGGCGAGATTGTCGGCGCTATTGGCCGCCGCGTTAACGATGCAGCTTCTGCTGCCGGCAGGGCAGGCGGCGAGAGCGGTTGCGGCGGAAGCGGCAGCTGATGCTTCTTGGACAATCAGCGAGAAGGTGGATCTGTCTACGGACGGGAGTAAGGTGTACCCCTCGGCCAGCGCGGTCGATATAACGCCGGATGGCCGTTATATGGTGTTCGAGGCGACCGGCACCGATATGGATGCGCGGCTTAATGACGGAGGGATGTACCGATTATCGCACATCTATTGGCATGACCGGCTGACCGGGAGAACCGAGCTGATCGACGCGGTTGGCTCGGAACCGGAGGGAGTGGCGAACGAATCCAGCGAGAGGCCGAGCATCAGCGATGACGGACAGCGAATTGCGTTTCAGTCCATTGCCACGAATTTGATCGAGGAGGAAGGCATCAGCGGGCTCGATCCCCTGTCACCCGATAACTTCAGACGCGTCTATGTCTATGACAGAGGCTCGAAGTCTATGACGCTCGTCAGTGTCAATTCGGTGGGCGAGCCTGCGGATTATTTCAGCCAAAATGCGGCCATAAGCGGCGACGGCGAGACGATCGTCTTCGAATCGGAGGCGGGCAATCTTGCGGGGGAGCAGGATCAGTACAAGTACAACTGGCAAATCTACGCGCATGAGCTGAGCAGCCGGACGACGGTTATGATCAGCGATCCGGAGGACGGTCAGGCCTCGCAGCCCGCGATCAGCGCGGACGGGAGCTATGCGGTCTACGTCAGCGAACGGTACGATTATGAGCGGGACCAGTTGGGAGCGGATGTGTACCGGATTGGAGCGGACGGCACAGGGAAGGTCAAGCTGACGGATACAGCTTATTCGGATAGCTGGGGCGCTTACGGGAATCCCTCAATCAGCGCGGACGGAACCCGCATCGTGTTAGAGTCTTCGACGGATGTTATCCCATCCGACATGAATGAGCGGAAGGATATTTACCTCATACAGCTGGGTGAAGACGGGCTGGACCAGCTTGATCTGGTGAGTCTCGGGGATAGCGGTCAGTCCGGTAACGATGACAGCTACACGCCGGATATAAGTCCCGACGGACGTTATATCAGCTTTGTGTCCAAGGCGACGAATTTGCGGGCGGGGATGGCATTTGAATCGCAATATAACGTGCAAGTGCCTTACATCTATGATATTCAGCAGCATCAGCTGACGAATCTGGGCGGTCTGGAGCATGCCGCCTACGGTCTGTCGCCAAAGCTTGGCGGCGGCGGCTTCGCTTACGTCGATTCCATGTATCCTTACGTTGCGATCCGGGGCGGGGATGAGCTCCCTGTATGGCCGAACGACAAGGAATTGATAATCCAGGAAGGACAGCATAGTGGCATTGTGCTGTCTTGGGCGGAGAACACTTCGCCTGGGGTGCTGGGCTACAAGGTATACGAGAAGATGCCGCATCCGGAGCTGGGTGACTATTATGCCGTGGAGAAGCTTCTAGGCTACGTTACAGGCACAACCTATGAAGTAGCGGCTCCGCCAGACGACCCCTCCGGTGTGTATTATCGGGTTGAAGCGGTGAACAGCCTGTACCATACGAGTCAAGATGGTCCGGAGTCGTCTCTGGAGCCGAAGGAAGACGTGGAGGAGCCTTATTGGGAGGAGAATGCCGTAATCGAGAAGCGGCAGATTACGTCCTCCAGCGTGACGCTTACATGGCCGGCCGCGCGGGATGACGTGGCGGTGACGGGGTATAAGCTGTATCGAGCAGCGCCCGGCGCTCCTGAGACTCGCACGCTTGTAAAGGAAACGACGGTGCCCACTGCGACGGATACCGAGCTGCAGCCGGATACGGAATACCTCTATGAGGTTGTTGCTTTAGACGCTGCACAGCGGGAGAGCCTGCCGCTGTCCATCGTGCTTCGCACGCTGGCGGCAACCGATCCGGAGGGCGGACTTTTGACGGCGGAAGCCCTGCCGAATGGGGATGTCCGGCTGAGCTGGACGGAGGGGGATGCGGCTGCTCGATACGAGATATGGGGTGGAGCCACTTCGGAGCCGTCAGCCTTGGCTGCCGAGACAAACGAAGGGGAAACCGAGTTTGTTGTAGCCGGTCTTGAGCCGTCCCGCGATTATACGTATAGGGTCCAAGGCTACGATGGCGCGGATGAGCTGGTATATGAGACGCAGCCAGCAGAGGTCCGCACGGCGGCGCTTGAGATCGGCGGCGTAACAGTCTCCCGTGCCTCCGTGTACGGAGGCGTTGCAGCTATCGGCAGCAGCGAGACCATTACGGTAACGGGACAGCCCGGCAGAACGGTGGTTGTGAAGGCTGTATATTCCACATGGCTGGATGAGAACGGGCAAGAGATTCAGACCCCGAGACAGGCGGAGCTTCTTGTGCCGATGACAGAGAGCGGCACCACGCCCGGACAGTATACGGGTACGTTCACTTTCGCGGAAGGCGTAGAGAAGCTGATACAGGTCGAGGCGAAGCTGACTGCGCAGTCGGGGCATGAGTCTAGCCGTGTATCGGCGCAAGGCTTGCCGATTATGAATGCGGCGAAGCTGCTCCTTCATTTGCAATCGGAAGGAAGCCTGTTGAATTATAAGGCAAGCGTGTACAGCGCAGCGTCGCTTTCGTCCCAGTCGCAGAGAATTGACAGCGATGTGACGGCTGCAACGCTGGTATACGATCGGCTGAAGTCCGGCGCCGGCGGAGGAATCCGACTATTCAGCCATACGGGCAAGCTTCTGGATCAGGTTGCGGCTCAAGCCTTGAAGTCGGGCTTGACCGTCGAGCAGACGATTGAGGTTGTGCCTTACAAGAAGCTGGAGCTGACGGTCCGAGACGATAACGGGCCTGTGGCAGACCGTCTCATCTCCTTAACGGGGGACAACGGCAATTACTTAACGCTCAAGACTGGGCCGGACGGCAGATTGCCGGTGATGGATTGGGATTGGGAGGTTCAGGAAGTAACGGTCGAGGCGCTTCAGCTGCCGTTCAAGTATGAGTCTCATGAAGCTGTAAGGATAGTGCTGGATCAAGCGGTAAATCAGAAGTTGCTGGAGCTCCCTCTACGGGCGGTCGCGACCATTACCGGGACGGTGCGGAACGAAAACAGCCAAGGTCTTTCAGGAGTGGACGTTGTATTAAAGCAGACGGTGGATGGCGAGCTGCTGTCTCGCGCAGCGGTAACGGACAGCCAGGGCCATTATTCCATTCCGGCTTATTTAGGGGAAACAGAACTTTTTTTCCAAGCTAATCAGTACGAAACCGGCAAAAAAACAATCACGGTAAACGGGCCGAGTGTAGTGGATCATCAGTTTACACCCAATGTCCGCCACAAGCTGAAAATTAACCTGTATACCAAATATGAAGGCGGGCAATGGCAGGGCCCGCTGCCGATTGACTGGACGACCGCCATCCATCTGCGTGTGAACGTAGACGGAAGGGGAGTAACCTCAGATTTGGTCGATCTGATTGCCCCGACTGGATCGTCGATTACGGTCACGGCAAATGGAGTAGAGGGCGGCCTTGGGCGAGCGTCGGCGACCGCCGTGCTTGAGGCGGATGGCTATACGGAGATCGAGCTCCGTCTGGAGCAGAATGCTTACAAGGTAAGCGGCAAGCTTAAGCCTCCGGCGAAGTGGGAGGACCACCAGATCGGCTATTGGTGGGGAGAGCTGCTGAAGCAGAATCAGTCCGGAGCCTGGGAGCATGCCAGGTATATTAGCAAAAACCACAGCAGCTTCACCTTCCTGATGGAGGAAGCCGGAACATTCAAGCTTGTTGTGGAAGCCAATGCCGGAAAGGCAGAACGAGTCTTCCAAGCCCAGGGTATGGGAGATATTCAGTTGGGCGACCTGCAGCTTCGAGAGGAGGCTTCGGTGTTCGAAGGCAAGGCAGGCAATCTGCTGACCGCTTACCCGACGGAGCTGTCGGCGGGTCAGACAACTAAGATCCGTCTGTCTTACGAGGCGACGGCGCAAGCCGATAATGCCCGATTCCTGCTTGGCGTTCCGGAAGGCACGGAGCTTGTCGCCGGCTCGGTTTCGCTGGATGGCGAACCGGCTGCCTATGAGACGGAGGGCAGCGGTCTCATTGTCGAGGCTGGCCATCTGAACAGTGGACAGAAGGGGACGATTACGTATGTCTTGAAGGTGCTGGATTCGGCTGCAGCCCGTCTGTCTGTCAGCGGCAAGGTGGTTCATGGCGCTGACAAGTCGGAGCTCATCGGGGTCGTTACGCTTGTTCATGAGCCCGTGACGCTTGAGGCGCCCGATGCCGTAGACACGCTGGAGTGGTCTCTTAGCGGGAAGGCGCCAGCGGGAGCAGAGGTTTCCGTCTATGCGTCGGGCGCGCTGCTCGGCCATGCGAAAGCGTCTCAAGGTGGATTCTGGAAGCTGCAGGTTCATGTTCCGAATCCTCAAGGGGAGAAGGTGTACATCGTCCATGCGGAAATGGAGCAGAACGGCACGAAGCTGAGGTCGCCAGCCGCCCGTGTGCATTATGATCCAGATCGCCCCGTCATCGAAGGCTTGACGATTGAACAGACGGACGGCAGGCGAATCAGTCTCGATGTGTCACAGGGCCCTGTTCGTTTCCCTTACGTCGTTGTGCCAAGCAGTATGTTCGGCTTCGAGGTAGCATTCAACCATCCAGACAAGGTGCGGAACGTGCAGGTTCATATTCGCGACGGCGAGAGGCTGCTTTCTGCGACAGGCGAGCTGCGTGAAGGCATCTATTACGCGAGCATGCAATCCGGCTGGAACATGACGGAGTCCGTCTACGTCACGTTTGACCGGGTGGATGAGGGCTTGCAGGATATCAACAGCCTGGAGGCGCTGCAATCCGAGCTGCCCCCAGCGATGAGGGATTACGAAATCGTCTCTCAGGAGGAATTCGCGGAGACATCGCCAGGGACGCTTGCAGGCTCGATCGAGCTGAGATTGCCGCAGGCGAATGACCTGACTTACGAGATTGAGATGGAGCTGCAGCGGAACAGCGGGTATACGCCGACGGCCGCAGAGATTGCAGAAGCGGAGAAGCTGGGCATTCAAGCTTATGGCACAACCTATGAGCTCATACAAGACGGCAGCGAATATCGAATGATCGTTACTTCGTATGTGCCAGAGAGCCAGATTACGAATATGGCGGGGGTATTCGCGTCGATCGTCGGCCAGCCTTCGCTGCAGCGCAAGGGCTTGGTGCGCGTGGCCAACGCCAATGCGATTGGAAGCCTGGTGAAGGCGACGACCAATATATTGTGGAACGAAAAAAGTGTGGTCGGCCAGATCGGCAAGGGTGGCGTACAAATCTTTGACACCAAAAACGCGGTGGATGGCCGTGGACAAGTGGCGGATAAAATGTCACAGCTCGGCAATCTGGCAGATCGTATTGCCGAATGCAATCCTTCCATGGCCGGTTATTACGGCGGCCAGATCGAGGAGCTTGCGACTCACGCAATCAGCATAGAGGGCGCCAAGTGGGGCATGATGATTGCGGGCGCCGTGCTTGCTCCCGCCACGTTCGGCGGATCGTTAGCGCTGCTGGGACTTACCATGGGCATCGGCGCTGCGCTGGACGCCAATGTCGACCAACGTATGAACCGGCTCAAGGACCGCGTGAACAAGTCCGCCGAAGCGAATTGCGATCCGGACGGGGAAGGGGATGTATCGGAGATCAATCTGGGCAATCCCACCGCGCTGCCGGTCTGGATCTACGATCCAAGCGGCTACGTCTACGAGACTTTCCCTGACAATCGTATCGAAGGGGCGACCGCAACGGTCTACTACTGGGATACGGAGCTGAGCCGCTATGTCCCTTGGGACGCGGAATGGTATGGCCAACACAATCCGCAGACAACGGACGCGCTTGGCAAATACGGCTGGGACGTCCCGCCAGGCAAGTGGCAGGTTGTCTACGAGAAGAACGGCTACGAGACGGCCCGCAGCGCGGAGCTGCCCGTGCCGCCGCCGCACTTCGACGTCAATATTCCGATGGTTTCGTATGAGGCTCCTGTCGTCGCGCAAGTCCGAGCGGTGTCGGACAACGAAGGGGCGGAGACAACAATCATCTTCAGCAAATATGTGTCGGTTCAAGCGCTGGCGGAAGAAGGCGTGTCCATTAGTCTGGATGGAACGGCCTTGAGCGGAACCCTGAGGGCTGTTGATGCTCAGTTGGACGAAGAGGGCGTGCTGCTGGCTCGTGAATTCCGGTTCACCAGCGGGAATGCCGTTACGCCGGGCGAGCAGCTGACGGTTCGCGTGCGCGAAGACTATGTCCTCAGCTATGCGGGCGTCATGATGGAAGCGGACTATGCAGGGGACGTCACGGTGGAGTCCGCGGATTCGGCAAGCCCGGTTCTGCTGTCGGCTGAAGCGGAAGCAGGCGGCAGTACAATTAAGCTGCAATTTGACGAGTCGCTGAATAGGAACAGCCGCCTGTCTCATTCGGATTTCACGCTGACGGGAACACCGCGCGGCGTCGAGCTGGTGCAATACGGCACGGACGGCCGCAGTGTCATTCTAAGCTTGAACGGCAAGCTGCCGTCGTACAGCCTGCCTGCTATGCAGGTTCAGATTGCTGCGAACCGAGTTGTCGACGGAAGCGGCAACTTCTTCTCAGGAGGCAGCGTGTCTGTTGCAGAACGTGAGGGGGCATCCGATGCCTATCTGTCCTCGTTGCAAGTTCAAGGGTATGCGCTGTCCTCTTCCTTCCAGCCGAATCGATCCGAATATCAGCTGACGGTGCCTGAGGGCGTCGACGAGCTGCGAATAACGGCATCGGCCAGAGCTTCGCTGGCGACGATTCGAGTCAATGGATCTGCTGTGCAGCAAGGCTCGGCGAGTACCGTTCCGATTGTCGAGGAGACGGTGCTGATCGTGGTCACCTCCGAGGATGGTTTGGCCAAGAGGTATTATGAGCTGGCTGTTGTGCGGGGCAACTCAGGAGCGGGTCCAGGTCCGGGACCAGGCCCTGTCGTGCCGGGTCATTCGGCAGACGGCGAGGGCAAGCAATCGAGAGACGGCAAGCTTGAGCTTGGAGCGGGCGAGGGCGGCACCGTATCGGATGCAATGGGACGCGCTGAGGTGATTGTGCCGCAAGGCGCCATGAACGTTCCTTTCACCGTCTGGATCGAGCAGCTGAGCGATTGGGCGAATCATGCGGGTGCAGCTGAAGGAATGACGCTGGCCAGCGCGGTGTACGAGATAAATAAGACGGTGGAAGGGCGCTTTGCCAAGGCTGTTACGATTACGCTGCGCCTCACGCAAGCGCCAAAAGCGGGGCAGTCCGCAGCCATCTATTATTATGATGAAGAGAAGGGCGTGTGGATCAGCATAGGCGGGAAGGTGAATGGAGATGCCATTACCGCGACCGTCGATCATTTCACGAAATTTGCGGCCTTCATTCAGGACGAAGAGGCTGAATTGGAAGAGATCGTATTGACAGATATTCAAGGTCACTGGGCTTATGATTATATTCGAGAAGCGATAAGCTTAGGGTTCGTGAAGGGTTACCCGAATGGCAGCTTCAAACCGAACGCGAATGTCACGCGTGCGCAGTTCGCCGCGATGCTGGCCCAAGCGCTTGGATTACAAGCGGGAACGGGAGCAAGCACAGGTGCGGATGCGGATGCAGGTGCAGGAATTCTTGCGTTCCGGGACGCCGCCTCCATTCCGGATTGGGCGAAAGCGTCTATCGCGGCTGTCTTGAAGGCAGGTCTGATTACGGGTTATGAGAATGGGGAATTCCGACCGAATCAGCCCATCTCGCGAGCTGAGATTGTCGTCATCCTGATGAGGACTTTGGAGCTTCCGGATACAGGCGCATTGCAGACGGGCTTCGTCGACAATGGAGATATTCCGGAGTGGGCGAGGACGGCAGCGGCTGTTGCCTTCCGCGAAGGATTGGTTCAGGGCCGATCCGGCAATCGGTTCGTACCGAACGGCTTAGCCACGCGCGCCGAAGCGGCGAAGCTGGTCGTTCTCCTGCTGGAGCGTCTGGAGCAATCAAACGAATAAGTAACGGATAGAGCCGCCAAGACTTAGGTCTTGGCGGCTTGTTTGATGTAGAGGCAGGTTGTGCCCAGCTTGCAACTTTGGCCTGCGTAATGGCGTCTTATACCTAACAGGGAGGTTGGGGTGCTAAAGTAATGACAAAGTGAAAAGGGAGGTGTTGCATAATGGCAGTCAAGATATGCAGCAACTGCTCGGAATCAAACACCGAAGGCTCGTTAATATGTGTGGTGTGCGGCAGCTCTCTGAAAGCGGCAGCCATTGAAGGTACGCCAGACGCAGCTAAGCATTATTCCAAAAAAGCAACTCCGTCCATTTGCCGACATTGTCATGAGCGCTTGCCGGATGGCGCAAGGTCATGCAGATATTGTGGAACCGTTGTATCAAAAACAGTAACAGATGCTCGTGCCTACTATGCTCCTGGAGCCTCAGGAGAAGCTGGAGGCTCCACACCGATGGAGACCTTCGGAAGAGGGTGCCTGTGGCTCATTATTGGCTCCTTAGGATTGTTAGTTATAGCGTTTCTAACGAAGAGTACCATTCATGTTCCATGGTTCATTTTTATCCCGATTGTTGTTCTCGTTTTCTGGATCGCTTCAAGGACTGGGAAATGACCAGCATCGAAACAGCAAAAAAAGAGCGGCAGTGTTGGACGTGTTAAATAACGTCCTTTGCTGCCGCTCCTTTTGCCTATAACAACAGGTCTTCATTTCTGAATCCGATCAATTCTCCACTGCTCAGCAGGCGACAGCCTTCGCATGTGGAATACGCTCTTGGCCTGATCTCGGCAGGCGCCGCCGCGGATGAGGCAGGTTTCCACCGGGATATCCACCGCCACCATATTCTCGAGAGGAGCTTCACTCTCTGTGAAGCGATGTCGGACCGTTCCGCGCTCCGCGCCGAAATGCTGCATGGAAGCTTGCTCATGGCCGGCGTTCGAGAAGAGCTCCTCCATCAGCTGGCTGTCGCCGTATTCGTTCGCGAGGAAAAACGCGTTAATCATATCATACGGATCCATCCTTCGCTTGAACGCGTCAAGTGTGCCGGCTGCCTTGGCCACCATGAACTGATGCCCCAGGTCGATATTTCCCTTCCCATGTGTCGCGCTCCCTTGAAAATGTATGCAGAAATGTCCGCTGAAGCCATTGTCCGGTATGCCGTCGCCGCCATGGGGCATGCCGTGCATGGAGGCTGCCAGCTTCCGGCCGTTCGCTTCCACTATGATCGCTCTGCGGTGCCAGCTCCATTCGCCATTATAGATTTGCTTCATAATCTCCGTATCGCTTTTGGTCAGGGGCTGCACGTCGGCGTGGCTGCTTCCTGCTCTTCGCTGTGCGTTGAAGACGAGACCGCTCTCCAGATCAATAACCTTAAGCTTTGCTTTCCGTGGAATAATATGGCTCGCTTCCTCCCAAGAGAGCAGCTCCCCGTAATGCCTCGAGCGAAGCTCTTGCGAAGCGGCCAGCAGCTTCAATCTAGCCTCTGGCTTCAGCACCAGCTCCTTGCCGTCCTCTTGATGCAGGTTGCCGTCAGGATCGACGCGGTACATCGTTTGTTCCTCAGACTTGCTGGTTATCGTCAAATAGGTATCCGTCGACGGCAGCGATGAATCGTAGACCTCCACTGCGCCCGTCAGCAGTGACGCCGAGGAGAGTGTCTGCTTGCTTGCGTATGTGGCATGCGGCGACGCTTTGACGGCGAGCTCCGCAACGGAATCGGCGCGTGTCTTGGCTTGCCAGGCACTCGCGTAGTCGTCGTCGGCCAGCCCCAGAAGCAGCAGCAGCGCCGCCAAGCCCGTCCATAGCTTTACCATTTGCATAGTAGCACCTCGCTCCTTTCTTCCTTTTTTTAGCATGACAAGAAAGCGGCAGTTCATACATCGGTCGAAGAAAAAAGTGCTGCCCGAACGGACTTTTTTTCACCTTAGACTGCTCAGTAGGCTGGAATTACGTATTAACGGGCTGTGTTGCAGGGTTAGTGATTCTGCACATTGTATTTCGAAACGTTTGGTCGGATTGCCTATAAAGTTGCGAAACGCTTCAAAAGCAGCGGGAAACACGATAAGATAATAAAAATAATGTTAGATTACATGACATGAGATCGCGGCTGCATATGGTGTAAGAATAACCTTTAACGGGAGAGGGCTGGTTCGCATGAGTATAGAGGCGCTGAACGAGCGAGTGGCAACGGATTTGTTGTATTTGGCCTACGGGGGGCCGAACTGGGTGCGCGAGCTGAAGCATGAAGAGGGGCATGTGTACGACGTGGTAGTGGTGGGCGGGGGACAGAGCGGTCTTGGCCTCGCCTTTGGTCTGCTGCGGGATCGCATCCCGAACATTCTCGTTATCGACGACAATCCCGAAGGGCAGGAGGGACCGTGGGAAACCTATGCTCGCATGATGACCCTCCGCACGCCGAAGCATCTGACATCCATTGATCTGGGTATTCCTTCCTTGACCTTTCGGGCATGGTGGGTGGCGCAGAGGGGCGAGGAGGGCTGGAATCAGCTGGACAAAATACCGCGTGGCGACTGGATGGACTACCTGCGCTGGTACCGAAGCGTCCTGAAGCTTCCCGTTCAGAACGAAACACGGCTGAAGCTGATCGAGCCGGTGAGGGAAGGACTGCACCGTCTTCACTTGGAAGGAGCTGGTGCTCCGGCTAGGAGTATCCTCGCCCGCAAGGTGGTGCTCGCCACGGGCATTCAGGGAGGGGGCGAGTGGCATGTGCCGGAGCTGATTAAGAGGAATGTGCCCCGTCATCTGTACGCTCACACCTCTGAGCCAATTGATTTCGGGCGGCTGAAGGGCAAGCGGGTCGCCGTGCTGGGCGGAGGCGCATCGGCATTCGACAACGCCCAGTTCGCTCTCTCTGAGGGTGTGGCGGAAGCCCATGTGTTCGTCCGGCGCAAGGAGCTTCCCCGGATTAATCCCATCCGCCAAATGGAGAGCTCCGGTATGATCGAGCGTTTTCCTGCACTGGCAGACGCGGACAAATATGCGGTTATGGCGCATTTCTACCAGCACAACCAGCCGCCGACGAATGACACGTTCGGCAGAGCCGCTGCTTTCCCAGGCTTCCGGCTGCATCTGGGAGCGCCTTGGCTGGATGCCGGTATAGCGGAGGATGGTGTTGTCGTCACGACACCGCAGGGGAAGTTCACGTTCGACTTCCTCATAATCAGCACGGGCCTGGTATCGGACCCCGCGCTTCGTCCCGAGCTGAGTCTCCTCGAAGCCGACATCGCGCGCTGGGGGGACCGCTATGAAGCGCCGGCCGACATGGCTAGCCCGATGCTGGATGCTCATCCCTATCTGTCCCCTGGCTTCGGCTTTACGGGGCGTACAGAGGAGGGGGAGCGCAGGCTGCGCGGCCTGTTCGCGTTCAACTACTCGGTTATGGTCAGCTGCGGTTTATCCGCCTCCGCGATCTCCGGCATGCGCTTCGCCATTCCCAGACTGGTATCCGCCATTGCCGACCAGCTGTTCATGGACGACAGGGAAGCCATTCTGCACAGCTTCTACGCTTATGAGGAGCGGGAGTTTACGGGGCAATGGCCGCCCCAATTGCCCCTTCAAGAAGGCGATTTAGAATCATCGGCTTCATGAGAGCCGGGATGAGGACTCTCCTGCTTCGGATAACCAAGCAGCGACATCCCGTGTCGCTGTTGCACCAACTAGCCCCTTTTGCGCGGCAATAACGATCCCTCGTATCGCTGCCGCCCGCACAGTGGCGCCCAGCCGCCATTATCTGCCTGTGTCTAACACCAAGCCGACGTTGCCGTTGGCTTGGTGTTTTTGGCAAGCGGCGCTGGGTTGTGCAACATTTTGAAGCTGGCATGCGTTACCACTACAGCTGATTCTTTTTTGGGGGGGAGCGCATGTTTTTTGTGCTGGGTTGTTTGCTTATTGTATTAACTGCAATGATCGCCATTAGGAAAGCTGGCTCTAAGCATCCCTACTCGTTAGGGGCAGCTATGTCTGCCGGTTTTTCGCTGCTGGCGCTTGTATGTCTCTCACAGAACTATACACAAAGCTTAATTCCTTTGGTGAATGATGGAATCGGCGTGAGCAACAGGGTAGCATATTGGATTTTGGGTGAGGATGGCTGGTCGCAGGCAATGTTCAGGCGTGCATTTGAGTGGGCGGGCTTCATCGCGATATTTTTCCTAATGCTATCTCCCGCTGCATACCTTGCAGAGTCAAGACATAGTCAGATTCATAATTGATTGGGCAAGAGGAGGAAAATGAATGAGATGGAAGCTTGGACTTGGGGTTGTGCTTGCAGGGAGAATGTTGACCATGCTGTGGCTGTACCACAATCGAAGCGAGGCGGTGTATGACCGCATTATTAACCAGCAGGGCTATTCGCTTGCCCTGGTGAAGGAAGGGATTTCGGCAGAGTTTTTCCTGAGACCGGAATGGATCCCAGAGCAGAATGGCGAGGAGACGGTGTTGAATCGAGTTATTCTGGATCAATTCGATACCGAGGTGGTTCTGGAGAAAGTACAGAGGCGCGAAAGGGATTTTTTCATCAATATCGCCCAGGATACTCCCGTCTTCTATAAGCGGGGGAGGAATGGGCGTCCGGCATTAGCCGGAATGATATTTGGTGTGTTCTTGTTCTCCCTACTATGCTAAAATTAGTATAGCGAGGAGGCGAACGTATGATCGTTACCGTGACGGCGAAAATCAAAATCAAACCGTCAGAAAGTCAAATGATAGCCCTGCAACAAACGATGATCGCTTATCGTCAAGGCTGTAATTTTGTCTCTGCCCTTGTGTTTGAGACGAGCGAGCGCCGGCAGTCTGCCCTGCACCGAATGACGTATCGAACCCTGCGCAGCGCGATGGGCCTGCGTTCTCAAATGGCGCAGTCGGTATTGAAAACGGTACGGGCTAAATACAAGACCATCTTGAGCAGTGGGCATGCTTGGACTCTCGTACAATTTAAGAAGCCGGAATACGATCTCGTCTGGAGACGGGATTACTCGCTAAGCGCAAAGCTATTCTCCGTCAATACGCTGCAAGGCCGCATTAAGATCCCCTTCGAAGCCAAAGGAATGGAGACCTATTTCGACGGCACATGGACATTCGGTACAGCCAAGCTGGTATGCAAAAAACAGAAGTGGTTTTTGCATATTCCAGTGTCTAAGGAAATGGCCTCTCCTGAGCTTAAGGAGATTGAACACGTTGCAGGGATTGATCTGGGCATCAACTTTGTAGCTACGGTGTATGACACCGAGGGGAGAACGCTGTTTTTTCGGGGAAGGGGACTGAAACACAAACGAGCCAACTACCAACGATTGCGTTCCGAGCTGCAACGCAAACAAACGGCTTCGTCCCGCCGCAGGCTGAAGCAAATCGGAGAACGAGAAAACCGCTGGATGACCGATGTGAACCATCAGGTAAGTAAGGCACTCGTTACCCGATATGGGGCGAATACGCTGTTTGTGCTGGAGGATCTGACAGGGATCCGCCGCAGGGCGGAAAAGTCAAAGCTGAAGTATCGGTATGTGACGGTATCGTGGGCTTTCTATCAGCTGCGTCAGATGGTGACGTATAAGGCGAAGCTTGCAGGATCGATGGCGATAGCCGTGGATCCGAAGCACACTTCGCAAGCGTGTCCCCTATGCCGCCACACGGCCAAAGAAAACCGGGATAAACGCAGGCATCGCTTTCGTTGCCAGGCATGCGGATATGCAAGCAATGATGACCGGATCGGCGCCATGAATCTCTGTCTGAAGGGAAGAGAGTACCTTCTTGAAGGTGCAGGCTTAGCATGACTAGGTTTGCAGGGCAGCTGTCAATCTGCCCATCGGTAGGCGAAGGCTTACTCGAGGATGTAACACCACGTTCTTCGGAACGCCAAAAGATCGGAGTCGCAAGACGTTCGTACGATCGGGTCGTTACAAGCTCCCACTTCAAACGTTAGTTAAGTGGGGGTCATTGACAGCTGCATTGAACCTGGATGGGAAGCGTGCTGAGCTGAAGGAAATATCAGCCGATGAATTAGGCCATGAGGGATTATGGAGAATGATTGCAGCGCAGACGTTGCTAAGCCAGCAAGCCAAGGTGGATCAATACGAAGCGGTTGTAGCCAATGACGGCCAACTGCGCACTCAGAAGCTTCACCTGGTTGATCGGGATCAGGAAGGACGTTACGTTCACGTTGAGGCATTTTATGAGGCTGTAGATCAGACCGTACTAGTGAAGCGCTATACAACGGAGAGTTGGGTGCAGCATTCGCGATCTATCGCGGCTTCATATTTTTTCGAGAGAGTAGAAAGTCTCGGTCTGACTCGGTTGAAGCCTGACGAAGGTGAATACAATCTGGTGGGGCTTGAGCTTATGGGTTATGGAGCCCAAGTGCATTATGGCATTGTGAACGGGCACACCTTTGGAGTTGACGAGGACGGCGCTTATGCGATTGAGGTGAACGTCAATCAGCCGGTTCAGGGGATATGGCTGTATGCGTGCGGAATTCGGGACAACAGAGATCCTTTCAGTTTCAGCACCTGTGACAACCAAACGGACTACTTGTTCGATATTGAAGGTGGTCGTTCCGGCTAACAGGATCGAGGCCCAAGATCAGCTCGAAATGTGACTCCAGTCAATATTCGCCCCTCACATTCTCTGATAAAATAAAGCCATTGAACCAAGCTTAGGAGGAGCGTTGTGGGAGTCTTATATGTGGTTATGTGTTTGTCCTTATGGACGATGGGGATCGTCTTCCTGGTCTACGGCGTCCGAAGGAACTTCTGGATCGCGATGACCCTCCTGACAGGGGGCATGGCGAGCTTTGTGTTTTGGATTCATTTGACGATAATGCCGCGTATTCTTTCGATGGATATACTGTCTCCGTTCTGGAGCGGCTGGCTGTATGACATTACGGTTGCTGCCATGACCATCTATTTCTATGCGTTTCCGTTCGCAGCGGCCATGGGCGGGCTGTGGCTGGGTGCCCTTCGTTCGAGGAAGGCCAGACTGCTGGCTACAGCGGCGATGGCGCTGCCGTCTGCGGGGTTGTTCTTCCTCCACCTCCAGCAGGGGGCCTGGAACAGCTTCACTGTCAGCGATTTTCGCTGGTGGAGCGGCATCTGCTTCCTGTTCGGAGCCGTGATGTATGCGGTGTCCGTCATGCGGGAAGCCGACAGCTATGAGAAGCGCAGCAAGCGGAGAGTGGCTGTCTTGTTCACGATCGGCACGTTATGGGCGTTTGTCAGCGATTTTATCGGCTTCCGTGAGCTTACGCTTAGGGAATGGAGCTTCGAGCTGGAGAGCAACGGCACCTGGCAGCTGAATGTCATCGTCATAATGGCGCTTGTATCGGCCATTATTTATTCCACAGCCAAATATGGCTTCCTCGGGGTTAAGCTCCGGCTGGAGAGGGAAAGGCTGGATTCCTCCATGCGGGCGCTTACGATGGGGGTGTCCATTCTTAATCATTCCATTAAGAATGAAATTCAGAAGATTAATTATTTGACGGAAAAAACACAGGATTATATTGCAGCGGGACAGCTGGAGAGGTCCCAGCAGACGATCGAGCAGGTCCATGCCGTGACGGCGCATCTGCTGAGCATGGTGGGGCGTATCAAGGACAAAGCGGACGATATGGTGCTGAAGGAGGAGGCTGTGTCTGTGGACACGCTGCTGGCCGGCGTTCTGAGGTCTATGGCGCCGATTATGGAGCAGCGCTCCGTTCGGGTGGAGCTGAATATGGAGGAGGGCGGCGAGCTGCTGTGCGATGCCATGCATCTGGCGGAAACCTTGTCCAATCTCATTCATAATGCGGTGGATGCCATGGCGGAGACGGGCGGTGCCCTTCGTATCCGATCGTTCCGGCTCAAGAAGCATTACATCCTGGAAGTGAAGGACAGCGGCAGCGGCATTCCGAAGGAGCACTTGGCGAGAATATTCGAGCCCTTCTATACGACAAAAAAAAATACGGCCAATCATGGCCTGGGCTTGTCGTATTGCCTGTCCGTTATGAGGAAGCATGGAGGCGATCTTCGTATCGAGGAGTCGGAGCTCGGCAAAGGCACCACAATCTGGCTTATGCTGCCCGCCAAGCGTTATGCTGCCCATCGGGGCGTAAGCGTGCACCCGGCGGCGTCCTTGCTTCAGGTCGATATCTCGGAGGCCTGAAGCAGGGCTGCCAATCCAAGCTAATCTCCCTTGAAGGAGGTTAGCTTGTTTTTGATGCTTTTGAGCTGCGACTTGATGGTGTTCGTCGATTTGTGCAGTTTCTCGGAAATTTGCGACTTGCTAAGCCCTTCCTTGCGCAGCTCGAACACCTCTCGTTCCATCGGCGTCAGCTCCATCAGCTGAATTTCGTTGCGCATGATGCGGGCGGCGTCCGCATGAATCGTCGAGCGGTCCTCATAGGCTTCCCGAATCGCTCTGACGATGTCCTTGCAGCTCTGCTTGGTTATATAGTTGAGCGCTCCCAGCTGGAACGACTTCATAATGATTTCCCGCTCCGTCAGCGACGTCAGCATAATGACCTTCACGCCATCGTCGAACAGCCTGGGAACAAGCTCCTTCAGCGCCTCCAGCCCGTCGAGATTGTTGGCGGTTAAATTAATGTCCATCAGGATGACGTCAATGGGATGGCTTGCGGCGGCCAGAACGGCCTCTTCCTTCGTGCCGGCTACGGCAACGACCTCAATATCCGGCTCATCGGCCAGATCGGTGCTCAAGTGCTGCTGCCAGAAGGGATCATCCTCAACCAGCATGACGCGAATGCGATTCATCTGTACCCCTCCATTCCAACACAACATGCAAGCTAGGCATAGTATAGCAAATTCATCCTGCCGTCAGGTAGGGTGAATTTTTTTCACCTAGAAGAGGCTGTGGTCATCAGGCTATGGAGGTTTGAACACGAACTAGAAAAAAACGTTTCATACTGTAAATGATCAATGCCATTAACTTTTGTTAATTGTGGGACGCGCCCCGACTTGGTATTCTTCTGTTGCGCTAGAAGAACGAAGGAGGTATCGAATAACATGTTAACGATGCAAAAAATAAGCAGGCTGCTCGTTGTCGCCCTGGTGCTGCAGCTGCTGCTGCCGGCGACGATGCGTGCGGAGATTGAGGTGGCTCCCGCAGAGGATCATCCCTATTCGTTCGACGTCATGGACAATGAATACGGAGAGGGGCATTATTTGCGCGTAGCCTCCTATCGGGAGGAGGAGCGCTTGCATATGGATGAGAGCGCCGGCGATGCGGATGAGCCGTTCCGAATCGAGGTGGATCCCAGCGTGTGGATGCCCTATTACGATATGGAGAACCCTTATCCCGTCACATTCCGGGTTGAAACGGTGAGGCGAATCGACGACGCCGTCGTGCAGACGCGGGACTACGAGTGGCGTATGGTCTCCATTGTAAAAGGCGAGCTTGCTGTCGCTCCCCATGAGCTCGGCGCCATTGGACTAAGGCTCATTACAGCGGATGAATCCGTAATCGACGTCATGGAGGAGCCGGGCGTTGTGTATAACGAAGCCAGCGGCGTGCTTGCATTTGCCGTTGAGACAGAGAAAACGGGACCGTTCCTGCTGGAGGCTCGCATGGACGGAGAGACGGTGGGATCTACGAAGATCAGACCGGTGACCGGCCTGAATCGGCTGCCGGTGAGGACGGAGGTTGAGGAAGGCGAGAGCCGGAATGCCGTCATGACGTATTTCGACGTACATGCGGGAGAGGTGCCTCGCTATACATACAACAACAAATCCGCTTTTGTGGAGTTGAATGCTGAGGACGGCGGCGAAGCGCTGGATATGGAGGTTTTTTGGGATGATGATGACGCTAACGTGCTGACTCCGCTTCCATTCGAGTTCCACTATTTCGGAGAAACGTATACGGAGGCGTATATTGGCGCCAACGGCACCATTTCGTTCAGAGAAGAGTATACCGAGACGACCTTTAACGCGTATCCGGACCTCAGCGCTCCGCCGTCGCTCCATGTGTATGCGGCCGACCTGGAAGCGGGTGAAGGCGATAACGGCCCAGCCTCCAGCATCTACATGAAGGTGGCGGGAGAAGCGGGCGATCGGCAGTGGATTGTGCAGTGGAACGATATGTATTTCCTCAGCGTGGATGAATACGTGACCTTCCAGGCTGTGCTGTATGAGAAAAGCGGGGATATCCGATTCCAATATCCTTCAGTTGAGCTGGTTGGAGGATGGCGGAGTCACGGCGCGGAAGCGACCGTGGGGATTCAAGGCGCAAGCGAATACGCGGGGTATCCAGCCGTTCTCTATTCCTTGAAGGAGGAGAAGCTGTCGAACGGGCTGGCTCTCTGCTTCGGCGTTCAGCCTCGCTGCGGCGAAGGGGGGCCCGTCGTGACGGAGGCGTATACGAACGAGGCGGGGGACCAGGTGTCTATCACGTTCGACAGACCTCTGGATTCCACTGCGGGTCTGTATGCGCCTATTGCTTGGAATGGGACGGCTGCTATTCATGACATCGCCTACGATCCAGCGGATGAGACGGGTTCAACGTTAATCGCGAGCTTGTCCGAAGTCGTGGAGGTGGGCAGCGAGGTATCCATTGATCTGCGCGATGGCGCTGTGCGAGCTGCGGATAACGGTGTTCGCTCGGAAGCGGCGAACGCAATCCCGGTGGAGGTGCGAACCGTATTGGAGGAGGAACCGCCGATTACGGGTCCAGTTGGCGCTTTGCCGGCGCCAACGGCGAACGAGGTCGTCCAAATCGGGGGCAAAAGCTATCCCGGCATGTTCCGCAGCACCAAGTCGCAAGGGGATGGGGGATCGGTTCTAAGCGTGGAGCCTGCCGCAACGAATTGGGGCACGCTTGCCGAAGGGCTTCGGCAAGGGGATGTCCTTACGATTCCCTTGTCGACGGCTGCGGACGAGACGACGCTGTCGTTGAACGGCTCTTTGCTGCAGCTGCTTGCGGACAAGGGAGCTGGAATGGAGCTGCGAACGCCGCAGGGGAGCTATCGTTTGCCAGCCTCCGAGCTTGCAGTAGAGCGGCTATCCGCTGAACTTGGCCGTGAGATCAGCCTGGCAGAGGCGAAGCTGCAGATTGTTATTGCCACAGGCAAGGCTCAAGCTGTCGACGCGTTGAGCGCCGCTGCGCTCAGGGAGGGCTGGACCACGCTGACGGGTCCCGTTGCCTTCGAGGTCATCCTGACCGTCCACGGAGAGTCCTATACCGTGGAGAACTTCGGCTCCTTCGTGAAGCGGGAGCTTCCCATTACAACGGGCACAACCATTCCTGGCACGCCTACTGTTATCGTGCTGCTGGAGGACGGCCGTTATTATGCGGTTCCGACCCGTATCGAGAGACGTGAAGAAGGCTTGTACGCTGTCGCGAGCAGCCTCACGAATAGCGTGTATGCGGTTGTGTCCAAGGCCGCAAGCTTCACGGATATGGGGGAGCATTGGGCAAGAGGAGCGGCCGAAGAACTGGCCTCCCGATTCGTAATAGAGGGAGTGGGCGAGGGGAGCTTCGCTCCGGAGGACGAGGTTACCCGAGCCGAATTCGCGGCAATGCTGGTACGGGCGCTTGGTATAAAACCATCCGCTGCGGAAGCATTATTTGGGGATGTGCCCGCGGACAGCTGGTTTGCCGGAGCGGCAGCGCAGGTGCAGGCTTATGGATTGATGGAAGGCTACGAGGATGGAGTCTTCCATCCGGAGGCAACGATGACACGCCAGCAGGCAATGGTCATTCTGGGCCGTGCACTGGCATTAACGGGTCTGCATGTGGATGCTGATGACAGCTCTAGCGCGCTGTTGCCGTTCGCCGACCGATCCCAGCTGGCGGCTTGGGCGGAGCAGGCGGCTGCGACTGCCATTGCGGCGGGCGTGGTGCAGGGCTACAATGGCAAGCTGCTGCCGGGAGAAGCTGTTAGCCGCGCTGAAGCGGCGGTTATGCTGCTTTCGTTTGCTGGAGCGGAGCGGACTAATCGATTAATGGATTGATGATGGATTGAAACAGAGTGTAGAGCAAGCCAACAAGCCTGCGGTGGTTGATGCCGCAGGCTTGCTGCGCTGTTCAGCGAATTTCTTGTTTTTTCTAAACCGGGCTAATACTTCAACGCGAGACGTATGCTGCTCCGCCACAGGACGGCGACAACCGTTTCACCTTTACGCCACAACGCTAACGGACAAAAAATGTGCTTAGAGCTCGGATTTAGCGCTTTCCAGCCTGTAACGGGCAAACTTGACGCTTAGCCCTCCTAAATGCACCGACTTTACCTCAATTTTCGTTCTAACATTCGAAAATGTCCGTTACATATCGGGGCGACCCATTAGAAGGGTGTAAATGCATTTTTTGTGCGTTAGAAGCCTCAATGGTACGGTTGGCGTTGTCGAGACGATGGCATGCGCGAAAAAGTTGGTCAAGGACGCCGTCAGGCGTCTACGCTTGGTTATTTATTTTGTGTAGATGCCAGGCAAGTTATCCCGTTGACAACGAGAGCAGCATGGATTACTATAATACCCATAGGGGTATAAGGAGATGCGAGCCCCGATATTTTTTGGTCAAAATAATACCTCTATGGGTATTATTTTGATGAGGAGGTTATACAATGGATCAGCAGCATGTGCACATTCATGCCGATGTTCGCCTGGACTGTAAGGGCTTAGCATGCCCTATGCCCATTGTGCGAACGCGAAAGGCCATAGCCGATATGGACGGCGGCCAAGTCCTTGAAGTCTTGGCGACCGACAAAGGGTCGCTTGCCGATCTGAAAGCATGGTCGAGCCGTGCGGGCCATCAATACCTGGGTACATTGACAGTGGACGAGGTGTATCGTCACTATATTCGGAAGCAATCGACTGCAGAAGCCGCTCATCCCGGAGGTTCTCCAATACCCGTAGTGTCCAATGCGGAGCTGCAGGCCAGACGACTCGCTGATCCTGAGATGGTGATCATTGATGTGCGCGAGGAAGCGGAATTTGCGTTCGGCCATGTCAGAGGCGCAATCAGCATACCGCTGGGACAGCTGGAGGATCGGTTAGGTGAGCTTGACCGCGAGCGGGAGCTAATGCTCCTGTGTCGTACCGGAACGCGAAGTGAAATGGCATGCAGGCTGCTCGTGGACAAGGGCTTCAAGCGGGTTCACAATGTCGTGCCGGGCATGTCGGAGTGGGATGGCGATACGGATGCGCTGACAGAAGGACAAGGAGGCTTGAAGGCATGAGCACTATAGCTGGAGGAATAAAGCCGAGCGAGCTGGCGCGCTTCGTGCTGGATCGGCGAGAGCTTGTCATATTGGATGTCCGGAATGAGCCGGACTACAACGCTTGGAGAATCGAAGGAGCTTCCATTCAGAGCGTCAATATCCCGTACTTTGAGCTGCTGGACGGCGTGGAGGAGGCTGTCAAGCAACTGCCTGTTGACCGCGAGGTTGTTGTTGTCTGCGCCAAGGAGGGCTCCTCGGTATTCGTCGCAGAGCAGCTGGTGGAGGAAGGCTTAAGCGCTGTCCGTTATTTGGAGGGCGGAATGAGGGCGTGGAGCGAGCATCTGGAGCCGGTTAGCATCGGCGGGCTTTCCGGCGGCGGAGAGCTGTATCAGTTTAATCGGCTGGGCAAGGGATGCTTGTCGTATATGGCGATCGCCGGAGGCGAAGCGCTGGTGGTGGATGCCCAGCGGTTGACGGACGTCTACGAGCGAATCGCCGCTGAACGCGGCGCGGCGATTCGGTATGTGCTGGATACGCACCTGCATGCGGATCATATATCCGGTGGACGCTCTCTTGCGGAACGGACAGGAGCTCGGTATTATTTGCCGCCAAGGGATGCTGAGGAAGCAGAGTTCTCCTACGAAAGCTTGACGGATGCAAGCGTGCTCCGCCTGGGCTCAGACGGTGTCCCGGTAGCTGCCTTCTATTCGCCCGGTCATACAATCGGGAGCACATCGTTAATTGTGGACGATCATTATTTGTTATCCGGGGACATCTTGTTCGTCTCCTCGATCGGCCGGCCGGATCTTGCCGGACACGCGGAGCAATGGGCGGAGGAGCTGCGCCGGACGTTGTATGGCTCATACAGCGAGCTGCCCAAGGAGCTGCTGGTGCTGCCCGCCCACTTTGGCCATCCAGGGGAGCTTGATGAACACGGCAGAGTAGCTGCAAGCTTAGGGGACCTATTCCAAGGCAATCCAGGGCTCGATTTGCCGGAAAGCCAATTTTGCCGGATCGTCACAACGAACCTTCCTGAGCAGCCTAATGCCTTCCAACAGATTCGGCTGACCAATCTGGGCAAGCTGAACCCAAGCGAGGAGGAGCGCAGCGACATGGAGATCGGGCCGAATCGCTGTGCGGTGCATGATCACTAATACGATAGAAAAGGGGATATGAGGATGAATCCAACTGTTATTGTGGATACCAAAGGAATGGCATGCCCAATGCCGATTGTCAAAGCGAAGAAGGCTCTGGATGGGCTGAGCCCAGGCGATCTGATGCTGGTCTTGTCTACGGACAAGGGCTCGCTGCAGGATTTTCGGGCGTGGGTGAAGGGCACGAAGCATGAGCTGGTGAAGCATGAGGAGGAAGGCGGCGTATTCTCCTTCTACGTGCAGAAGCGGTAACGGCGGCCAGCGGTTGCCAATCCGCGACGTACAGGCTATATTACCTCTAGGGGTATCAAGACAGGAGGGCTTGTCATGGAGCTGTATGATGATAGCGTCATTCGTCGCTTGAAGCGGATGGAAGGCCAGGTCCGCGGCGTGATGCGCATGATGGAAGAAGGCAAATCATGCAAGGATGTTGTAGCCCAATTATCTGCCGTAAGAAGCGCGGCCGACAAGGCTATGGCCTATATTGTCGCACATCATCTCGAGCAGTGCATTATGGAAGAGAAGGAACGCGGCGGGGATACGAGCAAGCTCGTGCAGGAAGCCGTGGAGCTGCTCGTCAAAAGCCGATAGAGGGCTGAGGCTCCCATAGCGGCGCCCCCAGATCATGATGGTCAGAATGGGTTTGGGGGCCGGGGAAGCTTGACTATTTTTATACCCATGGGGGTATTGGAGATTGCCATAGATAGGACTGGATAAGAAAGGGTGAAGCTGCCATGACAACAGCAATGGCGTCAGAGGAACGCGAGAAGACAACAATCGTTCTGTTCAGCGGGGATTTGGATAAGGCGATTGCCGCATTTATTATTGCGAATGGAGCTGCGGCATACGATCATGACGTCACGATCTTCTTCACATTCTGGGGACTTAACACGATGCGCAAGGACGAGGCTGTGCGAACGGACAAAGGCTTTCTGGAGCGCATGTTTGGCTGGATGATGCCGCGGGGCGCGAGGAGGCTTGGGCTGTCCAAGATGCATATGGCGGGGATGGGTCCCTCGATGATCAAGCACGTGATGAAGAAGCACAATGCGCTGACTCTGCCGCAGCTGATCGAGCTGGCGCAGGAGCAGGGGGTCAAGCTGGTGGCGTGCACGATGACGATGGACCTGTTGGGGCTGAAGCAGGAGGAGCTGCTGGATGGGATGGAGCTTGCTGGAGTAGCCGCTTATTTGGGCGATGCCACAGAGGCGAAGGTGAATTTGTTTATTTGACCATCAAGTATAGGTTTGGAAGGAGCGGGCCGCTTCGGTCCGCTCCTTGCCCTTTATAGCCCGGAGCCCCACTCGCGGTCTCCGTTCAAATATTTTTCGGTCAGCACAGACAGCAGCTGGATGCCGACCTGGTTATGTCCGCCTTCGGGAATGATCAGGTCGGCATATTTTTTGGAGGGCTCGATAAACGCTTCATGCATCGGCTTGACCGTCGTCATATATTGATCGTGGATCGACTGGATCGTCCGGCCGCGCTCCTCAATGTCGCGAAGCACTCTTCGCAGAATTCGGACATCGGGATCGGTGTCGACAAACACCTTAATATCGAGCAGCTCGCGCACGCGCTCGTCCGACAGGACATGCAGCCCCTCCAGAATGATAATCCGGTTTGGCTTCAGCTCCACCTGCTGGTCAGTGAACCGCGCGTGCAGGGTGAAGTCATAGACAGGCGCATAAGCGGTCTCGCCTTGCTTCAGCCGAAGCAAATCCTGGATCAGCAGCTCGTTGTCGAACGCCAGCGGATGGTCGTAGTTGACGACCTCGCGTTCGCTCATGCTGAGCTGGGACTGCTCCTTGTAATAGTTGTCTTGGGAGATGAACGTGACCTTGTCCGAGCCGAGTCTGTCGATGACGGAGCGGGCCACTGTTGTTTTGCCTGAGCCGGTACCGCCGGCGATTCCTATAATAAGCATGCGCGAAGTAGCCTCCTGAGCGATAGTGCGTGGTACATGTACAAACAGCAATTGCAACCCTCGTATTGTAGCATAGCCGGCGCCTAATTTCACCACGAGCCCGTCGGTCAAAGGGGCTATAGCATTCAACCCCCAATCATGATATAGTCGTTACAGCTAATTTCATAAGGGTTAGAGACCTAGAGAAAAACCACGATGCCCCGCCTTGTTGATCCGTATGCCGGATGAACGGGGCCTTCGTGGTTTTATTGCGCATAGAGAGGGGTTGAATGACGGCAATGACAGAAGGAAAGGTCAAGCCCCCGTTCAGCGCGCATCATCGGGAGGGCCTGCTTCAAGCCATGTCGCAGCGCAAGCTGGACACGCTTATTATTGGGGGAGGCATTACGGGGGCGGGCATATTGCTGGATGCTGCGACCCGCGGTCTGAGAGCCGGGCTGGTAGAGATGCAGGACTTTGCTTCCGGCACCTCCAGCCGATCGACCAAGCTTGTGCATGGCGGGCTCCGATATTTGAAGGGGCTGGAGCTCGGCGTTGTGGCAGAGGCGGGCAAGGAGCGAGCGATTGTCTACGAGAACGGACCGCATGTGACCTCGCCGGAGTGGATGCTGCTCCCGCTGTACAAGGGCGGATCGTTCGGCAAGCTGTCCACCTCTTGGGGGCTCAGGCTGTACGATTGGCTGGCTGGCGTGAAGAAGGCTGAGCGCAGAGCTATGCTGAATCAGGCTGAGGTTATTGACAAGGAGCCTCTCTTGAAGCGCGCGGGACTGAAGGGCGGAGGCTATTATGTCGAATATCGCACGGATGATGCCAGGCTGACGATCGAGGTGCTGAAGAAGGCGGTGGAATGCGGCGGCAGTGCCGTGAACTATGCCAAGGCGGAGCAGCTGCTGAAGGATGAGACGGGACGGCTGATCGGCGTGCTCGTTAGAGATCGGGTGACGGATCAGACATACCGGATTGAGGCGGCGAAGGTGATTAACGCTTCGGGGCCATGGGTCGATGAGCTGCGGGAGCTGGATGGCTCCAAGGCAGGCAAGACCCTTCGCTTGACGAAGGGCGTTCACCTCGTATTCGACGGGGCGCGGTTTCCGCTCCGGCAGGCGTGTTATTTCGACACTCCTGATGGCCGAATGGCGTTCGCGATCCCTCGGGAGGGCAAGACATATTTCGGCACGACGGATACGGACTACAGGGAGGACCCCGTGCATCCCGTCATGACGGCCAGCGACCGGGCCTACCTGCTGTCTGCCGCTAACTTCATATTCCCCGAGCTGGCTCTGAGAGAAGAGGATGTGGAGTCGAGCTGGGCGGGGGTGCGTCCACTCCTTCAGCAGGAGGGGAAGGCTCCATCCGAAGTATCGCGGCGCGACGAAATATTCGTCTCGCCGTCGGGCCTTATTTCTATTGCGGGCGGGAAGCTGACAGGTTATCGCAGAATGGCGCAGGCCGTCGTGGATCGCGTGATTAAGCTTCTGCAGGAGGAGGGGGACGTGCGCTCATTCCAGCCCTGCGTCACGAAGCTGCTTCCGATTTCGGGGGGAGAGACGGGAGGCTCGGATCGATTTGAGGCGTACGCCGCCGCGAAAACAGCGGAAGGGATGGCGCATGGACTCAGCGAGCAAGCCGCTGCCAAGCTCGCCCGGCGCTACGGCTCCAATATCGATCATGTCTATGTATACCGCAGGGAGGCCGACCGATGGGCGCATCGCTTCTGCATGCCAACGGGGCTGGCGCTGGGACTCATCTATGCGATAAGGGAGGAGATGGCTGTGCGGCCATCCGACTTCTTCGTGCGGCGTACGGGCGACCTGCTGTTCCAGATCGACTATGTTCGAAAATGGAGCAGACCGGTCATGTTCGCGATGTCGAAGGAGCTGAACTGGGACGGAGAGCAGCGCGAGGCATACGCCGAGGAGCTGGAGCGTCTGCTGATGGAAGCGGTCATTCCTGTCGGATAAGGGCGATTGCTCTAGCTTGCAGGCTTCAAATTGCCGACAACAACCGACAAATATGATAGAATAAGAGGAATAACTCTTGCGAATAGGCTTGTCCTATAGCAGCCGGAAGAGGTGATTCCTGCCATGACATGGAAAGCTGCCAGACGGTTTGCGATTGCTCTCTTATTAGTATATGTGTTCCCGCTTGCCCCATTGACTGCGGATGCGGGTATGCTCGATCGGATTAAGGATATTTATGAAGCGCCGGAGCGGCTGGAGGATTTGCGCTCGCAGTATGAAGAGACGACAGCGCAGATGGCGAGCCAGCTGCAGGAGCAGCAGGAGCAGCTGGAGGAGGCGCGCAGGCAGGCCGACGCGCTGCTGGCGCGGCAGGAGCTGCTGCAGCAGAGCAACGACAGCTACCGGCAGCAGAACGAGGAGCTGGCAGCGGAGAAGGAAGCGCTGCTGGCTCAGATGGAGCAGGCCGAGGAGCAGCGCAAGGCGCTGTATGCCAAAGCAGGCGCTGTTGCGGGAGGGTTGCTCGCCGCGATTGTGCTATATGCGTTGTCTGTGCGCGTCTGGCGTTACATGGTGTGGCGGAGGCAGGGAAGAGACAATAGCGGAGCGATAGAGCTATGAAGCTGACGACGCCGCCCCCTGCGGGATACGTGCAGGTAGAGCTGGAAGGCGAGGATGTTCTTCATGTGCTGCATCCCAAAGCCATTACGGCCTTCCAGGGTGCTCCGCGAAGCCGGGAGGACCGGTTCATGGACCTTGGCGGCGTGCTGCGCAAGAAGCGGTGGATTCGCTCCAGGCTGCAGGGCCCCTCGCGGTTTCTGATGGGGCTGCCCGCTGGTTATACGCTGGAGGCGATTGATATTCCGGAGGACAGCCAGCTGCTGTTCGACTTCCGTCATGTTGCGATGTTCACGGATGGCATGACCTACAAAGCGAAAATTGTGAAGTGGAAAACAGCGTGGATTACGAGGGAGCTTGTTCGTATTCAATTCACGGGACCGGGCATGTTGGGCGTGCTGAGCGCCGGCGATCTGGCGACGATCCAGCTGCACCCGGAGCAGCCGCTGTTCGTCGACAAAAACGCGCTGATCGCTTATCCCGAGCAGGCTGAAATTCGGTTGTCCGTCTACGGCAACACGATCGCGAGCCAGCATATGAACGTCCAGTGGGAGCTGAAGGGCCGGGGGCCGGTGCTCCTTCAGACCGGGTCGCGGGACACCGGTCTGGAGGACAAGCTAACCAACGACGGCTGGCTCAAGCGGCTGCTGCGCGAGGTGCTTCCGTTCGGCAGCGTCTATATTAAGTAAGTTCCTTGTCCTGCGTCAGCTCCAGCTGAATGACGGTAGCTCGTGGATCTGGCAGCGGGTAGGAATTATGCTCCGGGCTTGCGAAGTTGACGAAGGCATCGGAGGTGTATTCCGTCGCGTTCCACGGCCGGCTTGTCATAAGCTCAGACCCGTCAGCCAGCAGTCTGGCCGACTTGATGCGGCCATTCAGACCAACAAGCGGAATGGGGCCGACGCTTGGCTCGTGAACATGCGCGTACAGCGTGGCGCCGTTCCAGGTGTAGCGGCCCCACTCCGGCTTGGGCAGCGGAGCCGCCTTGCAGCCGTAGATGCTGTCGCCGTTATCCCGCATCCATTCGCCGACCTCCGCGAGAATATCCAGCGACTCCTTCGGGATGCGGCCCTTGGCGTCCGGTCCGACGTTCAGCAGCAGATTGCCGTTCTTGCTGACGCACTCTGTCAGCTTCCGAATGATCGTTGTTGCGCTCTTGTAGTTCCGGTCTGCGGCTGCGTACCCCCAGTTGTTGTTCAACGTAATGCAAGCCTCCCATGGAATGGGATTGCCGCTGTCGCCGGTCACGCCGGTCGGTGGAATAATCTGCTCCGGTGAGGCGAAGTCCCCTGCATAGGTTGTCGGGTTGTCTGTATAAATGCTCCCGGAATGCGAGCCGCTGCCCTCCAGACGATTGTCCATGATGATATGAGGCTGAAGGGAGCGCATCATCTCCATCAGCTCCGCTGCCTTCCATTTCTCTCCATTCATATCGTCGTAGGAGAAGTCGAACCACACAATATCCAATTTGCCGTAGTTCGTTAGCAGCTCCCGGATCTGGCCGTGCATGTAGGACACGTAGCCGCCGAACGACTCCGGATTCCGCTTGTACGCTTCATTGTCCCTCATGGGGTGCACGCGATCGCCGTAAGCAGGGTAGTCCTCATGATGCCAATCCAGCAGCGAATAATAGAGCCCCACCTTCAAGCCCTCCGCCCGGAAGGCGTCCAGAAATTCCGCGACGAGATCCCGTCCCGCTGGGGTTCGAGTGGATTTGTACTCCGTCAGCCCGCTGTCGAACAAGCAGAAGCCGTCGTGATGCTTCGCCGTCAGCACGGCGTATTTCATACCTGCCTCCTTGGCAGCCTTCGCCCAAGCTTTAGGGTCGTACTCTACGGGATCAAATGCGTGGAAATACGGCTCATAATCCTCCACGCTCATCCGCTCGGTGCTTCGCACCCATTCTCCTCTGGCGGGTATGGCGTACAGCCCCCAATGAATAAACATTCCGAATCTTGCGTCCTGGAACCACTCCGTGCGCTCTGTTCTCTCGCGAATCAGCTCTTGCCCGGTTTTCATACCGCTAGCCTCCCCTTCATTTCCAAAATTTCAGCTTCAGTCTAGCAGGATTATGGTAGAATAAACAGATAATCGCGTAACCAGCGCGGGTACAAAATTAACTTTTTCGGGAGCTGTTCCGACGCCATGATCCGAAACGATACCCATACAGCCCTGCAGGATATGCTGATGAACATGCAGGTGCAGATTGACGAGGCGCAGCTGACGCAGTGCTGGCACGATTGGCGCGATAT
Source organism: Paenibacillus sp. PL2-23 (assembly GCF_040834005.1). Classification (NCBI taxonomy): domain Bacteria; kingdom Bacillati; phylum Bacillota; class Bacilli; order Caryophanales; family Paenibacillaceae; genus Paenibacillus; species Paenibacillus sp. PL2-23. The sequence goes on from NZ_CP162129.1 coordinate 991,686, forward strand.
CGACTATTGTCCGGCGTATAACAAGCTTTATTTTATTATGGATGGAGAGGGCTGGATTAAGATTGGCGAGCTGGAGCTCTATCCCAAGCCAGGTCAGCTGATCCTGATGCCGGCGCATGTTATGCAATCGTATTCAGCGCTTGAAGGCAGGCCATTCCTGAAGTATTGGTGCCACTTCCGAGCGGTCGCCGCCGGCGGGGACGTGTTCCAGTGGCTCGATGTGCCCTACTGCTATGAAGGGTTGTCCCGTTCCGAGGTGGAGAGGTTGTTCAGCGAGCTGGTGGAAGCGCACCGGAGTCCAGCGTTTGCCGCCAGGCTGAAGGAGCAGTCTCTGCTGCTGCACTTGCTGTCAGATATGCTGGAGGGACTGCCGCTGCAGGTGCAGAAGGGCCAGTCGCACGAGATGGAGCGTCTGACCTTGATCCAGCAATACATAGACCGCCACCTGCACAAGGAGCTGACGCTGGAGGAGATGGCGGAATTCGCGCATTTGCACCCGAACTATTTCAGCAAATATTTCAAGAGACACTTCGGGATGCCTCCGCTTAAATATGTCAGCCGCAAGAAGATGGAGCGGGCCAAGCTGCTGCTCAAAACAACGGGCTCCAGCGTTAAGGAAATCGCCTTGGCTACGGGCTTCGAGGATGCCAACTACTTCTCCAAGACCTTCAGGCGTGAGGTCGGGTACAGCCCGACGGAATACCGTCTCAGTCTGTGATGGGGACATTTCCATCCAGGCTCCAGAGGTATATAATGAGTGGCAGGCAGCACATTACCGGATAGGAAGGTGAGCAGGCTATGAAATATAGAAGATTGGGCAGCACAGGATTAGATGTATCCGTCGTTGGTATCGGCACCTGGCAGTTCGGCGGCGAGTGGGGAAGGGAATATACCCAGGCGGAAGCCGACGCGATTCTCGATAAGGGCTATGAGCTTGGCATGAATCTGATCGATACGGCGGAATGTTATGGCGATCATCTGTCCGAGAGGCTGATCGGCGATTATCTAAGCCGCAGAAATCGCGAGGATTGGGTCGTCGCCACCAAATTCGGCCATCGCTTCCACGACTTGTTCTCGCGCACGGACGCGTTCGATGCCGCAGCTGTTCTTGCTCAGCTCGATGCTTCCTTGAAGGCGCTGCAAACGGATTATATTGATCTATATCAATTCCATTCGGGTCCCGATGCCGCGTTCGATAACGACGAGCTTTGGACAACGCTCGATAAGCAGATAGAAGCAGGGAAGATCAGGTATCTTGGCACATCCATCGGCAGCAACGACAATCTGCATCAGACGCAGGCGTCCACGAAGGTAGGCTCGCGCGCGATTCAGGTGGTCTACAATCGGCTGGAGCGCCAGCCGGAGGAGCGGGTATTCCCTTCCTGCGAGGAGCAGAATTTGGGTGTGCTTGCGCGAGTGCCGCTCGCCAGCGGCTACCTGAGCGGCAAATACAAGCCCGGCGCGGTATTCGCGGGCAATGATGTACGGCATCGGCACGATGCTGAAGCGACCCGGCGGAAGCTGGAGGAAGTGGAGCGCATCGGCCGCGAGGAGGTGCCGGACGGCGTGGATATGGCGAGCTGGGCGCTCGCCTGGTGCTTGAAGCATCCAGCCGTTACGACGGTTATTCCGGGGTGCAAGGATCCCGCTCAGGTCGAAGCCAACGCGAAGGCGGCGGAGCTTGTGGTGGAGCCGCATCCGCAGGATGTGTAAGGTGCAGTAGCAGGGGGTTGAGTCAGGCACGGCATGAGATGGCCGCAGCTTCCATTGACCCTCGAAATCGACTATAATACAGGTCAAATGTATAGTTTCGACAACAGTCGACAAAGTGCGGCTTTAGGGGGCTTGCGGCTATTAAATTACGAACCTTTTTTTCGTTATCATTTGCCGGATTAATTATTATTGTCATTACGATTATGTGCGTGCTGATCAGCCAGCGGACAAGCCAGGAGCTGAGGAAGGAGATCGGCGGCAACCTGTCGGGCCTTGCCTTCCAGATGTCCGACAAGCTGGATCATTACATGTGGTCCCGTTACAACGAAATATTGATGCTCAGCACGCTTAATGTGCTGCGGGATTATGAACAGGTGGATGAAGCGCAGCATCTTCTGGATGAGCTCAGCCATGATATTCCATCGTTCTCCTGGGTTGGTCTGACGGATGCGGCGGGCAACGTAATGGCGTCTACAGGTGAAATTTTGGTCGGAGCCAGCATAGCCGCTCGCCCGGTCTATTTGGAAGCGCTCGAAAAGCCGTTTATCGGGGATGTGCACGACGCGGTGCTGCTTGCCAAGCTGCTTCCCAATCCTACTGGAGAGCCGCTCAAATTCGTGGACGTGAGCGCGCCTTTATTTAATGATGCGGGTGAATTTACAGGGGTGCTGGCCGCGCATCTCAGCTGGCGCTGGTCGATGGAAATACGGGACTCTGTATTCCGATCGCTGCAGGGTGATGGCTCGCACGCTATTGAGGCGTTTGTTCTTAGCGCGCATGATGACGTTGTGCTGCTTGGACCGGAGGCGTGGATTGGCAAGGAGCTGCCTCTTGATGGCCTGCATGAGCGAAGCGAGATCGGCGATTGGGAGGTTCAGAAGTGGCCGGATGGCAAGTCCTACCTAACCGGCTTTGCGGTAGGCAAGGGATATCAGAATTATCCAGGCTTGGGCTGGAGAGTTGTGGTGCGGCAGCCAGTCGATGTGGCGTTCGCTGCTGTGAATAAGCTTGTGGTCGATATCGCGCTGACAGGTGTCTTGCTGACCGTCATCTTCGCCGGGCTTGGCTGGCTTCTTGCGGGCAGAGTAGCGGGACCGTTGTCCCGGATTTCTGCGGCTGCCGATCGCTTGCGCTTCGGCGAGAAGGCGGAGATTCCGATATCCAGAGGCATCAAGGATATTGAGGTGCTCTCCAGCTCGCTTCGCGGCCTTGTGGTGGCGCTGACGGAGACGGAATCGCAGCTGGTTCGGATGGAGGATCGAGCTCACCGCGACAAGCTGACGGGGCTTCTCAACCGCTCCGCGTTGGATACGAATATAGCAGCTTCGATTCATCGGGCGGAGGAATTGGACGGAGGACTGGCTTTCCTCTATCTTGATCTGGACGGCTTCAAGGGCGTTAATGACACGCTGGGACACGCCGCCGGGGATGAGCTGCTCCGCCAGGTGGGGCAGCGGCTAACAGCCGCGGTTCGAGGACAGGATCTGGTATTCCGGATGGGCGGCGACGAATTTGTGGTCATTCTCGCGCTGCCTGAGCGAGGCTCGCTGCTGGAGGCCAAGGAGATTGCCCACCGGCTTCTCGTTAATCTGCGCAAGCCGTACTATATGGCAGAGGGAGGCGCGAGCATCGGCTGCAGCATCGGAGGCGCTCTATGGCCTGAACATGGAAGAGACGCAGAGCTGCTGCTGAGGCTAGCCGATGAAGCCTTGTATGAGTCGAAGAGCAACGGCAAAAACACATTGACCTTTGCCACCCCCGTCCCTGCAAAAGGGAAATAGGAAAAGCGCCTGCGGGCGCTTTTTTTTGTTGGAGGCGTGCCTAACCTATGTCCTGCCTTCGCTGTTATCGTCTGTTGACAACGTTAACTGTAACTTATATAATTACAGTAATGAATGACAAGTAACTTTCTTATTTTAATTGATGTGTACACAGAAAAGTTACAGTTAGTCGCATTCAACGATATGAACGATGGGCGGTGCATGGAGATGAGATTCAATGTTAGTGATTGGGTTCATGCGAAAACGGTCGAAGGCGAGATGGTATTCGGTTTTGTCGAGGCGGTGGATTCCGTGCAAGGCATCGTCACGATACATGTCGTCCACTCTGATCATGAGGAACGAGTCGGATTGGCGGCGACTGTCCGAGCCAGCACAGTGAAGAAAGTGCCGGATACGAATCTAGATGATGTTCGGGTTCCGGAGCTTATCGACCTTGCTTTGGCAACTTGGGACGAAGTTTGGTTCAGAGAGCTGACGGGAGGAGCGGTTGGTAATACGCCGAACGCATTCTGCTACGAAGGCGGAACGGCGCTTAAGATCATTCCGTCGAACCGGGTAAGCAAGTATTTGAGCTAAGAAGATGGGAGAAGCGGGCCTAGAGGCTCGCTTCTTTTCGTTCCCGGCATGCGATAGCCACACGAGAGATCGCTATGGTGGTGAAACAGCAGCTAGTTTGCCCAGTAACCACACGGGATGTGGCTATTACGCCAAATGAGGGTTCTCGGCACGCGATAGCCACACGAGAGATCGCTATGGTGGTGAAATAGCAGCAAGTTTGCCCAGTAACCACACGGGATGTGGCTATTGCATCAAATGAGGGTTCCCGGCATTCGATAGCCACACGAGAGATCGCTATGGTGGTGAAATAGCAGCAAGTTTGCCCAGTAACCACACGGGATGTGGCTATTACGCCAAATGAGGGTTCTCGGCACGCGATAGCCACACGAGAGATCGCTATGGTGGTGAAATAGCAGCAAGTTTGCCCAGTAACCACACGGGATGTGGCTATTGCATCAAATGAGGGTTCCCGGCATTCGATAGCCACACGAGAGATCGCTATGGTGGTGAAATAGCAGCAAGTTTGCCCAGTAACCACACGGGATGTGGATATCGTACCGCAAACTTCCAGCTGGCTTGCTCTTCATAGCAAGAAATACACGAATAATTCTAATGATTCGATATTATTTCACGTATACGCGTGCCATTTATGCTATATTGTTCATGTTATGCTTGGAAACCGGCTCTGCTGGCATGGAGGGAATAAGGTGCAGATCGTTAAAGATTTTCTGCTGAATGTACTCATCGTATCGCTGCCGCTCATTCTGTACCCTTTCATGTATCGCTTCTTCAGAGGGAAAAGGATTGCTTTTCAAACGATGCTGTGTGCGTTGTTTGGCGTGTCCATTCTGCTGACGATGTGTTTTCCGGTGGTGATGAATGGCCTTAATTATGATATGCGATCGATCCCGCTGACAATCGGAGCCTTGTATGGCGGAGGCTGGGTTGCGCTCGCGCTGTATGGCACGGTAACGCTGGGGCGAGAAATGCTGGGTTCAAGCGATTTGGGCTGGTATATACTTGCGTTCATACCCAGCTTCTTCTTTGTTCTAGTAGCTATACGGTGGTTCGAGAGAGCGAGATTGCGCCAAAAGCTGGGCATTGCGGTAGTGGTGTGCACGCTGGTTAAAGGGATTACGATCGTTTTGTTTCTTCAATTTACCGGCAGGCAGGATCGATTTTGGTCCCACTTGGAGGACACGCTGATCCTGTACGCGATCCAAGGCTTAATGGCGGCAGCGTTCGTATACGCGATTGAATTGGTGCACAGGCATTACCAGATGCAGGAAGAGGTCGTCAGAAGCGAGAAGATGAGGCTGGTCAGCGAGATGGCCGCTTCGGTAGCTCACGAGATTCGCAATCCGTTAACATCGGTGAAAGGCTTCATTCACTTGATGGGCGGGGCTGAGGTCAGCCCGGAGAAGAGAGCATTCTACAAGGATATTTGCTTCACGGAGCTGGAACGTGCGGAGAACATCATTTCGGATTATTTGTCCCTCGCTCGCACAGAGCCAGAGACGGTTGAGACGATAGACCTTAATGAGGAAGCCAGCTACCTGTCCAATATATTGCTGAATTACACGAACCTGAACAATATCAAATTGTATATTGCGTTGCAGGATTCCGTTCCGCTGCAGACGCGAGGAGACCGCTCCAAGCTCAGACAGGCGCTTATTAATATTGGCAAAAATGCAGTAGAAGCGATGCCCGATGGGGGCTCTCTGGAGCTTCGGACAGAGGTTCGCCTGGACAAAGCGACGCTGAGCATATCGGATACGGGCGTCGGGATGACGCCTGAAGGGATCGCGCGGCTGGGTACGCCGTTCTATTCGACGAAGGAGAAGGGTACAGGGCTTGGCACGATGATTTCGTTCAGTATTATTAAGAAGATGGACGGCAAAATTGAAGTGGACAGCGAGCCAGGGAAGGGCTCCAAGTTTACGATTATTTTGCCCAAGAGTGAGTATGCTTCAAAAAAACATTGACGGAATTATCTAAATCCGATAGGATTACTTGTATTAATGTAAATTTACATAAGCACAGTCAGAAGGGGAGAGAAATCATGAAGAGCAAGAAGCTTAGCGCAATGCTGGTATTGATGCTCGCGATTGTCATCGCGGCTACCGGCTGCGGTGTGGACAAAAGCAATACAGGCAATGGAGGCAGTGCAGCGGCAGAAATTGAAAATTTGCCGGCAGCGTTGAAGGAGAAGGGCGACATCAACATTAAGGTCATCCGTAAGATCGGCGGAGACGATCATACAGCGCAATTCCTGGCGGGAGCGAAGCAAGAGGGCGAGGCGCTTGGCTTTAAAGTGGACACGTTCTCCGCTAATGGCGACTCCGTAAAGTTCCTTGACGCCATCGATCAGGCTGCCGAAGGGGATGTGGACGCGGTTGTGCTCTCGCATGCCGACGTGGAGGCTTCGGTCGCAGCGGTCCAGAAGCTGCGTGACAAAGGCATTGAGGTCGTGGCGTTCGATTCCACGCCTGCAATTGGCGAGATTGAAGGCGTAACGCTCACGTCCCAGAAGGACGAGGCGCTTGCACAGCTCGCGTTGGACGAGCTTGTGAAGCAGCACGGCAACGAAGCGAAGATTGTATATCTATGGGTGGACGGCTTCCCGCCGATGGTTCGCCGCAATGCGGTGTACCAGGACGTGCTGGCCAAAAATCCTGGCATTCAAGAGCTGGCCCGCTTCGGCGTTGCATCCCAAAACACATCGGTCGAAACGCAAAACGCGGTAGCCGCGATGCTGGCCAAATATCCGAAGGGCGAGCTTGATGCGATCTTCGCGACATGGGACGCATTCGCGCAAGGCGCGCAGCGCGCTCTGGTGGAAGCGAACCGTACGGAAGTGAAGATTTATGGCATCGACGTGTCGAACCAGGATCTTCAGATGATGCAGGAAGAGAACAGCCCATGGGCGGCTACGGCTGCAGTCGACGCCAAGATGGTGGGCTCGGTTAACGTAAGAATCGCTGCCAAGAAGCTGGCAGGCGAAGAGACGCCAGCGACGTTCGATCTGGACGCTGCATTAATTACGCAGGAAGCGCTTGGCCAAGCCAGCGAGACGGTTAACGTTGCTACGCTTGCGGACATTATTCCGGGCTGGGGCACGACGGACGCCTTCGAAGAGGATTGGATCAAGGCTTTGAAGGAAGCTAACGGTAAATAATTAGCGTACCTGCAAGAGCAACATTTCATAGATTTGATGGTATAATAGGTTCAATCATGCTGGCGCCCTCGTCTATCGGATGAGGGCGCTGGACCTTGTCTGGGGAGGAAGGTGCGCCTCTTGGCGACTCACAATAGCAGCAGGCTTGCAATGAAAGGCATCTCGATCGCTTTTCCCGGCGTTCAGGCGCTTACCGAGGTGGATTTCCATACGGAGAGCGGGAGAGCGCACGCGCTGATCGGAGCCAATGGAGCCGGCAAATCGACGCTTATGAAAGTGCTCTCGGGCGCTTATGACCATTATACGGGTGAAATCACTATAGATGGCCAGCCTGTGCATATTCGCAGCCCGAAGGATGCGAAGGCTCACGGCATACAGATTGTGTATCAGGAAGTGGATACGGCTCTTATTCCTCATCTGACTGCTTCGGAGAACATTATGATGGAGCATACGATTCATGGCATGAAGGGCAAGCAATTCGTGAACTGGAGATCCATTCATCGCGGCGCGCAGGACGTGCTGGACCGGCTTAAGATGAAGGTGCCAACGAAGAAGCTCGTGCAGGAGCTTACACTCGCCGAGAAGCAGATGGTGCTGATCGCAAGATCGGTTTCCATGGACTGCCGCTTTCTGGTGCTGGACGAACCGACAGCACCGCTAAGCCGAGCCGAGACGGACTCATTGTTCGAGCTTGTTCGGCTGTTGAAGTCCCAAGGTGTAGGCGTTATCTTTATTTCTCATCGGCTGCCGGAGCTCTACGAGATTTGTGACGACATTACGATCATGCGAGACGGCAGGCTGGTCATTCGCGAGGAGCTTGCGGCAATGCCGCAGCAGGCAGTTGTGGAACATATGCTGGGCGCCAAGCTGGAGGGCCAGTTCCCCGCAAGGGCAAGCCGAGTCGGCGACATTGGCTTCGAGGCGAAGCATGTCCGTGACGACGGCAAGGTAAACGACGTGTCGCTGAATATTCGCAAGGGAGAGATCGTGGGCTTGGCGGGGCTTGTAGGCGCCGGCAAGACGGAGCTGTGCCGGGCGCTGTTCGGCGCTTCGGAGACGGCGAGCAGCGAGCTTGTACTGAATGGGAAGCGCATCAGCGCGAGCAATCCGCACGCAGCGGCGCGCGCCGGCATGGCGCTTATACCGGAGGAGAGACGCCGCGAGGGCATCTTCGTAGAGGAATCCGTTACGCTTAATATGACGGCTGCAAGCCTCAGCAAGTTCACGGGAGGGGGCTCCTGGATCAAGCGGAAGCAAGAGAAGCTTGCTACAGAGCGGGTGATTCGCGACCTCGGGGTGAAGACCCCGAATGCCGACGCCATGGTTCGGAATCTATCGGGCGGCAATCAGCAGAAGATTGCCATTGGCAAGTGGCTGCTGGCCGACGCGGATGTATACATCTTCGACGAGCCGACCAAAGGCGTCGACGTTGGAGCGAAGCGCGACATCTATAATCTGATTGCGGAGCTTGCTTCGCGGGGCAAATGTATACTGTACGCGTCCAGCGAGCTGTCGGAGATGTTAGGCATTACAGACCGCATCTATGTGATGTACGACGGCTCCATCCAGCGAGAGCTGGAGACGGCGGCAACTAGCGAGGAAGAGATTATGTTATACAGCACGGGAGGCGTGAAGTCATGAGTGGTGCCGGATCGACGCGGCGGGGCATAAGCGGGGGCGCAGTGCAATTTCTTTATAAGTATGGCACGTTAATTACGATTCTGCTGTTGATTGTGTTCTTCGGAACAATGACAGACAACTTCTTGAACTACAACAATATTATTCAAATATTACGGTTAAGCTCAATCGTTACCATTATCGCGATTGGATTGACGGTGTCGCTGGCGGTGGGGGGCTTCGATCTCTCGGTAGGCTCCACCGCTTCCATCGCGAACGCGCTGGTGATCTCCTTGTTCGTCTGGCATGGGCAGAGTATTGGGATTGGACTGCTGGTTACGGTTCTATTCTGCTTGATTATTGGTCTCGTGAACGCCTTCCTGGTTATTAACTTCAAAATTCAGGACATGCTGATGACGCTTGCGACGATGTTCGTATTCCAGGGCATCGCTCTGACCTACACAAGAGGCGCAACCATCTCGCAAAATATGATTATGCCAAGCGGCGACTTCGCAACCGGCGTTATTCCAGCCTCGTTCGGCGCGCTGGGCAAAGCGCCTTGGATTATTGTGATTATGCTGGTCGTTGTGGCCGTCGTACACGTGTTCCTGAATTATACGAAGCATGGGCGCTACATGTATATGATCGGCGGCAACGCCGAAGCGGCCAAGCTGTCCGGCATTGCCGTCAGCAAGTACAGGCTTGCCGCTTATTTGATCTCCGCCTTGTTCGCCGGGATCGGCGGCATCATTCTGGGAGCGCGCGTCATGACCGCCGAGGTAAACGCTGGCGCCCCTTATTTGATGGATGCGGTAGCTGCGGTGTTCATCGGGTATTCCGTGCTTGGCGTCGGCAAGCCGAACGCGCTGGGCACGTTTGTTGGCGCCTTGCTGATCAGCATTTTGTCCAACGGATTAATCATGCTGTCTGTCCCGTATTATGCGATGGATATTGTGAAGGGCTCCGTACTGGCCTTGGCGCTGGCGATCACCTACATCAAGACTCGAAGATAAGAGGAAATAGAGCAAGGGCAGCCCCGTCGCGCGATGCGTCGGCCAGGCTGCCCTTGCTGTATTAATGGAGCCCTTCGCCAGAGCGACAGCGCGCTCCGCTTATTGCTCCAGCTCCGTGAAATGGCCGCGATGCCGCTCGTAATTGGCCAGGCTGCACTCCAGCCTCATGCGGGTGCCGCCTTCCTCGTATTCGGTCGACAGCACATTGGCGTGCTCGTTGAAATACGAGACGAGGCGGCCTTGATCGTACGGAATCAGGATGTCGCGTGTGACGTAATCGTCAAATACCCGGCCGCGAATCAAATCGACGAGCTCCGCGATGCCCTGGCGCTCCTTGACCGACATGTAGACGCTGGACTCCGTGGAGGTTGGATAAGAATGATCGGTCAGATCGCATTTGTTGTAGGCATATACCATCGGGATGCTCTCTGTGCCAAGGGCGGCCAGCGTTTCGTTCGTTACATCCACAAGCTGCTCGTAATCGTCGTGCGCATAGTCCACTACATGGATCAGCAGGTCCGCTTCGGTCACTTCCTCCAGCGTGGAGCGGAACGCCTTGATCAGATGATGGGGAAGCTGGCTCACAAAGCCGACCGTGTCCGTCAGCAGGAACGATTTGTTATCGGGGAGGTCGATGCTCCGAACCGAGGTTTCCAGCGTCGCGAACAGCATGTTCTCCGCGAATACCTGCTTTGTTGTGTCCGGATCGTACGTCTCCAGCATGGCGTTCATGAGACTGGATTTGCCGGTATTCGTGTAGCCGACTAAACAGACAACGGGCATTTCGTTTTTCTTCCGCTTCCGGCGCTGCTGCTGTCTGGTGGCGACCAGCTTCTCCAGCTCCGCTTGCAGGGCGGTAATCCGCTCCTCGATCCGTCTGCGATCAAGCTCCAGCTTCGTCTCGCCGGCGCCTCTGTTCCGCAGTCCGGCGCCACCGCCGCCGCCTTGCCTGCCCAGCGACGCGCGAAGCCCGACGAGGCGAGGGAGGGAGTAGTGCAGGCGCGCCACCTCCACCTGCAGCTGCGCTTCGCGCGTCTTGGCGCGCTCTGCGAATATATCCAGAATAAGCATGGTGCGGTCCATAACCACACATTCGAGCTCCGCCTCCAGATTGCGGATTTGGGAAGGGGACAGCTCATCGTTGAAAATAGCGAGATCGGTTTCGAGACCTTCCAGCAAAGCGCGAAGCTCCTGGATTTTGCCCGTGCCGATGTAATGGGTGGCATTCACCTTCTCCGCCTTCTGGCTCAGCTCGCCAACGACCTCGATGTACCGTGCCGCCGCGAGGTTGCGCAGCTCCATCATGGAATAGGCGAAGTCCTTGTCCTTCTGCAGCTCCACGCCGACAATAACGGCTTTCTGCACGCGTTGTTCAATAATTTCTTGCATATAGGGATCGCCTCCTGGGCATATAAAGTGAGTTGTGGCAAAAAAACACAGGCATACGCCTGTGTTCGCAGCTGCAGCTTCTCATGGCTGCGGTTATTGCCATTGCCATGGAATGACATCAGTGTAGCATATGCCCTAGACGGGTTCAACACGGGGAAGCCTCCTGAGCGCTGTACATTTTGGTTATATGTATTCTTTCCCCCGCTGTCCGATAACCCTCCAATTCTCGGTCAGTCGAGCATGCCATTCCGGTTTGGCGTACAAGGCTTCAGCCAGCAGCTCGATCACCTCTCTATGAATGTGCTTGACGACGGGAGCGCCGATGAACATGTCATAGCCGCCTCCGCCATTCGCGCGGTAATGATTCATGACGACATCCAGCTCCTGTTCGAGCGAGAGGGGCTGGCCGCGGTACAGCAGCTCTGTCACACGCTCGCCCAGGGGGCGAGATATATCCAGCGTATACGTGATGCCCTCCCACATATCGTAATTGTAAGGCTGCGGCTTCGGTGACTGAAATTCGTCGCTGACTGCCAGCTCGCCCTTATTGTTAATGGTGAAATAACAAGCGCTCCGCTCCAGCGCTTCCTTCACTTGCCGGCCGTTCAGCCTGAGTACGGCAAGCGTGTTGGGATAGGGGTAATTGGCGGCAATATCTCGATCTGTGACGACGGGCCCAAAGCCTGGAGCGTGGTCGTCCATTAATGCCGTTAACGACACATCTACGCCTGCGGCCTCCATCTGTGCCTCGTTCAGCCATTGCACGAAGGGGTGCTTCACGCGCCTTGCTTCCTTGGGGTTGCGAATACGCATGTCGCCAATGATGCGGCCCAGCGGTCTGTTCAGACGGCTGGTAATGTCGGCTTCATAAGGGCGCAGCCATTCCGGTGCTGAAGCGGGCTCCGTGCTGTCTACAGGAATCAGGCGAGTGGATACCGAGGCGACAGTCCAACGGCCGCTGTCTGCCTGCTGCAGCAGAAGCTTGGCCTCGGCGACATTAGAGCCATGGGAACCTGGCTGCAGCACCGGTGTATGGCCGATACGCACTCCTTCGATCTGCCTGTGCTGATGACCCGTAAGCAGGACGTCAATGCCGTTAAGCTCCGTGCAGAGCCGGTAGCCTTCGTTCTCGCCGGTGAACGGCTCGGTGGCGGTGCCGCTGTCGGGATCGGCTTCGAACCCGCCGTGATAGGAGACAATGACAACGTCCGCCTTCTGCTCCTCACGCAGGAGCGGGATATACCGCTTGGCCGTCTCGACGGCGGACAGGAAGCGAAGCCCTTCGATATGCGCGGGTTGCTCCCATGCCGGAATGTATGAGGTGGTGAGGCCAAGCAGCGCGATGCGCGCGCCTTCCTCCGTCGTCCAGATGCGATAAGGTGTGCCGAACAACGGCTCGTTGGTGTCCTCCAGCACGATGTTGGCGGACAGCCACGGCGCGGGGAATTGCTCAGCGAGCCGAAGCGCGGTATGCTGGCCATAGTTGAATTCATGGTTCCCGGGGACAAAGGCGTCGCAGCCCGATTGGCGGAACCATTCTGTCATAGGGTGCAGCCGCGCCTCACCGTTCCTAAGATCGCTCATGATATAGTCGGCAAGGGGAGCGCCTTGATAGGCATCGCCATTGTCGAACCAGAAGAAGGAGCGGCCGAGCTCCCTTCTCCTTGCCTCGATCATACGAGCAAGCGCGTGCATACGGTTCAAATCCGACATGAGGGGATGGTGGCCCGGCGTGCAGCGGAATCCGTGCAGATCGCTTGTGGACCAGATGGTAATCGGTATATGGGAATGTGTAGACATATAGGCTTCTCGCTCCTTTGCAGACGGGTGCAGGCGCCACAGCCGGCAGCCCGCGGAATACATCGCAATTCGACAAGAAGCCCGCCAATCCTTGTTCTCAGCATGCTTTTACGAAAATTCAATACAAATGCGAAACAATTAAACATCAGTTGCCGTCTATAGAATAAAGCGTGATGCTAATTCTTCGGGGGAGTGGACAATATGCGCTGGATACCGGAAAAGGGCAGCGGTAAATGGTGGGGCTACGCGGTAATCTCAACGATAGTGGTAGGAGCGTTATTATGGCTGATTCGGTTCGGTCTGGCGGACCAGACGTTTACAGGCACACATGCCTTGCGTATGGTGCTGCTTGCGGCCGCATTGTCGCTGGTGTTTCATCTGGCAGGCTGGTTGGGGGCGCGCTGGCTCTGGGGCTTCTCGTCCGCGGGCTTATTGGCTGGGCTTGCTGCTATGACTGTATACGCCGGAGGAGACACAGGCTGGGAGGATCTCGCCAGCATGCTGGCTTTTTTCTTTCTGGTGGGGATCGGCATAGCGGCGGGTATTGTGGCGGAAATAGCGGCAGCTATTGTTCGCTATCGGCGCAAACGCTAGTGACAGGCCGTTAGCATGGTACCAAAGTGGTATGCCAATGTACTACCAATAGACAATATTCTGTAGTCCCGAAGTAGAAGGGGACGGATGAAGAGCTACCCGGCGGTGGCTCTTTTTTCTGTGTCCAAAACTATACTTCATAGTGATTTCGTGCTTTGGCTAATTTCGTATACTGGATATAGTAAAGTTGGCGGAATATGAATGGATCCAGACTGAAGCGCGGGGAGGGCGACAATATGCTGAAGAGAAGGGCAGCGGCAGGTTTAGCGAGCTTAGCCGCGGCGGCTGTCATTGGCATGAGTGCCGCGTATGCGTCCCTGGATGCGGGGAAGCAGCTGGAGGGCTGGTACAAAGGTGCGCTTCAACAGAGCAAGTCGACTGTAGAGAGCGTCATTGAAGGAGATCGGGAGGCGGCATTGGCTCATGTGGGGAGGCTGTCCCAGTCCCATATGGAAGCGGCTGAGAGGGCGATAGAAGCTGCGGCTTCATCGGCAGAGCGTCATGCTGCAGCCAAGCTGTCGGAACGGGAGCAAGCATACATGAAGCAGCTGGAAGCGGCTTCGGAGGAATGGCTGGGCCGCAGCGGTGAGCCGGGACAAGCAGCAACGCAATTGGAGCAAGCAGAGGAAGCTTTAAAGCAAGCGGCGGAGCTGGAGCTGGAGCAAGCGGCCGCAGATGCCATAGATGCATTATTGGAGCGCTAGATGATATACAGAAGCAATGAGGAGGTCCAACGAATAGTGGAACGGAATCGCCGAGCATCGAGAAGCAATGCAAGACGTCCTAAGGTTTGGGTCGCTATGGCCGTCGCGTTCGTTATGGCTGCTGCGCCGCTTGGCGTAGCGTATGCCGATCTTCATCTGGAGGGCAAGATGGACGCTTGGGCGCAGCGTCAAGTGGATACAGCGGTAAGCGCTTTGAGCGAGACTGTGATGTCGGAAACCGAAATACAGAAGCAGTATCTTCAGCAGCAGCTGCATGCGATGCTGGATCAGAAGTCCAACGAGCTGGCCGCGTATACCGAGGAGCAGCAGCGGCTTGCGGTTGAAGCGCTGCAAGCGCATGCCAATGGGCTGATTGCACATGCAAGCTTCGCCAATGACAACGACAAAGCGGCATACAGCCAGCAGCTATCGGCGATCCTCGCCAATGCGATGGCGGCCATGGATCAAGTAGGGCATTCTCCTGCGAGCATACAACCGGAAGAGGAAGCTCTCGAGCTTCTCCCCCAGGGACAGCAGCCAACTGTGGAGCTGGAAGAGGATGAAGCAATTGAAGAGGATACGGAGACGGAAGAGTTGCAGCAAGCGGAGGATCAGCCAACAGAGAGTCAGGGAGTGGAGGAGCAGCTGGAGCTAGAGGCGGAGCTGCACCTGGATGAACATAAATAAGAGATGACTGAGGGGGATCTCAATCATCTCTTCCTGTTAGTGAAAATAGCAAGCCGCTTCACTTCTAAGCCAGAGCGCCCAGCTTGTTGGAATGGAAGTAGAGAGCGGCTTTTGTGCGGTCAGACAAGTTAAGCTTGGCCAGCACCTGGCTCACATGCTTCTTGACGGTGTATTCCGTAATGTACAGCCGGTTCGCGATTTCCTTGTTGGATAAGCCTTCGCTCAAGCATTGCAGCACCTCATGCTCCTTCGACGTAAGCTGATGCTCGTTGTCCGGCTGCGCATCCTGAAGTCTGGGCTGCAGCAATTCGAAATCGTAATACTTCTTGCCCCGATGCACCGTATGTACGGCGAACAGCAGCTCTTCCGGATGAGAGTCCTTCAGAATTACGCCTTGCACGCCTATATTTAGCGACTGATCCAGCTCCGAGGGTGTCATAACGGAGGTCAAGTATACAAATTTGCATGTGGTGCCCGTCTTCATCAGCTTCTGGATGACGTCCAGTCCGCTCTGCTGATGGATGCGGTTGTTCATAATGCAAATGTCCGGGTGTTCTTTCTCAACAATTTCGAGCGCTTCCCTGACGTTCTCTGCTTCTCCGCATATGGAAATCGCAGAATCGCTGGATAGTATGGAAGTAATTCCGCGCCGAACTAACTGGAAGGGTTCTACTACTAGCACTTTCAGATTCATTGCCTTCCTGAGGCTCCTTTCAAGGGTTGGAGTAAGCCGTATATAGAGCTAAATACCTAAGAATAAAGTACTAGTACAAGTATACAGCCTCTTCCAATATATTTCAATGATTGGAAGCCTGTGAATGCATGAAGTGTGCCTAAAATGTTTTTAGCAAGGCTTCAGCCTTTCCGATAATGGCTCCGATCTGACCTTCATATTCATAAGCTTTCACTCTCTGAGCCAGAATCTGGCGCTGGTAGAGGAGCATGCGGGAGAGGGATAAGCTCGTGGCGGGGGCGTCCAGCTTGCGCACGTTCTGCAGCAATATCTTAGACTCCGTCACAAATAGCTTCTTGGTGCTGCTTGCGGAGCTTTTGGCTGCCTTGATCCTCGTTTCGGGCGTCTCTGCCGCGCTCAGCAGGTCGCGGACCGCCTTCATCTTGGCGGCAGCCTCCGATTTCGCTTTTTTCAAGGCGGCTTCCTTGGCGTCGATGCTTGCATTAGCGGCCTTAACGGCCGCTTTGGTTATCTCGGCCTGCGCGCTGGCGAACGCGATAAGCTCCTTATTCTTCGACACTTTGGCGATGCTCAGCTGGGATTTGTGGGTGCTGTAGAGCTCGAATAACGGCTCGTATCGGCGCTCGGTCTGCTCCAGCGAGAGCTCCAGTGACCGGAGCTTCGCGGAATCAATGGACTTGATCTCCTTGCGGAGGGAGGCGGAGCGCTCTTCATTCTTATAATGCAGAGCGCTGATCTTCTGGTCGAGGCTGATCTCCTGCCCCTGGAGAGCCTGGAGCTCCGAATAGCTTCGCTTCAATTCAGCGGCGGCTTTGGCGTCCGCGCCAGCGACCATTCGGTCGAAGGACGACTTCGCGGTGGGGGAGAGCTCGAACGGAGCGGCGAAGGCATAGCTGGCTAAGGATAAGAGGATAACAGCGGACAAGCAGACGGCACGGACAACAAGCGAACGATACATAATAGGGAAAACCTCCTTTTGGCATAGTACGGACAACACAAAAAGCACCCGCAAGGGAGACGGAGAACGTCTCGCCCTGCGGGTGCTTCCCGCTTGTCCGAACATCAGTTTCCATCACTATACCGCATCGGTTGTTGATGGTCAAGCAAATATAAAGAATTCTTATTTAAGCCTTTACGTTATAGGCGCGAAGCGTTTTTTTAACTATACTTAAGTGAAAAACGGATAGGGGATTGAGCCATGAAGTATAAAATCGTATTTTTTGATATCGATGGTACGTTAGTCAATGAGAACAAAGAAATTCCGGCGGATACGATTGAGGCGATTCAGGAGCTGAAGGAAAGCGGCGTAGAGCCGGTCATCGCGACTGGCAGGGCTCCTTATTTCATCAAGCCGCTGGCGGAGAAGCTGGGGATCGAGTCCTTCGTATGCTTGAACGGCGGCTATGTTGTCTACAAGGGGCAGCCTCTGTACCGCAAGACGATTGAGAAGAAGGCGCTGGAATCGCTTGTTGCGCTGGCGGCGCAGCATGAGCATGGGCTTGTATTCGAGGGCGAGCATCAATTCTATTGCGACCGGGAGAATCATCCCTTTATTACGGAGGCTGTGCAGTCGCTGAAGGTTGATCTGCCGGGCTACAATCCCGACTTCTGGCGCACAGATGATATTTTCCAGGTATTCCTGCATTGCGAAAGCCATGACGAGCCTCTCTACGAGGCGTTGAAATCCGACTTTACCCTAATTCGCTGGCACCCGCAGGCGATGGACGTGCTGCCGGCCGGCGGCTCCAAAGCCGAGGGTATCGCGGCTCTGCTGGATAAGCTGGGCTACACTGAGGCGGATGCCGTTGCGTTCGGCGACGGGCTGAACGACAAGGAAATGCTGGCTTACGTCGGCTTCGGCGTAGCCATGGGCAACTCCAATCCTGAGCTGCTGCCGTACGCGGATTTCGTGACGACTCATGTTGATGAAGGGGGCATCCGCAACGGCCTCATCGAAGCGGGTTTGCTGCCGGTTCGTTCGGCGTAAGCGAGGCTGCTTTTTTTCGCTCTCACCAAACGATGATTGCCCACGTACAATAACCTAGACATTTGACGATGCTTGGGGGAAGAGGCGTGATTGTAATCTCGGATGGCAGCCCCGTTCAGTTTCCGCCGCGAATGCTGACGGAGCTGGAGAAGAAGACGCTGCGGAGGAAGATGAATAGTCCCGTGATGTACCGTTATCCCAGCCTGGAATCGCTGTTGTTCGAGCTGAAGATGCGGACCAATATTGTGGAGGCGGCCAAGTCGATGTATGCCAGCGGAGTCAGCTTCGCCACCTTCACTAATTCCCGGGCGAACGACAGGTATTGGACGCGAACCCCGAACGGCGGGTTTCTCCTGAAGCCGGGCGTTCCGCCGGCCGTGGCTGTCAGCGATATTTTTGAGAATGGGCAGCTGTACGCCTTCGAGTGCGCTACCGCTATCATTATCATGCTGTACAAGGCGGTTCTTGAGACGATAGGGGAGGACGCCTTCAACCGGCATTTCCAGAGGCTGTTCCTGCGGGACTGGCAAACGGACAGAGATTTGCCGTTAATTACACATCACAATTTAGGGGAAACCTACGCGGGCGACGTGCTCTACTTCAAAAATCCTGATCATCATCCCGACACGCCGGAATGGCAAGGGGAGAATGTCATTATGCTGGACGATAATCTGTTCTTCGGACACGGCATTGGGATTGGATCGGGATCGGACATAATCGCCCAGCTGAATAAGGCGAGAAGGCCGGGAAGCTTCATATCGGCTTATCTGCAGGACTTGATTCTGCTGCCGGACTATGAGGCGGTGCGGCTGCTGTCCATGCGCGAGGACGAAGCGGAAGCGGTGCCCGCAGGTTAATGAAAGCTTAACGGCCAGGAAAGGAAACAGCGACAGTCGAGAAGGCGCAGGTGCGAGTCCTGTGCGCTCGATGTCGCTGTTTTTGTGTGCGCCCTAGGACGCGTGCTGCGGCTCCTCGAAGGTCATGCCCTTCTTGTCCACGGTTACCTTCTTCATAAGGATTGGCTGCAGCGGCATATCGTTGCCGTCACGGTCTTGATTCACAACGACATCAGCAGCCTCCATGCCTTCCACAACCGCTCCGAACGCGGCGTATTGCTTGTCCAGGAATATGGAATCCTCTACGACGATAAAAAACTGTGAGCCCGCGGAATCCGGAGCGTTGGACCGGGCCATGGAGATTACGCCGCGCTTGTGGCTCAGCTTGTTCTCGAAGCCGTTATTCGTGAACTCGCCCGGTATGGAGTAGCCAGGGCCGCCGGTGCCATTGCCGTCGGGATCGCCGCCCTGAATCATGAACCCCGGAATGACGCGATGGAACATCAGACCATCATAGAAGCCCTTCTCCACGAGCGATATAAAGTTGTTGACGGTGTTGGGAGCAACCTCCGGATACAGCTCCACCTTAATGACCTGATCGTTGCTCAGCTCTATGGTGACAAGCGGATGCTTGTCCGAGCCAAGCAGCTCAGGCTCGTTGGACGCGGTTTCCGTCGGAGCGGGTGACGGCGAAGCGGCGCCGCCGCCTTGCTCCTGTCCCGCGTTGTTCGTTGTCCCGCTGCCCTGGTTCACACCGCAGCCGGATGCCGCCAGCACGAGTGCCAGCAGCACAATGGCATATAAGCCAAATGAAGTTTTGAAACGTTTCATGACCAAATTCCCTCCTGATGGATGTCAATTGCCGCCGAGCTCGGCATGATTTTCTAGCATCCATCTTATCATAATCGCGGGAGGAAAATCTAACCTTCACAGGCGTCGGCAAGCTCAGCTCTCATCCTCTGTCATGGCCGGAGCCTTCACCCTATGCAGCAGCTCGCGCATAAGCGCGAGCAGCTCCACGCCTTCCTCCTTAGTCGCGTTCAGGCCAGCGACAAGCTTCTCTGGAATGCAGACGGCTTTCTCCCGCAGCTGGCGTCCTTGCTCTGTCAAGGTGACGATAACGCTGCGCTCGTCGTGCTTGTCGCGCATCCGCGTCAGAAGCCCTGCGGCCTCCAGCTTCTTCAGGAGAGGGGTCAGCGTGCCAGAATCCAGATAGAGCCTGGCGCCAAGCGCGCTTACCGACACCTCGTCCTGCTCCCACAGGGCAAGCATCGTGACATATTGGGTATACGTCAGGCCGAGCTCCTGCAGGAGCGGGCGATATAGCTTCGTAATTTCGCGGGACGCCGCATAGATCGAGAAGCAAATCTGATTGTCCAGCTTCAGCGTGTCATCCGTATGCATGTAATCCTCCATCGTTCAATTCAATTGTATTAAATTTAATATACGGGATGGCGGATTGCGCTGTCAACGAATCGGGATCACGTCCTTATTCCAGCGTGACCCCGATGCCGAGCTCCATGCTTCTGCGCACTAACCAGTCGGCGACGGCAACGTCGAATGCCGCCATGCCCATGGGACAGAAGAGGACGGACCTGGAGGCTGTATGCAAGTCCCGAAGCCTCCCGCGCAGCGCCACATCGCCAAGCGTAATGGCGGCTTCCTGGCTCAGCCCCGCCTCGCGGTGAAGGAGCTCGATATCGGTATTCTCCCTGCACACCTCCTGCCAGTCGTCCACAACGACGATTGGAACAGCAGCGATTGCAGCCAGCGTATAGTCTCGCAGAGAAATATCGAGCAGAAGCGTGCCGGGCGCGGGCGCGGCATGAATATATCGGTTGTCGCTTACCGTACACGTGATCACGACATCGCATGCCGCATACAGCGGCTCCCAGTCTGACGTCACGCGTACGCGGCCGACCTCCCAGCCGGACAGCGTTCGTTCGCTGGCGAGCTGCCAGTCGACGCCGCGAATATCGTACAGATAGAGCAGCTCCATATAAGGCTTGAAAAGCTGCACGAGCATATCGGCATGAAATCTGCCGATAGGTCCCCACCCGATAATGCCTACGCGGAGCGACTGAGGAGCCGTCTCGCCGCGGCTTGCGATCCAATGCTTCAGCATGAGACCGCTGACGGCCGCCGTTCTTGCGGCGCTGACGGAGGGCGCATTTAGAACGGCCGCCGGAACGCCTGTGTCGGCATCGTTCAGCAGCGTGATGCTGTGAGCTCTCGGCAAGCCTATGCCGGGATTGCCGGGGAAGCTCGCAATCCACTTCAGTCCGGCGGCCCGAATGCCGCCGCCGATATAGGCGGGCATGGCAATGATGCGATTGCGGGGATCGCCGTACCTTAGATAAGGCTTCAGAGGCTGGGCGTAAGCGCCCTGCTCCATCGTCTCCAGCGTCCTTCGAAGCACGCCGGTCAGCTCGTTCCATCCGAATCCGACGGCATGAATATGCGATTCATTCAAATAGAGCAAGGTGAGCCCCCTCCTGCTGGCGGAAGCGAATGCCCGAACTGCTGGAGCATCCACTTGTCGTTGAATACGGTGTCCATGTAACGCTCGCCGCGGTCATGCAGCATCACGACGCATACCGAACCGTCCGGTATGCGGTCCATAAGCGAATGAAGAGCGGCGATACATGCTCCGGAGGATGGACCGGCAAGGAGGGATTCCGCCTTAGCAAGCGCTCGGCAGGCCATCGCCATATCCCGATCCTTTACAGTGACCGCCAGATCCATGAAGCGCTCCTGTCCGAACGGCGGCACAATGCCTGCTCCAAGCCCGGGAAAGCGGCGAGGGCCTTTGTCTCCGCCTAGTATGACGCTGCCCGCCGCATCCACGGCAACAACCTTGGTGCCGAGCCCGTGATTCCTAATATAAGTGGAGCAGCCGAGCATCGTCCCGCAGGTGCTGACGCCGCCAATCACATAATCGACGCGAGGCAGCGCATGTGCGATCTCTGCCATCGTGCCGTTGGCATGCGCCTGCCAGTTATGGGGATTCCCGTACTGGTTAGGCCAATAGCTGTGGGGCCATTCACGCAGCAGCTGCTCCACGCGCGCCAGCCGGGCGGGAAGATATTCGCCCGTCACGGGATCGGGCTCTGCCACGTACGACACTTCGGCTCCGAAGGCTTTCATTATCGCGATGTTCTGCGCTGTCGTTCTGGGATCAATCACGCTGATGAATCGTATCCCCAGATAGGAGCAGATGGCGGACAAGCTAATGGCCATATTGCCGGAGCTGGACTCGACGACTACAGCCCCCGGAGCCAGCTCTCCGCTCTCAAGCGCGGCACTTATCATACGCCGCGCAGTCCGATCTTTGGCGCTTCCGGTGGGATTCATGAGCTCCAGCTTGCCATACACGGTTATGCCGCGATCATTCGGGAACAGCCGATCGAGGGGGAGCAGCGGCGTGCTGCCGATTCGATCCAGCCAGCCTGTCGCCATGGCCGCATCAACGCCTTTCATTGATATAATTTTTTGGCTTTGACACCGCCCGCAGGCAGCCGATTCATAGAGCCGACAGCTAGAACCTGGATTCCCCCCAGCAGGCCGTTGCGGATCATCAAGCCGATATCATCTATGCTGTTCTCCACCTCGGAGCGGATGGCGAGCAGCTTGGTTTCGTCCAAATGCTCACCCGCCAGATAAAGCGTCAGCTTGTTGTCGGCCATGCCGACCCGCAGCGATACGTCAGTGGCATGACGGTAGACCGCTTCTTCAATATCGTACAAGCTGATCTTCTCCCCATGCTTGAACTCGCGGCCGATACGCTTTGTAATGCCGCGAAAGGTATAAAGCAGCCGTCCATCGCGCTCAATAGTCCGAAAATCGCGTACGACGTCATACGTCACGTAACGGATGACGGGGAAGAGAGAGCGCTGTGTCGAGGTTATGACGAGAACGCCTTCGTCAAGGCTGAGAGGCTCAAGCTGGTCATCAACCAGCTCGGCGGGGAGCGACTCGCCGATCATGCCTTCGGCCAGAACATAACGGCCGAGCCCGTGGTCATAAGCGGCGATTGCTCCCGCTTCAATGGAGCCGTATGTGTCCAGCACGTCCCCTGGCTGAAGGCCAAACCGCGCAGCTATGCGGGACTGCCACTCCGGCGAGGCGAGCTCCCCGACCAGAATGAGCTTCCGTATCCCCAGTTCGCGCGGATGGGGAGCCGCTTCGGCAATCGCCTCCAGAATGGAGGGCATCGTGTACAGCAGCTGCGGCTGGAACGCGGCCAGGCGAACGACGTGCTCCTGGATGGGAGCGGTGAACGGAATGGCCTCTCCCAGGCAGCCCATGCTCTCGAAGATGGCGAGCGCCGTACTGGCCGCGTGACCGGTTCCCAGATCGGCCATCGCCCTCCGGATGCCATGGTTCACGCCAAGCCATGCGGCGTAGCTGGAGCGCTTCGCGGCCATGTAGCGTCCCTCGTCCTCCTCGGAGTAATAGATTGATTTCCGTGTGCCCGTTGATGTGCCGGAGGTGCGGTAGACGGACAGTCCCGCTTCATGCCGCGGCGGCTGTGAATAATAATGCTTCTCTAGCAGCGCAGATCCCAGGAGCGGCAGCCGCTTCAAGTCAACAGACTCCCGCAGCCCGAGCCTGATACCGGCCTCGCCGAGCAGCTGGCCGTACCAGGGATGGAGCGCGGCTATTCGGCGCAAATGGTTCTGAAGCTCACTCAGCAAATCGGTCATCGCTCCAGTTCTCTCCTTCGAGCATCTCAATATGGTTACTACAAGCATATGTGCCGCCGTGGAGTTGGTTCGGCGATGACGACAGCGGCCTAAAGCGCTTTTCCACTTTTTTCGTATAGTATGAATAAGTACGGTTATTTGTTAGAGCAATCGCTAGATATGCAATACGCCTGGATCCCGCGGGCGAGAAGGGAGTTCGGTGGAGGACAATGCCTAAGCTTGAAGGGAAAGCTAGCAGGAGAGGTTATCGAATTTCTGATAAATGGGCCAAAACAGTTGTTCTATTAAGAGACGCGGGCTTGCGCCCGCATATTCCGGAGACGAGAAGGCTGAGCCGTGCGACGCTGAGCAGAATGCTGGACAGCTACCAGATGGTATACGTGAAGCCTACCCACGGCTCGCTGGGCAAGGGTGTTATGCGAGTAGAGAAGGCAGACGGCGGAGAATACGTCTATCAGCTGGCGGGGGTGAGACACTCCTTCCGCAGCTTCGACGGCCTATACCATTCCATCAGGAGGGATGCGGGCGGCAGAAGCTATCTCGTACAGCGAGGCATTCACGCGCTCAAATACGAGGGAAGAACGTTCGATCTGCGCCTTGTGGTGCAGAAGTCGCCGTCCGGCGGCTTCGAGGCGACGGGCACGGTGGGACGTGTGGCGCATCCGGGCAAAATCGTAACAAACGGCAGCCAGGGAGGCACGATTCTGACGGCGGAGCAGGTGCTCTCTCCGTATACGAGTCCCATGCAGAGAGCCCGGCTGAAGAAGCAACTGGACGGGTTGGGGCTCTCGACAATCAAGTCGCTTCGCCGCCGCTATCCGAAAATGCTGGAGATAGGTCTCGATATTGCCTTGGACCGCAATCTGAAGCCTTGGATTCTGGAGGTCAATACGACGCCTGACCATTGCCCGTTCGCCATCCTGCCAGATCAGACGATGATTCGCAGAATTATCCATTATGGGAGAAGCTATGGCCGCACGTACCCGCTCCAATGCAACAAAGCGAAGACAATTCTGTAAGGTCCAATACAAACGAACGGAGCGCCATGCGTGGGCATGCGCTCCGTTCGTTTTGCCGGCTATGACGACTTGGCGGCTATGGAGAAGATAACCTGCTTCTGCTTGCTGTCGATCAGAATGCTGATGGAATCCGTGCCAATTACCGCATGGGTCTGGATGATACTCTCACCCTTCTCCACCTTGGCGCACACCTCGCTGAACAGCTGCTTGAACGCGATCGCGTTATAGCCGAACAAGCCGTTGGCGAATTGCTCCACCACCTCCATATTGCGGGCAAGCGAGCCCTCGCGGAGCCGCATGGTTACGCCATAGGTGTTGTACTGCGGATCGAGCCAGATTGACGCTTCTTCGTTAATGGCCGACGAGACACTTGCTCCCGCCGTCCCGCCGCGCACACTGTCCTTCTCCGCTTGATCCTTGTAGAGCCTAAGCGTGGTGCCGAACAGATCCTGATTGGTTCCGCGCAGGCCCGCCGCGACCAGCAGCGATTCATAGGCGTCCCACATCCGCTTATCCGGGAAAATGATGATTTTGGTGCCGCCTCCCTCCGTGGGGACGATTCGCTCCAGCTTGTCCGGCGACACCTTAACGGTCTTGCGCTTGGATTTGTCGGTGAGCCGCTCCAGCAGGATCAGCGCTTGCGCGCGAGTGACCTTCTGGCCAACGCCAAAAAATCCGTTGGGATAGCCCTCCATAATGCCTTTGACCAGAGCTTCGGCGATGAAACGCTGCTCCCGATCGGTGGCGCTGGTGATGTCGCCGTAAGACTGAGCCATCTTCTGTCCGAAGCTGCTGTCCTCCAGAAATTCCGTTTCCTGCAGCGTATAATAAATAACCTCGGCTACGTTCTCGCGGGTCATATCCGCCTGAAAGTCGACGTAACGATCCTTGTTCAGGAAATGCAGGTCGCTTGCGATGCTGATGAACTCCTTGGCCCAGTAGCCCGACGTGCTTGGTTTGAAGGTAAAGTAGCGGTAATCCTGCTTCAGTATGGCCTGGTTCTCAAGGCTCAGCGAGCCCACGAAATCCGCATCCCAGCTGCGGGAGCCGTTCGGGTGCAGATCGCTGTACGATAGAATAAGCATTTTGACGAATTGGTCGACCTTCACCGGCTCTTCCGGGCGGAAAGTCCCATCCGCATACCCCTCCAGAATGCCTCGGCTGACCATTTCGTTAATCGTAGGCTCCGCCCAATGCCCTCTGGTATCGCTGAAGATGGATGCTGAGACTGCCGCGCTGGCCCGATCGTTCGCCGTAGGCGGCTGAAGGGCCGCGAGAACGAGCGCGAAGCCTGTTGCAAGTAACGCCAAACGTTTCATTAGTATAGAATCCTCCCGGGTACGATATTTTCCGACATTCTTTAGATAACCATATATGGCCAGAATTGAGAATGGGCTGTACGGCACAACCTGCGGCAAGCATAAAGCACTAAGGAGGGGCGGGAAGGGAATGGATTTGGCGCAGGGCAACCGGGATGTATTTCCTAACGCCGTCAGCGGCAGAGGGCCTGCACTCATACTATGGGCGCAAAGCAAAAAGCCCCGGCAGCATGTCGCTGTCCGAGGCTTCCGTCCTGCTTCGCGTTAGTCCAGAACCGCGCTGATATGCGCCTTCGTCACCGACCAGTGGGAGGCGGTCCATACCTTCGCTTTGTTGTCTATATACATAATTTGCGGCGATTCGTGTTTCACGCCTGTATCCTCGGCAATCTTGTTCGAGACTGGACGCGATTCGATGACCTTCACGAGCAGATAATCAACGCCGTCCTTGGGGCTGTCGCTCAAATAACGATTAAATTCCTCATGCGCGTTGGCGCTGACCGGGCAGGTCGTGCTGTGCTTGAACAGAACAACGGGACGCTCATCCGATTGCCGGAACGCTTCTTCCCATTGCTCAATTGTCGTAATTTCTTTGTATGTCATGTGTGGTCACTCTCCTTGGGAATGGGTTTGTATTATTATAACCCTTGTCTGCTTGCAAGTCATCTTGAGCGGCTTAGCGCTGGTTTCTATATAATTAATGAATCAACAGTTTTCACTTGCCCTTTGGAATGAATGCTGTATAATCACTATGATTTCTTTAATTGTGACGGAGGAGGAATGCCGGATGCGCGACCATACCATCATTCGATTCGAGCAAGTAACGAAGCGTTACGACGGCGGCGGGACTGCTGTTCTGAAGAACGTCAGCTTCGAAATCGAGCGGGGGAAGTTCTATACGCTGCTGGGGCCTTCGGGCTGCGGCAAAACAACAATATTGCGACTGATCGCGGGCTTCACAGAGCCGTCGCAGGGCAACATCTATTTTAACGGAAATATCATTAACAAGGTGCCGGCTAACAAACGCCAGGTGAATACCGTGTTCCAGGATTACGCGTTGTTCCCGCATCTGAACGTATTCGAGAATGTGGCGTTTGGCCTGCGCATCAAGGGGCTCAAGAACGACGCCATCGCAGCCAAAGTAACGGAAGCCCTGCGCTTCGTCAATCTGAGCGGCTATGAGAGCCGTGAAATGACTGAAATGTCGGGCGGCCAGCGCCAAAGGGTCGCGATCGCGCGAGCAATCGTCAACGAGCCGGAAATTTTGCTGCTGGACGAGCCGTTGTCGGCGCTTGACCTGAAGCTGCGGACGGAGATGCAGTACGAATTAAGAGAGCTGCAGCGCCGGCTTGGCATAACCTTTATATTCGTCACGCATGACCAGGAGGAGGCGCTGGCGATGTCGGACGAAATTTTTGTGCTGAGTGAAGGCACGATCCAGCAGTCGGGCACGCCGACGGACATCTATGATGAGCCCATCAACCGCTTCGTGGCGGATTTCATCGGGGAATCCAATATTGTAAAAGGAAACATGGTGCGCGATTTCGAGGTGGAGTTCGCAGGGCGCAGGTTCGAATGCGTCGACCAAGGCCTTGTTGAAGGCGAGACGGTAGATATCGTGATCCGGCCGGAGGATCTCGAGATTACGGCGGCGGGGAGCGGCAAGCTGGAGGTGAAGGTCGACACGCAGCTGTTCCGGGGCGTACATTACGAGATCAGCTGTTACGACGACGCGGGCAATGAATGGCTGGTTCATTCCACTCGCAAAGCGGCGGTTGGGGAGCGCATCGGTCTGATCTTCGAGCCGGAGGCGATTCACGTTATGCGTCTCGGCGAGACGGAGGAAGAATTCGATAAGCGGCTGGAAGCTTATGAGGACAGCGGAGTGGGTCAAGATGGACGTTAGGGCGCGCAATCTGTATCTGGTTCCTTATGTGCTGTGGATCGT
The DNA here is from genome assembly GCF_040834005.1 of Paenibacillus sp. PL2-23. Taxonomy (NCBI): domain Bacteria; kingdom Bacillati; phylum Bacillota; class Bacilli; order Caryophanales; family Paenibacillaceae; genus Paenibacillus; species Paenibacillus sp. PL2-23. The sequence continues at coordinate 1,019,229 of NZ_CP162129.1, forward strand.
GCTGTTTGTTGCGGCGCCGATTCTGCTGATCGTTTATTATTCATTCTTTAATGTAGAAGGCGAGCTGACGCTGGACAATTACGCGAAGTTTTTTACGCCGGTGTATCTGAAGATGACGCTCAGCTCCTTCTGGTATGCCTTCCTGATCACGCTGTTCTCGCTGCTGGTTGCCTATCCCACGGCTTATCTGCTGACGAGGACCAAGCACAAGGGGCTGTGGCTGCTGCTGATCATTCTGCCAAGCTGGATTAATCTGCTGCTGAAGGCTTACGCGTTCATCGGTCTGTTCGGCACGTACGGCTTCGTCAACGCGGTGCTGGAGGCTACGGGTATCGGAGCGAAGCAAATCTTGTTCACCGACTTCAGCTTTGTGTTCGTATCGGTATATATCTTTATCCCGTTCATGATTCTGCCCATCTTCAACGCCCTGGAGAAAATGAACCAGACACTCATCGATGCCGCGCGGGATCTCGGCGCATCGCCATGGATGACGTTCAGGCGAGTGGTGTTCCCGCTGACGCTTGACGGCGTGAAGGCCGGCTGTATGGCCGTGTTCATTCCCGCGCTGTCGCTGTTCATGATTACCCGGCTTATCGCGGGCAACCGAGTTATTACGCTCGGCACGGCGATCGAGCAGCATTTTCTCGTGACGCAGGATTGGGGGATGGGCGCGACCATCGCGGTATTCCTCATTATCGCTATGGCGATTATCATGCTCCTGACCGGGAATCGAAAGCGAGGGCTGATCGACATTGTCAAACGGTAAATGGAAGCTGTCTAACCTATACTTGATCGCGGTGTTCGTCATCCTGTACGCTCCGATCTTCTATCTTATGTTCTATTCGTTCAACAGCGGCGGGTCCATGCGGAATTTCGAGGGCTTCACGTGGGAGTTTTACGGTGAGGTGTTCCAGGATACACGGCTGCTCATCATCGTGCTGAACACGTTCGTGATCGCGCTGCTGTCGGCGGCTATCTCTACGGTGATCGGCGTGCTGGGCGCCATCGCGATCCATTATATTCGAAGCAACCGCCCCAAGGGCACGCTTCTGACGCTGAACAACGTGCTTATTGTCAGTCCGGACGTCATCATCGGCGCATCGTTCCTGATTCTGTTCACGATCGCCGGCATCCAGCTTGGCTTCGTGTCCGTGCTGCTGTCGCATATCGCGTTCAGCATTCCGATCGTTGTCATTATGGTGCTGCCCAAGCTGCAGGAGATGAGCGGCACGCTGATCGATGCCGCGCGCGATCTCGGCGCCAGCTCCTGGCAGGTGCTGACGAAGGTGATTATGCCGTATATTAAGCCAGGCATATTCGCGGGATTTTTTATGGCATTAACCTATTCGCTCGACGACTTTGCCGTGACGTTCTTCGTGACGGGCAATGGCTTCTCCACGCTGTCGGTGGAGATCTATTCGCGGGCGCGCCAAGGCGTGTCGCTGTCGATCAACGCGCTGTCTACGCTTATCTTCCTGTTCACGGTGCTGCTGGTCATCGGCTACTACTTCATTAACCGCCGGAATAATAAGGCGCCTGCCGCAGGGGAGGGACGCGTATGAGCCAGATCGTTCGTATGCTCCTGCTGGTGTTCGCCGCAGCCTTCGGCCTCATGTATGCTACGGCATATTTGAACGAGAGCGAGGGCTATTCCGGCGACGATACGCTGACTGTCTACAACTGGGGCGATTATATCGATCCGGAGCTGCTGGAGCAGTTCGAGGAGGAGACGGGCATTAAAATCGTCTACCAGACGTTCGATTCCAATGAAGCGATGATGACGAAGATCAAGCAGGGCGGCACAACGTTCGACGTAGCCGTTCCTTCTGAATATGCCATTAGCAAAATGAAAGATGACGGCCTGTTGCTGGAATTGGACCATACGATGCTGCCGAACCTGAAGCATATCGACGAGCGGTTCATGCATCTGTCCTTTGATCCGGACAACCTGTATTCCGTGCCATATTTCTGGGGGACGGTCGGCATCGTGTTCCATCCCGATCTTGTCGGCGATCTGACGTTCGAGAGCTGGGATGACCTGTGGGACCCCAGCTTGCGCAACAACGTGTTCCTCCTGGACGGCGCGCGCGAGGTTATGGGTATGGGTCTGAACAGTCTTGGCTATTCGCTGAACGACACGAACGAGGAGCATCTGCAGGAGGCGCTGGCCAAGCTGTCGAAGCTGACGCCTAACGTGAAGGCTATCGTTGGGGACGAGATCAAGATGCTCATCGCCAATGAAGAAGCGGCGGCAGGTCTGGTGTGGTCTGGCGACGCTTCGGAGATTATGTATGAGAACGAGGAGCTCGACTACGTTGTGCCGAAGGAGGGCTCGAATCTCTGGTTTGATAACATGGTCATTCCCAAGACGGCGCGCAACCTGGACGGCGCTCATCAGTTCATCAACTTTATGCTGGACCCGGAGGTAGCCGCGCAGAACGCCGAATATGTCGGCTATTCGACGCCGAATAAGGAGGCACTCGCGCTGCTGCCGGAGGATATCTCCGGCGACGAGCGCTTCTACCCGGACGAGGAGCTCACTGAGCGCCTTGAGGTGTACGACAACCTGGGTCCCCGCATGCTGTCGCATTACAACGAGCTGTTCCTGGAGTTTAAGATGCATCGGAAGTAATGCTCATGGGGAGGGGAGGCTGCAGCGCTGCACCTTGCAGCCAGCAGTGCTGCACCATGCAGTCAGCCGCCCTGCGCCTTGCAGCGACTAGCCCTGCGTCATGCAGTCAGCCGCCCTGCGCCTTGCAGCGACTAGCCCTGCGTCATGCAGCCAGCAGCTCTGCGCTTGCAGCGACCAGCCCTGCAACCTCCAGCCCGCGAATGCTGCAAAAATACATCAATTTCATGTGAAATAGCAGCTCCAGCAAGGAAATCATGTACGGCATACATCATTTATGTAGCAAAGTGCTTTAAAGGTAGGAAAATAGCACAAAATGATGTATTTTCGCAGGATTGCTGAGGCTGTTGTGAAGCTTTGAGTCAAAATCATGTACAAACGCAGCAATTTCGCTTAATATAGGCGAGCCGAGGGAGCTGCTGAAGCCGGAGACGCGGGAGAGGTTCCCGGCGGAGTTGCTGGACATCATTACAGCAGCATTGTCCTCGTCGATTACGTTGACCTTCGCGCTTGCCATTATTCCTGCGGCGCTTGCGCTGCTCGTGTCCTTGTTCATGGGCAGGAGCAAGCTGGATCCCTCCCAAGCGGATGAGGAATATGTGGGCGGACATTAAGGGGATGGCTTATCGGCCTGGGACATGCATCACGCGTGTCCTAGGCTTTTTTTCATGGAAGGAGGCTATTATTTCTTGAAAAAAATAAAAAAAATTTTCTGAATAATGAAAGGGCTCTCAGAAAGCGATGTCATCTTAGTTCCCGCAAGGGGTTAGCCCGATTCGGAAAAAGGTGCCAAATGCACGCAAAAGCCGCTCTTGGCGGGCGAATCGCCTTGACGGCGTTCGTTAAACCATGATACGGTTTTGTTAACATAACTAACACGAAAGCTTGTGAAAGGGGCAACTAAATATGATGAAAGCTATTATTTTTGACTTTGACGGAACGATTATTGATACGGAGACGCCTTGGTTTTACGCGTTTCGCGACGCTTATAAGGAATATGATGTGGAGCTGACGCTGGAGCAATATTCGCAGTGCGTGGGCACGAACATTTATACGTTTAATCCTTATGAGTATTTGAAGACTGACCGGGGCATCGAGCTTGACTTGGATGCGTTCAAGGCCAGAATTCACCAGGATCATGCCACGCTTATGAGCAAGCAGGAGGTTCGCGAGGGTATTCTCGACTACTTGAACGCGGCGAAGGCTGCGGGGCTTCGCATCGGTCTGGCCTCCAGCTCCGGAAGGTTCTGGATTGAGAAGCATCTTGAAGAGCTGGGTATTCGGGACTATTTTGAGACTATTATGACTGCGGATGATGTAAAGAACGTGAAGCCTGATCCGGAGCTGTATCAGAAGGCGCTTGCAGCGCTGGGGGTCAAGCCGGAGGAGGCGGTGGCCATTGAGGATTCGCCGAATGGCGCCAGAGCGGCCGCAGCCGCGGGCATGAGCTGTATCGTTGTGCCGAATGAGCTGACAGGTCTGCTGCCGTTCGATTCGGAGGCTGGTTACATTCATGCGGTATCGTTGACGCATATTGATTTTGAAACGTTGGTGTCTGGAAGCTTATTAAGCGTATGAGCTGGTGAGAGGTTAATAAACAGCCTTTCAACGAAAGAATAAGTCTGAATTTTCAAACTCTTTAGAGAGCCAGGATATGACGCAGAAATCGAAAAAATCGAGGGGGAGATACGATGAAAGCCGTGCATATAGGACCAGGTAATATCGGCCGTGGATTTATCGGCGCTCTCTTGTCTGATTCCGGATTCGAGGTCATCTTCGTGGCCAGGAATGAGCGCAAGGTGCAGCTGCTGCAGCAGAAGAAACGATATGAAGTGAAGTTCGCTAATGAAGCAAACGCAACAAATGAGGTAAACAATATATCCGCCATAAGCAGCAAAAACAAACAAGGCGTGGCCCAGGCTATCGCGGACGCAGATCTGGTAACGACGGCGGTAGGCGTTAACGCGCTGCCTCACATTGCGGGACTGATCGCTGAGGGTATTTCGATGAAGCTTGCTGAGGGGATTACGAAGCCGCTCCATGTCATGGCGTGTGAGAATGCCGTCGGCGGCAGCTCCCAGCTGAAGGCTCGCGTGATGAGCGCGCTGAGGGAGGAGGACCGGGAGAAGGCGGAGCAGTTCGTCGCCTTTCCGAATACGGCTGTAGACCGTATCATACCCGGTCAGGAGGACGAGGATTCGCTCAGCGTAACCGTTGAGCCTTATTATGAATGGGTAATTGACCGTTCTGAGATGCTGGAGGGCTTTCCGCCCATTAAAGGAGTTAAGTATGTGGATCATCTTGCTCCTTATATTGAACGGAAGCTGTTCACCGTCAACACCGGCCACTGCGTAGCGGCGTATCATGGCTATCTCGCCGGATATGAGACGATACAGGAAGCTATGAAGGACGATCGCTTGCGCAGTCAGGTGGTGAACGTGCTGAGGGAGACGGGAGCTATGCTGACGACCAAATACCATTGGGATGAAGCCAAGCACCGACTCTATATTCAGAAAATGATCACACGCTTCTCCAATCCTCGTCTGACAGACGAAATTGTACGTGTGGGCCGTTCTCCGATGCGGAAGCTGTCGCTTAACGACAGGCTCATTCGACCGGCGCTTCAGGCGCATAGCATGGGCCTGCCGGTACAGCATCTCACCTCGGCGATCGCCGCCGCGATGCTGTTCGACTATGAGCTGGACCCGGAGGCGGTAGCCTTGCAGCGCAAGCTGTCCAGCAAGGGCGTAGACGAGGTCATCACGCAAATCATGGGCATCCCGCGTAAGCATAAGATGCACCCTATGATTGCAAGCAAATATCATGAAATGAAAGCGAGGCTGAACGATTTCAGCGCGCAGGCAGCTTTATAATCCAGAGGCCCGGTCAGGACGATTTCGTCTTACCGGGGCCTTTTTAGCTTCAGCACAAATAGACGTTTGTGGCACGTCTATTTGCTCGCAACCGCCCATCCCAGCACAAATAGACGTTCCTGGCACGTCTATTTGCTCCCAGCCGCCCTTCCCCGCACAAATAGACGTTCCTGGCACGCTTTCACAAAGCGTGGTGGTCACCTTGACCAAGAAACAGTATACTAGCTGTAATGTTACCGAGGAATGGAGAGATCGTGGCATGGCAACCAAGCTGCTTATGAATGAGGCGATCAAGGCGTCGGAGGTGCTGCTGACAGGGCTGAACGGAGAGAGAGTTGGCGTGGTGTCCCGGGAGGAAGCGCTGGCGATGGCGAAGGAGCTGAAGGCAGACCTTGTCTGCGACTCGCTGATGAGCAGCCCTCCGCCATGCAGGTTGGCGGGGAAGGGCGCGGCGAAGCGGGAGAAGGACCAAGCCGGCAAGGAAGAGCGCCAGCAGAGCGGCGGGATGAAGGTGAAGGAAATTCGGCTCACCGCAAGCATCGAGGAGCACGATTATGACACGAAGCGCAGACAGGCGGAGAAGCTGCTTGCGTCGGGTAACGGCGTGCTGCTCGTTGTGAAGGTTCAAGGCAAGGAAGGGGCGGCGGCGAAGGAGCTGCTGGAACGGCTGACTGGAGATTTGAAGCACACTGGCAGAAGGAAAACGGGCATTCAGGTTAGCGGCAAGCAGGCCGCTGTTGAGCTGCTGCCGGTTTAAAGACGCGCTGGCCTTTATTCGCGGCGGGAGAATGACGGTGTTCACCCATCCGGAGCGAATCGTTATGAGCCGTTCATTACCTTGACAGTGGGCGGGGGATTAGGTATGATTTTTTTATTGAAAATCATTATCAATTAGTCCCTCAATTCAACATGGACGGAATAGGAGCTTGACATGCTGCGTCGTTTTTTCTCGTACTACAAGCCGTACAAGAAGCTGTTTTTTCTTGATTTTTTCAGCGCGGTCATACTAGCTGTACTGGAGCTCGTGTTCCCGCTTGCTGTTGGCTACGTCGTCAACAAGCTGCTGCCGGATGGCAACTGGGGCTTGATTGTGTCCGCCTGCGCTGTGCTTCTGGTTATTTATGCCATTAATACGCTGCTGAGCTATGTTGTAACTTACTGGGGACACATGCTGGGCATCAACATTGAGACCGATATGCGGAGGAGCCTGTTCGACCATGTGCAGAAGTTGAGCTTCCGCTTCTTCGACAATACCAAGACGGGGCATCTGATCTCCCGGCTGACGAACGATTTGTTCGAGATTGGAGAGGTGGCGCATCATGGACCGGAGGATATGTTCATCGCAGTGATGACGCTGATCGGCGCATTCGGCATTATGCTGTTCATTCAGCCTGAGCTTGCCATTATGACGTTTATTATTGTGCCGATTATTATATGGCTTGTGCTGTATTTCAACGGACGTATGACCAAGGCGGCGAATCGGCTGTTCTCCGATATGGCAGATTTCAACGCGCGGGTTGAGGATACGGTTGGCGGCATTCGCGTCGTTCAAGCGTTCGCGAACGAGAAGCATGAAGGCAAGCTGTTCAAGGCCAACAACCTGAGGTTCCGCGAGGCCAAGCTGATTGCTTACAGGCTGATCGGCCTCAATGCCTCCGTCTCCTACATGCTGATGAGAATCGTGTCGCTGTTCGTGCTCATTGCAGGCGCCTTCTATGTGCTGCGCAAAGGCATGCCATACGGGGATTTCATTACGTTTGTGCTGCTGACGAATATATTCTTCAAGCCGATTGAGAAGATTAATGCCGTTATTGAAAGCTATCCCAAAGGCATCGCCGGCTTCAAGCGGTATGTGGAGCTGATGGACACGGAGCCGGACGTTGCAGATAAGCCCAATGCTATCGAAGTGGATGGGCTTAGAGGCGACATTGAATACAAGGCTGTCACGTTCGGTTATGAAGGCGCCTCGAAGGTGCTTCAGGGCATTAACCTTTCTATTCGTGCGGGCGAGACGGTCGCCTTCGTCGGTCCGTCCGGCGCGGGCAAAACAACGCTCTGCAGCCTGCTGCCGAGATTTTATGAGATTGAGGATGGTATGATTACGGTGGATGGCCACGACATCCGCTCCCTGAAGCTGGAGTCGCTGCGACGGAGCATTGGCATCGTGCAGCAGGACGTGTTCCTGTTCGCAGGCACCATCCGGGAGAACATTGCTTACGGGCGGCTGGGCGCACATGATTCCGACATTATGGAGGCGGCTCGCCGGGCTAAGCTGGAGGACTTCATCCTGTCGCAGCCGCAAGGGCTGGACACAGTAGTGGGAGAGCGGGGAGTTAAGCTGTCCGGCGGACAGAAGCAGCGTCTTGCTATTGCGAGAATGTTCCTCAAAAATCCACCCATTCTTATTCTGGACGAAGCGACGTCCGCGCTTGATACCGAGACCGAAGCGGCGATCCAGCAATCGCTGGCTGAGCTGTCGGAGGGCCGCACGACGCTTGTTATCGCGCATCGTCTGGCGACCATCAAGAACGCTGACCGGATCGTCGTTGTGACGGAGAACGGCATTACCGAGCAGGGACGCCATGAGGAGCTGGTAGCTGCGGGAGGCATCTACAGCCGCCTGCATGAGGCGCAGTTCGGCCGCGCTTAAGTCCCATCCATCCATAGCGACAGAGCAAGGGCTGTCCACTGAGCAAATGAATATGCTCAGCGGACAGCCCTTTGTGCGCTTGAATCTATGGTTCCATTATAAGCCTGTGGCGGTGCCGCGCTCCTTCTTCTTCTTGTCCCAACGGAAGATGGTGTTCAGCCCCTTGTAGATATGCTTGGACTCCTTCGTGAGAAGGGGACCCAGTATGGCGAGAATAAGCACGTAGAGCGCCGCGAACGGCTGCAGCTTCTCGTCCAGATTAGCGGCAAGCCCGACGTTGGCGACAATGATGGAGAATTCGCCGCGCGATACAATGGTCAGTCCGATGTTGGACGAGGCCTTCGGCGACAGTCCGGCGCTTCTGCCAGCCAGCATGCCGGCGATAAAGTTGCCCAGCAGCGTGACGGCTACGGCGCCCAGCGTCAGCCAGACGGCGCCGCCCAGCTTCGCCGGCTCGATTGTTAATCCGAAGCTGAAGAAGAACATGGCGCCGAAGAAGTCACGGAAGGGCAGGATAAGATGCTCGATTCGCTTCATATGGTTCGTCTCGGCAAGCACCAGTCCGAACAGCAGGGCGCCGATCGCCTCGGCGACATGGATGGTCTCGCCAAGACCTGCGACGAAGAACAGCAGGCCGAAGATGAGCAGAATGAACAGCTCGTTGGAGCGGATGTCGAGCAGCTTATTCAGCAGCGGCGCGGCCTTCCTGCCCAGAATGAGGAAGAGCAGCATGAAGCCAAGCGCATAGGTGGCCGAGAGCAGCACGCCGCCAAGCGACGAGTCGGTGCTAAGCACGAGGCCGGACAGGACGGAGAGGTAAACCGCGAGGAATATATCCTCGTACATAATAATACCGAGGATCATCTCCGTCTCCGAGTTGGCCGTCCGCTTCAGATCAACCAGCACCTTGGCCACTATGGCGCTGGAGGAGATTGTCGTAATGCCGGCCAGCACCATGGTCTCCGCGAAGGAGAAGCCTGTGGCGAAGCCGTACAATAAGCCCAGCGAAAAATTGATTAGAATATAGATCGTGCCGCCGACGGCGATGTTGCGTCCGGATTTGATCAGCCTGCCGACGGAAAATTCAAGGCCCAAATAAAACAGCAGAAAGAGAACCCCGAGACGCCCCAGAAATTGGATTGTCTCCGCGCTGTGAACGAACGTGAAGTCCAGCACGCCTATAACAGGTGCATGGGGCCCGACTGCCATTCCGATCAGAATAAAGAAGGGGATGACCGAGAAACGAATCTTCGCTGCCAGCAATCCAACAAGGGCAACGAGGATGACGGCGAGTCCGATTTCAAGCACCATGTGATCCATGACTACCGGCTCCCGTTCTGCAGCATGGCTTTCAGGAGCTTAAGCTGATGGCGTTCTCCCGCCACAATCAGCGTTGTATCCGGCTTGAAGCGGTATTCCGGTCCGGGGTTAATATGCTTGGCGTCCTTCTCGACGGCGGCGATAATGGTTGCCCCGGTTGTCTGGCGAATGTCCGCCTCACCGATGCTTAGCCCGATACAGGCGGCCCCGAATTCTATTCTGTACCATTCAATGGTGAGATCGTCGAGCGCGACCTCAATTGTCTCCAGCGCCTTCGGCTTGTACGTCATGCCTCCCACGATGGCGGCGATCTGGCGGGCTTCTTCATCCTCCAGCGTCACCATGGAGATGCTGTCGTCCAGGTCGTCATAGTCGAAGTGGTATAGCTCGCGGCGGCCGTCGTCGTGAATAATGACAACAAGCTTGTCGCCGCTTCGCGTCATGATCTGATATTTTTTGCCGATGCCCGGCAGGTCTGATTCTCTAATATTCAATGGTTGCGCCTCCTTGGGATGTCGTTGACTGTCACACTCTCCGTAGTTTGCCAAGTGATGACCGACCTTCATCCACGAAACGCCCCGAGAATTGAATGGTTCGCAATATGCTGCGAAGCAGCAGAGTAAAATGATGCGCGTACAGGTAAACTATAGGAAGGCGAAGCGCGTAAATACCCAGCAAGCTGGCTGCCGCAGCCGCTACATTTGGGCTGTTGGGCAGCAGAGCCTTGGTCTCCGCGGGATGCTTGTCGACATGAAAATAGACCTGGATGGGCCGGGTCTGACTCTTGCGCGCGTTTGCAGTCAGCTCGAAGTTGTTGCCCGCCTGGTAAGCGAACAAAGCGGTAATCAGCAGGGGAAAGAGAAGGAACAGCGCCAGCATACGCTGCCGGAGACATGTGTTTTCTTGTTCTAGTTGAGTGTGCGGTATCGACATGTCAGTGCTTCCCCTCCTCCTGCTTGATCGTCCAGCGTGTAGCTAGCCATTGTTATCATTATTATAGCTGAAAGTGGTGCCGCGATAAAACCTGAAGCCTCTATCAGCTTTTGCCAGACAGAGACAGTCCATCGGACATGGCCCGAAGAAAGATGTCCGTCAGATCGGGATCCCACTGCGTGCCTCTGCCTTCCTCCAGAATGGAGAGCGCCCGTTCAATCGTCATACCTTTGCGGTACGGCCGGTCCGAGGTCATCGCGTCGTATGCGTCGGCAATGGCGATAACTCTGCCCAGCAGCGGAATGTCCGCGCCGGCCAAGCCGTCCGGGTACCCCTTGCCGTCATAACGCTCATGATGGGAGCGAATGCCTGGCAGGAAAGGGGCCATCTCGTCCGCCGGTTCGATTTGCTTGATAATATTTTCGCCAAGAATGGGATGCTGCTTGATCTGGTGAAATTCCTCGTCCGTCAGCCTGCCTTCCTTCAGCAGCACCGCGTCGCGAACGCCGATTTTGCCGATGTCATGGAGCAGGGCCGTCTTTCGGATCAGCTCGACCTGAGGTTCATCCCAGCCTGCATGCTGTCCGATCAGGACGGAGAACTGGGCTACGCGCTCGGAATGGCCGGCCGTATAAGCATCTCTGGCATCCAGCGCCGCCGCGAGAGTGAAGAAATAGCTTTGCACCAGCTGATTGTTGCGCTTCTCCCGCTCCTTGAGGCCTTCGAGCATATGGTTGAAGCCTGCGACCAGCTTGGAAAATTCATCAGAGTAGGTATCATCCGCCTTCACCTCCAGGTTGCCGTCCTGAACGGCGGCCATAGCCCGCTGGAGCGAGACGATCGGATCTTGTATGCTGCGGGACAGCAGCGATGCGCCGAACAGGGAGAAGGTAATGCCGATTGCAAGAATAATGCCGGCCCATTGCCAATACGCTTGTGAGTCGCTTTGCGGTATACCGTCCATCCGAATTTGCGAGGCGAGCGTGAACAGCAGCAGGGGGAGCGTCCCAATAAGGAAGGCGCTGAGCTGGAATTTGGTCCGTATGGAGACCAGCACGCTGCCGCGAAGCGTGAGATCGCGGTTGTACAGGGTAATGTTGGCGCTTCTGATGAAGGTGACTAGAGGTCTTATCGCAATGCTGGTCAAATAAAATTCGAACATGGCGTGCATGCTCGCAACCATCAGAGCGCCGCCTCCGGCAATGATGAGATAATGGTAGGGAAAATGAACCCAGCCGCTGCCGATCAGCAATAGGCATAGCAGGATGCCGGGGATGGACATGCCGAGAAAATGGGGGCCGAATGTCCGCTTCACTGCCAGCAGCGGAAAGCGATGCGTCTGCAGATAGGCGCGAGCCAGCTCCTCTTCCGTAGGATGGGCGCTTCGGAATATGGCCCTAATGGGCGCTAGATGTCTGAAGAACACGATCAGCTCGCAGACGAGCATCACCAGCAAAGAAACCGCCAAAACGCCAATGAGCAGCATCAGCTCGCTGAACGGAAGACGCAGCGTATTGAATATGAGAATAACGCCGAAGCCGAGCACGGCAACTGTCGAGCCGAATAGATAGTTGCGCAGCAGCGTCCTCAGAAATGTGGAGTAGAGCTTGCGTGAATCAGGATCAGGAGAGCCTTTAGGAGAGCCTTCGATCTTCCGGTGATGATGGTGTGTCATGGGTAAAAGCCTCTCCTCTGTCGATGCTCGAAGCATCTATTTCTTCATATTTTACGTGCGGTTTGGCAGGAAGTACAGAGGGCTATGGCATGTTTTGGCGATATCGCTCCAATTCGAAGAGGGCCAACGAACGCGCATTCCGGTTGAAGTCCAACGGTAAAGCTACGTATAATGAGGAGCAGAATAGGAAAATGGAGGAGTATCCATATGGCAAATCAACAAGCATGGTCGCCGGCTGAGGTCGCCGGAATGATTGATCATACGATATTAAAGGCAGATGCGACCAAAGAGGATATTATGGGCGTGTGCCGGGAAGCGAGAGAGCATCAATTCGCAACTGTATGTGTGAACGCGGGCTGGGTGAAGCTGGCCGCAGCGGAGCTGAATGGCAGCGGAGTTGGCATTACAACGGTAGTCGGCTTTCCGCTGGGCGCGACCAGCACGGCGTCCAAAGCGTTCGAGGCGAAGCAGGCAATCGAGGATGGCGCGACCGAAATCGATATGGTGCTGAACATCGGGCTGCTGAAATCAGGAGATAAGGATGCTGTTCGGCAGGATGTCGAAGGCGTAGTGGCGGCGTGCAAGAGCAAAGCTGCGCTTAAGGTTATTCTGGAGACCGGCATGCTGACAGACGAGGAGAAGGTGGCAGCCTGCGAGCTTTGTGTTCAAGCCGGCGCTGACTTCGTGAAGACGTCAACGGGCTTTGGCAAAGGGGGCGCTACCGCCGAGGACATCGCGCTTATGCGTCGTACAGTGGGTCCCGATATCGGGGTGAAGGCATCCGGCGGCGTCCGGGATTTGGAGACGGCGCTGCGCATGCTGCAGGCGGGGGCGAATCGGATCGGCGCGAGCTCAAGCGTGGCCATCGTGACAGGCGGTCAAGGCGAGGGCTACTAATCAGTGTCAGTTGATTGAAAAAGCTGAATAAAAGCTTGAAACGCCTTGCGCCGTCCACTCTAACAACTGGACGGCGCAAGGCGTTTTTTGTTTTACTTAAGCCAGCTTCTCGCAGCTAATGACGAGGCTGGCGCGGAGCTCCTCTCCAGGCGCCAGCATGATCAGCTCCTCGCGGCGGTTCATCTCGAACGGCATCGCCATCCACGGCTCGACGCAGACGAACGGGCGATCCTTGAGCGACCAGATGACCACATACTTGAATATGTCGTCGTAACGCAGCTTGACGCGGATGGAGGAGCTGACGGGGAAAGCAATCTCAGGCTGGGCCGCGTCCAGCAGACAGACGGATTCAACCAGGTCCTCCAGATCAAGCCGGCCGGTATAAGGCTTCTCTACGTTGTCGTTGAAGTCGATATACTTCGTCGCATCCGTCTCATAGGGAATGTCCTTGCCGCTGTCCAGGAGGAAGTAGGGATGGAAGCCGGCGTAGAAAGGAAGTGGCTCGCGGGTCCCTGTATTGCGATAATGCTGCTTCGTATGAAGCTCGCCGTTCACCAGCGAATAGGTGAAGAGCAGCTCGAAATCGAACGGATACGCTTCACGGGTCTCATTATTAGAGCGAAGCCTCAGCGTAACGGCGGCTTCTCCAGTCTCTGATGTGCCGACAACCTCCCATGGCGAGGTGCGCGCCACTCCGTGCTGCCCCATGCGGTATTCCTTGCCTTCCCACATATAGACGGAATCCTTGACGGGACCGCAGATGGGGAAGAGGATAGGATTGCCCCCGCGGATATTAGCCGTAGGATGGTCAAGCGTGGCGCGGTCCAGGTAGAACAGCTCGGCGCCTTGCAGCGTACAGCTTGTGACGATCCCGCCTCTCTCCGGGCATACGAGGACGCGAGAGGAGGTTGAGGGCTCCAGCAATTCATACATGGTATACGTTTCTTCCAAAATGCGAACTTCGAATGGTTTCACCAACGGTGGCAGCCTCCAGACATTTTTTTCTTATTGTGCCCTATTCCAAGGCATGAGTAAAGGGCCGCTCCGCGGGCTGCTGCCCCGGACCGGCCCTTAAGCTTTGTCATTCCTTTGCTTCGGCTGTTGCTTCTGCTTCCGTCGTTTCGGTCAAAGTGTTCGTAATTTTGGCTTTGCCGCGAATCTCTTCAAGCCAAGCGTTCGCCAGCTGGTTCGTCTCGTCGCTGGTCAGCTTCAGGCGAATCAGCTCCTTCTTCTCGTCGAAGTTGGCGGTGGAAGCTTCCTTGTAATCGGTTTTCTTAATAATGTGGTAGCCGAAGTCGCTTTGCACCACATCGCTGATCTGATCGATCTCCAGCGCGAATGCCGCATTGGCGAACGGCTCCACCATATCCGTCTTCGCAAAGAAGCCCAAATCTCCGCCGCCAGCTGCAGAACCGTCCGTGGATTTCGCCTGCGCCGTCTCCGCGAAGTCTGCGCCTGCCTTCAGCTCGGCAAGAATAGCGTCTGCCTCCTCCTTGGTTTCAACCAGGATGTGGGAAGCGCGCACTTGCTCCGGCGCTTCGCCGAGGCTGGATTTGTTCTGGTCAAAATAAGTCTGAATTTCCTCGTCCGTAACCTCCGTCTTAGGCTCCAGCACCTTGCGGAGCATCGCGCTGATGCGAACCTGATCGCGAAGATCGTCAACCGTCATGCCGTACTGCATAAGCTGGTTGTTGAAATCCTCTTCGCTTGGGAATTGCAGCTTGATGATATCGATTTCGTCAGTTACATCCTGATCCGTGATGGAGATGCTGGCTGCGTCTGCTTCCTGCTGCACCAGCTTCTCGGTGATCAGGTTGTCGAGGGCTGCTTCCCCATTGGCGTCCACCAGCAGCTCGTAAAGCTCGTCCTGCGTAATATTCTCGCCATTAACCGTTGCAACGGCACCGTTGCCGCCTCCGCCAAGCGGATTCATGACCAGCACAATAATGAGAGCCGCGGCCAGCAGGGCACTGAGCACGATCCAGCCGATCGGGCCCTTCTTGCCAGGCGCCCCAGCTCCGGATTCGTTGTTGTCGGCTGCGGAGTAGGCGGCCGCCGAAGCCGCTGCCGTCTCGGAGGCTGCAAGACGGGAAGCCTCCTTGCCTTCGTCGTTGCTCTCCGATGTGACGGCTGCTTCTGCAGGCTCTGCTCCAGTCGTCTCTTCTCCGTAGGTATAGCGTTCTTCTTGCTTCTCTTGCGCAGCCTCGCCTTCTGTCTGTTGGCCAGTGGACTGCGATTCCTTATTATTCATTCCATAAACTCCCTTCAATTTGCAATTCTTACCCTACTATATCAGAACGAAAACAAAAAAACCTTAATCTAACATAAAAAAAGGTCGTCGAAGCGGGTCGAATCTTCGATCTGGTGCATGTATACTAGAACTGTCTGATTTTTATGTCACAAGAGGAAGCTTATGGCTACGGGAGGGAACAGTCCTTGAGAAGAGATAGGGGCATAATCGTCAAATTATTGCTATTGCTGCTGCTGCCGTTACTCGCATATCTCATTCTTCCATTGACTCCTTACGATATGAGGATATCTGACCCGGAGGGCCATTTCTACATTGTTAGCCTGGTATCTGCTATTGGACTGGCCGTTGCCATTATGGTCGGCATTGTAGCCGCGCAGATGCGTAATATTAAGGTGAGCTTCTTATCGCTGTCTTATGTATCGCTTGCCGCTATGTTTATTCTTCACGGCTTAGGCACACCCGGCCTGCTCACGGATCACGCCGCCATCTCGGGCAACAGCGCCCAGCTGAGCGTGCTGCTGTCCGCCTTCTGGCTGTGGCTGTGCTCCATCTCGGGAGATCGGAGGCTCGTCCGATGGCTCGCAGCCAGACAGCGTCTGTTGCTTCCCGTATGGACGGCCAGCTTGATCGGCTTCGGCTTGTATGTGTGGCTGTACCCCGATATGATCACGCTGCTTCATCTAAGAGGGGACATTGGCAAGTGGATCACAACTGGTCTGATCCTCGGCATGACGGCTTGGTCCGTGTACCGCAACCTGCAGACCTTTCTTGTATCGCGCTTTCCGCTTCAGCTCGCGATTGTATACAGCTCAGGCTGGATGCTTGTGGCGCAAGTTATATTAGTAACGGGCCAAATATGGATGCTCAGCTGGTGGCTGTATCATTTCCTGCTGCTGGCCTCCGTCATCGTGATTGCGGCGGGTATCGTCCGTGAATATTTGAGCTCGGGCACTCTGCTGGGATCCGTCAAGCGTCTGTTCCGGGCGAACGCGCAGGATTGGATTCATACCTGCATGTCGCCGAGCGTGCAGCAGCTGGTGCTTGCAACAGAAGCCAAGGACGCCTATACGGCGGGACATAATTATCGCGTCGCGCTGTATGCGGTGAAGCTTGGCGAAGAGATGGGCCTGCCCTCCTCGCAGCTGAGAGCCATCGCGCAAGGCGCGCTGGTGCATGATATTGGCAAGCTGTACATTCCAGACGGTATTCTCAACAAGCCGGGCAGGCTGACAGAGTCGGAACGCGCCATGATGGAAGCACATCCCATGACAGGCTTTGACCTGTGCAAGCGGCTGGGATTCATGACGGAGGAGCTCGCGGTCGTTCGCTCCCATCACGAGAGATGGAACGGAAGCGGTTACCCCGATCGTCTGCACGGAGAATCCATCCCGCTCGTCGCGCGGATTGCGGCGATTGCCGATGTGTACGACGCGCTGACCTCCTCACGCTCCTATCGTGCCGCATTGTCCCATGAGGAAGCGATGCGAATATTGCTGCAGGAGAGCGGCACGCATTTCGACCCCAGATGCATCAGCGCATGGGAGCGGCTGACGAACGACCAGCAGTCGTTCTTCCAGGAAGCATGGCGGCTCAGTCCGCATACTGATCATCCCGACAAGGAGCAGAAGCTGGCTCGCTAGCGGGCAGGGAATTGCAGTCTCGGAGTCAACATACATAGCAGCATCGGAGGGAATGACGTGAACAGGATGTCGCTGCGGACCAAAGGCTTGATCTTTATTTTCTTAATTTCATTTATCCCCTTGCTCCTGGCGGGAGCGGGCAATTATTCTGCCGTTAAGGAAGCTATGCTCCATTCCGAGATTGAGAAGATCGGCAGCAAGCAGAAGAGCCAAGCCGATAATATAGCGGCCTGGATGGACATCAGGCGCGCGGAAGTGCAAGTGATGAGCCGGACGAGCGCCGTCCGGTTCGGAACGAACGAGGAGCGGCTGAATTATTTCCAGCGGGAGTTGGTGAGAAGCGGCTTCACTTATCATGCGCTGGGCTTCATCGGGCCGGACGGTGTCGCGTTCCGAAGCGACGGCTCTCCGCGGGACATGAGCGAGGAGCCGTTCTTCCGGGCTGCGATGGATGGCGATCTTATGATAACGGACCCTTACAGGCCGGCGTATTCCCTGGTGGAGCAGGCCTTTATCGTTGTGCCTGTCTACGGCATCGGCACGGAAATAGTAGGCGCGATCTACGGGACCATCCCGTTCACCTCGTTTAACCGCTTCTTCGATTTTGCGGATGAGGATAGCCGAATTCGATTCTATAACGATCAGGGCGGCATCATTTATACGTCCAATTCGCCTAATGCCACTCCGTCAACTGTCATGTCGGACCCTGTGCTGAGTGTCGTGTCTGAAGAGATGCTGAACCGGAGTGAGGGCCATGTGACCGTGAAAGCGAGAGCCCAGCACGAGCAATATATGGTGTTCTACGCCAAGGTGCAGGGAACGCCGTGGCGGATCGCTCTTCAGGAGCCGACCAGCAAGATGGAGGCGCTGCTTACGCCGATATTCTGGAGAATCGTCACGACGATCGCCATATCGGAAATCATCATCGCCGTGTTTTTTTTCCTCTACTTCGAAGCTATTGTGAAGCGGCTGGAACGGATTCTGAAGGTGACGGAGCAGGCGGCGGCAGGAGAGTTCCAGGCGGAGCATCTCGACACCTCGCAGAATGACGAGATTGGGCAGCTGGCGCATTCCGTCAACGGCATGATGGAGCATCTGCAGGAGATGTTCGATCAGCTGGGTGCGATTATCAATCAGAACCAGTATGGCTTTATCGTGCTTGACGACGAATATAGAGTGACCTATTTGAACAAAACCGCGGAGGAGATGCTTGGCTACAAAACCTCGGAGCTGGCGGGGCACGCGACGCCTCTCTTGTTCATTGACCCTGATGAGATCAGGGAGGAGGCGCAGCGCTTGTCCGATGAGCTGGGCCGGGAGGTGTCTCCAGGGCTATCCGTATTTAAGGAGCTCCGCAGCAACAAATTTTCGTATGAACGCGAATGGACGTTTATTCATAAGGACGGCACACGCATCCCTACGCTGTACAGCTCCAACGGCTTGCGCGACCGAGCCGGCAAATTCTCTGGCGTTGTAGGCATGGTCAGGGATATATCCGACCGGAAGGTCGTGGAGACAGCGAGAAACCGGCTGCTCGATATTGTGGAATCCGCCAAGGATTTGATCGCCTCCTTCGATATGGATGGCAAGATTATATACATGAATCGGGCCGGCAAAGAAATGCTGGGCATCTGGCAATCGGAGCAAAGCAATACCGCCATCGAGAGGTTTGTCGATCCCTCCATGTATGAGCAGCTGATGAAGGGCGCCGAGCTGGCCCGTCAATATGGCTTCTGGGAGTGCAGCGCCAGCTTACTCAAGGCCAATGGCGATGCGCTGTTTGTCTCCATGGTGGTGGTAGCTCACGTCGACGAGTCGACAGGCGATATGTTCTACTCCAGCATCGCCAGAGATATATCGGAGCAGAAGCTGGTGCAGGAGGAGCTGATTCGCGCGACGCTTGAGGCCGAGGAGGCCAATAAGGCCAAAAGCCGATTCCTTGCGCTGATGAGCCACGAAATCCGCACGCCGCTGAACGGCATCATCGGGCTGACGCAGCTGCTGCGCAAGACGGAGCTTTCTTCGCTGCAGAAGGATTATTTGAACAAAATGAATATGTCCTCGGAATCCTTGCTGAGCATTATTAATGATGTGCTCGACTTCTCCAAGATCGAAGCCGACAAGATTGAGGTAGAGCAGAGGCCGTTCAGTCTGGAGGAGCTGCTGCACCGGCTGTCGGGCGGTCTCAGCTTCTTCCTTGGGGGCAAGGAGCAGTTCGAATTTATGATGAAGACGCCTGATGTTCTGCCAGCCAGCGTTATTGGCGACTCGCTGAGACTGGAGCAGGTGCTGCTGAATCTATGCATGAACGCCATCAAATTCACCTCGCACGGCATGGTGAAGCTGGAGCTTGAGGTGGTGGAGCAAGCCGACGATATGCTGTACTTGAGCTTTATCGTCGCGGATTCCGGCATCGGGATGAGTCCAGAGGTTATGGAGAAGCTGTTTAAGCCGTTTACTCAGGCAGACAGCTCCACAACCCGGAAGTTTGGCGGAACCGGCCTGGGTCTTGTTATTTCGCAAAGGCTGGTAGAGCTAATGGGCGGCAAGCTGCAGGTGAGCAGCCGGGAAGGGCAAGGCAGCCGCTTTTACTTCACACTCCCATTCCGGGTTGTGCAGCAGGGCGCGCCGCAGAAGGTCAGTCCTTTCGGCTCCGCATGCACGATCTGGGTGGTTGAGGATGACGAGAAAATGCGGGAGCATTGGACGTACCTATTCGAGTCGCTCGGCTTGTCCGTCATGGCATACGATAGCTGGCATTCAGCTCTGGAGAAGCTGCGTCGAGCGGGTAAGGGCATTCTTCCGCAATTCCTGCTCATGGATATGGAGATGCCGGACATGTACGGAATTGAGACGCTGTACGAGTTCCAGTCCGAAGCGGAGAAGGTCGGGGCCCGGCTTATTGCGCTTACGACTACCTTCGGCAGGGAGGAGCTGCAGAAGCTGTCGCCGGAGGAGCGGCCTATCGCGATTCTGACGAAGCCTGTCACAAGAGGCGCCATCATTCGCGTGCTTGGCGAAGCGTTCCGCAATTCGAGCGCAGCTGGCAAGAGCAAGCAGCTTGGGAAGGAACAAACGGCTGATTCCGGCACCATGGCAAAAAATGTTAGAATATTGTTAGCGGAAGATAACAAAATTAACCAATTAGTTGCGGTAGAGATGCTCCAGAATAATGGCTACGAGGTCGGCATTGCACATAATGGCGAAGAAGCGCTGCACATGCTGGAGAAGGAAGCGTGGAACATGGTGTTGATGGATATTCATATGCCTGTGATGGATGGCACCGAGGCGGTCCGAGTCATTCGAGCGCAGCAGCGATATGACGCCATGCCGATTATCGCGGTTACCGCTAATGTCGTGAAGAAGGATCATGAGCATTATATGAAGCTGGGCATGAATGATGTGCTGACGAAGCCCTTGTCCGAGGAGCGGCTGCTCAAGAAGCTGACCTATTGGCTGGAGGCCTCGGAGGCCAAAGCGGCAGAGGCTTCTCAGGAGAAGGGGCATGGGGAGGTCTCCCCTCGTTCCGATCAGCTTGCCAATTCTCAGGCTGCGAGGGCTGACGCTGTCGCTGGCATGGACATGGAGAGCGCTCTGGAGCGAGTGAACGGCAAGCTGCCTATCTTGGTCCATATGATGGAGCAGTTCCGGCTGGATTACGCCGAATTTATGGACCGTCTTCGCATGATGATCAAGCAGAATGACAAGGAGACGGCGCTGCGCATGCTGCATACGCTGAAGGGCGCTTCCGGCTATCTGTCAGCCAATGAATTAATGCTTGCGGCGGATGAGGCAAGCGTGCATCTGAAGCTGGATGCTGCGGAGACGAAGGAGCTGCAGCTTGTCCTTGCGCATCTGGAGAAGGAGCTGGCTACGCTGCTGGCGGGAATCGATGCGGTTCGACCGAAGTTCGACAAATAAAATCTAACAATTTTCTAACAATCTGTTGTCCCGCGCTCATCCGTCATGTATAGTAGAGTTACTATCTTACTAATCGACAGAAATCTTCAACTCTTAAAGGGTGACGCCGATGTACAAAGTTTTGGTTATTGAAGATGACGTCATGATGAGCAATATGCTGTCGATGTACCTTTCGGAGGAAGGGTATGCGGTCAAGCAGGCTTATCGCGGAGATGAAGGGCTTCAGTTGGCATGCGAGTTCGAGCCGCATCTTATCCTTCTTGACCTCATGCTGCCTGACATGGGCGGACTTGAGGTATGCGCCCAGATTCGCAACGTCTCTCAAGTTCCGATTATGATATTATCCATGAAGAGCGAAGTGTCTGACCGTGTTCAAGCGCTGAAGACGGGGGCAGACGATTATTTGTGCAAGCCATTCAGCATGCACGAGCTGACGGCTCGGGTAGAGGCGCTGATTCGGAGGTCCCAGTCATCGCATACTGATGCGGTTGCCCAGACGGCTTCTGCTGTCGCGCAGACAGCCGCCGCTGCTGCTCCAGCGGGATCGGAAGAGGCGATTCAATTGGATGTGGAGAGACGGCTGCTCCTGGTGCGAGGCCAATTGGTCGAGACGACCTTCTCCGAATACGAGCTGATGAAGCTGTTCCTCACTCATCCCGGCAAGGTGTTCAGCAGGGAAGAGCTGATTAATGCGATACGAGGCTTCGACTCGTTCGTGACGGATCGTGCAATTGACGTACATATTGTCAATCTTCGGAAGAAGATTGAGCAGAACCCCAAGGAGCCGAAGCTGATTCGGACCGTCTGGGGCTTCGGGTACAAGTATACGGCCATGCCGAACGGGAACTTATTGAATACGGAGCGATGAGTAGAGCTGTGAATGGAGCTGTATGAACGGAGCTTTAAATAGAGCACCAATAGATCTGCGAATCGAGCATAAGTAGAACTGTGATAGAGCGATGTATGGAGCTTTGCCTGGGGGCGAGGCTCTTTTTGTGTTTCAAGCGGGGACGGACCGGTAATTCCGATTCCTTGATTATACACTCCATTTGTTTCTTAACACTTCTAACATCCGCCTAAAATTCGATGCGGCATTTTCCTAATATTTCTGTGTCATGATAGGCATATTGTGGCAGAACGGAACATGACAAAAAACGAAGGAGTGTTAGGCATGATTGGGCAGACCGGCTTTCCTGGTCGACAAGAAGCGATGATGCGCCTGGAGGTGGCGATCAGCGGTGCGCGCTTGTCGGGAAAGCGACTATTGGTGGCAATGGTGAGCCTGGACCGGTTCTTCCGGGTGCATACGGTTAGGGGCTCTGAATTCGGGAACCGCGTGCTTGATATAGTGGAGAGAAGGCTGTGCGGCTACAGCCTGAAGCATGCGGGTGCGACGGTGACCAAGCTGGAAGGACACACTTATCTTGTTATTCTGCATGAGGATGAGCAATCGGCGAGAGGCTTGCAGCAGATGGAAGCGGTGAAGTACGCGGTGGAGCGTCCCATTGACGAGGAGCAGGAGGAGCTTTATTTGACCGCCAGCATCGGCGCGGCTTATTACCCCAATGACGGCTTGACCAGCGAGCATTTGATCTGTCGCTCGGAGGCTGCTCTTCATCAGGCCAAGGAGCAGGGGGGCAACCGGGTGTTCTTCTATACCATTAAGGATACGGAGCAGCAGAACAGGCGCTTGCTCATGGAGAACAGCCTTAGAGCCGCATTGTACATGAGGCAATTCAAGCTGCGATTCCAGCCGTACTACAGAATGGAGGACGGCACACTGAGGGGCTTTCAGACAAGCATCCATTGGGAGCATCCCGAGCTCGGCGACGTGCCGGCCGAAGAATTTATACCTGTTGCGGAGCAAAGCGGCTTTATTGTGCCGATCGGGGAGTGGGCTATTGTAGAGGCTTGCAAAAGGCTGAAGCTGCTGAAGCGGTTCGGCAAGCAGGAGCTGACCATGTCGGTTCAGCTGTCCCCGCTGCAGCTGAAGGACCCTGCCTTCCCGAAGGTTGTCCTCAGTCATGTTCAGGACCATGGGCTGCAGCCCGGCGCTCTGGAGCTTGAGGTGAAGGAGCCTGCGCGAATCTTCGGCTCAACGACCTCTCTGACGTCGCTCAGCCGCCTGAGAGCCTCAGGCGTTCGTATTGCCTTGGTGGATTTCGGCACGGGCGGCGCCTCCTTCCACAATCTGAATCAGCTGCCGATCCAGAGCGTGAGGATCGACGCGTCCTTTGTCCACAGAATTGATCTTCAGGGTGCGGAGCGGCATATTGTGGAGGCGATCGTTCGTCTAGCCCAGAAGCTGGGCTTGGAGACGATAGCGGAAGGCGTTGAATACAAGGGGCAATTCGAGCTGTTGAAGGAGTGGGGCTGCCAATACGCGCAAGGGCGTCTGCTGGGACAGCCGCTTGAGGCGAGTATGCTGGAGCCCGCGTCGCTGCGCGGCGCGCTTGCATCTGCCAATTAATGTACCATAGTCGGCCCGCCCCTCTCGCACATGGGCAGAGGAGGCGGGCCTCTCCTATCATGACGTCAAAAAGGCTGCCCCATTAGTCTTTAATGACCTTAAGGGACAGCCTTTGTTCTCGGCAACAGCATTAGCTGACTTCCAGATACAGCTTCGTGCCGTCGTTATATTGAAAGATCGCGACATCGCGTACCATCTCAACCGATTTGATCCGTTTCCATTTCTTCCTGAAATCGAAATCCAATTCCATTTCGTACAATTTATGACCCAGCAGTTCTACAGATGCCGATTGTTCGTTAGGGTAATAGACAGGGACGGAACGATTTTTGAAGGTAATGATTCGCATCATAGCAGCATGCACCTCCGATTGCGTTTTTCCCATTATACCTAGAACATTTTAGCCTCGTATGAAGCTGTCGTCAGGATATTGTTACCTTTGCTAATACATTCCTAATAGTTAGCGGTACTATACGACTACGAGCTGCTGTATTTCCACTTCTTCTTGTAATAGCCGTGTCCGTAATGATGATTGTAGCGATGCGGCGGATGCGGCGGATAGTAGGGCTGTTGGCCTGTCGGCGGGTAAGGCGGCTGGCCATTCGGATAATGCGGCTGACCTGCATATTGATTCGGATAGTGCGGTTGGCCCCCATGCTGGTTCGGGTAAGGCGGTTGACCCTGTGGATACGGCGCCTGGCCCGGATAATGTCCGTGATGACCATGATGCTGGTTCGGATAATGCGGATGCGGCGGATAATGCGGCGGCGGGTAGTAGCCCTTCTTGTAATCACTGCTGCTCATCATATAATGAGAATATTTGGGTCCTGCAATAGAATGGAGTATACGCTTAAGCATAGGTGAAACCTCCTTTGGCATTAGGTGCAAAAAATCGTTGAATATTTAGTTATACGTATACATCGGCAAGAGGTTTCTGTGCGTTCACCTTTCCTTTAAGAGGTAGTAACTCGACAGCGCCATACAGCGGCTGTAAGCTTAAGAGAGAAGGAGCTGAGACGGATATGATGAACAGGATTATCACTAGGTGGCGCGGCATGATGGAAGCTTGGCGTGATTATCCGTTGCAGCAGGGCGCGGTCTGGAATGGCCGTTATCGAGTGGATCGCCTGCTCGGAATGGGGAGCTATGGCCAGGCTTATGTCTGTCGCGATTTGGAATCTGGTGCCGTCGTCCTGCTGAAGCGCAACAAACCAAGTAAAGGCCAGGTTGGGATCGAGCTGCTTCGCAGAGAGAACGCCATTATGGAGCAGCTGAGCCACCCACAAATTCCTGTGCGTATCGCCTACAGCAAGCGGCGCAGGGATGAAGCCATTATTATGGAATACGTCGAGGGCTTCAACCTGGAGCACGCGATTTATGAGCAAAAGATGACGTTTGACGCCCGCGAGGCGCTAAGCATGCTGCAGCAGCTCCTAGGTCCTCTGCGATACTTGCACGCGCAGGGTTTCGTGCATCGGGATGTTCGCATCCCGAATGTGCTGCTCCAGGACGGCGTGCTTCATCTGGTCGACTTCGGTCTGGCTTGCCGCGTTGGCGAAGAGCTTCCTCCGGCTCTGCGCGATGCGCTGGGCGAAGGTGAAGCTATGGCAGCCCAGAGCGCCGCAGCCGTCAAACACCGAATGAGAGGCCCCTATCCCTCCAGCGATTGGTTCGGGCTCGGGCATTTGTTCTTGTTCGTCATGTATTCGGGCTACGAGCATCCCGAGGGAGCAGAGGAGGGAACCTGGATGGAAGAGCTGAGGCTGGAGCCCGAGATTGAGCAATTTGTTGCAAAGCTGCTTCAGGACGAGCCAGCCTGGCAGTCGACGGAGCAGTGTGAGGAGGAGCTGATCTCGCTGCTCCACAAGCTCCGTCAAGCGCATTAAGGGCCGGCCGGCGGTATGAACGCATAGTGCACCAGTGCCAGAATCGCCAGATGAAGCGGATAGAAGCTTCTCCACAGACTACGGGGCACCCGGATGCGATCCACGCTCCTCATGAAGTCGGGCAAATAGACGATGCATACGGTCGCAAGCAGGCTGAAGAGCTGAAGAACCCAGCCCTTATAGAATACGCTGGCCACGTTCAGAGCCAGATGCATAATCACGAACAGCTGAGGCTGCGCGTAGCGATAGATCAGGGCCAGCAGAAGCGCGTAAGCTCCGTAATCGAACGGGAGCGCCTCCAACAGAACCAGATTGATTGCGGCGAGGGCGTAGCCCCATGCCGGCTTGTGCTTGTAACGATCCAGCACGATGAAGGTCAGCAGACAGACGAACAGTGTGGCGACCACATTAAGCTCTATGACGTGAAAGGCGAGCATATAGGGCGCTTGAGAGATAACGGCCAGCAGACCGAGCCTCGTTAAATATTTGGCGCTGTCGCGCGTTCGAAAGTACCCTATAACAATAGCATACACGTAAAAGGGCAATGCGAAACGTCCGATGATCCGCCAGACGGGATCCTCCGGGAACCATATGGCTCCGATGTGGTCGATGAGCATTGTAAGCATAGCAAGAAGCTGGATGGCAATCACCTGCGCTTTATCATAAGAGCTAGTTCATTGCCTTAAGTATATCACAAGCGCCGCCGCATCGGAGAGCCGCGGATAGGGGAGCCTCTACAGCCCGGCGTTTTTCTTCAGCCTCTCGGCGATCTCCATAAACTCCTCATGCGAGATGCCAGGAGCGAATTCCTCTGGCAGTTCACCCAAATCCGGCATGGGAGCCCCCTCCGGAGAGCCTTGAATGACCTCCAGCTTGGCGCCTGTCTGTGGATTCTGGCCGCTCCAGATCCATACAACATCCTTGAAATCATGGGGGCTGAACGTATACAGCTTGTTGCCTAGCCCCATAGCCTCATACTTGCGCGCAGCCTCGAACTGCTCATTGCTCAGGCTCGGGATCGGTATCAGCTTCTTGATGTCGACGCCCGTCGCCATCTCCAGCGCCTTGGCGTACGCGAGCACGTGAACGCCTCCCCGCACGAGCAGATAGCCGATCATGGCGCGAGCCGTAGGATGGTCGGTCATTTCGTACACGCGCATCTTGTGCGTGCGCGCTCCGCACTCCAGGAAAAAATTGTGAAGCAGGTCCAGCACCAGATTGCCGCTGTTGAACACATTGTCTCCCGCCCACGGCCTGCCCATGGAATCCCCGGCAAGGGCGGTCTGGGCGGTCTGGATGAAGAAATAGCTGTTGCGTTTGTTCAGCCCCTCCTGCAGCGGCGTTGAGTCTGGAGCGCCAGGCTTGGTTGTGCCGGTCAGCACCATGTTGATTGTAGCGGCGACCAGCTCCACATGTCCCATTTCCTCAGCCGTAATACTGGCCACAAGATCGTAGAAGGGCTTAAACTTCTTCTTGCCCCTGAAGTTGAAGGATTGATAGAGATAATTGTTGAGGGTGGACATTTCGCCGAATTTGCCGCCCATCAGCTCCTGCACCGCGGCAGCGGCGTTGGCATCGGCATAAGGAGAGTCGGGGAGCTCAATCAGAAGTCTGTTTTGCCTCTGGAACATAGATGGCTTCACCTCGTCTTTCGGGCCTGCACAGGCCTGTCATGGATAGTAATAATGGCGTGATTGTTACATAGATAGGTATGCGCGAGCTGGCATCCGCATACCGGATAGGCCTGCCGTCCGAAGCGGATGCGCCTGAATAGGGAAATGGGGTTTGCCTCATAATAATGCAGGCTTCAACAATTTAAAGGACCCCAGAGGAGGCAACACCATGAACTATTCCCAGTACGGCAACGCAAATGGACAGTTGAATCAAATCGAAGGCATCGTACAGCAATTGATCCAGCAAACTCAGCAAGCTTCCGCACAATACCAGCAGCTCCTTAAGCAAGAGCAGGAGAATGCGGCGCTGCTGCAGCAAATCGCTCAGCGCGAGCAGCAAGCGGCCCAAATCATTCAAACTGCGCTGCAAGGCCATCATACAGCCGTCCAGCAAATGCAGAATATTACCAGCCTCTGCAACCAAATTTCGCAGACGTCTCTGACGCAGTCTGCCGCTTATATGCATAATCAGAGCAATGACTATTCCAATAACGCCAGCTACAGCAGCTATCGTCAATAAGGCATAAAGAAACGAAACACCCCCTAATCTTCGAAGGAAGAGCAGGGGGTGTTTCGCTTGTACGGGTTTTCCGGTTCATCCGTTCATTGGTATCGTCTTCAGCGGCTTCTCCGCGGGCCCTTCGAGCACCTCGCCGGTGAATGAGAAGCGGGAGCCGTGGCAAGGACAGTCCCATGTCCGCTCGCCGTCGTTCCATTCGACCTCGCAGCCCATATGGGTGCAGGTCGTATCCACCACGAACAGCTTGCCCTCGGGATCCCTGTAAGCGCCGGCCCTCCGCCCATGCACAGACACTGCCGCTCCTTCATCCGGTCCCAAGTCCTTAGGCTTCTGCAGGACCATCTCCAGCTTGCCTCCGATGAGATGCTTGGCTACGTCGAAGTTGTCGACAACGAGATTTTTGAGCGTCTTGAGGGAGAGGGAGCGGGAAGGCGCGAACAGCTCGGCATAAGGAGACTGCTTCTCCTGAATCAAATCCCGGATGAGAAGCGCCGCCGCCGTGCCGGTTGTCATGCCCCACTTCTTGTAGCCGGTCGCGATATAAATATTCGGCGTGTTCTCCGTAATGCGGCCTATATAAGGCAGCTTGTCTCCAGTGACCAGGTCCTGGGCCGACCACCTATAAGCAATCTGCTGCGGGTCGAAGTGGTCCGCGGCAAATTGCTGCAGCGTCTCGTAATGATTGATCGTACAGATGCCCTGACCCGTCTTGTGGGATTGTCCGCCGATAAGCAGCAAGGAGGAGCCGTCCTCTGCAGCCGCGCTGCGAATGGAGCGCTTCGGATCCTCCGCGCTGAGGTACATGCCGCCGGGATACGGGATTGAGCTTTTGATGGCAAGCACATAAGAGCGTTCTGCATGCATGCGGGCGAAGAAGAAGCCGTGGCCATCGTAGAAGGGAAAGTGCGAGCAAATAACCACTTGGTTGCAGGCGACCTTGCGGCCATCGCTGGTGACGACCGTGGGGCATTCGGCCTGCTGAATATCCGTTGCCGTCGTATGCTCGTAGATTTGGCCGCCAGCCTCGACGAACTTGCCTATGAGGACCTTCAAGTATTGCAAGGGGTGGAACTGCGCCTGTTCCTTCATCAGCACCGCCGCTTTGGCGGGAAGCTGGACAAGAGGGAGGCGGTCGACATAGGAGCCCGGAATGCCGAGCTTCTCATAAGCGGCCATCTCGGCTTGCAGCTTCTGCATGTAAGCGTCCGAGTTCGTATAGACGTAAGCGTCCTCCGAGGAGAAGCCGCATTCAATTCCGTGCACCTGGATGGTATGCCGAATAAATTGCAAGGCGTCCCGGTTGGCGGTGTAATAGAGACCTGCCTTTTCATAGCCTTCCTGCTTGATAAGCTCGTCGTAGATGAGGTCGTGCTGCGCCGTAATTTTGGCCGTTGTATGGGAGGTGGTGCCGCTCAGCAGCTTTCCGGCCTCTAGCAGCGTTACCCGCATCCCGGCCATTGCTAACAGGTAGGCGGTCGTGATACCCGTTATGCCGCCGCCGACGACCGCGATCTCGGTGTCGATATCCTCCTCCAGCTTGGGGTAAGAGGGGAGACCTTCTTGGGATTGGGCCCAATAGGGCTCTGGATAGGTAGGCAGAGATGGATGAGTTGCCATTACATTGCTCCTTTGCGCAAAAAGTTCATCCCTTCATTTCTTCCCTTAATGAGGAAATTTATTCGGATGAACGACCCGTTCTCTTCATTCCAAGCGGCGACTCCAGGGATATCTAGCCCTCACCTCGTATTGAAGCGCCTCCTCTATATCCGAGAATCGCAGCAGAAGCTTCGACAGGCTCAGATGAGAGAAGGGCATGCCGGAGGTGGAAGCGATGCGGTCGACGTACTGGCGGAGACTCGGGAGATGAAGACCAAGCAAAGCAGGGTCAGCGAGGTGACGCAGGTAGACGAAATCCGGCACAGACAACGTCAGCTCGTGATCGTGCTGTTCATCGCTCTCATACGCTTCGAACGGGGCGTCCAGCCGAATGAAGAGGGGACGGGTCCAATCCGCGCCCTCCATCTCCGTCAGCAGAAGCCATTCGGGATATAGCGCTCCTGTATCGGCATCACGCGTGTAATAGACGGTTTGCTTCATGGGTTCATCTATCCTTTCGTCATCCCTGCACTGCGGGAGGCCTCTGTCTGCCTATAAAGCTGCCGGAGCAGCCGGTTCGTCATGTCCGAATAGGGCTCCCTCCGCGACTCGCTGCTGCCGGCTATCCTCTCGCGGAGCTGACGATCACTCCGTTGCTGTCGGATGCGCCCAGCAATGCGGTCCAGACGTTTCCGGACGAAGGACGGCGGAACATCGAACGCTTCAGCGAGCAGGCGAACATCCTGCGGATGGTAATGAAGCTGGACGAACGCCTGCAGCATATGGATAGGCATGGCGCTGTACAGCTGGAACAACCCGGCCTGCGTTTCCTGCAATGCGACGAACGATTGCGGCAGCTGCCTCTGGTTGCCCGTATGCAGGGCGGGATGGCTCAGCTCATGGAAAAACGCCAGCTTCTGCCGATGCTTGTCCATGTGAATATTTAAGAAGATTAAGCAATCGCCTTCCTCGTCGTACAGGACCTTCGTCTCGCCCTCCGTATACGCGATGTGGGCGCCGAACAGCGACGCGACCTTGTCCCAATCGTTCAGGTCAGCAGGCGCTCGCAAGCCGCTCCTATGAAACATCTCCCCAATCCAAAGCTCCATCTCCGCTGGCCGGTACAACTCAAAGTTCAAGGCCTCCATCTGTGACCCCCTGAAATAAGAATATATGTTCTGTTATATGGTGAAAAATAAAACCCTTCGCAGGGCTTTATCCTTATTCGTTGCCAGCTTCCCGCTCTTTGCGGCGCTTCTCCTTGAAGGCGCGGAACATCTCCAGCTCGCGCTTCAGATGCTCGGCTTCCTCCTCGTCCATCTCCTCTGGCGGACCGCCCAGATAAGCGATGTACACTCCGGCTTCGTGATCGCGGTGCTCCGCAGTGGAGCGCTTCCGATCCATGGCTCCCTTGGGATCGGGCTCGTCCGTCAGATCCAGCAAGTAGTCCGCGTTGGTATGGAGAGCATCGACAAGCGCTGCCAGCGTCTCATGCGGTGGGGCACTCCGTCCCTGCTCATAGTTGCTGATTGCGGCTTTCGTGAGGTTAACCTTCAGCGCAAGCTGCTCTTGCGTAAGCTGATGATGCTTTCGGCGTTCCGTTAACCGATCGGCTCTGAACACGGTAATCTCTCCTTACAGGCTTCCGCAGAACTTATACAAGAATATTGTACTTCAGCTCAAGAGACTTGCCAATAGCTTATTCGTTTTATATTTTAACGCTTGACATACAAGATTCTTGTACATAGAATGAGGGACAAGAGTACAAGTATCTTGTACTAGATAACAAAGGGAGCGTGATAGAAATGTCGGGACCCGCGTATTCGGAAATACGAGAGAGAGTGGTGCGCTTAGAGACCAAATGGGATGAAGCAGCCGAAACCAAAGAAACGGCGAAGCTCGCTGCGAAGGAAGCGGCAGAGGCGCTGCAAACCGTAAAGGCCCTTCAGCAGACGCTGATGGATGTGCAGGACAATCAGAAATGGCTATGGCGCATGGTTATCGGCGGGGTGGTTGCGGCGATTTTGTCGTTTGTTGTGAAAGGAGGCTAGCTAGAGAGGCGATCCTATCATTTTCAGCGGATGACGCTCTTCATCAACCCATACTACTCTCTTACGGATGCATAAAATAGAGTATGCATGATAGAGAGGAGGGATGACATGTCCGCCAATTTACAAGTCAGCGGCTTAGGCCGCAGGGGCAGCCGCTTCGCCGGCGTTATGGACGGCCGCCGCAAGCATCATCACCATCATCACCGCAGACATGAAGATTTCGCTGTAGAAGGGATTCAAGATGCTGGGCGCGTGCTGGGCGCCAAGTTCAACAATCTTCGGAAGCGCTGCAAGGCGCGCAGGCTCGTTGCTGCGATCCGCCATTGCGACGCCAGAACGATTCATGAGCTGTTCGGACGGCATTGCAGAGTCGTCTGCTTCTTCAAGAGACCTGGCTACGATTGTGTCAAGCTCAGCTGCAGCTTCGATGGAGGATCCGCCGTGGTCACATTCGATATTTGCGTTAGAAGCTTGAACACAGGCTGCGGTTGCGGCTGCGGCAACGGCTTCTACGGAGGTAACGGCTTCCTGTAAGCCTTAGACCCGTTAGACCTGCAACACACATGCAGCAGCCCGCGCTGTCACCGACAGCGCGGGCTGTTCCATCGTTAATAGGATAGAGCAAGGAGCTTGTTCATGACCTCTACATAATAGCGGTTGTCGCGAGGCACGAACTGATTGGCGCGAACGCTTCGGGTGCTCGGGCGAAGTCCGATGGGCTCGTTCGTTGCTTCTGCCTCGGCTCTCGTCGAGCCGGTCAGCTCAACCCCATGGGCGGCAAGCTCCCCGCGTCGCCCCTCGAACAAGGCGAGCAGCTCCTCTACCTCAACCTCGAAGACACCTGCGACCTCTTCAGGCTGCAGGCGCAGCGCTGTCAGCGGCACGTCGCTGATCAAGGCGAATACATCGCTGACCTCCCGATCGATGAAGGGGCGGCCGTTCACCATGCCTTCCTCTTCCTCCGTGATTTGTCCCAGCGGGATGAGCTCCTCGAAGCTCGCCGTCACGCCGATCTCCTCCTCCAGCTCGCGCACGGCGTCCCGGACCGTCTCGCCGGCGGTCAAATGTCCGGCCGCGGTAATGTCGAAGCAGCCGGGGTTCGTATCCTTGGTCAGCTGCCGCAGCTGGAATCGCACGTAGCGGCGGTCTCCGTCACGGCGGGCCAGCCAGCAATGGAACGAGCGGTGCCAGTAGCCTCTGGCATGCGTATCTGCGCGGGTTGCCGTGCCGATATGGCGCAGCTCCTTGTCGTAGATGTCGAACAGCTCGTCATCAGGCATTCGACGATGCCTCTAGCTGCGAGGTGCAATGCTTGCAGCGCGTCGCTTTGATTGGGATTTTGGACAGGCAGTATGGACAATCCTTCTCTGTCGGCGCGGCAGGAGCCTTCTCCTTCTCCTCGTTCTTGCGGCGCAGAGTGTTTATCCCCTTCACCATCAGGAAGATACAGAATGCGACGATGAGGAAGTCGAGAACGACGTTAATGAATTGCCCGTAGCGAATCGCGGCCGCCGTCTCTAACGCGGCTTCATCCATGTCGGTTACGTCCACGAGATAATATTTTAAATCCTTGAAGTTGACTTCGCCAAGCAGCGCGCCGATAGGAGGCATAATGACATCGTTGACGAGAGAGGTGACGATTTTGCCGAAGGCTCCTCCAATAATGACACCGACGGCTAGATCGATAACGTTTCCTTTCATAGCAAACTCTTTGAATTCTTGCATCATTTTCATCGAATAAGGCCCTCCGTTCCTTCCATATCTTTCACTCTTCCTTCTATTATGAACCCAATCTAGCACGGATAAACGAGATTCGCAAGTCTCAGGTGCTTTGGAACTACTTCATTTTTTTACAAAAAAAAGCAGGAATAACTCGAAATGAAAAGGATTTTTTGGTAATTTGTCGAAGTCACTATAACGTGCAGGCTATTTATGATGGGAGAGATAGAACGAAGATGGATCATATCGTACACGGAAACGTTTACTATCTGCTGCTATCTCTAGCAATTATGTGCTTTGCTTCCTATACAACGCTAAGTATGGTTGATTCCATAAGTGCGAAAGTACCACATCAAGCGAGATTGCATGTGCTGGGAGCCGCTTCTGTATTCAGTCTAGGACTTTGGGCGATGCATGTCGTATCGTTCCTTGCGTCTGATCACCTATTAATTTTGGATTGGAGCATCGTCGCTACGTTTGTCGTTTGCCTCATTCTGACCACAGGCGCGCTGGGCCTGCTTTATTTCGTGCCTCGGAGAACGGGATGGCATGAGTATGGGGCGGCGATTCTATTCGCACTTGCTCCTGCGGCGATTCAGCATTTATCCATTCTGTCCAGCAAGGTGCAGTCCTACCATATCCAGAAGGCGGATCTTGCATGCTCGCTGGCGGTAAGCTTGGCGGGAGCCTTGGCGGTCATTACGCTGAATCGCAAAGGAATAAACAAATGGATCCTCAGCTTCATATTGGGCATGTCCAACCTCATTATGCACCAGATCGGCATACACTCCGTAACGATTGAATACCGGGAGCTTATGACGACAGAGAAATTTAATGAATATTTGCTGATGTTTGCCTTCGTATTGGGTTTATCCACGTTGTTTATTATCAGCTTCAGTCTCGTGTCCTGGATCAGCGCCAAAAAACTAACCTTAATCAACAGCAGGTACAAGCTGCTGGTGGAGAACTCCATGGATATGATTGCCTTGATTAAGGATGGTAATTGGGAGTATGTGAACCCCTCGGGGCTTCGGCTGTTCGAGGCAAGCGGTGAAGGCGAAATGCTGGGGATGGCTGTGCTGAAGCAGCTGGAGAGGAAGCATCATGACAGATTCCTCCATTGGCTCGCGGACGAGGCGGTTCAAGATGAGCACGCCGTTCCGGTGGAGCTGGAGTGGACCACCCTGCGAGGCAAGCACATCTATACAGAGGCTGTCAGAACCCGCACCTCGTTGTATGGCTCCACGATCGAGCAGGTCATTATCCGGGATATTTCCGAACGCAAGCGCAACGAGGAGCTGATGATCAAGACGGAGAAGCTGTCCATTGCGGGACAGCTGGCGGCAGGCATCGCTCATGAAATCCGAAATCCGCTTACATCGCTTAAAGGCTTCATGCAGCTGATCTCCACAGGCCGTGTCCAGAACAATCGGTATTATGGCATCATGAACGCAGAGCTGATTCGTATTGAGACCATTATTAGCGAGCTTCTGATGCTGTCCAAGCCTCAGGCGTATGAATATGCATGTCTGGATATACGAAAGCTGATGAAGGAGACCGTGGCCGGCTTAAGCCTGCTTGCGAAGCAGAACGGTGTTCAGCTGGACTATGGACAAGCGCCTCCCGTGAAATCGCTATGGGTGCTGGGCGTCGATATTCAGCTGAGGCAGGTGCTCTTCAACATTATGAAGAACGCCATCGAATCCATGCTAAGCGGAGGCACGGTCAGGATCAGGCTAGCCCTTGAGAACGCAGAGATGGTGTCCATCCTAATCCAGGATGAAGGCATCGGCATACCGGAGGAACAGCTTGCCAACATCGGCCAGCCCTTCTATACGACCAAGGACAAGGGAACGGGACTTGGACTGATGGTCACCTACAAAATCATTGAAAACCACGAGGGGCAAATTACTGCGGAGAGTCAGCTTGGCATCGGCACGACGTTCAGCATCAAGCTGCCCTATCGCAAGCCTTGCGAGGAGCAGAACGCTGAGCTGGATCAGTCGCTGTTCATGTGAGCGCGGATTAATAGTTGCCAGAGAAGCGAGTAGTATGGTATACCTCTAGATAACGAACGTTTGTTCGAATTCGTGAGTGCGCGTTGGAGGAGTGAACATGGCAGAGCCGCTGAAGAACATGTATAACGGCAGTTTTCTGGAGCAGTTCGGCGAGCGGATGAGAGCCGCTTGGCCGCCATTCCAGACGGAACGGTTTGTAGAGCGGGCACGACAGGACGACTGGGAGCTTCTGGAGCTGAAGCCCCGCATCCGCAGAATTACGGAGGCGCTCGGCGCCTCGCTGCCGGGAGATTACAGGGAGGCGCTCGCCATCCTGTATCTCGTTGATGAAGCATGCACGGGCTTCCCGTATTTGTTTTTCCCGGATTTCGTGGAGGTGTTCGGGAGGGAGGAGGACGACTGGGCACATTCCATGGACGCGCTGGCTCGCTTCACGAGGCGTTCCTCTTCGGAATTTGCCGTCAGGCCGTTCATTATCGAGCATCCGGATCGTATGATTCCGCAGCTGCTGGAGTGGGCGAATCATTCCAACGAGCACGTGAGGCGCTTGGCGAGCGAAGGCTCCCGGCCTCGACTGCCCTGGGGACAGGCGCTTACGCGCTTCAAGCAGGATCCCTCTCCGATGCTCCCGCTGCTGGAGAAGCTGAAGGCCGATCCCTCCTTATACGTGCGCAAGAGCGTGGCTAATCATCTCAACGATATCGCCAAGGATCATCCGGATTTGGTTATGGAGCTGGCAGAGCGCTGGAAGGGACAGCATCCGCTGACAGACTGGATCGTCAGGCATGCGTGCCGGACGCTGATCAAGCGGGCGCACCCGCGTGTAATGACATTATTCGGCTATTCGGCCGGCGGCAAGGAAGCAGAGCGGGGAGAGGCGCTGGTACAGGCCGCTGAGCTTACGCTGTCTGCCGCAGAGGTGCCTATTGGCGGCGAGACGGAGCTTCAATACGGGATTCAGCTGGCGGGCGAACCGGGCCAGTCCGGCGGCACCAGGCTGAAGCTGCGGATTGAATATGGCATTGACTTCGTGAAGGCGGGAGGCAAAACCTCCTTGAAGCGCTTCCTGCTATCGGATCGCGAATTCAGCCAGGGTGAGCTTGTGAAGGGAAGCAGAAGGCACCGGTTTGCGGATTTGACGACTCGGAAGCATTATGAGGGCGTTCATGGCATCTCGCTGTGGGTGAATGGGGTGGAAGTGGCCAGAACCGAGCTGACGGTATCGGGCAGCCGCAACAAAGAAGGGAGAGGCTCGACGCATTAGCGTCGCGCTTCTCCCTTCTTCGGTTGCTGCTACTCCTTGTTGCTGCCTTGATGACGCCGAGGATGCTGCATATGCGCTTCCGGATCGTCATCGTCATCATGAGGCGTAAGCCGAGGGTCGGTGCGCCCTTCGTGATGATTGTCGAATTCAAGCTCGACCTGCTTCCACTCTGTGCTGCCAAGGATGGGATCGGCCGGGAAGGTGTCCCCGCGTTCCAGACGCTCGTCCCGTCCCCATTCGTTACGGTAGATACCATCCGCCTCGACGAATTCCCCGGTTATCGGTTTCATACGTTTATCTTCGTTCATGATGCCTTATTCCTCCTCACACTGACTTCGAAAGCGCGGCTCCGGTTACAAACCGTGCTTAGGCACCGCTGCGCGGTCGGCCTCCGATTGAAGCTCGCTGGCTTGCGCCTTGCTCGCGAGATGCTGGTCAGCCATGGACTGAGCCTTGCTGGCCGCCTTCTGGCGATCGGATGGTTGTTTGCCGGACATGGGCTATCGCTCCTTCTGCAGGAAGTGTCTTGATCTTGCGCCTTGGAAGATCGGCATTAGTGTGCCACGCGAGGAAGGAACTTATGAGTGCCGAGCAGCTAACCCTTGATCTGATACCTGTTCTCCAGCATTCTCCCGCCGAAATACATCACGAGCACGGCTGTAATGGAGACGAAGATTCGCCAGGGCTCATCCACCAGATTGCCGATATCGAAGCTAATCAGAGAAATAACGAAGATCATAACCGCCTTCCCCATTACCGTTGCGACCAAAAAAGTATGGAACGGTATCTTGCTGAGACCCGCAATTACCGTGATGATGATCGAGGGCGTGAAGGGGAAGCAGGCCAGCAGGAACAACGGCGTAAAGCCTTTGCGTTCGATCCAGTTGAAGAATCTGACCGACCTCGGGAACCGCCTCATTAATTTCGCTTGAACGTTCCGCCCTAATGAGCGGCAGATCAGAAATACGCAGATGCCCCCCGCTGTCACGCCGATCCAGGAGAACAGGAAGCCGAAGCCAAGTCCGTAGATATTGGCGTTGGCCGCAATGATCAGGATTAGCGGAAGAAACGGCAGGAATGATTCCACAAAGGGAAGGAGGATGCCGGGCAGCGGCCCGAATTGCGAATAGCTCTCCAGTGTCCGCTGGATGCTGTCGACATCCATTTCTTTCAGGTTGGTGATCCAGTCTTGCAGATGCTTCATGAATTATTGTACCCCGCTCTGCTTCAGTGTTGAATAATATAAGCCAATTAGCCCGAATAAGGCAGCGCTTGTCCAGAACACAAGCGTCTCGCCTCCCCATAGCGCGATAACCCCGCCGATGACAGGCCCGATCATGACGCCGATGCCTTCGATGGTGGAGAGGATCCCCCAGCCGATGCCTTCTTGCTTCGGCGGCACGTACTGCGCCAGCATGGCGTTCCAGGTTGGCAGGATTGCGGCATAAGACAATCCAAGCGCTACCGCAATAACTAAACAATACCAAAACGACAGCCCCCACGCCAGCATATAGAGGCCAGCGGCGAAGCAGCCGAACCCGACGACAAGAAACCACCGGCTTCCGCCCAGCAGATCCGACAGCTTGCCCATCGGTATCATGCCTCCGACAGCGAATAAGCCGCCTGCAGTCAGGAGGATGGAATATTGGATGCCGCTCATGCCAAGCTCCTCGCTGGCGAAGGTGGGCAGGATGGGAACCAGCATGCTGGCTCCCGTTGTCTGCAGAATCATGCCTGGCAGAAGCATCTTCATAGCGCTGATCCTTTCCTTGAGGGCAGCCATCTGCTCCTTGAGAGGAATACGCTGGATGGCTGCCAGCTCTCCCTTGCGCATACCGAAGGACAATGCCACAGCCAGAATAGACAGCACGATAAGCAGAAGATAGGTGAAGGAGGTGCTGTAATCCAGCAGTACATTGCACACGATGGGTCCGCTGCCAAGCCCGAAGAGCCATACCGTATACAGGTAGCCCATCTGAGTCGCGCGATGCTCCTCCTTCACCTTGGTCAGACAGACAATCCAGATCGGCGACATGCCGATCCCGTATATGGCGGCCGCGCCGATGAACATCCAGGGCAGCTCGGCGAACTGAAGGGCATAGACGCCCGCAAGCGCAATCACTAAGCTGATTTGCACGATCAAGCGGGGAGAGAAGCGGTCCAGCAAATACCCAATCACAATCTTAAGCAGGGTATCGGTCAAATAATGCGCGGAAATCGCAACGCCGATGACATCCGGAGACAGTCCCAGCGTCTTGGCGCCATAGATGGGAAGCAGGCTGACCAGCACGGCGCCGCGCACGAATTCGACGATGAACAGAACGACGGACAGAAGCCTCATATCGGCTCCCATCCAATGGTTTTGGCGTATACTCACTTATGAACTCCTTTGCTGCCGATGCTGACATTACAAGTGTGTTGCATGATTTATTATACGCAAGTTGGATACAATATCCAAAATTATCGCCTCTGCTGCAGTATTCGTACCCGTGGATGGAGCTCCTTTGGGCTGCAGCTTGCGAATGTTCAGTCGGATATTCATCAGGCGAAGCGGATCGTGAAGGAGATCAAGCATCTCATCCATTAACATGTCGAGATCGTTGGCAAC
Organism: Paenibacillus sp. PL2-23; assembly: GCF_040834005.1. Classification (NCBI taxonomy): domain Bacteria; kingdom Bacillati; phylum Bacillota; class Bacilli; order Caryophanales; family Paenibacillaceae; genus Paenibacillus; species Paenibacillus sp. PL2-23. The sequence continues at coordinate 1,057,820 of NZ_CP162129.1, forward strand.
AAAGGCGGCGCCTTTGGATTGCAGGAACAGCGCGTTTCGTTTCTCCTGACCGGGAACAGGGCGGTAAATGAAAGGGGGCAGCTCTGCGGCGATGGCTTCCGCAAGTGTGATGCCGCCAGGCTTGGTGACAAGACAATCGGCAAGCGCCATCAGCTCGTGCATTTCGTTGACGTAGCCGAAGGTGCGCAGCCGGGGCTGCAGGGAGCCGTGCCCGTAGGCTGCATCAATAGCAGCCTTCAGCTCATGGTTCCGGCCGCAGACCAATGCGATCTGCACGTCGCTGGAGCGACGAAGCAAGCAGGCGCACATCTCGGTAATATGGGGGAGTACCCCTTGAGCTCCACCCATAATGAGGACGACAGGCTTGCCGGGCTGAAGGCCATGTTTGGCGAATAAGGTATGGTTGGGCTGCGCTCCGGCTTGAAAGCCTTTTTTGAGCGGGATGCCGCTTACGGTAATATGATTATGGTGGATGCCCAGACGCTTGAGGTCAGCTTGCAGCTCGGAGGTTGCTACGTAATATCGGTCGATGCCAGGGTGGACCCAGCGGCAGTGAAGGTCGAAATCCGTCATCACCACATAGGATGGGATGCGGCTGCCTCTCTGCTGCAGTCTTTGGGGTGCGAACAGCGGGAACGTATAGACGACGGCATCCGGATTCTCTGCCAGCAGGATTTGGCGAATCTTCTGCTTGCCGAAGGAATGCAGCCAGCTCCCGAACAGGGAGTCATGCTTCATCGGCTTCGTAATATCGTACATCCAGCCGTACAGGTATGGTAGATGGGTATAGCTTTTTTGATAAAATAGCCTTGTCATCTCGTTGATCCAGGGGTGTGCTTCGGCCATGAGGTCGTACATCACGATTTGCTGCTTGTCGTGGCCAAGGTTCGAGTAGGCTTCCTGCAGAGCTTTGGCCGCTTGAATATGCCCATCGCCATACGAAGCGTATACGATGAGCAGCTTAGGCGAACGGTAATGGGGTTGTTGTCTCATGACGGGCTGACGCACCTCCTGGCCTAAGTTTAAGGAGCTATTGTAAAACGGGTGTGTATTGTATATGAATCCTTTATATTATTTTTGTTGAGGATTTGTAATATTCAGCAAAGGAGAGATAAGTGAAATGAAATATGCGGTTCTGGGCCGATCCGGTCTAAGGGTGAGCAGGCTTTGCTTGGGCACGATGAATTTCGGCGTCGATACCGATGAGAGGGAAGCGTTCCGCATCATGGATGCCGCGCTGGACGCGGGCATCAACTTCTTCGATACGGCCAATATCTATGGCTGGGGCGAGAATGCCGGGCGTACGGAAGAAATCATCGGCCAATGGTTCCAGAAGGGCGGCGGCCGCCGCGAGCGAACGGTGCTGGCTACTAAAGTGTATGGTGACATGCATGATACATATGACGGTCCCAATCGCGAGCAGGGGCTGTCCGCGTACAAAATTCGCCGTCACCTGGAGGGCTCGCTGAAGCGTCTGCAGACGGACCACATCGAGCTGTACCAGATGCATCACGTTGACCGCCATGTTCATTGGAGTGAGCTGTGGAGCGCCTTCGAGCACGCTCAGGCACAAGGGAAGATTGGTTATGTCGGCTCCAGCAACTTCGCGGGCTGGGATATCGCGGTGGCGCAAGGCGAGGCGAAGGCGAGAGGGACGCTTGGTCTCGTCTCGGAGCAGCACAAATATAACTTGCTGTGCAGGCTGCCGGAGCTCGAGGTGCTGCCGGCATCGCAGGCGCTGGGGCTCGGCGTTATTCCGTGGAGCCCGCTGGACGGCGGCCTGCTGGCAGGCAATCATCGCAGAAGCGGCGGCGGCCGCAGAAGCGGGGATGCCAAGCGCCTGGAGAAGCATGGCGCTCAGCTGGAGGCGTATGCGAAGCTTTGCGATGAACTGGGACACTCGGAGGATCTGGTATCCCTGGCGTGGCTCCTGCACAATCCGGCCGTGACCGCCCCGATTATCGGCGTTCGCACGCTGGAGCAATTCGAGCGCTCTCTGCGCGTCCTGGACGTAGAGCTGGACGAAGCAACGCTCCAGCGCATCGACGAGATCTTCCCCGGCCCCGGCGGCGACGCGCCGAAGGCTTACGCCTGGTAAGCGGGAGGGAGCAGCAGCTGAGGGCGCGGCAGCCGAGGGGGCGTCCCGGCACGTAGCAACGACACGAGGTGTCGTTGTTGCGCCTCAGGAGCAGTTAGTATGCATAGTAGACACACGAGATGTCGTTATTGCACCAAAAGGGGCGTTTCGGCACGCAACAACCACACGAGGTGTCGTTGTTGCGCCTCAGGAGCAATTGGTTTGCGTAGTAGCCACACAGATGTCGTTATTGCACCAAAAGGGGCGTTCCGGCACGCAGTAACCACACGAGGTGTCGTTGTTGCGCCTCAGGAGCAATTAGTTTGCGTAGTAGCCACACGAGATGTCGTTATTCCACCAAAAGGGGCGTCCCGGCACGCAGTAACCACACGAGGTGTCGTTGTTGCGCCTCAGGAGCAATTAGTTTGCGTAGTAGCCACACGAGATGTCGTTATTCCACCAAAAGGGGCGTCCGGCACGCAGCAACCACACGAGGTGTCGTTGTTGCGCCTCAGGAGCAGCTAATTTACTCAGTAGCCACACGAGATGTCGTTATTCCACCAAACGGGCCGTACCAGCACACTGTAACGAGAAATCTACAGCAAACCAAACAGCCCGAGCTTAAAGGCTCGGGCTGCTTCCTTGCCTGCAGGCAGGCGGCACTACTCAAATAAGCAAATTAAACAAGACGGGATCTTTGTTCAGCTCCACGAACTGGAAGCCCTTCTTCTGCATGCGGTCGACGAGCGGCGCATAGTCAACTCGGTGCTTCAGCTCGATGCCGACGAGGGCAGGGCCGTTGTCCTTGTTCGATTTCTTCGTATATTCGAAGCGGGTAATATCGTCGTTGGGCCCCAGCACTTGGTCAAGGAATTCACGCAAGGCACCCGCGCGCTGAGGAAAGCTGACCATAAAATAATGCTTATATCCTTCGTAAATAAGCGAACGTTCCTTGATTTCCTGCATCCGGTCCACGTCGTTATTGCCGCCGCTTACCACACATATGACTCGCTTGCCCGCGATGCTGTCACGGTAAGCATCAAGCGCAGCGATCGGGAGCGCCCCAGCCGGTTCAGCTACAATGGCGTTTTCGTTGTAGAGATCCAGCAGCGTCGTACAAACCTTGCCCTCAGGCACAACGATGACATCGTCAAGCAGCTCCTGGCATATCGCGAAGGTTAGATCGCCAATTCTTTTGACAGCTGCGCCGTCTACGAACTTATCGATCCCCTCTAGAGGCACAACCTCGCCGGCATCCAGCGAAACGCGGAGAGAAGGAGCGCCCTCTGGCTCAACGCCGATAATCTGCGTCTCTGCAGATACCGTTTTGACATAGGAGGCAACACCTGCAGCGAGCCCGCCACCCCCAACTGTTACGAAAATATAATCAGGAGCTGCTTCTGCTTTCTCCATCAGCTCTTGGCCGACGGTTCCGTTGCCTGCAATGATCTTGCGATCGTCGAAGGGGTGAATGAAGGCCATATCGCATCGCTTGCTCTCCGCAATGGCTTCCGCATAGGCATCGTCGAACGTATCGCCGGTCAGGATAACCTCCACCATGTCTCCTCCGAAGAAGGACACCTGCTTCACCTTTTGTCTTGGCGTAGTGCTAGGCATGTAGATTTTACCCGGAATCCCGAGAGCTTGGCAAGAATATGCAACGCCCTGGGCATGGTTGCCCGCGCTCGCGCAAACAACGCCTTTGGTTGTCTCTTCCGGGGTAAGCGAACGCATAAGATGATAGGCTCCTCGAATCTTGAAGGAACGCACCACCTGTAGATCCTCGCGTTTCAGCCAAACCTGGCAGTTATAGCGCTCAGACAAAACCCTATTATATTGAAGCGGCGTACGAGAGATCACATCCTTCAGATGCATCTGCGCCTGTACGATTTCCTCAAGACCAATTCTATGATAAGTATGAGATCCAGCTCCCATCTTGCAACCCATCCTTCCAGCATGCGATAAAACTTTAACTTTTAGATGATTCATTATACCATTATGTTAGTCATAATGTGGGCACGAGTCTTAAAATATAGGGGCAGGGTGGAGGAGAGCAAGCGTGGGCAAATGGTTCAAACGTCTATTCCTTTCATTTATCGTATTAATCGTCGTCCTGGCGGTGGCGCTTTGGGGGCTGCTTGCGTACATCGCGCCAGATGAACAGCTTGATTTGAACTACGATTCCGTTGATATTCGAGGGAAGGCGCTGGAGATGGCCAAGAGCTTGAAGCTGGAGCTTGTGCTGACGGAACAGGATATTAATAACCTGATCAAAAAGCGGCTGGAGCGGGACATCGCCGATCATGTAGTGCTGGACGGAGCGAGATTCGAGCTCCAGGGTGACCGGCTCATCGCCCATTTGAACGTGACATACATGGAGCTTGTGTCGGCACAAATGAAGGTGGAGTACCGACTGGAATGGCAAGAGCCGAGCTTGGCGCTGCGCCCGCAAGGATTGTTTGTAAAAGGGTTTGAGCTGCCTGATCATTCATTGGAGACCATCATCGTTCCGCTTGACTTGCCAACGGGGGAGATCGTCTCGGTCAAGGAGGTTCAATTCGAGGACGGACAGGTCAGGGTGTTATTCAGGGCGAAGCTGCCGTTTTGAAAAAAATATCAACACATAAGGGAGGCTGGGCATTGTGTGCCCGGCCTCCCTTGCTGTCAAAACTGCGTTATATCGTGCTGATCTGCTTGATAACAATCGTAGCGTTTGTGTTATTTTGCAGGAGAGTTGGATTGAGGGTGTCGCTGTTCACGAGTTGTAGAGTTACAGGGGCGGTTGTCACGGCTATTATAATTTCGCCTGTTACAGGTCCACCACCTTCACCAGTGAACGGGAGGGAAGTGACGGCCGTTCCATCGATTTCAATATCAAAGCCCATTACACTGCCTGCATTATGAACCGTGAAGTTGACTTCGTAATATCCGTTTTCCAGAATCGTGAACGTGTCATCTGGCGGTGTGAATGTGGCGAATGCTGTGCCGACTGAGAAGCCATCGGTGAATTCGATAGGTGTCTCCGGCGGAACGGAGTCCGTTCCAGGACCCCCGAATTCTCTCCATGCTGTAACAAAGCTATCAACTTCCCCAGGAGGTCCTGTTGGCCCCGTCGGTCCTGTTGGGCCAGTAGGCCCAGTAGCGCCGTCTGCACCGGTAGCGCCAGTTGCTCCGTCTGCCCCGGTCGCCCCCGTAGCGCCATCAGCGCCCGTCGGTCCTGTTGGACCAGTAGGTCCAGTTGCGCCGTCTGCACCGGTAGCGCCAGTAGCTCCGTCAGCCCCCGTTGCACCGGTCGCGCCAGTAGCACCATCCGCGCCCGTCGGTCCTGTTGGACCAGTAGGTCCAGTTGCGCCGTCCGCACCGGTAGCGCCAGTAGCTCCGTCAGCCCCCGTTGGACCAGTTGCACCTGTAGCACCATCAGCGCCCGTCGGTCCTGTTGGACCAGTAGGTCCAGTCGCGCCATCTGCACCGGTAGCGCCAGTAGCACCATCGGCACCTGTCGCACCTGTAGCACCATCAGCGCCCGTCGGTCCTGTTGGACCAGTCGGTCCAGTCGCGCCATCTGCACCGGTAGCGCCAGTAGCTCCGTCAGCCCCCGTTGCCCCGGTCGCGCCAGTAGCACCATCGGCACCTGTCGCCCCCGTAGCACCATCCGCGCCAGTCGGTCCTGTGGGTCCTGTTGGACCAGTCGCACCGTCCGCGCCGGTAGCGCCAGTAGCTCCGTCAGCCCCTGTTACGCCAGTAGCCCCCGTAGCACCATCCGCGCCCGTCGGTCCTGTTGGACCGGTAGGTCCAGTAGCGCCGTCTACACCGGTCGCGCCAGTCGCCCCATCGGCACCTGTCGCCCCCGTAGCCCCATCCGCGCCCGTCGGTCCTGTTGGACCAGTAGGTCCAGTAGCGCCGTCTACACCGGTCGCGCCAGTTGCACCATCTGCACCAGTCGCCCCCGTAGCCCCGTCCGCACCAGTCGCTCCAGTGGAGCCTGTCGTACCAGTCGCACCAGTTGCACCAGTCGCTCCAGTGGAGCCTGTCGCCCCCGTAGAGCCTGTCGCCCCTGTAGCGCCAGTAGCGCCAGTAGAACCTGTCGCCCCCGTAGAGCCTGTCGCCCCTGTAGCGCCAGTAGCGCCAGTAGAACCTGTCGCCCCCGTTGCACCTTTAGGTCCCGGAGGCCCTTCGGGTCCACGTTTGCCTTTCTTACCTTTCTTGCCACGAGGTCCTGTCGGTCCCGTCGCTCCAGTAGATCCCGTCGGTCCTGTCGGTCCTGTCGGTCCCGTCGGTCCTGGTATAGGCTGCGGAGCTTCAAGACGTACACTGGCTGGACAATCTGTTACGACAATATCAATCGTGTCAGAAGAAAAATTCAAGTTTTGGCCCATAGCAACAGTTGCTTCACCTATTGGACCCGTTACTGTAAAAAATTTTCGTTTGCATTTTTTGCATTTTTTCTTTTTGTGACCGTTGATAACTGAACGTTTTCCACTTTTGGATACTACAGCTGATGGACGTTTCTTCGCAGTGAGCTTCTTATTAATTAGTTTGATGGTTTTCTTTTTGCGTTTAGAAGAATCCAGTTTCATACACCTCCTCTGAGATTGGATTATAGTACGCTTCATAGATTGATTTTGTATGTGTGTTTGGGAAGTGGGATTATTATTTTGTAGTCAAAATAGATGAAGTAGAAGCATAGTGGTTGTTTTCACACCATTTTCCTTCAATAATTAGAAGCTGGTAGAACCCCACTCTGGTTTAACGACAGATTAGGTTCAATAAAACTGGGTAGGTAAGAATGTTAGCGGGTCCAGAAAACTGCCTTTTATAATACTCAGGAGGCTGAGAATAAGGTTCTCAGCCCCCTTTAGAGGAGGGTCTAAAGAAAGATTGAAATTTAATCGCTATACTGTGCTAATTTGCTTAATGACAATAGTAGCATTAGTATCATTTTGCAGGTTTGTTTGATTACTATCCACGTTCACGAGTTGAAGCGTAACAGGAGCAGATGTGACTAATACGATAATTTCACCTGATACGGGCCCGCCACCTTGACCTGTGAAAGGCAGAGATGTGGTTGCTATACCATCTACCTCCAGATCAAACCCCATTGCGTTGCCTGAATTATGAATCGTGAAATTAACCTCGTAATACCCGTTCTCCAGAATTGTGAACGTATCATCTGGTGGAGTGAATGTTGCGAATGCTGTTCCGACCGAGAATCCGTCCGTGTAACCGATAGCTGTTTGTGTAGGGATGGAGTCGGTGCCAGGACCAGCGAATTCTCTCCAAGCTGTAACGAAGCTGTCGAGTTCCCCGGCAGGTCCTGTTGGACCAGTAGGTCCAGTAGCGCCGTCTGAACCGGTCGCTCCAGTTGCCCCATCGGCACCAGTCGCCCCCGTAGCCCCATCCGCGCCCGTCGGTCCTGTGGGTCCTGTTGGACCAGTCGCACCGTCCGCGCCGGTCGCGCCAGTTGCTCCGTCAGCCCCCGTAGCACCGGTAGCACCATCAGCGCCTGTCGGTCCTGTGGGTCCTGTTGGACCAGTCGCCCCGTCCGCGCCGGTCGCGCCAGTTGCTCCGTCAGCCCCCGTAGCACCGGTAGCACCATCAGCGCCAGTTGGTCCTGTGGGTCCTGTTGGACCAGTCGCCCCATCCGCGCCCGTCGGTCCTGTGGGTCCTGTTGGACCAGTCGCCCCGTCCGCGCCGGTCGCGCCAGTTGCTCCGTCAGCCCCCGTAGCACCGGTAGCACCATCAGCGCCAGTTGGTCCTGTGGGTCCTGTTGGACCAGTCGCCCCATCCGCGCCCGTCGGTCCTGTGGGTCCTGTTGGACCAGTCGCCCCGTCCGCGCCGGTCGCGCCAGTTGCTCCGTCAGCCCCCGTAGCACCGGTAGCACCATCAGCGCCAGTTGGTCCTGTGGGTCCTGTTGGACCAGTCGCCCCATCCGCGCCCGTCGGTCCTGTGGGTCCTGTTGGACCAGTCGCCCCATCCGCGCCCGTCGGTCCTGTGGGTCCTGTTGGACCAGTCGCCCCGTCCGCGCCGGTCGCGCCAGTTGCTCCGTCAGCCCCCGTAGCACCGGTAGCACCATCAGCGCCTGTCGGTCCTGTGGGTCCTGTTGGACCCGTCGCACCGTCCGCGCCGGTCGCGCCAGTTGCTCCGTCAGCCCCCGTAGCACCATCCGCGCCCGTCGGTCCTGTTGGACCAGTAGGTCCAGTTGCGCCGTCTGCACCGGTAGCGCCAGTCGCCCCATCGGCACCTGTCGCCCCCGTAGCACCATCAGCGCCAGTTGGTCCTGTGGGTCCTGTTGGACCAGTCGCCCCATCCGCGCCCGTCGGTCCTGTTGGACCGGTAGGTCCAGTAGCGCCGTCTGCGCCGGTCGCGCCAGTTGTTCCGTCAGCCCCCGTAGCACCGGTAGCCCCATCAGCGCCCGTCGGTCCTGTTGGACCAGTAGGTCCAGTAGCGCCGTCTGCACCGGTCGCGCCAGTCGCCCCATCGGCACCTGTCGCCCCCGTAGCACCATCCGCGCCAGTTGGTCCTGTGGGTCCTGTTGGACCAGTCGCCCCGTCCGCGCCGGTCGCGCCAGTAGCTCCGTCAGCCCCCGTAGCACCGGTAGCACCATCAGCGCCTGTCGGTCCTGTGGGTCCTGTTGGACCAGTAGCGCCGTCCGCGCCGGTCGCGCCAGTAGCTCCGTCAGCCCCCGTAGCACCGGTAGCACCATCAGCGCCCGTCGGTCCTGTGGGTCCTGTTGGACCAGTCGCCCCGTCCGCACCAGTCGCTCCAGTTGCCCCATCGGCTCCAGTCGCCCCCGTAGCACCATCAGCGCCCGTCGGTCCTGTGGGTCCTGTTGGACCAGTCGCCCCGTCCGCACCAGTCGCTCCAGTTGCCCCATCGGCTCCAGTCGCCCCCGTAGCACCATCAGCGCCCGTCGGTCCTGTTGGACCAGTAGGTCCAGTAGCACCGTCTGCACCGGTCGCTCCTGTTGCCCCATCGGCACCAGTAGCCCCCGTAGCACCATCAGCGCCCGTCGGTCCTGTTGGACCGGTAGGTCCAGTAGCGCCGTCTACACCTGTCGCGCCAGTCGCCCCATCGGCACCAGTCGCCCCCGTAGCACCATCCGCGCCTGTCGGTCCTGTTGGACCAGTAGGTCCAGTAGCGCCGTCTACACCGGTCGCTCCAGTTGCTCCGTTAGAGCCCGTTGCGCCAGTCGCACCATCTGCACCAGTCGGTCCTGTTGGTCCAGTCGCACCGGTAGCCCCAGTAGACCCGTCATTTCCAGTTGAGCCCGTTGCACCAGTCGCACCAGTCGCTCCAGTGGAGCCTGTAGTACCAGTCGCACCAGTCGCTCCAGTGGAGCCTGTAGTACCAGTCGCACCAGTCGCTCCGGTGGAGCCTGTAGTACCAGTCGCACCAGTCGCTCCGGTGGAGCCAGTCGTACCTGTTGCACCTTTAGGTCCAGGAGGCCCTTCGGGTCCACGTTTGCCTTTCTCGCCTTCCTTGCCACGAGGTCCCGTCGCTCCAGTAGGTCCCGTCGGTCCTGTCGATCCCGTCGGTCCTGGTATAGGCTGCGGAGCTTCAAGACGTACATTGGCTGGACAATCTGTTACGACAATGTCAATCGTGTCAGAAGAAAAATTTAAGTTTTGGCCCAAAGCGACTGTTGCCTCGCCTACTGGACCCGTTACTGTAAAAAGTTTTCGTTTGCATAATTTTTTTGTGTGGCCGTTGATCACTGAACGTTTTCCGCTTTTGGATACTACAGCTGTTGGACGTTTCTTCGCAGTGAGCTTCTTATTAATTAGTTTGATGGTATTCTTTTTGTGTTTAGAAGAATCCAGGTTCATGCACCTCCTCTGAGATTGGTTTATAGTACGATTGATAGTTTGCAAATGTATGTACGTTCAGGAAGTGATAGCAATTTTATTGTTCTGAAATGGAAAAATGTGCTCTTATAAGGGGTTGTGAGAATGTTGTATTACTCAAGCGTTAAGGCTGTGCCGTCCTTGAGCGGAGCAGCATACGGTTGGCGTTGAAATATAAGCCCAGTATAGAGAAAACTTATAGTTTCTTATATCTTCAAAAAGACCTTGTTCGCTATATGGAGCGAGCAAGGTCTTAAGAGTTTCATGCTGATTGATTTCAATTAGGTTAATTGGTTAATAGACCAGCAGATCCCGCTGCCTGCTCCGCCCAAATCCAAAGCTGCAGTTAACCCGTCTGCTTCATAAAACAGTCCGATAGTTTCGCCAGCAGTCAGCTCTACTTCACCAGCCAAAGTAACAGTTCCATTACCGAGAATTGTCCGAAGCGTTAACACCAATGCCACGTTCACATTAAGAACAGGGAAAAGGCCTGTAATTAAGTCGGTGGCGTCGGAAGTTCTGCGAACGACAATGGCAGGATTAATGTCCGGTCCTAGGCTTACGCTGGCTGCCGCTGTTGTTGTATAACCAACTGTAGCGCTAATTAAATATCTGCCTGTTTGCGGAACTGTATAGACACCAGTAACGGGATCAAAGCTGCTGTCTCCGAAGTAAGGGTCGGCTACGGACCAGTCAGTAATTTGCTGGGTTGCTGCGACTTCAGCAGCAGTCGTGAATGCGGAGAAGCCTTCGGTTGTTAAGACGGGCCCAGTTGCGCCAGTCGGTCCCATCGATCCCATCGGTCCAGCAGGCCCCGTCGGTCCTTCGGGTCCAGTTGCGCCGTCTGCGCCAGTTGGCCCCATCGGTCCCATTGGTCCCATCGGCCCTTCGGGTCCAGTCGCACCTTCTGCGCCAGTTGGCCCCATCGGTCCCATTGGCCCCATCAGCCCTTCGGGTCCAGTCGCACCTTCCGCGCCAGTTGGCCCCATCGGTCCCATCGGTCCCATCGGCCCTTCAGGTCCAGTTGGTCCCATCGGTCCTTCACCGTAAGGTCCCGTCGGTCCCATCGGCCCTTCAGGTCCGGTAGCTCCCGTCGCGCCTGTCGCGCCGGTCGGTCCAACTCCATAAGGTCCAGTCGCGCCTGTCGCGCCAGTTGCACCCGTTGCACCTGTCGCACCCGTTGGTCCAACCCCATATGGGCCAGTTGCACCCGTCGCGCCAGTTGCGCCGGTTGCACCTCTTGGTCCCGGCATCCCTGGAATGCCAGGAGGTCCCGGAGGTCCTTCCGCACCGTCTCTTCCACGCTTGCCACGTTCACCTTCTTTGCCCCTTGGACCACGAGGTCCTTCGGGTCCTTGAGGACCGGTCGGTCCAGGAGGTCCTTGCTGTCCTTGCTGAACCTCCATACGAACATTCGCTGAGCCCTCAGTCACGACGATATCAATAGTGTCCGATTCAAAGTTTAATGTGCCGCCTAAGGGAACTTTAGCAGATCCAATAGGGCCTGTGACTTTGAATAGATTGCGATGCCTGCATCTCTTTTTCTTCTTTTTCTTGTGATGACAGCTGGAGCTTTCCGCGCTTTTAGGTGCAACGGCTATTATACGTTTCTTCGATGTCGGCTTGGTCTTTATCAACTTAGCCGATTTCCTTTTGCGAGATAGAGAATCCAGTTTCATACACCTCCTCTTGAATTAGATTATTGTACGGTTCATAGATTCAAATTGTATGTGCGTTTGGTATGTAAGCTATCGAATTTCGTCATTTCAGTTAAAAATGTGCATTCGCATATCCAAAAAAAACAGGTCTGACGCCAGAGCGCCAGACCTAATTGAATATTCACTTACACAATTGTAATGCCTGCGCTTGCGTATCCCGAAACCGAGTGGATGAGGGTTACGCCTCCAGCAGTAGCGGAAAATACCAGAAGCAGGCGAGTGCCGGCCGCCACACTAATCTGCAGATCGCTTGCTAATCCGCTGCACGTCGACCCTTGATCAAGCACGCCGGTGAGAGAAGGGGAGAGCAGCACCTCGGCACCCGGAATCGGCTCGAAAACATTACTGGACGCTAGGGACTGATACAATTGCGCGCGTAGGGTTATAGCCGATCCGATCAGATTCAGCGGAACCGTAGTGCTGAAGAATGCGGCGATCGATTCAATATAGCCGGCTCTTGGCAGGGGGAACGAGAAATTAAGCAGCGTGCCGGTTGCGCCGGTCAGATCTATGGTTGCTCCAAGCGTATCAAGCGTAGGTGCGCTCAGGCCAAAGCCAATCAAGCCCGCTATGCCTGCAACGCCCTCGGCAAGGGTAGTAACCTCAATAGGAAGTCCCGATGAGAACGGCACAAGGAAGGAACCGCCCGCTGCCCCTGTCGCGCCTGTAGCACCCACAGGACCGGTTGGACCCGTGGCTCCATCCGCGCCAGCTGGACCCGTGGCCCCTGTTGCGCCAGTCGCCCCCGTCGCTCCGTCTGTGCCATTAACTCCGGCCGGACCTGTGGCCCCTGTCGCGCCAGTCGCGCCCGTTGCTCCCGTAACTCCGGTTGGACCTGGGAGACCTTCACCCGTAGCCCCAGTAGCCCCGGTGGCCCCCGTAGCTCCCGTCGCGCCAGTTGGTCCGGCAGCTCCAGCAGGACCAGCCTCTCCGGGCGCTCCAGTGGCGCCAGTATAGCCTATTGGACCTTGAGGCCCCATAGGTCCCTGCGGGCCTTGGGGTCCTGCTGGTCCAGCCGCGCCTTGGGGTCCTGCTGGTCCAGCCGCGCCTTGAGTGCCGGCTTCGCCCTGCGGTCCCTGAGGTCCGATGGGACCTTGCTCGCCGGTTGCACCAGTGGCGCCAACTGGACCAGTGGCGCCTGTGTTGCCGCGCGGGCCTTGAACGCCTGCGGGTCCTGGAGGACCTTCGGCGCCTGTCTCGCCGGTCGCGCCTCTATCGCCAGCCGCTCCCGTTGCGCCGATCAGCCCTTGAGCGCCCTGAGGTCCCTGCGGTCCAGCCATGCCTTGAGCGCCCTGAGGGCCTTGCGGTCCGGCAGGTCCTTGTGGTCCAGCTGGTCCTTGCGGGCCTTGCTCGCCTTGGCCGCCTTGCGGTCCTTGAGGGCCGACGGGGCCTTGCGCGCCGGCAGGTCCTTGTGGTCCCACGGGACCTTGAGAGCCAGTAGGTCCGGTCGCTCCAGGAGGGCCTCCGGCAGGGCCCGCAGGTCCAGTCGGACCGGTATGTCCACGCTTGCCTCGGTCACCTTCCGGACCCCGTTTGCCACGCTCGCCCTGAGGCCCCATTGGTCCCATCGGGCCTGTGTCGCCTGTTGGTCCGGTCGGTCCGGGGGGGCCCATTACTCCATCACGGTGCCTGGTCGCGTCCAGCTCCAGCTCCAAGTGCGAAGTGTTAGCGCGTTTCGGCTTGACGGATATTTTTTTTCTTCTGGAAGCGTGAAGCTTTTTGCTTTTCTTACGCATGGTGGAGGACTTGCCTCCTTTATAGGCTTGGATGCTTACGATTTTTTTTCTCAAACGGCGCTTGCGGCAATTGCGATTGCAAGAATAATTCAGTTGGAGCACCTCCTAGGTGATTTCTTTAGTTTACGGGCGGGTATATATAATTGCTTGGGTTTATCAGGGCGGGCGGCTGGGCAAACATCCATTTTTGCAAAAATGGGCGGCTTATGTCGGCTGAAGCACGGGAGAAGCGGGGGGTGACGGGCTTACCTGAGCATGCAATGGAGGTTGACAGAGCTGTTGAGAATCTTTATCATAACAATATAAGTGATAATAATTATCAATTAACTAGGACATAGATGCAGGAACGAATGACAATAGCAATCATGAGAGCCTGAAGCAAGCTCTCTCGCAGATAGGAGCGTAAATGATGCATACTGAAACGAAGAAGCCCTGGAACTGGATGCTGTTCCCCTTTTCCTCTATTAGAACAAGTCCGTTCGGCGTGTTCGCCGCGACTGTAGGACATGGCGTCTACGAGATCGACGGGGCTCAGAATTGGGATAAGCTGGGTACGGGGCTGCCGGATACCACAAGCATCTATCGTCTGCAGCTGCACCACGAGCTGCTTCATGCTTGCACGAGCTCGGGGCTGTACGAATGGATGGGCGAGCATTGGGAGAGGGACGGTCTCGCGCTGCCCTGCTACCAGTACAAGCGAATAGGAGGAGCCTGCTACGCGGCAACGGATGACGGAATCTGGATCCGCACCGGCTCCAAGTGGGGCCAGCTGTGCTGCGAAGACAAGCGGGTGCACGATTTTCTCAATTTGCCGCAATACGTCATTGTCGGGCATGACAGCGGCATCTCGCTCTATGATCGATTCATGGACGACTGGGCTCACTTCGAGCTTCATCGCAGCGTCACAAGCCTTGCGGTATACCGGGGGCATTTGATCGGGGCGACGGATCAGGGAGAGCTGCTTGTCGGGGATAAGAGAGGGCAATTCGAGCGCATTCAATTCGGCGCCAAATTTATTTTCTCCGTGGCGTCCCGGAATGGGGACACTTATGTGTGCACGGATCAAGGACTGTATAAGCTCGCCTATGTGGCTGACCGATTGATTCTGCTGTCGGTTCAGCTCGGCTTTCCAGTGACGGACGTCGACTGTCGCGACAACAAGCTGTATATGGCGACCCTATTCCAGGGCGTTCGGATGCTGGAGCTATAGGAGGGCGTCCTTTCGAAGCTTTGTTTCTTCCATTAGGGGAAACGGAGCTTTTCTTTTTTTTGAGAGCAGAACCCTCAATAAGAGTATGGACAAAAGCTTGTCGATTCAAGTAACATGGCAGTATTCACCAAGATGCCTGTCCTAAGCGCATCCAAGGAGAGATCAGCTTGCCAGACGATTTATTGCTAACCTTTCGTTCTCCGCCTCTGCCTTTTTTTATCGAATCCAACAGGCTTACCTATCAGCCCGGGGAGGAGCATCCCAATCGGACGAATCTCGGGGTGTTCGACCTGCTGTTCGTGAACGAAGGCACCTTATATGTAGCGGAGGAAAATAATAAATGGACGCTGACGCCGGGAGACGTCCTCATCCTGCGCCCGGACCGGTGGCATTACTCCTTCCGCCCATGCTCGGAGGAGACGGTATTCGACTGGGTGCACTTCCAGACGGTGGGCGCCTGGGAGGAGACGGCGGATAATCAGCCAGGCTCCATACGGGGCGACTACTATACATACGCGATTCGTCTGCCCAAGAGGATGAGACTGTCCTACCCCGATGAAGCCAAGCTCATCTTCTCGCAGCTTCACGATGCTGCCAAAAGCTCGACGCACGGGGCGTTCTGGGACCGCCAGCAGCGGTTTCTGCATCTGCTGCAGATGCTGGACGAGGGCTGGCGCTCCGACGCGGCCAAAGCCGCGGTGTCCATAGCGGAGAGAGCCGCCGCTTATTTGAAGCTGAACTATCGTTCGCCGATCAGCAACACCATGCTCAGCGAAGCGATGGAGCTGCATACGAATTACATAACCAGGTGCATGACGGAGGTGTTCGGCTGCACGCCTCAGCAATATTTGTTGTATTATCGGCTGGATCAAGCGAAGCTGCTGCTCATTAAGACGGACTGGCATATCGCGAGAGTGGCGGAGGAAACGGGATTCCGGCAGACGCCGCATTTCTCCAGGCTGTTCGCGGCCCACACGGGCATGTCGCCATTGAAGTTCAGGAAGCGCTTTACGACTTAAGTATGTTTTTTGCGCATATTCCGGCCTTATGAATAATTTTCCTCTCTCCTACAAAAACTGGTTGCAATGACACAGCCAAGGGCAGAAGGAGAGAGTGGCGATGATTGAACGGTTTTCATTGACGGCGGAGATTGGCGATATGATGGATAGATTCGGAATACAGAGGGTGGTGCACGGGCACTCGAGCCGGTTCAATGTGACGCCAACTCAGACGGTATCCATTATTATGAATGATCGCCATCAGACGCGAGTGCTGCAGGAGTCCCGTTGGGGGCTGTTTCCGTTCTGGGCAAAAGATTCCGTGAATACGGATTTTGCGACGCTAGCTTCCAAGCCTTTCCTGCAAAAAATGGTGGAGCGCCAGCGCTGCATCATTCCCTGCAGCGGCTTCTATGGCCAGAAGCAGTTCGGCAAGGAGCGCGAGCCGAGAGCGATGCATACGGTTGTGCCCACTCAGCCGCTGCTTGCCATCGCCGGCATCTACGATTGCTGGCGCCATGTGAACGGCAAGGAGGTGCGGGCCGTTACGATGCTGACCGCGGCGTCGTCAGGCGCTATGTCGGGCTGGCAGCCCCGCGTGCCCGTCGCGCTTGACGAGGAGGGCGTGGAGGACTGGCTGAATCCGAGACTGACGGATTACAGCAGGCTTCGCAAGCATCTGGAGGCGCCGGAGGGCTACCTGATGCGCTCCTATCCCGTCACCAACGCCGTTCACGACGAATGGTACGAAGCCCCGGATTGCATCCGGGAAATCGCGATCCCTGATTTTGCTTAATTGCACAACAGCTCAATAAAAAGTCCCCTGCAGCCAGCTTGGCCGGGCAGGGGACTTTTTTTGTTTTGTGAAGATCTCTTGGAAAGCGCTGCGAGTGCTGGATTTGAACGAAAAATCGTTCAAAGTGGAGCAGCAGCGCGTCCGCTAGCCGGGTTAGCCTGAGCGGGTCCGATGGATTTCATCGGTGAGCAGAGGGACCACCTCGAACAGGTCGCCGACGATGCCATAGTCCGCGATGCCGAAGATCGGGGCGTCGGGGTCCTTGTTGATGGCGACGATGGTGCGCGACTGGCTCATGCCGGCGAGATGCTGAATCGCGCCGCTGATGCCGCAGGCGATGTACAGCTGCGGCGTCACGACCTTGCCCGTCTGCCCGATCTGCAGGGCATAGTCGCAGTAGCCGGCGTCGCAAGCGGCGCGCGAAGCGCCTACCGCGCCGCCGAGCGCCGCGGCCAGCGCCCGCAGCGGCTCGAAGCCCGCCGCGCTGCGCACGCCTCTGCCGCCCGACACGACGATGTCGGCCTCGGCGAGGTCAAGCTGTCCGCCAGCGCGGCGAAGCACGCCTCGCACGGCGGTCCAGAGCGGCGGCGGCGCGTAAGCCAGCGCCCGCACGCTGCCGCCGCCGCGCCCGCCGGCGTCCTCCGGTTCCGTCGGCGGCAGGTTGTTCGGGCGCACCGTGATGACCCACGGGTGGCCCGGGGCTAGGCTGCGCCGCTCGAACGCCTTGCCGGCGTAGAGCGGGCGGACGAACAAGACGCCATCGCTGCCATCCGGCTCGATGGCGATCACGTCTGCGACGTGGCCGGCGCCATAGGCCGCGGCCACGCGGGGCGCGAGCTCGCGCCCCGCCGCGGTATGGCCGAGCAGCAGCGCGTCCGGCCTTACCGCATCCATGGCCGCGCCCAGCACGGCGCTATACGCCTCGGGCGCGTAATCCCCGAGGGCCGGATCGTCGGCGATGTGCACGACGTCCGCCCCTCGGGCTTGCATCGCGGCAGCGTCCTCCGCCGCGATTGCGGACCCGGCGAGGACGGCATGGACCTCGCCGTCCTCGCCCGCGAGGCGCCTGGCTGCGCCCAGCGCCTCGTAAGCGACGCGCCGCGGCTGGCCGTCGCGGCGCTCGGCGTATACAAGTATCGTTCTGGCCACACGATACAGCTCCTTTCGTTCATAACTCGGCGTTAGAGCTCGGGTTAAAGCAGCACCCTCGCTTCCGAGCGCAGCAGCTTATGGGTTTCGGGTTGTCTGCTTGACGGCCGCTTCAGCTATGGCAGCACCTTCGCTTCCGAGCGCAGCAGCTTCACGAGCTCCGCCGCCTGCTCGGCAGGCGCGCCGGGAATCCGCTTGCCCGCGGCGCGGGGGGGCGGAGGGAACAGGCTGACCTGGCGCGAGCGCGCCTCGCCCAGGGTGTTGGCCGGCAGGCTGAGCTCGCCCAGGCTAATGGTGCGAAGCGGCTTCTTCTTCGCCTTCATAATGCCGGGCAGAGAGGGATAACGCGGCTCGTTCAAGCCTTGCTGCGCCGTGATCAGGGCAGGCAGCGGGAGTGCGACCGTCTCCGTGTCGCCCTCGGCATCGCGCTCCACCAGCGCATAACGCTCGGCCGCTGTTGGATGCTGGATGCCGAGCTCGGCGGCGGAGCCGATGCTCAGCTTGACCGCCGCCGAGGCATGAGGCAGCCCCAGCCGCTCGGCGACCTGCAGGGCGACGCTGCCCGCCCCGGTATCCACGGCGAACAGGCCGGCCAGCAGCACGTCCGGCGAGAGCGGCCGGATGGCCTCGGCCAGCGCGAGAGCGATGACGTAGCTGTCATCCGGCAGCTCGCCGGCATCCAGGCGGATCGCCTCGTCCGCGCCGACCGCTAGCGCCGCGCGGAGTGCTTCCTGCGCGCGCTCCGCGCCGCAGGTGACGGCAATGACCTCCCCGCCCATCCGCTCCTTCAGGCGAAGCGCCTCCTCCAGCGCATATTCGTCATAAGGGTTAATGACGAATTTCGCTTGCCTTTCATCGACGCCTTGCGGCGTGACGATTATTTTCTCCTCGGTGTCGAAGGTTTGCTTAAGCAGGACGACGATTCTCATCAGTGGAGCCTCCTTCAGAAGCTCTGTCCCGGACGGACCGGGCAGAAGGATTTGACTGTCCATCAGTGCTACCTTATGCCCCGGGGGCCATGAATAGACCGCTTACAGAGAGCTGGCGCCAAGCATGTTCACTGACCTTGAATCATATACTTGGAGCACCGCGGATATTTTTGTAAGCGCTTTACTAGCTTGTCCTATCCCGCCTCAGCAAGCGCTCATGCCGCAGAAGCGGGGCATCAAGGAGCAGGAAGGAGGGACGATGCGTATGGCTGTCATTTGGGGGGCTGTGGAGGCTTCCGGCGTATGGCTGGCCGCTTACCCTCGCAGCGTGGAGTGGATTCGGTGGGCGCTGTTCGGGGCTGTCGTGGTCTGCGCCGTCTGGTTGTTCGCGTCGGTGGTGAGCAGACGAATCGGGTATATGAGGCTCGGCGTTCCCGTCCCATTCGAGAGACATAAGCCTGCTCGGGGCAAAAGCTTTGCCAGGGAGGTGCTTGGCCATCGCCGGCTGCTGAACGACGTGCGGAGCGGCTTGATGCACTTGGTATATTTTTATGGCTTCATTATGCTGCAATTCGGTGCCGTTGATCTGATCTGGAAGGGGCTGGCGGGAGGAGAGGCGCTGCCTATCCCTTATTACCACGCCTTCTCCTGGTCGCAGGAGGTGACGGTTACGCTGGTGCTGGCGGCTGTCGCGTACAGTACGTACAGACGCTACATCGAGCGGCTGCCGAGGCTGGGCAGGGGCTGGAAGCCCTCGCTTGTCATGTGGTTTATCGGCTCTCTTATGCTGACGGTTCTGCTGACGCTGTCCTTCGAGCGGCTGGCGGCTGGCGCTTCGGAGGTCGTGCCGGACGTGTACGCGCCGGTCAGCGAGCCGCTGTCACGGCTGTTTCTGTTAGCGGGAGCAGCGGAAGCGGGCCCGCTGGCTCATGCCGGGTTCGAGCTGTTCTGGTGGCTGCATCTGCTGGTGCTGCTGGGATTTCTGGTCTATGTGCCGCAATCCAAGCACTTTCATCTTCTGACAGCGCCACTTAATCTGTGGTTTCGCCGCAATGAGCCGCACGGGCGGCTAACCCCGCTGAATTTGGAGGATGAGGAGGCGGAGTCGTTCGGCGCCGGCCAAATCGAGCATTTTAGCCAAAAGCAGCTTCTCGACCTGTACGCCTGCGTGGAATGCGGTCGATGCACGAATGTATGCCCCGCAGCAAGCACCGGCAAGCTGCTGTCGCCGATGCATATGATCGTGAAGCTTCGCGACCATCTGACGGAGAAGGGCGCCGCGCTTACGTCCAAGTCGCCGTGGCTTCCCGCAAGTCTATGGGCGGGCCGGGATTACGGCGTGAAGCACGCTCATGTGATGGGGGCGGTCATTCCGACAGGGGCAGCGGGTAGTGAGGGCGACGACATGTTTCGCACGGACATTATGCCGACGATGAAGGCGCAAGCGGCGGCTTGGGCCAAGCGCGAAGGCGCCAAGGCGGAGGAGCTTGAGCTGATCGGCGACGTTATGACGGAGGATGAGCTGTGGGCCTGCACGACATGCCGCAGCTGCGAGGAGCAATGCCCGGTCGGCAATGAGCACGTGGACAAAATCATCGACATGCGCCGTCATCTCGTGCTTATGGAAGGCCGCTTGCCCGCCGACGGGCAGCGGGCACTTCAGAATATCGAGCGGCAGAGCAACCCGTGGGGGCTTCCCAGAGGTGAGAGAGTCGCCTGGATTGAGGCCTGCGAGCAGCGCACCGGCATACGAGTGCAGACGATGGAGGAGCGCAAAGCGAAGGGCGCGCTTCCGGACATCCTGCTATGGGCGGGCTCCATGGGAGCCTACGACTCACGCAGCAGGCGCGCGCTGTTCGACCTGGTGCGGCTGCTGACCAAGGCGGGCGTAGATTTCGCGACGCTGGGCAACGAGGAGCGGAGCTCAGGCGACACAGCGCGCCGAATCGGCAACGAGCTGCTGTTCCAGGAGCTGTGCCGGGACAATATCGCTACGCTTGAGCGGTATGAGGTGCGGCATATCGTGACCGCTTGCCCGCATACGTTCAATACGTTCAAGAATGAATACCCCGACTTCGGGCTTGGCAGCGAAGTTGTAGTGGAGCATCACAGCGAGCTGCTGGCCCGCCTCGTTCGAGAGGGGCTGCTGATGCCAAGGTGCGCGCTGGAGGAGCGGGTGACGGTACACGATTCCTGTTATCTGGGGCGCTACAATGGGGCCTATGAGGCGCCGCGTTTCTTGCTGCGCGCTATCCCGGGCGTTGAGCTGGAGGAGATGGAACGCTCCGGGAGCGCAGGCATGTGCTGCGGTGCGGGCGGCGGTCTGATGTGGATGGAGGAGCATGCCGGAACGCGGGTGAACTACGCGAGGACGGCGCAGGCGCTGGAGGTGAAGCCGTCCATTATCAGCTCCGCCTGCCCGTATTGCCTGACGATGATGGAG
Organism: Paenibacillus sp. PL2-23; assembly: GCF_040834005.1. NCBI lineage: Bacteria > Bacillati > Bacillota > Bacilli > Caryophanales > Paenibacillaceae > Paenibacillus > Paenibacillus sp. PL2-23. Next base: position 1,078,720 of record NZ_CP162129.1, read on the forward strand.
GACGGGTTGAAGGCGCTGGACGACGGAGGCCGCGTCGCGGCTCGGGATATCGCCGAGCTGCTGGCGGAGAGCGTCTTCGGGGATTAAATACGAATGAGGAAAAGCGAGGTGACCCAGCAGATGAAAGCCAGTTCAATACGCAGCGCCGCAGTAATAGGGTCGGGCGTGATGGGCGCCGGCATTGCCGCCCACCTGGCCAACGCGGGCATGAGAGTGGCGCTTCTTGACGTCGCGCCGACCAGTCTGACGGCGGAGGAGGAGAGGAAGGGGCTGACGCTTGCGGACGCGGCCGTGCGCAATCGGTTGGCCGCCGCCGCCATCGCCAGAATGCCGAAGGCTCAGCCTCCGCAGCTGTATGATCCCGCTTGGGTGAAGCGGCTGACGCCGGGCAATCTGAGCGATCATCACTCCCTGCTGGGCGATGCCGATTGGATTGTAGAGGCGGTGGTAGAGCGCCTGGACGTCAAGCGGGAAGTGCTTGGGATGATCGAGTCCGCGAGAAGGCCGGGCACACTGGTCACTACGAATACGTCGGGGCTGTCCGTTGCGTCCATGGCGGAGGGGAGAAGCCATGAATTCCGCATGCATTTTGCCGCAACGCATTTCTTCAATCCGCCCAGATATATGAAGTTGGTCGAGGTCGTGCCGACGGAGGATACCAGTCCCGAGACAGTGGCGCTGCTGAAGGAGCTGTGCGAGACCCGGCTGGGCAAAGGCGTCGTCGTAGCCAAGGATACGCCGAATTTTATCGCCAACCGAATCGGCACGTACGGCATGCTGGTCACGCTGGCGGATACCCTGCGCTGCGGATTGACCGTGGAGGAAGCAGACGCGTTGACGGGACCCGCGATGGGCCGGCCCAAAACCGCGACCTTCCGCATGTTGGATCTGGTGGGGCTGGATACGCTCCTCCATGTCGTGGACAACGTTCGGGAGAGAAGCATTGACGAGGCCGAGCGCCTGATGTTCCAGCGGCCGAATATTCTTGTGTCACTTGTCGCGCAGGGCAGGCTCGGAGAGAAGTCCGGCTCGGGGTTCTATTGCAAGCTGCGCGGAGAAGGCGGCCGGAGTCGAATCGAATCGTTGAACCTTCAGACGCTTGTCTATGGCGAACCGATTCGGGTCAGCTCGCCCGTCATCGATGGGGCCAAGGCGGCGAAGGGGGCGGCAGCCAAGGCCAAGGCGCTTCTCTCGGCCGATCCGTCGCACAAGCATGCCGAATTCGCTTGGTCAACAATCAAGAAGACGCTGCTGTATGCGGCCTCCCAGGTTGGCGCGATCGCCGACTCCATCTCGGATATTGACCGCGCCATGCGCTGGGGCTTCAACTGGGAGCTGGGACCGTTCGAGCTGTGGGACGCCATCGGGCTGGAGAGCTCCGTCGCCCGCATGAAGCTCGAGGGCGAGGCCATACCGGAATGGGTGGAGGCATGGCTGGCGGAAGGGCATGACAGCCTCTACAAGGAAGGCGAACACAAGCGGTATTATGCGGGGAAGGGCGGCTATACCGCCGAGATGACGGAGGCGGATGCCATCTCCCTGGCCGCGCTTCAAGCCTCCGGCCGGACGGTGTTGTCCACGCCTGGCGCGAGCCTCATAGATATCGGGGATGATGTGGCCTGCCTGGCCTTTCATTCACCGAACAACGCCATCGGCGGAGAAATTCTGACTGCCATCCGCCAATCGGTGCAGGAGGTGAGCCGCAATTGGCGGGGGCTGGTGCTTGCGAACGAGGGACGGAACTTCTGCGTGGGCGCCAATCTGATGTTGCTGCTTATGGAGGCGCAGAATGGGGATTGGGAGGAGGTCGAGGACATTATCCGCTTCTTCCAGGACAGCATGCTCCGGCTCAAGAGACTGGATCGCCCTGTCGTCGCGGCTCCGCACCGGATGACGCTCGGCGGCGGCGTGGAGGCGTGTCTGCCGGCGGATCAGATTATATTGTCTCCGGAGACGTATTTCGGCCTGGTAGAGACAGGGGTAGGCCTTATTCCAGCTGGAGGGGGCTGCAAGGAGGCGGCTGCGCTCGCCGCTAGCCGAGCCAGAGCGGCTGGGGGCGGGGATTTGCAGGCGCCGCTGAACGCCCTCTTCGAGACAATCGCCATGGCCAAAGCGTCGACGAGCGGACATGAGGCGGCGAAGCTGGGGCTGCTCCGGCCGCAGGATCGCGTCATTATGCAGCAGGACGCACGCATTGCGGAGGCGAAGCGAGCGGTGCTGGAGCTGGACCGCGCGGGCTACGCGCCTCCTCCCGAGGAGCGGATCGCCGTGGCCGGCAGAGAGGGCAAGGCGGTGCTCAAGCTGGCCGTTCAGGCGCTGCGGCTGTCTGGCAGCATCAGCGAGCATGACGCCTTAATCGGCGCGAAGCTGGCGCACGTGATGGCGGGCGGCGATGTGAAGCCAGGTTGTGAGGTGAGCGAGCAATATTTGCTTGACTTGGAATGCGAGGCGTTCCTCAGCCTATGCGGGGAACGGAAGACGCAGGAGCGGATGAGCCATATGCTGACAACCGGCAAGCCGCTGCGCAATTAAGCGAAGGGGGATTACGATGAGCCAATTCACCGACCATGAGCGGGACGCCGTCATCGTCTCCGCGGTGCGGACGGCGGCAGGCAAAGCGAATAAAGGCAGTCTCGCGGAGACCAGAGCGGAGGATCTGGGGCGTGCGGTCGTGCAGGGGGCGCTGAGCCGCTTGCCGGAGCTGTCCCCTGAGGCGATAGAGGATGTCATCATCGGCTGCGCGATGCCAGAGGGGGAGCAGGGGCTTAACATGGCGCGTGTTATCTCGCTGTATGCGGGGCTGCCGGTCACAACGCCGGCGGTGACGATTAACCGCTTCTGCGCATCGGGCCTGCAATCCATCGCTTACGCGGCAGAGCGCATTCGGCTAGGAGAGGCTGACGCGATCATCGCGGGGGGCGTTGAGAGCATGAGCCATGTGCCCATGACGGGCTTTCGCCTCTCGCCGCATCCCGGCATTGTGGATGCTATGCCGGAGGTCTATATGGGCATGGGACATACGGCGGAGGAGGTTGCGAGACGCTACGGCGTGACGAGGGAGGAGCAGGACGCGTTCGCTGCGCTCAGCCATCAGAAGGCCGCGGCTGCCATTGCGGCAGGCCGGTTTCAGGAAGAGATTGTTCCCATCATGGCGCGGAGATCGGGCACGGATGACAATGGCAGGCCGTGGGAGAAGACATTCTCCTTCGCCGTGGATGAGGGAGTGCGACCGGAGACGACGGTGCAGTCGCTTGCTCCGCTGAAGCCCTCCTTCGCGCGGGAAGGTACTGTCACGGCGGGCAACGCTTCCCAGATGAGCGACGGAGCGGCTGCCGTCGTCGTTATGAGCAGGAAGCGGGCTGCCGAGCTGGGGCTCCAGCCGCTTGCGGTGTTCCGGGGCTTCAGCGTGGCCGGCGTCGCTCCCGAGGTGATGGGGATCGGGCCGATCGAAGCTGTGCCGAAGGCGCTGCGGCGAGCCGGCCTGGCGGTGCAGGACGTGGACCTCTTCGAGCTGAACGAGGCCTTCGCGGCGCAATGCGTGCCTATTATTCGCGAGCTGGGGCTTCATTCGGAGCGAGTCAACGTGAATGGCGGCGCTATCGCGCTGGGCCATCCCCTGGGCTGCACAGGGACGAAGCTGTCTGTCTCCCTCATTCACGAGCTGAGAAGAAGAGGGGGAGGCATTGGCGTCGTCACGATGTGCATCGGCGGCGGCATGGGCGCGGCAGGCGTGCTGGAGGTATGCGCGCCCTAGCGCAGCATGACAACGGAAGGGAGGACACTGGGATGACGGATAAGAAGCGATTCGGCGGACGGTTTATCGTGGAGGACAGCAGGCCGGAATCTGTCGTGACGCCTGAGGATTTCACGGAGGAGCAGCGCATGATGTCACTGGCGGCCCAGCAATTTCTGGAGGCGGAGATCGTGCCCAACGACGAGGCGATCGAGGGGCTGGATTATGAGCTGACGACCCGACTGCTGCGCAAGGCAGGGGAGCTGGGGCTGCTGGGGGCGGATGTCCCGGAGGCGTACGGAGGCATCGGGCTCGACAAGGTGAGCACGACGCTGCTGGCGGAGACGATGGCGAGAGCGTCCTCCTTCGCGCTGTCGGTGGGGGCGCATACCGGCATCGGCACGCTGCCCATCGTCTTCTTCGGAACGCCGGAGCAGAAGCGCAAATATTTGCCGGAGCTGGCGATGGGAACAAAGATTGCGGCGTATTGCCTGACCGAGCCCGCCTCCGGCTCCGACGCGCTTGGCGCGAGAACAACCGCGAAGCTCTCGGAGAGCGGCACTCACTATGTGCTGAACGGCTCCAAGCTGTACATTACGAACGCGGGCTTTGCCGACGTCTTTATTGTCTATGCCAAGGTCGACGGAGAGAGGTTCACCGCTTTTATTGTCGAACGGACGATGCCGGGGTTCAGCGTCGGACCGGAGGAGCATAAGATGGGCATTAAGGGCTCTTCGACGTGCCCGCTGTTCTTCGAGGATGTTCCTGTGCCGGTTGAGAATGTGCTTGGTGAGATCGGAAAAGGGCATCATATCGCGTTCAACATTCTGAACATCGGACGTTTCAAGCTCGGTGCCGCCTGCCTGGGCTCCTCCAAGGAGACAATCGAGCTGGCCGCCGCTTATGCCAACACGCGCAAGCAATTTGGGCGGACGATCTCCAGCTACCCCCTCATTGCCGCGAAGCTCGCGGATATGAATATTCGTACGTTTGCGCTGGAGAGCATGATCTATCGGACGGCCGGCTTCATTGACGAGACGCTGCGGGAATCCGGAGCGGAGGGAGACGAGGCGGATAGCGAAGGCGCGGGCATGCGGGCGGCTAAGGCGATCGCGGAATACGCGATTGAGTGCTCCATCGTCAAGGTGTTTGGCTCGGAGGCGCTGGATGGCGTCATTGACGAGGGGGTACAGATTCACGGCGGGTACGGCTATGTCCGCGAGTACAAGGTGGAGCGAATCTACCGCGATTCCCGCATTAACCGTATTTTTGAGGGGACCAATGAGATCAATCGCATGCTTATTCCGGGCACGCTGCTGAAGAAGGCGATGAAGGGCGAGCTGCCGCTGCTGGAGAAGGCGCAGGCTCTGCCGAGGGAGCTGCTTGGACCGATGCCGCTGCCGGATTTCTCGGAGCCTCTCAGCAAGGAAGCATACCGAGTGTCACAAGCCAAAAAAACGTTCCTGGCTGTAGGCGGCCTTGCCGTGCAAAAGCTCGGTACGCGTCTTGAACAAGAGCAGGAGGTGCTTTGCGTATTAGCCGACCTCATGATTCAGATCTTCGCGATGGAGAGCGTCCTGCTGCGCTCGCAGAAGCTGCTCCGGGGGAGAGGCGCCGGGGAGGCGGAGCTTGCCGCATTAATGACGGAGGTGTTCGTACAGGAGGCGATGGAGAAGATCGAAGGGCTTGCCAAGACTGCGCTGTCTGCCCTGGAGCGCGGAGACGGCTTGCAGATGCAGCTGTCCGTGCTGAAGAAGCTGATGCGGGCGCCGCTGGCGGATACGATATCGCTGAAGCGGAATATTGCGGCCCTGGTTATTCGAAGTGAGCAATATGTCGTGTAGAGGGGGAGAGCATGAATGGAACCGCTTAGACCGGAAGACCCGCTTGTACCCGAACAGTCGCGAGCCGAAGAACAGGATGCCGCAAATGAGAGCCCCGCTCAGGAGGCGCAGGAGCCCGCCGTGGTACCCGAGCCAGCTGCGGAGGCTGATGCAGAGCCGAATGAACCCGCCATATCATCCGAGCCAGCTGCGGAGGCTGATGCAGAGCTGAACGAACTCGCCATGTCAGCCCAGCCGACTGCGGAGGCTGATGCCGAGCCGAACGAACCTGACATGTCAGCCCAGCCGACTGCGGAGGTTGATGCTGAGCCCAACGAACCTGCCGAGGAGCCGCTTCTGCGGCCGTGGCTTCGGCATTATCCGAATGAGGTTCCTCAAGGCCTGACCTACCCGACCTGCAGCATAGCGCAGTTTCTGTGCGATGCGGCGGAGCGCTATCCCGGCAGCAACGCTTTGTATTTTCTGGGCAAAACAATGACATACGGGGAGCTGTACACTGCCTCCCGCAAGCTTGCGGGAGGCCTCGCCTCCCTTGGCATCGTGCGCGGTGACCGCGTGGCGATTATGCTGCCGAATTGTCCGCAGGCTGTTATCGCGTATTACGGCGTGTTATTAGCTGGCGCAATCGTCGTTCAGACTAACCCGCTGTATGTGGAGAGGGAGCTTCAGCATCAGTTGAAGGACAGCGGAGCGGTCGCCATGATCACGCTGGATTTGCTATATGCCCGCGTAGCCAGGACGAGAGGCGAGGAGCCGGAGCTGGGTCCTGTCCCGGAGCTGAAGCATGTAATCGTCACCTCGATCAAGGATGGGCTGCCTTTCCCCAAAAGCATGCTCTACCCCATCAAGCAGCGCAAGGAAGGCTTCCGAGACGACATTCCTTACGGTAAGCACGGCGTATTGGCTTATCGCAAGCTGATGAGAGGGAGCGGGCTGGAGGTGGACCCCGCGGCATTGCCGCAGGGCGAGGAGCTGGCTGCTCTGCAGTATACCGGCGGCACGACAGGTACGCCGAAGGGCGTTATGCTGACGCATCGCAATCTGGTTGCCAATACGTTCCAGACGTCAGCGTGGTGCTACAAGGCTGAGGATGGCAAGGAGCGGTTCCTGGCGGCGCTGCCGCTGTTTCATGTGTTCGGTTTGACGGTACTGATGAATATGTCCGTGCTGCGGGCGGGCTCGCTTATTCTCCTGCCTCGCTTCGAGACGGAGACCGTGCTGAAAACCATAACGGATCGGAAGCCGACGATTTTCCCAGGCGCTCCCACGATGTATGTGGCCCTTATTAATCATGCCAATCTGAAAAAGTCGGATCTCTCCTCCGTCAACGTGTGCATCAGCGGCTCGGCGGCCTTGCCTTTGGAGGTTCAGGAGCAATTCGAGGCGCTCAGCGGCGGTCGCTTGATCGAAGGCTTCGGTCTGACGGAGGCCTCGCCGGTCACACATGCCAATCCCATCTGGGGGCTGCGCAAGATCGGCACGATTGGCATTCCGTTCCCGGATACGGATGCCGCTGTAGTGGATATGACGACAGGCAGGCGGCTGCCTCCGGGCCAGCTCGGGGAGCTTGTGGTGCGGGGGCCGCAGGTGATGAAGGGGTACTGGAATCGTCCCGAGGACACGGCGAGGACGCTGGTTGACGGCTGGCTTCGAACGGGCGATCTCGCCACGATGGATGAAGATGGTTATTTTACCATTATGGATCGTATCAAGGATGTTATTATCGCAAGCGGGTTCAATGTGTACCCGAGAGAGGTCGAGGAGGTGCTGTTCGAGCATCCCGCTGTACGCGAAGCGGCCGTTATTGGTGTGAAGGACGATTATCGGGGCGAGACGGTCAAAGCGTTCATTGTGCTCAAGGAGGGATGGCAGGTATCCCGCAGCCAGTTGGATCGCTGGTGCAGAGATCGTCTGGCAGCGTACAAGGTGCCCCATTACTACGCCTTTAGGGAAACGCTTCCAAAGACGATGATCGGTAAGGTGCTGCGAAGGAAGCTGGCAGAGGAGGAGCTGGAGGGGGAAGAGGCGGGGGCCAAAGGGAAGGAATGAGCGGCATGGATGAGAAGGGGTTGGGGAGCAGCGCGCAGGAAGCAGGCGAGCTCGCCCGTCTGGCAGAACGCGCCGAGGGAACGTTCTGGGGCTTGCTGGGCTGTGAGGTCGTGCAAGCGGACGTAAGCAGGACGATCATCAGCATCGACATCACGCCATCGCATCTGAATTTGCTTGGTATTGTGCATGGCGGCGTAATGATGTCGCTGATGGATAATGCCATGGGGCTGCACGTTATGCTGGCAGAGACAAAGGGGAGTACGGTGACGGCAACGATGAATACCCACTTCCTGGCCAGCAGCAGAGGCGGTAAGCTGCTCTGCGAGTCTGAGCTGCTGCATCGGACTGGACGCACGATTACTTTGGAAGCGCGTGTGAGGGATGAAGACGGCAAGCTGCTGGCGCTGGGCAGCGGGAGCTATCGGGTGATATAGCCCATTGCAGCAGCGTCTTGCTGGATCGGCTTCCCTGCATCCTTTTGGCATGAGTTGCCAGTAGCTGTCGGTTTCGATATAATAATAGCAAATTTATGGAAAGGACCGGCAGTGTTCCCAGGTGAGCTCGGCCGGTATTCGCCATACAGGAGATTGGAGGTGGGGGATATGGAGCAGGGATGGGTAACCGTGCTGCTGCTGGCGTTCGGCATCGCTGTGGCCGTTGTTGGGGTCATTGCGTATTTGCGGATGCTTCGCAAGGATAAGTCGGGATACCTTTCTTCAAATCCGGTTTCCCCGCCTGATGAAGCGGTTGCCAGGACAGAGGAGCGCGATTCAGACGCCAGCTTAAGAAAGGACTAACAATTGTTTGCTTTCATAATGGCTGCCAAACTGTTATAATAGTAAGAAAAATGAAAACATTGTGACTCATTGGCCATGGAGTTGCCTGCACCGAAGGGGGTTCTTGCGGTGTAAGAGCCGCATACGTTCTCGGATACTGCTGTTTAGGACGTCCATCCATCGTATAAGGAGGAGATTTCATGGCGAAGCATAGCCAGAATGAAGTCAAGGAAAGTCTGAAGGAACTAACGAGAATTTTCCAGCCCAAGGACCCGCGGAAGTTTGTGAAGGATTACATTCGCAAATACCGAATTACAGGCGGATATGAGGATGAGCTCACATCTCTGGTTGAGGATGAGCTTGGCAGACTGAACTCTTCGGTAGGCTGAATAATTGGCATGTACGGCTTTGTCCCATTGTGGGACAAAGCCTTTTTTGTTTTTTGCTTTGATCCGCTAGGGCAGGCCAGGGGAGTGTGGCGGTGCGGGGCGTATGGCGCAGCAGAGCGTATGGCGCAGCAACGACATCTCGTGTGGTTATTGCACAAACTAGCTACTCTTTAGGTGCAACAACGACACCCCGTGTCGTTATCGCATGCTGAGCCCTCTCGATTGCTGCAACAGCGACACCACGTGTGGCTATTGAACAAACTAACTGCTCTTGAGACGCAACAACGACACCACGTGTCGTTATGGCACGCCGAGCCCCCTCGATTGGCGCAACAGCGACACCACGTGTGGCTATTGAGCAAACTAGCTGCTCTTGAGACGCAACAACGACACCTCGTGTCGTTATCGCCTCCCGAGCCCCCTCGATTGCTGCAACAGCGACACCACGTGTCGTTATCGCATGTCGTGCCCCCTCGATCGGCGCAACAGCGACACCACGTGTGGCTATTGAGCAAACTAGCTGCTCTTGAGACGCAACAACGACACCTCGTGTCGTTATCGCCTCCCGAGCCCCCTCGATTGCTGCAACAGCGACACCACGTGTCGTTATCGCATGTCGTGCCCCCTCGATCGGCGCAACAGCGACACCACGTGTGGCTATTGAGCAAACTAGCTGCTCTTGAGACGCAACAACGACACCTCGTGTCGTTATCGCCTCCCGAGCCCCCTCGATTGCTGCAACAACGACACCCCGTGTCGTTATCGCCTCCCGAGCCCCCTCGATTGGCGCAACAGCGACACCACGTGTGGCTATTGAGCAAACTATCTACTCTTTAGATGCAACAACGACACCACGTGTCGTTATCGCATGCTGAGCCCTCTCGATTGGTGCAACAGCGACACGACGTGTGGCTATCGAACAAACTAGCTGCTCTTTAGGTGTAACAACGACACCACGTGTCGTTATCGCCCGCCGTACCCCATCATTTTATCCTTCTTATTGAGAACTTATCTCATTTGGTGTATAGTGGGATATATTGAGAATGGTTATCAAAGAAAAGAGCGATCAGGGAGGCTATTTGGGATGGAGACGGCTGCGGAGAGACTGGAGCTTTATGATGTGACGATTATCGGCGGGGGACCAGCCGGACTGTATACAGCGTTCTATAGCGGAATGCGCGAGCTCAAGACAAAGCTTATCGAGGCACAGGATCAGCTGGGAGGAAGAATGCTGCTCTACCCGGAGAAGATCGTATGGGATGTCGGGGGCGTTACGCCAACACGTGCGGATAAGCTGCTGGAGCAAATTATTCAGCAGGGGATGACGTTCGATCCGACACTCGTTATGAATGAGCAGATTGTGGGACTCGATAAGCAAGAGGATGGCACATTTATCCTGACGGCGGCCAGCGGGACAAAGCATCATACGAAGGCGGTCATAATGACTTGCGGCTACGGCATCCGTAAGCTTGCGAAGCTGGAGATTGAAGGCGCGGACCGTTATGAGGTGAGCAATCTGTATTATACGGTTCAAGATCTGGAGAGCTTCCGTGGCAAAAGAGTACTGATCTCCGGAGGCGGTGACTCTGCCGTGGATTGGGCCAACGAGCTGGCGCATGTAGCTGGCAGCGTAGCAGTCGTGCATCGCCGCGACAGCTTCGGCGGTATGGAGCGGAACGTGACCGCCATGAAGGCCACCTGCGACGTTCGGACGCCGTATGCGATTAAGTCGCTCCAAAGTGCAGATGGCAGAAGCATCTCCCAGGTGCTGATCCAGCATGTGGAGACAGGCGAGGATTGTATCCTGGAGGTCGATGCGGTTATTGTCAATCATGGCATGCGTTCGGACTTCGGCCCGATCCGAAGCTGGGGCATCGACATGGGAGAATGGAAGGCGAATGTCAGTCCCAAGATGGAGACGAATATACCGGGCGTGTTCGGAGCTGGGGATTTTGTTGGTCACGACAGCAAGGTTGGCTTAATAGCCGGGACGTTCACTGACGGTGTACTGGCGTTGAACAGCGCCAAGGTGTATTTGGACCCCCAAGCAACGCCTTATGCTTATGTTTCCTCCCATAATGACCGATTCAAGGAGAAAAACAAGGAGCTGGAGGAGCTTCAGAAGGTATAGCGGCGGTCGCTCCTTGGGATGGAGTGCCCATCATTTGTGATAAAATGCCATCGTTCGCGGTTATGAGATCTTGGTTCATGGAATAGGGTAACCATATACACCCCTTAACCTACCCATGACTAAGAAGGAGGTATCGCGAATGGCAGTAGAGTTGAAGACGCGGGAGCATATTAGGGGAATACGCAAGGCAGGGCGTGTGGTGGCCGCATGCCACAAGGCTTTGTCGAGGCGCTTGGCGCCGGGGGTGACGACACGCGAGATCGATCGGTTCGTGGAACGGTTCATGCTGGACCGGGGGGCGACTCCCGCGCAGAAGGGCTACAAGGGCTATCCTTACGCCACCTGCGCGTCCGTCAATGATGTGGTCTGTCATGGCTTTCCGGATTCGGAGCCGCTGGAATCGGGTGATATTGTGACCATTGATATGGTTGCAGACATGAACGGCTGGAAGGCAGATTCAGCCTGGACGTATATAGTCGGCAAGTCCTCCGCGTCGACGGAGAAGCTGCTGCGCGTGGCGAAGCAAGCCATGCTGGCAGGGATTAAGACGGCAGTCCCCGGCAATTACATTGGAGATATTGGTCATGCTGTGCAGAAGAGAGCCGAGCGGGATGGGTTCGGTGTTGTGCGGATGTTCGTCGGCCATGGTATCGGGAGAAGCATGCACGAGTTTCCCGAGGTCGAGCATTTCGGCCCTCCTGGGCAAGGCGTGAAGCTGGAGGAGGGCATGGTCATTACGATTGAGCCGATTATTACGACAGGGCGTCCCGAGGTCTATGTCGGCATGGACGGCTGGACGGCTCGTACGGTGGATGGCTCTTGGGCAGCCCAGTTCGAGCATACGATCGCGATAACGAAAGACGGGCCTATCGTGCTGACACGGTGGGATTAATAGGACCAGGGAATAAAGCGCTTCCGAATGCGGAGGCGTTTATTTTTTTGCTGAGTTCACACTTTTGTAAGGGTTATCTAACAGATTGGCAATACATTCGTTCTTGGTTAGTTAGCTATTCCCTTTAAGATGTTGTTGTAAGCCGCTGGGCTTCAATGATGAAAGGGGATGGATCACAATGAAAAAGTGGATCACCATGTTGGCAATTGCGGGCAGCCTGCTGGCTCTCAGCGCATGCAATGCAGAGAACGATGCGATGATGGATGAGGATGGGGCCAAGAACGGACAGAATGAGATGAAGTCCGACGACAAGATGAAGGACGACATGAAGGAAGAGATGAAGGAAGAGATGAAGTCTGACGATATGATGAAGGACGACATGAAGGAAGAGACGAAGTCCGACGACATGATGAAGGACGACATGAAGGAAGAGATGAAATCTGACGATATGATGAAGGATGACATGAAGGAAGAGATGAAGTCTGACGACATGATGAAGGATGACATGAAGCAGGACGACATGAAGCAGGACGACATGAAGAAGAACATGTAAAGCACGGGTGTTTTTACGCTGAAGTCGAATACCTTCGCCAATGGCGTTATAATGAAGGGAACCATGTAACGCCTACGGAAGCGGCGAGGAGGGGAACAAGATGCCGGCACGAATCTTGGTTGCAGATGACGAGCGCAATATAACGGATGTGTGCAGGCGTTATTTGGAACGGGAAGGCTATGACGTTTGGACAGCCTCTGACGGCGAGGAGGCGCTCGCTCTGTGGCGGGAGCATGCTCCAGATCTTGTTGTGCTCGATCTCATGATGCCGAGGCTGGATGGCCTGGAGGTATGCGACGTGATCCGGCAGGAGTCGGATACGCCTATCATCATGCTGACGGCGCGTGGAGAGGAGACGGATCGCCTGCTTGGTCTGACCATGGGGGCGGATGATTATATGACGAAGCCGTTCAGCCCTCGGGAGCTGGTGCTTCGCGTTCGTAATATCCTTAGAAGAATAGGGACTGCCCTCGGCGGTCCAGCGGGAAGAACTTCAGGAGCAGGTGCAGGAGCAGCGGCCGATGAGCGGAGCACTGTAGATTCCGTACAGGGGAGGCTCTGCTTCGACGGATTAATCATCTATCCGGAGCAGCGCCGGGTTGAGGTGCAGGGGCGCGAGGTGGAGCTGACGGCCAAAGAATTTGATCTGCTGCAGCTTCTAGCCGCTTATCCAGGCAAGGTGTTCTCCCGCAGCCAATTGCTGAATCAGGTGTGGGATATCGCATACGACGGAGATACGACAACTGTCACGGTCCATGTTCGGAGGCTGCGAGAGAAGATTGAGCCGGTGCCGTCGGACCCCACCTGGATTAAGACTGTCTGGGGCATCGGATATAAGTTGGATGGCAGGGGGGCGACCCCATGAAGCTCCGAACGTATCTGGTGCTGGCGAACTTCGTGAGCATCGCGCTTATGCTCGTTATCCTGTTTGTGCTGTTCCGGTATATGCTGCTGACCAAAGAGCAATTGATCTGGCTCGGCGCTGCCGCGCTGGGAGCAGGCGCGTTGTCCAGCGGATTGTATGTCCTTCTTGTCCGTCCGCTTGAGGCTTCAGTTAGGCGACTTCGTGAGGGAGCTTCGCGGATTGCCGTAGGAGACTTGCAGGCAAAGGTGGAGCAGACGGGTTTTGCCGAATTTCAGGCGTTGGCGCGCGACTTCAATGCTATGGCTATTCATTTGGAACGAAGCTTCGGGCAGGTCAAAGCAGCGGAGAAAGCGCAGCGCGATCTGGTGGCCAACATGGCCCATGATTTGAGGACGCCCCTGGCATCCATGCAATCCTACGCGGAAGCGCTGGAGGACGGCGTCATTCAGGACAGTGAGACTTTTCGCGCCTATATAGCAACCATCCGCAACGAATCCGTTCGTCTTGGAGAGCTCATTCAAGATGTGTTCGAGCTGTCGACGCTGGAGGATGCCCATCAGTCGGAAGCCCGATTGGAGGATGCGGAGCAGACGGTTGTGGAGGACTTGCTCATTGAGCTGCTGCCAAGATTTGCGCCACAGATGGAGGCCAGAGGCGTTCAACTGCGAGTGCAGGCGCCTGAGCATCGGGTAGCGGTTCGGATGGCTTCGCGCCATCTTGCGAGAGTGCTGCAAAATATTATTGAAAACGCGGTGCGCCATTCACCGGAAGGGGGCTTGATCCTGGTAGAGGTGGAGGAGCTGGGGGATGGCCGCGTGCAGCTTGCGATTACGGACGAGGGAGAGGGTGTCCCCGAGGCGGAACGCGAGAACATATTCGAGCGATTCTACCGACTGGATCGTTCAAGAAGCCGGACCGGCGGCGGTTCTGGCATCGGGTTGTCCATCGCGAAGCTGCTCGTGAAGCAGTATGGCGGCGATATCGGCGTAGAGGAAGCCGCGAGGCAAGGCAGCCGCTTCTGGTTGAGACTTCCGGAAGGCTAGATGATTGTCATTAATGGGGGGAAGAGCATGAAGGGATGGCTGGAGAGGCTACGCAAGGGATACGGGAGGAAGCTGGTCATGCTGCATGCCTGGAACGGCTGGCTGGTTGTTATTCTGGCATTAAGCGGACTGCTGCTGCTGGGTGGCTTCTGGCGGGGCGTGCTTGGCGAGGGACGGGTATGGCTCAAGACGCTGCATATTGCCGTCGGTATCGCTTCGGTTGTTCCAATCGCATATTATTTGGCGCTGGCGGGCAAGCATTGGAAGCAGCTGCGAGGCAAGCGATGGCAAAAGTTTAATGTGTACGTTGTGCTTGGCTTTCTGGTTGGCTGGCTGCTGTCGGGGCTGCTGCTATGGCAATTCAAGCTGGTGGGTCCGCGCGTATCCAACGTTGCTCTGATTGCCCACGATGTGCTGACCTGGATGGGCCTTCCTTATATCATCTACCATTCCATCACAAGAGCCAAGTGGCTGAAGGACCCCAAACGGCGCACCGTACAGTCCGAAGCAAGCTCTGTCGATGACCTGCATCCGGCCGCACCCCAGCCGGTTTATACGAGACGGGCGTTCATCCGCGGCGCGATCGGCGCCGGGCTGGCTGTGACGATAGGTCCGTCGTTCATGAAGTGGCTGGGCGAATCCATGGGCGGAGCGGGAGGAAGCGGGAGCATAGATAAGCTTATTGCCAGCAACAGCAATGAGCTGCTGCCTGCTCCGCAGCCGATGCCGGCTTCATCTCCGCCGATTGGCGGGGGAGCGCAGGGAAGCTTCCGCGTGTATACAGTGACGCCAATCCCAAGCTTCAGCAATGCGAACTGGTCGTTGCGGGTAGATGGCTTGGTGGATCAGCCGCTGGAGTGGGATTGGGAGCAATTCGTCAAGCTGAAGCGGACGGTGCAGGTGAGCGATTTCCATTGTGTAACGGGCTGGTCCGTCTATAGCAACACTTGGGAGGGGATACCTGTCAAGGAGATGCTGGAGATGGCTGGCGTGCAAAAGAAAGCGGTCTCCGCGATCTTCCATTCCGGAGACGGCGTCTATACGAGCGGCATCACGCTGGAGCAGCTTGCCAAGGATGACGCCATGATTGCCGTCATGCACGACGGCAAGCCCATACCGAGCGATCTTGGCGGGCCGGTAAGGCTTATTGTGCCGAAGATGTACGCTTATAAGTCGGTGAAATGGCTTAGCCGCATCGAACTTATAGAAGGCGAGCATATCGGCTACTGGGAGCAGCGCGGGTACGCGAACGAGGCCTGGGTGTAATGAGGCTTGGGTGTAACGAAGGAATAGCTTAACCGCAGACAGCCTGTTTGCGGTTTAATGCGCCGAACTGCCCGTCTCAGCACAAATAGAAGTACGTGTGGCACGTCTAAATGCTCCGAACTACCCGTCCCAGCACGAATTGAAGTGTGTGGCACATCTAAATGCTCCGAACTGCCCGCCCCGGCACAAATAGAAGTGTGTGGCACATCTAAATGTTCCGAACCCCCCGCCCCGGCACAAATAGAAGTATGTGGCACATCTAAATGCTCCGAACTGCCCGTCTCAGCACGAATAGAAGTGTGTGGCACATCTAAATGCTCCGAACCCGGTAACGTCAAGAATATTGTGTAGTAGGTTTTTCCATCGGGACGATGGATATGTTTTTGTTTTAATGGGTGGTGGTTTGCTGGGGGGCTCCGCCCCCCAGCAAACCACCGGTCAGCGTCTTACATTTCTTCCTTCGTTCGCAACGAGCCGTACCGTGACATAAACATTTCTTCAAAGACAGCCTTGGTTTCCGGATCTGCAAATCCACGGATGGCTCTGCCGAACCACTTCTCGTTATAGCCTGTCGCTTGCAGGTAAATGATCTTCTCGGCGGATTCAATGTTTGTCAGGCTATTCATAGGCTTTAGCCTTTTGCGTAGCTCCTTGTTCATGCGCTCAATTGCATTCGTAGTATAGACCGCATACTGCACCATCGGTGGATACTTGTAGAAGGTGAGCAGCGTGGAGAGCTGTTCTTCCCAGGAAGCTACTTCGCGGGGATAGCGCTTGCCCCACGTTGCTTTAAAACCGTCAAATACGGCTTTTGCGACATCTCCATCAACTGCGGTATACACCTGCTTTAAATCATCTAGAAATTCAATTTTGTCGGAAACACGGATCTTGGGAAACGTCGCACGAACCTTATGCACGACACAATGCTGCACATCGGCTTTGGGGTAGATCTTGCGAAACGCTTCTTCAAGCCCTGGCAGTCCGTCAAACACGCCTAGCAACACGTCAGTAGCGCCACGGTTTTTGAGATCTTTAAGTACCTCCATCCAGCCGTTAGAGCTCTCATGGCCGCCAACGTCGAAGCCTAGGATCTGCCGGTAACCTTTTTCGTCAATGCCCATAATTAAATACACGACCTCACTGCTTACCGTGTTGCGTTTCAATTTGACGTACAGACCATCGAGATAAATGACAGAGTAACGCTGTTCGAGTTGGCGTGTCCTCCATTCATGAATGTCCTCCATGACGGTTTTGGTGATGTTGCTGATGGTCGCTGGTGAGTACTGGCTGCCAAACATGCTTTCAATGAAATTAGCCACCTCACGCGTGCTCATACCGCCTTTGTACATGTGTATGATTGCTTCTTCCAACCAACCTTCTCGGCGTTGGTACGGTTTAAACAAACTTGTTTGGAACTTGCCCTTACGATCGCGTGGTACTTGAAGATCGTGGATCGTCCCGTAGCGAGTTTGAAAAGCGCGCGTATAGTGGCCGTTACGGCTGTTGCGCTCATGAGGCTGTTCAACCGTCAAGTAATTTTTAAGTTCTTCACGGAGCAGTAATTCCAGCTTCTCCTTCAACAGCTTCGTAACAGTATTTTCAAGTAGCTCATTAAACAGATTTTCGGGTATAGTAGTCATCGAGTAGGGTCCTCCTCTTGGTGATCTCAGCAATCCCGAGGATACCCTACTTTTTTTCGTTTTGGAAAGGACCAAAACTTGGTACACAACTTATTGTACGTCATCCCGAACCCCCCGTCCCAGCACGAATAGAAGTATGAGGCACGTCTAAATGCTCCGAACTGCCCGCCCCGGCACAAATAGAAGTGTGTGGTACATCTAAATGCTCCGAACTGCCCGCCCCAGCAGAAATAGAAGTGTGACACGTCTATTTACTCCAGGTTGCTATTAGGAGCAGCCAGTTTGTTCGACGAGCTTTTGTTTTACAAAAACTTCACCCCGCCCATAACACTCCCTTAATGGACCATTACTAGACTGGACTAGCAGCAAATTACAGTTTAGGAGTGAGTTCGAAGTGCGAAAGCGCAAAGTGTTGAAAAAAACGGCAGCTCTTGTCCTGGCGACACAGCTGACACTTAGCTTGATGCTGGCGGCGGGGGCATCTGCTGATCCGAGCAGCCCTGCTCCTATTGTCGGCACACCTTACAACGCGCAGATGGCATACGACGTAACCGTGCCGCATGTTATTATTCATCAGGCATACGGAGCAGGCTTGACGACCGATACGGGGGTCGCGGTCTCCCATGGCTTCATCGAACTGTTTAACCCTACGAATGTGGATGTAGACTTGTCCGGCTGGTCGCTGCATTACGCGGATAGAGGGAGCAACGAACAGACAGGTCCAACGCTTGGCTGGAATAAGCTTGACTTAACAGGAACCATTAAGGCCAATTCGTCTTATCTGGTGAAGGGCAATGCCACGGGCGCAACAAATCCCAAGCTGGATCTGACGAACAAGGGCGACCAGGTGTGGCCGAACCGTTTTATCAATAATAAAGGCATGAAGGTTGTGCTCATGAGCAACCAGAATGCGCTTAGCGATACAGCGGATGTTAATCCATTTGTATCCAGGCCTAGTGGATATGTGGACATGCTTGGTACGGCCAGCAATGATAACGGCAGCACTATTGATGGGTACGAGACGGCCTATCCTACAGGAACGACGGAAGGAACCTCCAAGAAAAGGGCTGTCCGCCGTGATAAATTTACCGATTCGGACAATAACAAGTCGGATTTCCGCCAGATCGATTATGACGCAGCAACCGCGAACGAGCTTGCGACCTACGGTCCTAGAGCGGGCTCAGATGGTGCTTGGGCAGTTCAGCCGGCGCCGCTTGCGCTGGAGACGAATTCTCTGCCTGTCGCCTACCTGGATCAAGCCTATACAGCAACCATTACGGCTTCTGGAGGAACAGCGCCTTATACCTATCAGGCGACTGGCTTGCCGCAAGGCTTAAGCCTCTCCGCGGATGGTGTGGTCAGCGGCACACCGGTATCCCTTACCTCTGGCGTACAGGTGAATATCACGGTGACGGACAGTGCAAATCCGGCTGCCCAGGCTTCCAGAGCCTTCACGCTCGTTATACAAGCGAACCGCCCTGCGGTGGAGGACTCCTTCTCGCTGACCAAGATCGGCGAATATTCGGTTGGAACCACCAATGCGGATGGCGGCGTGGCCGAGATCGTCAAGTACAACAAGGACAACGGCAAGTTCTACTTGGTGAACGGAGCGACGACTCCGCCAAGTCTGGACATCGTCAGCCTGGGCAATGCGAGCGGAACGCTCGTGAAGGAGAGGTCCGTACTCGTCAAGAGTATGGCGGAGACAGGCGGCTTCGTCTTCGGCGATCTGACCAGTGTCGATGTGAATACGGTGAACAAGCGAGTATACGTCTCCATACAGGAAGCGGACCCTTTGAAAAGGGGTAAAATTCTGGAGCTGGATTATGACGGCAATCTTGTGCGCCAGTTCCAATCTGGCGTGCAGCCGGACATGATTAAGTCCACATCCGACGGACGTTATGTGTTGACGGCAGACGAGGCGGAGCCGCGTCTAGGCGCAGAAGACGCGCCAGGCAGCGTAACGATCGTGGATACGGTGAGCGGGACGTCGGTTCAGGTTTATTTTGACAATGGGAACGTGATTGACGATGCTGTGCATATTCGAGGCGCGGCGGATCCTACAGATGAACTCATTAAGAGCAAGGGCAGCAAGCAGGATGCCTATTACGATCTGGAGCCGGAATACATTGCGCTGTCCGGGGATCAGAGAACGGCCTATGTAGCCATGCAGGAGAATAATGCCATTGCCGAGATCAATCTGACTACGAAGACAGTGACATCGGTTAAGGGTCTTGGAGTAAAAGATTTCAGCCAAGCGGTTAATGCGCTTGATCTGAAGAAGGATGATCTGATTCTGCAGGAGAATGCTCCATTCTATGGCGTCTATATGCCGGACGGGCTGGCTTCGCATACCATCGGCGGTCAGACCTATCTGTTCACGGCGAATGAAGGCGATGCGACAGAATGGCCGGGACGCACGAACGCGACTGAGATTGGCGATGTGAAGGCTGCTCTGAACCCAAGCTCGGCAGCTTACGCTTTCTTGAATGGCACAACCGCGTATGACAAGGTCGAGGTCATGTCGGACTGGGGCAATGACGGGATCTACATGTATGGCGGACGTTCGTTCTCCATCTGGAATGCGGACACAATGGCGCAGGTGTATGACAGCGGCAGCGACTTCGAGGTCATAACAGGACAGCGCGTACCGGAATACTACAATACAAGCAACAGCAAAATCGCAAGGGATGACCGCAGCACGAAGAAGGGTCCAGAGCCCGAGGATGTGAAGACGGGAGTTGTGGGAAGCAAGGTATTTGCTTTTGTCGGATTGGAGCGCATTGGGGGCATTATGACCTATGACGTGACGAATCCACAGGCGCCGTTATTTGCGAATTATACGAATACGCGTGTGTTCGAGAACAGCGAAGGCAAGGTGAACCTGGATACGGATACGGGACCTGAAGGTCTTGAATTTATTCCGGCCTCCAGCAGCCCGACAGGCAGACCATTATTGCTGGTTGCCTATGAGGTAGGCGGCAAGGTTGGCGTATATGAGCTTGACGTAACCAAGGTTACGCTTGATCGCGCCACATTGGCCATGACAGCGGGCGTATCGAGCACTCGGATTAGTGCGACTGTGGAACCGATGGGCGAGGGTGCGTCAACCGTTGTCTGGTCGAGCTCCAACGAGGCGGTTGCCAGGGTAGATGCCAGCGGCAATGTGCAGGCTATTAGCGCAGGCACTGCCGTTATTACGGCTATCAGTGCCGACGGGTATGGCTCTGATGAGGTTGAAGTGACGGTATATCCTTATGTTGCTCCGATACCAACACCAACACCATCGCCAACGCCGAGCCCAGCACCAACAGCGACACCAGCGCCGACTCCGACGCCTGGCCCGACAGCAACGCCAACGCCTGCCCCTACGGGGCAGCCTGATGCGCCAAGCTTCAAGGATGCGGAGACGCATTGGGCAGCCAACGATATTCAGAAGCTGGCGTCGAGCGGCATTATGGAAGGCATGCCGAATGGCAGCTTCCAGCCGGACAAGAAGATGTCCAGAGCCCAATATGCGGCTGTGCTGTATCGATTGCTGGGACTGAAGGGAGAGAGCGTCGAGAGCAGCTTCAGCGACGTATCGCCTGACGCGTGGTACGCGCCTTATGTTGCAGCGCTCAGCTCCAATGGTCTTGTAACGGGCTTGCCGAACGGCACCTTTGCCCCGGACCAGGAGTTAACGCGTGAAGAAGCGTTCGTGCTGCTGTACCGCGCCTTGAAGGATCAGCTGCCACAGGCAGGAGGCACAACAGCAACAGCAGTATTCCGTGACAGCGAGAAGGTTTCGGATTGGGCGAAGGAAGCGGTTCAGGCGCTTGCCGAAGCCGGCATCGTGCAAGGAACGCCGAACGGCAATGTGAACCCGAAGGCGTTCATAACGCGAGCGGAGATTGCGAAGATTGTAGCTCAATTTGTGCAATAGCGAATAGAACGATGAAGAGCCGGGGGAGCGTAAGCCCTCGGCTCTTTCACTTGCGCTGGAGCAATTATGACTGAGCGGCCTGCATAAGCGCATATATTTTGCGCGTTGTATTGACGTTGCGAATGGTCACTTGGCTGTAGAGCTTCGTACCGATGATTTTGACCATACCGCTTCTGCCGGTATTCTTCCTGTCGCATGACCACAGGATGGCTCCATCTACATAGAGAATCCGATCAACCTGGGGATTCATGGCCAGCCCTTGAAGCGTCGATTCGTTGTTGACCTCATCCCACAGGAACAGCACGTCGCTCTTCATTGTGGTGTCATTCGTCCAGTCGGGGGGCAGCTTGTCCATAATGGTCCGGATCTCGTCGATGGTTCGAATCATCACTTTAATAGACAAGCCGAAATCCGCGTGAATCGCTTCCTCCAGCTTATCGGCCAGCTCTTGCTTCGAGGCTGCCCGGTCATCTGTAAAAATAATGTTGCCCGTATTAATGTACGTAACGACCTGAGACAAGCCGAGGCTTTGGAAAGTAAGCTTGAGCCGCTTCATCTCGATTTTATTGTTGCCGCCTACGTTGATGCCCCGCAGCAGAGCAATATATACCATCTTGTTCCCTCCTGGGGTGCTAGGATAATTTCCTGCGAATACGGCTGAGAGATACGGGATTGATCGCGAGAAACGCGGCAATCTGATACTGGGGGATGCGGTTCTCCAGGTCAGGGTATTGCTCCAGGAATAAGCGATACCGTTCCTCAGCGGACAATTCGATAAGCTCACGTTCCTTCAAGGACTTGGCGATAAACAGCCCCTCCGCGAGCCTTCTGCCGAACCGCTCCCAGCAAATGTGCCGCTCATAAAGAGCTTCCATCGTGGCCTTCGTGAAGGAGGCGCAGCGGGAATGCTCAAGCGCTTGGATCGAGAGGAAGGCGGGCGTGCCGGTGAGCAAGGCGCGGTAATCGGTGAATAACTGGCCGTTCGATATGAAGCTTTTGATATGCTCGGTGCCGTCCTCATTCTCGTAGAGCATACGGAACAGGCCTTCATCGCAGTAATAAATGGTCTCGCAAGGCTCGCCGCTTCGCGTAAGATATTGCCCTTTCTGGACCGTCCTCCAGGTCAGCTGCCGCTGGAAAAAAGCCAGCTCCTCCTCGGGAATTGGCGTTATCCGCCCCAGCGCGTCCGCGATGGATGCTTGATTCTGAGTCATAGGAATGGAATCACCTCAGCTCACATTCGTCATTAACATAGGTTATGGAACGGAATCCCTCTACGTTTTACACTCATCATAGCATAATGTTGGAAGCTGTATACGACCTATGAGAGAGGATGAGATTTGTTTATGCAAAAAAAACTCTGGATCGCGATGACAGTGCTCGCGATACTTGTATCTGGCTACGCGGTGGTGCAATATTATGTGCTTGATGCGGAGAAGGCGGGGTTTGTGCTGCAGAAGCTGGAAGCACAGCAATTGGAGAGGATCTGGTATGGGATGCTGTATGCCCATATCGCGGGAAGCGTCACAGCTCTTTTGCTTGGTTCAATCAACATGCTGAAGTCGGTGCGGGAGCGGCGTCCCAAGCTGCATCGGATCATGGGACGCGTCTATATGGCAGGGATAGTGCTTGGTGGACTGTCGGGAGCTTACCTCGCCTTCCAGGCAACGGGCGGAGCGGTATCTACCGCGGGGTTCCTGGTGTTATCCATCGTGTGGCTGCTTAGCGGCTTCTGGGCTGTGAAGACGATACGCGCCAAGCAAGCGGCGCAGCATCGAAGATGGATGATCCGTAATTATGCGCTGACGCTGGCTGCCGTGTCGCTGCGGCTCTGGCTTGCCTTGTTTGTCCTCGCGTTCGGGGAAGAGAACTTCGTTACCAGCTACACGATTATTTCTTGGCTGAGCTGGGTGCCCAATGCTCTGGCGGCCGAGTGGTATATCAGACGCTGGGGGCGGGGGAGCTCGGTACCGGTCGGCGCTTAAGTATCGCGGGCTTGCTTTCCTGCTTTCTTCGGTATGCATGTTCCGTTATAATAGGCGCATGAGCTGAAGCAGGAAGGAAGATTGGATGATGAATAATATTGTTTCATTAAAATGGCTGCTGGCCCGTATGTACGAGCCGGATATCGTTATTGTGGATTGCAGGTTCCTGATGGGCAAGCCAGACGCAGGACGCGCATTATACGAGGCATCCCATATTCCGGGCGCTGTCTATCTGGATCTGGAGAAGGATCTCTCCGCTCCGGTTGAAGAGAGTGGGCATGGCGGACGTCATCCGCTGCCGGACATCTTCGATCTGACGGTTGCGCTGAGCCGCGTCGGCATCGGCAATGAGTCCCGCGTCGTTGCTTACGACGACCAGGGCGGGGCGATGGCTTCTCGCCTGTGGTGGCTGCTGAAGTACCTTGGACATGAGCAGGTGTATGTGCTGGATGAAGGGTTCACGGCTTGGGTGAACGCCAGCTTCCCTGTCTCATCGGAGCAGAGAGTGCTGATCCCGGCCAAGTTTCTGGCGGAGGTCCAGCATACGATGCTCGCCCAGATGGACGAGGTGAAGGAGCTGCTGGGAGATGAACGCGTGACGCTGATCGATTCCCGCGAAGCGCCGCGCTACCGTGGCGAGGTAGAGCCGCTCGACAAGGTGGCCGGTCATATCCCGGGCGCAATCAACCGCTTCTGGAAAGATGGCCTTGCGGACAACGGCTCCTGGAAGGACGCCGTCGCCCAAGCCGAGCGCTTCGCCGACCTGGACCGCGACCGCGAGCTGATCGTCTACTGCGGCTCCGGCGTCACGGCCACTCCGAACGTCATCGCGCTGCAGGAAGCGGGCTTTAGCAAGGTGCGGCTGTACGCGGGGAGCTGGAGCGATTGGATCTCTTATGAAGGGAATCCGGTTGCTACTGGCGAAGAGTAAGAGCCGAAGAGTGTATAATAGCAGTAATTACTTAATGAATACATCGCCATGCGGCTTACGTGCCACGGCGATGTATTTTTTGCCCTAAATTCAACATGGAGTCACAAGTGGCTCTTGAGAATACTTGCAGAGTTGATTCATGCAAACGTCCATTCGGATGCCTCGCGATGCCCTGCACAGACAAACAAAGGGTCAAGAAAGCTGCCCATTATTACCGTAACACAATTTCATAATTTAGAAGTGTCACAATTCCAGTGAATCAACAATTGAAAATTGATTGGTACGAATCAACAATCAGTCAACAATATAGAGATAAAGATGAATCGTTTGGTTATAAGTGGGCGCGATCATTTGCACAAGATTCTTTCGGGTTATTTTAACTGGATTAGTTATGTAGGAAAACCGGTTGCTATTGGCGAGAAATAAGAATGGAAACAAATTTCTTATTCGATCATTCAAGGTGTTGTATAATTATTGCAAAAGTATCGGTGAGAAAAGAGGAAGCTTAATGTTGCATATGCTACATATTTCTGATCTTCATTTTCCGAGTGAAAACTTAATATTTGCCGAAAGAGAACTACGTAATGGATTGGTAGAACTTATTGAAGATATTGACGCAGAAAATTTATTCTTTCTTATAAGTGGTGATATCACATTTAAAGGGAGGCCTGAGGGATACAGGGAGGCAACAAGGTTTTTCCAGGATATAATCAATTCAACGGGTAATAAAATCAAACCATCAAATATTCTTTTGTGCCCGGGAAATCATGATATTGTTCGTGAAGGGGGCTTTGAAGAGTTTAATGTGTTTGCGTACTCTCTGAGAAAAGATAATAGATTTTCATATGGTGATAAATCATATGTTATTTATGAAACGGAAACAGAATTTTTCTTAGGTATAAATTCTTGCTATCACTTAGATCACCAATATGGTTTTGTAAATATTGAAGAACTCTCAAGGACTCTTGAGCGGATTGAATTCAGAAAGCACACGCGTAAGGTGGCATTTACACATCATCATTTAATAAATCAATTCCAAAATGATATATCTTCCATCCGCAATGCAAGCAAATTAATAATACTCTTGGACGAGTATGGATTTGAGACCGTATTTCATGGTCACCAGCACAATAACTCAAATCTTGTTTTGGGAAGATCACAAATGTTTGCTTTCGGTGTTCAAGCACCAGGTTTTCCTATGCCCGGTTACACAAGTGGATTGAATTATTATAAAATTAACGATGATGGGTTAGAATTGTGGAAGTACATCTATTCAAGGGATAACGTAAGTCAAGGGAATGTCGGTGGATTTTTAAAAAACGGTCCGGTCCAATACAGCAGAAAGAGTTGAATTATGAAAAATCTATTTATTGTTTTTGAAGGAATCGATGGCTCAGGCACCTCTACACAGGCTGGTCTTCTCAGGGACTATTTTTTAGCTAGAAACGAAAGAGCTATTGTCACATCAGAGCCTTCTGAAGGGCCAATTGGAAATCTAATTCGTCAAGGTTTGAAGCAGAGGGTTTTATTCACTGAGAATATAGCTAAGTTTGATCAACAAATGGCATATTTATTTGCAGCAGATAGGCATGATCACTTATACAACTCGGTTGATGGAGTATTCAAGAAAATAAATGATGGGTTTCACGTTATCAGCACTCGATACTTTTTTTCTTCTTATGCTTATCATTGTAAAAACGATTCTGACTTAAAGTTTGTTAAGCGGTTAAATGTAGAATTCCCAGAACCCGACCTAGTTGTGTACATAAACAACCCAATAGAAATATCTTTACATAGAATAAATCAGCGATCTGTTCAGGATGTGTATGAAAATCAAGAAAAGCTGGTACTAGTTAAGAGTAACTACGAGAAAATCTTTTCTCAATATACTGGGAATCTGTGTGAAGTTGACGGCAACAAGGATGTTAAGAGTATACATTCTGAGATAACAGAATTTATTGAAGGGAAGTTTGGCCGTGGATGATGAGTTCATTAAAGTGGAAAATTTTGAAGAAATACTTTCTTTAGCAAAAGAAATGGTTTCTGTTGGAGACTACAAACTTAATTTTTCTCTAAAAGTTAAGTATGGAATTGAGTTGGTTAAAACACCACAACTATTGGATGTATCTACAGAGGCGGAGGCATGGCAAAATCCTGTGCAACCGACATTTTTACAGATCAACCATGGAAGCTATATCGGGGAAAGTGGAATTAATCATGTAATAGAAGAATTAAAAATTAAACAACATTCTAATAGGGCTTTAGTGTCATTAATAAATCAAAAAGATATTATGAAGAGTGGGGATAACCCCATTCCTTCATTTATGATACTTCAATTTAGTCAGGAAGGTAACGAACTTTATGTGACTGCATACTTCCGCGCTCTTGAAGTTTCTAAATTTCTAAGGATCAATATTGAAGAAGCGAGGATTATTATAAATCAGATTTACAAAGAGATACCGAATATTACAAATGTAAAATTGAACATTTTTGCTTTTAGAGCATACGTGAAGGAACAACAAACTACACTAAGGAAACAAGAGATTGACTTAATGCCAGAGCGTCAATTATTGATATTGATGCAAACTAACCCGAAAAAAATGATTACCTTACTTAAGGAAAAACTGCATGAGAGTACAGTAATTGAGAATGGTTCATTAAATTTGATCAACGAAATAATTAATGACTCAAGTGCTCGAGCTACCTTACATAAGTGCTTCAGTGGTGAATTATTAAAAGATGTACTTAAAAAAGCTTTAGCTAGTAGCCAGGAATTAATGGATCTTAGGCGGAAAACTTCACATAATCCACGTATAAATGAATTGAATACTGAGTATTTAGGTTATTTAAATCGATTTATAGAGGAAGTTGAAAAATGCCTTTATCAATAAAAGAAATAAAGTTATTACAAGAGCGTTTTGATAAAATGCATGGTGGTAGAAAGCCATTTTTTGAAAAGGTCACTGAAGAAAATATTGAAGTTCTTGAGCACCTTATTGTTTGTCTGGTAGGAGAGGTGGGTGAGTTCTCAAACATAGTTAAAAAAATTAGCAGAGGCGACTTCACTTATAACGAAAAAATAGATGAATTAAAAGATGAACTTGCAGATATATTTATTTACCTTATAAAGATTTCCAATCAAAGTGAAATTGATTTAGAAAAATGTTTTCTGGAAAAGTTAGAAAAAAATCAGAAAAGATTTGAGAGGTACGAAATTAATGAAGACATTTAATACCACGAATTTTTCAGATATGTATTATGACATGTTGGAATGGGGATATACTTATAACGGAACGTACACGCAATCTAGAGTGGGAGAGGCTATGGATTTAGGTCCAGCTTATTTTGAAATTCAAGATGATGAGTTCCGTTTACCATATCTCATGAAAAGAAACCTAAACCCATTTTTTGCATTGGCGGAATTCTCTTGGCTTATATCGGGCTCGAATGAGTTAAAACCACTTGAACACTATATTAAGGATTATAATAAATTTTCTGATGATGGAGAAACATTGAATGGAGCGTATGGTCATAGACTAAGACATTATTTTGAATACGATCAGATTCAAAAGGCTATTGATAGTTTGGCGACTAACCCTAACTCTCGTCGAATTGTGTTGAGTATGTGGTCAGTCGATGACTTATCTGTTGAATCAAATGATCTCCCTTGCAATATTTCTATTATCCTAAAAATCAGAAATCACAAGCTCGATATAACTGTATTAAATAGATCGAATGATCTATTTTTAGGAGTACCTTATAATGTTTTTGTTTTTTATTTATTGCAGGTTTATATTTCAGAAAAGTTAGGTATTAAAGCGGGAACTCAACGACATTTTACAAATTGTCTTCATATATACAAAAAAGATATGGATAAGATTTCAAAAGTTATCGCAGCAAATAACAAAACAGCTTTAAAGGCTATATCCAGTCGCATACCTTCTTTTACGTCTTCTCTATATGTCCGTGAAAATCATAATAAAGTTAACCGGCAAGAATATAAAGGCTTGTTGGATGATGATATCTCTAATTTCTTTCAGTCTTATAAAGTATATATTGAATCGAATGATCTTGAGAGAGCGGTCGACCAACTTCCTCATAACCTACTAGGATATGTGGCTTTTCTATGGTACTGTGAGAAAAAAGATTTTAAGCACACGTCTAAATTTTTTGAAGAAGTGTTGAAGGAGGCTAATATGAAAGAGGATTTGCAAAGACTCGAGACAATAAAGTATGAAGATGCATCGAATATAAAGTCGTTTATTCTGGAATTAGCAAAAAAACACATTAGCCTTGCTATTGATTTTATAAACATAGTAAATGAAAAAAGTCATTTTTATTCTTTTAAGGTTCATGCAGTTGACAAAGAAAAATTAGTCCAGAGTGTCTTTTTATCGCTTGTAATGTGTAGCATTGCGTCAAACATGGCGCCTAATACGAGACAGTTGTTCACGCAGCGACTTAAACAAGCAACAGAAGAGCTTGAACTTGTATTTGAAGACATACTACACTTCACCAAATTTGAATCGAAGATTCGGAATCTTATTGAAAATTGTTAGTTGTTTTAGCTGGTGGGTCGGAGTAGTGCGGAGGACTGTACAGGCGCTAGGCTTTGGCACGTTAGGCTCAGGTGGTCGGAGAGAAGAGAAAGTGGCGCGTTGGGTACATGTCGGGGTTGTACCAGGTGATTGTCGGGAAACCGCTGACACGCCGCGAACCAAGCTCGTGATCTCAGCGGTAGAAACGACCGCCCTCGATCATCGTTGTTCGTAGCATAATGGGACCGGCGGATTGTGACGCTCTGTACATGCCATGGACTTGGCGCGTGTAACCATTTACAGGGCAGAATCTACAGCTGGAGCGATTGGATTAGTTATGAGGAGAATCCGGTTGCCACTGGCGAAGAGTAAGAGCCGAAAGCTGTATAGCAGTATGTGACTCGGAGTACATCGCCCATGTGGCGATGTACTTCTTTGCGTTGGGCTCAGGGGTTCTGAAGTCAACACAGAGTCAACTCTCGCCTTCTAAAACGTGTTTAGGAGCACTCCGGACCCTTCACGGATCGACCTTCCGCTCAGCTTTGCTAGATGCATCGAGCAGACCTCCGGAAATGAGCATACTCGAAGCTATGCATGCACAAAGATGGTTGATCGGCTCCATCTTTCTCGGTAGGGCTCTAGATTGCCTATTGTGTAAAAGCTTTGATGTTACTGCTGATCCATAATGTCCAGAAAATGATCACGTTAGTTGTCCAAGGTCTGATCGTAATCATGTCCATAGAGACTCAATGAATGGGAAAGCCGAGAGTATTACGGCTTTCCCATTTCTGCTAAACGAATCGAATGTGGTAAATGTCTTTGTTTCTTAAGTTAAATCGGGTTTCTCTCATGATCACGTACCAATAACGGTCAAGCTCGAGTCGACATGGGATGCCGCGATCCCCAATGCGAATTTCAAAACATTCACCGCAGTAAACAGGATAAGCGTTCTCTCCTAGCTGGACAAACCAACTATTTGCGTCCCGATCGTACGTCATCCGGTTCCAAGGCTCGTTCATGACAATTCACCCTGAATCACGTGCTTCACCATATGATCGTCAATGATGCGGCGCTTGATCTGGGCTCCGTAGATGAGGCAATGAGTGCTCAACTTGTTGATGAGTCTGGCCGATCCGCCCGAGAATCGGTAAACTTCATTTACCGCCTCATCCGAGAATATCTCATGATCGGTGCCGGCATATGCTAACTGACGCTTCAAATATTCGCCGACTTGGGAACGGTCGAAATAGGGCAGCTTGCACTGAAGGTCAATCCGCTGACGAATCGCTGCATAGGATTGGAGACGAAGCTTGTCCCATAGCTCGCTCTGCCCGACTAGAATCAGTGCCATAGGGCTTTGCGCATCCATCTTGCAGTTGAGCAGGAAGCGCACTTCCTCTAGCATCTCCCGATCAAGCAGATGGGCTTCATCTACGACGACAACCGGTTCCAGTCGATGGATGCCGCGCATGAGCTCCACTTCGCGATGTAGCTGACGCTTCGCATCGCCCCGGTAGAACTTCGACTCGCATCCGAGTTGTTCGAGCAGCCCTTTGTAGAAGTGGCGCGGCGTTAGCTTGGAGTCCGACAGGTACAGCAGCCTATACTTTGCGGCATCCAGCATGGCGGCAAAACGGCGGACGGTCGTCGTCTTGCCCGTCCCGCAGTCGCCGCTGATGACGGCGAATAATTGGCGCTCAGCAGCGTATTGCAACCGGTCCAGCATCTCTTCCATAGCACTCGCCGGATAAAGCTCTGTCACGGGAATATCCCGAGCAAATGGTGTACGGGTCATGTCGTAGAAGGATTCAAACATCCTTGCCAGCCTCCTTCCTCAGCATGCGGTAGGAGACGGCCGGCGTTTGGGTTTGTGCGCGCTCGTCATGCTTCCGCTCGGCACCTCGGAGCAAGCGGGATTCCGTTGCTGACTGCTTCTGCAAATGCTCTGGAAGGGCCGGCCGCTTGCCAGCCCTTTCTCCAATGATGAGCTCCCGTGCTTTCCAAGGCGTACATCCCTCGTATTCGATCGTCACTTCTGTGATATCTGCCGGGTCATAGACGACTTGAACCGTTTGCCCAATGAACAACAGCCCAACTTCATACTTCTTGCCTTGAAAGCTGATACAGCCGGCCTTATCCACTTTCCGCTGTTCCGCGTGGAGGAAGCTGGCCGCGAGGTGCTCGGAATTTACGAACTGAAGCGCTGCCGGATCGCTCCGAAACGCAGCTTCGGGTGTTTGTTTGTTCGCCAGCGCGGCATGGGGTTTATTCTGGTAGCACTCCGAAAGCCATACTTGGAACCAGTCGTTAAGCTCGGTGAGTGTCTTAACGTTCTCAAGCGCGACCTCGTCCAGAAAGCTCTGCACAGCGCCGTTTAGACGCTCAACCTTGCCTTTACTTTCCGGAGAGTAGGGCTTGGCAAAGAGCAAGCGAATACCGAGTTTCGCGCACGTCCGGTTCATCCAAGTCGTGCGGTATTGCTTGCCGTTGTCGAAGTACACGGCCTCTGGGACACCGTATTTCTCGATCGCTCTTCGGAAACTGTCCTCGACGATGGCTTGCTCCATCGACGCGTAGAAGGCTCCATGCAGCACATACCGCGTCGCGTCATCCACGAATAACACCAGATAGACTTGTTTCTTCGAACCGCCAGGACCAATGGGAAGGTACGGCCCATACTTGATGTCACTCTGCCATAAGCGATTGCGGGACTGCTTCTGAAAGCGCCGCGCGGCCGTACCGCCACCGGCATACATCCGCATCTGCCTTGAACTGTAACCGCGCCTGGTTAATCTCGCCTGCAGGGTGCTGCGTTTAATTATTCCAGGTGCGATCTTCTCCTCCCATTCGAGGATCTGGATAATTTGGCGCACACTCCGCTTCGGCACCTCCCGCCGAAGCAGGATCGCTTCTTCCAGCACCTCAGTTGGTATGGTGTCTGGCAGCGGCTTCCGGCCTTTGAGTTTCGGCTTGAGTCCGTCGAACCCATCCTTGCGATATTCGGCCAAGTACCGGCGCAGCGTCCTCTCTGATAAGCCGGACTGCGCACAAATGGCCGACTTTAACTGAGCCGCCTTCGCCGCATCCAGACCGGATGCTAGGAGCGGCGACAGCAGTTGAAAGCGTTCCGCCGCAACCTCGTCCGATTTCTTTTGTCTGTTCATCCTCATGCCTCCATTTACTAGGGTTAGCATGAGTCTAAAACAAGCTTCAGCGGACAGACAGGCAGAACGGGTCTGTAACCCAAAGATTTAAATTGGCGATGGGGCGGACAGTTCTTCCTAGCCATCCGGCTGCGTCACCGACATACCGTCCTAAAGCGTGGAGTGCGGACTGTGGAGCAACGGACGCTTGTTCCACAGGAAGCTGAAACCGGGTACTAATGGCGTGTAGAGCTGCTGCTGCATACACCGCCCAAACCTGAAACCAGGCCAGCCATCTAGAAATGGTGGATTCGTCTGCGGCTACTACCGAAGCATCTGGTTCTGCCCATACACCTTCGATGCTTTCAGCGTCATAACGCTTGTAGGGGACAAGCAGATCCGGCAGTTCATGATGAATTCTCGCGCATGGCCTACAATACAACCTCCGAATGATGAGCTTCGCCCGTTCTCCGCTGCTTCTGTACCACACCCGCCTCCGGCTGCCCGCGACCTCTAACCGGCCTCCGCAGCAAGGGCAGGGAACCAGTTCCGCACTCCTAACAAAAAACGCCGGATGCAGACTCCTTCTCAACCAGCGTGAAATCTGATACAATGACCATATTCTTGAGGTGACGCTTCCGGTTATGCTGCTACCAACAGCATGACGATTACGGGAGCGTTTCTTCTTTCTTTAGACTGATAGTATGGTCACTATATCGGTCTAAATTCGGACATTTATGAACGTCAACTTCCGGCTATTAACGGACGACAGAAACACTTTGAGTCAACGACTGGAAACCTCCATATGAGTGATCAACATCAAATCAACAGATTAGGAAAAGAGAATAGCAGAAATTCTCAGCTCCGCCACTTACAAATTATGCTATAATTAGACAAGCACGTGGAACGGCTTGCAAGGGTGGTCGGCTACCTCTCGACGAAGGGAGGGATGCCCATGGAGGTTAAAGATGCTTTGACGTTGATGATCGGTTTTGGGGCGCTTATTATAGCGCTGCTGACGCTGGTCGTTGCTATCATTGCAATATTTAATCAACAAAAATAGACCGCCCCACTGCCAGGTGAACGGTCCATTTCTGACTAAATAACCGAAGCCGACCGCCTTTGAAGCGGTCTACTGTGCTGCCCGGAGTCGTGTTAGCGCACGGCTCCTTCTTTAGTTTTATTATAACGGCGCGGATATATACATGCAATACGATAATCGCTTATGCGCATATTCAAGTGTGCGCAATAGAAATCAATCACATGTTGCCACTGACGTAGGAAAGGAAGATATTATGCAAGATAAAATAGAGGGGTATACGGTATTCCACTTGCAGACATTCCTTCTGTAAAGTCTTTTTTCGAGAAGCCTCCTTTTCATATACCGAGGGGCGACGTTATATTCTATCGAGAAATGATTTTATCTATAGAGAGGTCAATTAATTTGTTAGAAAAGCTGCCTAAACAATTAGTTCATCATGATTTATTGGTGTTCAACTTATTGGCTCATGAAAATAAAATTAAAGGTGTTCTGGATTTCGATTTCATTTCGCTTGATGTGAGTTTCATGGAGTTTGCTATTTGCCTTAATCATGTCTTACAGATGTCTAACGGATCTCTAGAAATGGCTGAGGCATATGATTATAATACTCCTCTACAGCGATTGCTTGAATCCTATTTGCTATGAAAACCTTAACCATCTTGTATTGGGCGAGATTTGAGGGCAAAATCTACAACTGGAGCGATTGGATTAGCTATGAGGGGAATCCGGTTGCGGTAGGGGATGAGGAGAAGGCTTAGACGGCATAGTAGTATGTGATTTGGAGTACATCGCTCAAGTAACGATGTACTTCTTAGCGTTGAGCTCGAGGCTCGAAGTCGACAGGGAGTCAACTCCCGCTCTCAGTAAGTACTTACAACATGCCTCCGCTCGGCTTTGCTCAATACATCGTACAGACACATCGAGCATGAGCCTCTGTGGCGCTGGCAGCACACAAAGAAGGCCGGTCAGCCCTCCTCTGACTTCCTGAAAACTTACGTCAACGTATTGTCTCTATATCTATCCCATGGCAATTTTCTGATGCAACAGTATTAAAAGACTAAACCCTAATACAAAAATAACTGAGACTAGAACTCCATTTAGCAATTCATTCTGGGTGTATCCTATCAATATAAAGATTAGTGCAATCACGGTACTAATTAATGCAAGGATTTTTTTATGTTTATTAAGACTAATAGAAGGCCTGTTTAGAAAAATGTTGTACCCAAGCCAAGATCCAAAAATGATGTGATAAACGAATTGGTTTATTATCAACCCAATAAAATAAAGTGACAATAAAACAGAAAATAAGAAAATAGCATTTAATTTGATTCGTTTAATGATACTCATTGCGAATCCCCCATAACTCTATGTTAAATATGTGAACTCATAGGCATATCACCGATAATCATTTTTAGTTGCTCTGTAGCTACGGATGAAGAGTAAGAACCAAAAGCTGTATATCAGTATGCGAATCGGAGTACATCGCCCATGTGGCGATGCACTCCTTTGCGTTTGGCTCAAGGGCTCCAGAGTCAACATGAAGTCAACTTTTGCCCTCTGAAAACATTTTCATGAGTGTTCCGGACCCTTCACGGATATATCTTCCGCTCAGCTTTACTAGATACATCGAGCAGACCTCTGGAAATGAGCATCCTCGAAGCTATTCATACACAAAGATGACCGATTCGGCAGCAGCAATTCCTTCACTTCACCACTTACAAATTATGCTATAATTAGACAAGCACGTGGAACGGCTTGCAAGGGTGGTCGGCTACCTCTCGTAGAAGGGAGGGATGCCCATGGAGGTTAAAGATGCTTTGACGTTGATGATCGGTTTTGGGGCGCTAATTATAGCGCTGCTGACGTTGGTTGTTGCCATCATAGCAATATTTAATCAACAAAAATAGACCGCCCACTGCAAGGTTACGGTCTACTCTCGACTAGTTAACTGAAGCCGACCGCCTTTGAAGCGGTCTACTGTGCTGTCGGAGTCGTGTTGGTCGCACGGCTCCTTCTTTAGTTTTATTATAACGATCCCTGTTTATACGTGCAACATACAGAATTTTGGGTGAAATATTATCTTTGTAACGAAAGAGGTGAATATCACATGAATTTGTATTATTCTATGATCGGTCGATTGCTAGACGGTAGGACGTCGATTCGAAATGAGGGCTATTACATACTGGATGATCAGAATGAGGTAGTGTTTTGCAGGGAAGCGCCGAATCAAACCGAAATCGTGACGCTTGAGCGCTTTACGGATGCATTGGCGGAAGGCTGCAGAAATATAATTCGCTCTTTCTCCGAAACCTCAGACAACAAACAGGTATATGTTTTTGCCCTGTGTGCGGACGAATACAACAGCATCCGGGTATATGCGAATACGAAGAGTTGTTTCGAGAAAACGTTACAGGAGTATCAGACTCGTAATGCTGATTATGAGAAACAAGATCGGATTCAGTCGCTGAAGTATAATTGCGGGGATTTCGATTTCGAGTTTTGGCAAGACCACATGGGCTTGAGTGGACGATACATCTCACTTTTTGAATCAATTGCATACCAGGCTGCGGATGTAGACAAAGGAGATTACGAACAGCCTATAGCGGGTACTGCGGTTATCGCATTCGAAGCGGGCATCATCGAAAATGGATACTACGTATGCGCGCTCGAGGCGCTGCAGCGTCTGGTGAACGAGGAGGCTTTTGATATTTTGGATAAATCCGATGATTTTATAGCCTATGCTTTTACAAGAGATGATTACACGGATTATGGATTCGTCATGAGAAAGACGATCGACCAAGACTTGTTTTACCGAGTATTCCCAGATATTAAGGAGTTAGATGAGCAGTTTAACGAGGAAATGAACCGGAACAGGAATTTGTCTGTTGGCGATTTCATTGATTATTGGTCTGATGCCATTGATAGCGATTATAGTTTAGAACCACCATTTACTTATATTAAACCTGCTATGGAGATATTTTTGCAGCTTGAGCGTTTTGGCAATGAATTGGCCAAGGAGTGCCTTGAAAGATTAGCGGCACTCGCAAGTCTGGATCATTTGGACAGAAAAGATTATGCAAGACTTGGATTTTATATCGAAGCTCTCTACTTCTGTGGACCATTAACATCAAATCAATTGAAACAGTGCATGGAGATTGGAACGAAATTATCCGAGGCAGGAGAAGAAGTTCTGATTGAATATGCGAAGGAACTAGATGCGATTGCAAGCTGACTCGGAGCAACACGATAGCTGGAGCAATTGGATTTCGTATAGCGAGAATCTGGTTGCTGTAAGGGGCCGAGGAGACAACGGAAGACGAATAGTAGTGTTCGAATCGGAGTACATCGCTCATGTATTTGTTTGCGTTCTGCACGGGGGAGTTTCGATCTTCTTGTCGGCTACCTCTCGACGCAGGGAGGAATGTCTTATAGCGTTGCTGACGCTGGTTGTCGCAATCGTCGCAGCGTTTAACCAAAAGAAATAGACCGCACCCCTGCAAGGAATGCGGTCTATTTCTGGTCTTTTCTGCCCAAGCCGACCGCCTTTGAAGCGGTCTTCTGTGCTGCCGGGAAGGATCTTAGAGGCGCTGTCCAAGCCTCTGCCGAATCGCCTGTTCAATCGAATCCATTGGATCGCTTCCTGGTTTTGGAATGTAGTAGAGAGGCTCCTTCGATTTGGTATACAGTCCGCTTGCAACGGCAATCTCGGCGTTGATGGCTCCTTTGTCTTCAACGAGCGTATCTAGTAATGTGTTGGAGCTCCCTGACAGCTTCGTCTGTAATGCTGCATATACGACTTCGACCATATCTCCGCGCAAGAAAGGCTTCGCATTCGCTAGGCGCGCTGCTGAATCCGCGGCGAGCAGCCCATTATTCCACGAAAGCTCCTCTACATTGGAAGGCGCAGCATGGGGATACCCTAACAACCGATTGATCAGGGTTAGAAACTCTTTTCCTGTCATCATTCGATCTGGTGCAAACGCGCCATTCCCGATGCCCTTCACATAACCTTTGCTGACGGCGTAAGCGATCTCGTTCGCTGCCCAGTTCGTGCTCAACACATCGGTGAAGGCAGGCTTGAGCTTTACTTTAGCGGCCGCATCAGCTTCACCGGAGAGACGAAGGAGCATCACAACTCCTTGTGCGCGAGTAAAAGAATCACCTAACTGATAGCCCTTATTCGTTCCTGTGAATAGGCCCAGTTGCTTTAACGTATCAGCTTTTACCGTATTGCTGGCATACGTGGAGGCCGTGGCGGACAGAGCGGATACTTCCTTTGCGGAATTATCCACTTCCGGTTGCTTCGGTTGTTCATTCGTATGCTCTGGCGTTGCCGATTCTGGATTCGTTTCTTCCGGTTTAGTGGCACCTGGCTGCATTTCTTCTGCCATCGGATTCTCGTCTGTCGGTGCCTCCGGCTTAGCCTCAACTTCTACGCCGTTCAATTCTCCAGCATGGACGAGAGAAGCGGGATCAGAGGTGTAGAGGAGATCGTATGATGTGAAAAAACCACGAAGTTGATAGCCCGTCAATGTGCCATTGGGATCAAAGGATTGAACGAGGGTAACCTCCTTCATGGGCTGATTTAAATCCTTCACGACTGTATGGCCGTCCAGCTTCTTGCCCGACCAGAATTCAATAGATGTTTGTTTTTTGGTTATATAGGAAGTATCGTAAAATTCGTTGTTTAACGTGTTGCTCAAGAAGCGCTCTGAGCTGCCTTCTCCGGTCATGCTGATGAATTGCTCTTCTATGTATTGATCGCCCGTGTACAAATGAACAATACCATATAAGATCTGAACCGGCTTGTCCGGGCCGCCGGCAAGAGACGTAAACCAAGAGTCGACAATAGCGATCTGTGGATAGACAGTGAACTCCGCAGCATAGACGACCTCAATTCGATCAAATTCATATTTCAGTTGTCCATCCGCTGCCGACGCCTGAGTGGTCGGGATCATAAGCATGACAGCTAGCAACAGTGCAAACATCCAATGACGAGATCTATTAACCATTCCAACATCCATCCTCGCTATAATAGTTACTAATTACTATAATAATGAGAAATGGGGGGTTGTCACTCTCTATATAATTTGATAATCGTTTCCATTATCGCAAAATTAAATCGACACACGCTGTAAGGTGACGGTCTACTCTCGGCTACTGAAGCCGACCGCCTTAGAAGCGGTCATATGAAAACTGAATAAAGGGGTTGTGTCCAATGAATAAAGTAGACAGCATTCTGCTACAGATCAATAATCATACGAAGCTAGGGGACTTACGGAAAATCGCGAAGGACATCAAAAGGGATCACGAGCTAGCTATGGAGCTCTGGTCCACCGGAGATTTTTTGCCTAGATTATTAGCCATCTTAATTATGGACAAAACCCTTATCACACAAGATCTGCTAGATAAGCTGGATAGGGACATGCACATTCACACATTCGAAGAACGCAATAACTTAATGGATTGGTTAATGGCTAATCAGCTCACCAAGGACAAGAAGATGGTTGCATGGATGGAGGGGTGGCAACATAGCCCTTCAGCTCTTCAAAGGCGAGCCTTTTGGTATTATAAAGCTCGATTGAGATGGATGGGACAAACACCGCCTGACAACAACGCAGACTTGCTGTCTGCTATTGAAGCTGCTATTTCACAGGAAGAACCGGAGGTTCAATGGGCTATGAATTTCACGGCAGGCTGGATTGGTGTTTACGATCCAGCGAATCGAGCACGTTGCATAAAGCTTGGTGAGGAAACGGGTCTATATAGGGGCGATATGGTATCAAAGGGTTGTACGCCTAATTATTTGCCGGAGTTCATTGCGATTGAGGTGAATAAACGGAACAATAAATAGTTGCCCCTCGAAGGCATGAAGAAGGGACGGTGCCAGCATGAGTAGCGTATCCGATCATGATAAGCTGGAATCGATAAAATCGATGCAATCTACATGGGTTCACAATTATGGCGGAACAGGACGATGAGTGGCAGCTTGTGCATATGTCATTGAAAAAATAAAGCATGATTCTTCTGTTGAAGCATTATACTTTCTGTGGTAGATATTGTAATAGAAACAAATGACTAACGAAAAGAGGGATTGGCATGTGGGAGCGGCGTGAGCTCAAGCGAAGAGCGAAGGAGGTGCTGCGCAAGTCGTATTGGAAGGCGTTTTTGGTTGGCATTATATTAGCCTTTGTATCGGGTGGAATCAGTCCGCCATCGTTTAACTTTGGGTCGACTGAGATGTCCAGAACAGAGACGACAAATGTCGATTGGGAGATTCTTGCCCCATTTCTGGTCATAGGTATCATTATTATTGCAGCCATCTTTTTATTCTTTCTTGCGTTCCGTATTTTTCTCGGGTTTCCGCTTACGGTCGGTGCCATGCGATATTATAAGCAGGCCGCGGAGGGAGATGCCAATCTCAACCATTTGGGTTTTGCGTTTAATAAAACGAGATACTGGGGTACTGTCAAAGCGTTGCTGTGGAGCACCTTTCTGAACCTCCTCTGGTTTCTGCTGCTCTACATTCCGGGAATCGTCAAATCGTATGCTTACAGTCTTGTGCCGTTTATTCTCGCGGATAATCCCAATATCGGCTACAAGCGCGCTGTGGACTTGAGCAATCGCATGACGCGGGGCCATAAATTTCGTATTTTTGTATTGGATTTAAGCTTTGTGGGCTGGATTCTTCTTGGCGTCCTGGCGCTGTTTATCGGTGTTCTGTTCGTCATACCCTACATCTATTCCACCAAGGCGGAGCTTTATTTGGAGCTGCGCCAGGAGGCGCTGCAGACCGGGCTGACAACGGAGGATGAGCTGCACTTGAACCATACACCAGCTCTATAAGCTGCGGTGAGCGTGACGGGTAAATCTATACATTCGAATTGTTGACGATGCTGGGAGATTCAGCTATATTTATAACAAATATAAAGGCTATGTAACCTAAGGGTTCAACCTCGCACAGACGCGCGGTTGGGCCCTTTTTTGCATACCCTGCCATTTCATTAACGAGGAGGAAGATCAGAATGGCCCAAATGGAAATGCTGCTCCAGCGTTTGGAGGATATCGGGAAGGTGCTTGAGCGGAATGGTGATGCGCTGGCCTTGCTGGGACTTGGCTCAGTGGGGATCGAGACGGACCGAATCGATGAGTATTCGGATTTGGATTTTTTTGTTATTGTGAGTCCTGGGAGCAAGCAGCGTTATATTGAGCGTTTGGATTGGCTGGAAGTCATCTGCCCCATAGCCTATCGCTTCCAAAATTGCGAGATCGGATATAAGTTTTTGTTCGAGGACGGTATTTATGGAGAGTTTGCGGTATTCGAGGAGGCTGAATTGGAGAGGGCTGCTTACAGGAACGGGAGAATCGTCTGGAAGCACCCTGCCTATACCAATGACGAGCTTCTTGTCAGAGATGCGTCATCATCCCCGGACAAACGGGCAACCATCGACCATGCCGTCGGCGAGGCGTTGACCAACCTCTATGTTGGGCTGGGGAGATACGCGCGAGGCGAGAAGCTGTCGGCACTCAAGTTTATTCAGAGCTACCCTATTGATGGGCTGCTGTCTGTGATGCATATCATCGAGCCTGAAGTAGATGCTTACCCCGATGTATTCGGCAATGAAAGAAGGGCGGAACGAAGATTTCCCGCGTTTGCAAGCCTGCTGGGGACCTTGCTGCAAGGCTATGATAAGATCCCCGAGTCTGCTGTCCAGCTTCTTCATTTCCTGGAGGCAATACATCCCATCAACCCTAGAATGCGTGCCGAGATTCTGGCGCTGGCGGAGCATTGCCGCCATATTCGTTCATAGTTCAGCTCAATCCTCGCGAACCTTCATATTTCGGGCCCAGTAGAGCACCGGCGTAGCCAGGAACGAAATCAGCAGCTTCAGCAGGTAAGTCGTTAGGAAGATCTGAACCCATATGTCCCAGGAGTGGATGTTATAGAACGCGATCGCACAGAAGACCAGGGAGTCGACAAACTGGCTGACGAGTGTGCTGCCGTTGATCCGAATCCAGAACTGGTTCCGTACGGGAAACCGCTTTTTCAGGTAGCTGAACACCCGAACATCAAGAAATTGGCTGACAAAATAGGCGCACATGCTTCCAGCCGCAATCTGCGGCAGGAATCCGAAGATAGCCGTAAGCGGCTCATGAGCGAAGTCCTCGGCCTGTGGAACAAACGCTAACGTCATCTGCATGACGATCGTGGATGCGATAAGGGTGAAGAAGCCGAACCATACGGCTTGTCTCGCCGCTGAATAGCCGTATTTCTCATTAAGCAAATCGGTGGTCATATAGATGGACGTGTAGATGGTATTGCCTAAGGTCATGACAATGCCCAGCGTGCCGATGGACATCTCAATCGTTTTGGTTACCTGAATATTGGCGATAACGGTAGCGAACCCAATCCAGGCATACAAGCCTTTTTTGCCAAATAAACGGTAGCATAGCAGAAACAGGCCGAAGTGGACGAGCATAAACAGCACGCCCCAATACAGATTAAACATCATTTCTTATCCCCCTTAGTTTTGGTAACGCGGGATGGTCTCGAACCGCGACTGCCGATGTGGACAGCCACTATCCTAACAGCTTTTCCTCGGCTTGAAAAGCATAAACGGGGGAGAAGGGCTGATTATTTTTGACCGGCATTTGCTTAGGTACAACCTCAAGTGGACCTGCATATGATGTAGGGAGCTAGGAGGTGATGCAAAATGTTTGGATCGCTTACGCATTGGATGGAAGTCGCGATGTGGGTCGTGATGGGGTCGATGGCAGCCGATTTTCTGGTGGGATTGTTCATGTCGCTGAAAGCCGGCAAGCTGTCTCACGAGCTTGTTCTGGGCTACCTGAAGGACGTTGTGTATTATGTGCTTCCGCTGTTTGTTCTGGCCGGCATGACCGCTATGGACGCGACGGGATGGATCGTGCTAACAGGGTACTATGTCGGAGCCCTCGCAGTTGTCGTCAAATATGTGCATGACATGAAGTCGAAGCTGTAACCGCATACACTCCTGAATAGGGAACGCCAGTTAAGGAAATAGCCTCGATTTCACAAAATCGAGGCTTCTTTGCGCGCTTTGCAGGGGGTATGTCGGGATTGGGGCACGCATGTGTGGTCTGCAGCTGGAAAATATAACATGTAATCGGATAGAATGAAGGGGAGCAGGATTCCCGGAGAGGAGCAAGTGATTACCGCAATGGAAGATAAAAAAAATTGGAGAAGAGATATTATTCTCTTCCTAAGCAGTCAGACGATTTCGTTGTTTGGCTCAGCTCTCGTACAATATGCGATTATGTGGTACGTCACGCTAACCACCCAATCTGGTCTTATGATGACGCTGTTCATCATATGCGGATTTATTCCAACCTTCCTGTTATCGCCGTTCGCCGGCGTGTGGGCGGACCGCTTCAATCGCAAATGGTTGATTATGATAGCGGATGCTATGATTGCAGTCGTCACCCTCGCTCTTGCCATCACCTTCCTGATGGGCTATAACGCAGCTTGGCTCCTATTCGTCATTGCGGCCGTCCGCGCGCTGGGAGCCGGCATTCAGATGCCTGCCGTAGCCGCCATATTGCCGCAGATTGTGCCGGAGGACAAGCTGACGAAGGTGAACGGCATTAACGGCACGCTTCAGGCTCTTATGATGTTTGTAGCGCCGATTGCCAGCGCGTCTCTATTATCGCTGGCGTCTATTGAAGCGATATTTTTTATCGACGTGGCGACAGCATTAGTGGCAATAGCGACGCTTGCGTTGTTCCTCAAGATTCCGCTGCACCAGAAAGCGAATGAGGAGCAAACGACGGGCTATTTGGAGGACTTTAAGCTAGGGATCAGATATATTAGAGAGCATCGCTTCCTCAAGACGTTGTTTATGTTCTTCGGTATTTTCTTTGTTCTTATGGCACCAGCCGCGTTCCTCACGCCGCTCCAGGTAGCGCGCAGCTTTGGCGGTGATGGTTATTGGCGGCTCACCGCGATCGAAATCGCTTTTTCCATCGGCATGATGGTAGGCGGCGCCGTGATCGCTTCCTGGGGCGGCTTCCGCAATCGTATCTATACGATGGGATTGGCGAGCCTGATCATGGGTCTTTGCACGTTCGTGCTTGGCATCGTGCCGATCTTCTGGATTTATTTGATCGTAATGGCTGTGTTCGGAGTAGCAATGCCTATCTTCAATACGCCAACAACGGTCCTGTTGCAGGAGAAGATAGATGGCAACTATATGGGGCGCGTATTCGGCGTATTCAGCATGATTTCAACCTCCATGATGCCAATCGGCATGATGATCTTTGGTCCGCTTGCGGATGTGTTAAGGATTGAATGGCTGCTTGTCGGAACGGGCTTGTTCGTTATTGCGCTCTCCCTCCTGTTTGTCCGGAACAAACGGCTGCTTGAGGCAGGAATGCCGGCAACCGCAGGAGAATAACTAAATATGGAAATATGATGTGACGAACGAAGG
The DNA here is from genome assembly GCF_040834005.1 of Paenibacillus sp. PL2-23. Lineage (NCBI taxonomy): Bacteria > Bacillati > Bacillota > Bacilli > Caryophanales > Paenibacillaceae > Paenibacillus > Paenibacillus sp. PL2-23. Next base: position 1,121,931 of record NZ_CP162129.1, read on the forward strand.
CGAGGCGGGAGCATGCTGCTGGAAGCGGATATTACGGAACAGGTGAAGCATACGAAGCGCAAGCTGCGAGAATTAACGCTGGCGCGGGTGCTGGATGAATTCGACGGCCGAATTATGGGGCTGACTGACGAAAGAAGAATGCTGAAATATGAAAAAATGAGAGGCAGCGCCTATCTCTTTTTTCGTGGGAGCGCCTATTTGTTCTACTACGATTTCGGCCATGAATGGCTGCCGTACCATACCGATCCGGAGAGGCCGACCTGGATTCAAGGCGACCTGCACTTCGAGAACTTCGGGGCGTTCCGGAGCGAGAAGGGGCGAATCGTATTTGACGTGAACGACTTCGATGAGGGCTGTATGGGCTCGTATCTATACGATGTGCTTCGAATGTCGGTCAGTCTGTGTCTGGTTATGTCCGAAAACGGATGGGCGGAGGAGGAGCAGCTGGATACGGTAATCGCGTATCTGTCCGCCTATGTAGAGCAAATAAGCGCTTACGCTGAACGCAAGGAGGACCCTGCGGCTCTTGTATACGATGAGCTATCCACTAAGGGACCGATCCGGAAGCTGCTGAGGAAGACGGAGAGTGTGGCGTTCAGCGAATGGATGGAGAAGCTGACGGTGCTGAAGGAGGGAGAGCGCACGTTCCGCTGGAGCGAGGAAATCCAACCGCCGACGGATGAGGAGCGGGCGCTGATCGAAGCCGGCTGGAGCGCCTACATAGAAGCGCTGGCGGCTCGGCTAGAGCTGACACCCGCGTATTGCCGCATCAAGGACATTGCGGTCAAGCACGGGTCCGGCACGGCATCCATCGGACTGGACAGATATTACGTGCTGATGGAGGGCGGGGACGATCACCTGGGACTTGATGATATTGTGATCGAAATCAAGGAAGTGCGCGCGCCGGTGCCCGTTTATTTTATGCCATTCAGCGAGACGTTCTGGGAGCAATTCGCTCATCAAGGCAAGCGGGTCATCACCACTCAGCAAGCGATGCATCATGAAGCCGATCCGTTCCTTGGTTACATGACGCTGGGCGGCAGGCATTTCTATACGAGAGAGAGATCGCCATACAAGAAGAAGCTGAAGGCGTCCAAGCTGCTGGAGCCCAGGGATTGGGAGAAGACGGCCCAGTGCATGGGCCAGATTACGGCCAAGCTGCATGCACGAGCGGACGCGGATGTGGAGAATGGCATCTTGACCTATCACAGCGAGGACGAGATCGTTCGGGCGATAGGCAAGGATACAGATGCGTTCTGCGAATATGTCGCGAATCGGGCTTTATTTTATTCCGGGCAGGTTATGGAGGATTATGAGATATTCAAGGAATGGAGCGCGGGATGGGAGGTGCGGCGGCGCAGGGCGGCAGCCCGGAAGAGGCGCATACTAAGCCGCTCGAAGCTATAACCGCCCATTATAAGCATGAGGAATCGAAGAGCAGCGAATGCGCCTCCGGCGTGTTGGCTGCTTTTTTTCTCCTCTGAGCTTAAGCAAGGGCGTATATATGCCGAAATAATAGTTAAGGCTGGCAACGATTAACGGCATCAGTTATAAAACGCCAGGGAGCCGGACCATACTTATGAATAGAAGTCTAGCAGCGATTGATAGACTTCACTTTATAGGCAAAGGATGGATGCGCCATGCAAACACAAACGTTATCGAGCCCGATGGAACGAGGCATGAGGACGGCCTACATCACGGGCAACTTCCAGAAGCAATTGGGCTCCGCCGGCAATTGGTCTCCAGACGCGGTGGAATGCCGGATGAACCATATAGGGAATGGACTGCATATGCTGGAAGTATCCCTTAATCCCGGCAGCTACGAATACAAGGTGGCTCTGAACGGCAGCTGGTACGAAAATTATGGCGCAGGCGGGGAGCCGGGAGGCGGCAATATTGTGTTCAAGCTTGACGCCCCCAAGGAGGTAACGTTTATGTTTCATGACGATGCGGCATCCAAAAGAGTCGCGGAATGGTATGAAGACAAAGCGGTCTCCAATATCTCAAACGCGGCATGGGCAGAGTTGGATGCGAGCTATTATTATGACGGCGATGACCTGGGCGCGGTGTACGCGGACCGCCAGGCGGTCATCAAGCTATGGGCTCCGAAGGCGGACGCTGTGGCGATTCGGTTCTATGATAAGAGGAATGCTGAACGACAGCTCGCCTCCTTAGAGATGACGAGAGGCGACAAGGGTGTATGGTCTGTGACGGCAACGCCGGAAGCGCTGCATGTCGATGATGTGCGAGGCTGCTACTACCAGTACGAGGTTACACACGGCGAGATTACGCGCTCCGCGCTGGATCCTTATGCCAAGTCGATGGCGGAATTCCGGGTAAGCCCAGAGGGGCTTCCGCTGGGGACGGATCGCGATGCTGTCGGCAAAGCGGCGATTATTGATTTGCGGGCAACAGACCCGGAAGGGGAGTTTGGCCCTGCCCGCATTGAGGGATATGAGCGCAGGGAAGATGCCGTAATCTATGAGGCGCATGTCCGCGACTTTACGTCTGATCCTTCGATTGAAGGAGACCTGCGAGCGAGATGGGGCACGTTCCGGGCGATGATCGACAAGCTCGACTATATCCGGTCGCTGGGCGTGACTCATGTGCAGCTGCTGCCCGTCATGGCATGGTATTACGGCGATGAAGCCGCTATGAAGGAGCGGGAGCTGCATCATTCTACGGAGAATAACCAATATAACTGGGGATATGATCCTCATCATTATTTTACGCCGGATGGAGCTTATTCCGAGGATGCGCGCGACCCCGAGCTGAGGGTGAAGGAGCTTAAGGAGCTGATCGCCGCGATTCATCAAGCAGGGATGGGCGTCATTCTGGACGTGGTGTATACGCATATGGCGAAGGCCTGGCTGCTTGAGGATATCGTTCCTGGCTATTATTTCTATCGGACTGAGGCGGGGGACTTGCTCGGCGGCTTCGGCAGCAATCTGGCGACGAATCACAAGATGGCGGAGAAGCTGATGGTGGATTCCGTCCGGTATTGGTTCCAGGAGTACAAAATAGATGGCATGCGCTTCGACATGATGGGCGACGCGACGTACGAGTCGGTGCAGCGCGCTTATGACGCGGCGGCGGCTGTACATCCCAATCCGCTCTTTATTGGCGAAGGGTGGCGCACGTTCTCGGGCCATCTGGCTGAGCCGGAGCTGGAGGGAATGGGAGCCGACCAGGATTGGATGAATAAGACGGATGATGTGGGCGTGTTCTCCGACGAATTCCGCAATGAGCTGAAATCCGGATTTGGCTTTGAAGGGGAAGCGCGTTTCCTGACGGGCGGCGCTCGTCATGTGGACACCTTGTTCCGCAACCTCAAGGCGCAGCCTTACAATACGCCGGCGGACTCTCCCGGAGATATGGTGCAGTATTTGGAGGCGCATGACAATCTGACCCTGCATGACGTGATCGCTTTGACGATGAGAATGGATCCCTCGGTGCCAGAGCATGAACGCGAAATTCATAAGCGGATTCGGGTCGGTCAAGCGCTGCTGCTTACGTCTCAAGGCACGGTATTCCTGCATGCTGGACAAGAATATGGCAGAACGAAGCAATGGAGGGGCGATGGAGAGCCTAAGCATGCCCATCCGTTCTATAACCATCACGGCGAGCGCATCGGCTACTTCGTACACAACTCCTACGACTCCTCGGATGCGGTGAACATGTTTCACTGGGCCAAGGCAGCAGGTGGGAGTATGTACCCGGAATGCGAGCGGACGCGAGCATATACGGCGGGGCTGATCAGGCTGAGGAAGTCGACCAACGCCTTCCGGCTCGCCGATATGGAGGCTGTTCATCGCCATGTTACCTTGATCCAAGCACCGGAGATGGGGGAGTTCGATCTTGTGATCGCCTACCGTTGCCAGGCGACGGACGGGACGGGAACCCACTATGTATTCGTCAACGCTGATCGTTGGCCGCGCGCGCTGTCGCTGCATGAGGATCTGACTGAAGGCGATATTCTGGTGCACGGAGAATCCGCTGGGGCGGAGCCGCTGCGGGAGCAGAAGGGATTCTCCCTGACGCAGGGAGAGATCGTGCTTGAGCCTCTGACCGTTGTTGTGATACGGTTGAATAACTAGCAGAATCATGAGGGATGCTCTGCTGAGCCTGTTGAGCCCCTTGTCGGAGGTGGTACCATGGCGTCTTCGCGCGCAACACTCAGAACCTGTCCTAGAGGGCATACCTATTACAAAAGCAGCGACTGTCCAACCTGTCCGACCTGCGAGCAGGAGAATCGGCCAGGGGATGGCTTTCTGTCCAGAATGCCCGCGCCAGCCAGAAGGGCGTTGGAGAACGAGGGCATTACGTCCATTCAACAGCTGTCCCAGTATTCCGAAGGGGAGCTGTTGAAGCTTCATGGAATGGGTCCGTCGTCTATACCGAAGCTAAGGACCGCCTTGGCGGAGCAAGGGCTGACATTCAAGACATGTTGATTGACAAAAACCAGAGCAGGGTCTGCTATGCAGCCTCTGCTCTGGTTTTTTGAATTATAAGAGTGTATAAGTTTTCTCTATACTGGGCTTATATTTCAACGCGAAACGTATGCTGCTCCGCCGAAGGACGCCGTCAGCCGTTTACGCTTGGTCATGCCTTGTCTGCCAGCTGATCCATGAACTGGTGGAGCTGATGAAGCACCAGGCCGTTCATCCGGTCAAGCTGCTGCAAGCCGCTCTCGCCCTCCAGCCAATCGCTTCTGAACATGGCATTATGCTTAAAATATAACGTTCCGCCGCTCTCCGTCACGCCGAAAGCGCCGATGGGGAGGGTCAGATTCAGTCTTGCGCATTCATCCAGCAGGACGCCGTAGCTGTCTGGAGCCGTCTGGTCCCGAAGCACCGCGAACGTCTGAAGCAGGTAGACGCCTTCCTTCTCTGCTTCCTCCAGGCCGGGAATGAAGCTGATCTCGAGAAGCGCCGCATCATTGCGGCTGCCGATCTCTTCGAATCGAATGAGCAGCGATGCGTAAGGCGCTTCATCATCAGGCTCGGCCAGCTTGGCGGCAATCCCGTGACTGTCGTAGTATTCGTATAATCGGTTCAACACGGAGTAGGCGAATGATGGGGATTCCGTCATGTCAATGCTCCTCTACGTATGAAGTTTTTTGGCGATAAGCTCTTTGCCCGGCGTCTTCTTCTCCTTGTCGACATGGAGACCCATTCCCTCGATAATATGGAGGCTCTCCTGGTCATCGCCGACTACGCCGCTGTCGAAGAGCATTGCGGCCAGATCGGTGATAAGCTGGGCATAGCATTGATCCACGTCGTTGAAGCCGTGCTGCTCCAGCAGAGACTGGCGGAGCTTGCTCCTCTCGATGTCCTTGTTCTCGGGAAGCGCGGCCGCTTCCTCAAGCTTGAGGGCCTTGTCGATGAACGCTTCTTTCCGTTTATATTGCTTATAAAATTTCGCGATAGCCGCGACCCCGCCCAATGCCGCGGCCATCCCGATTAGAATCGGCCCCGCCGGTGAGGCGGCTGCAGCGATGAGCATGGCGCCGCCTGCGATCATCATCGCGCCTTTGACGGCGGTCATGCCGCTCTTGGATTTGTTCATCTCCTGCGTCGATCGGCCAAGATTAGCGGCGAGAAGCTGCTTGTCGGTCAGCTCGCCGCCTTCCTTCGCGGCAAGCTCCTGCTCGACCTGGCCTAGCTTCTTCGCATTGCGACCGCTCTCTATATAGCCTGCCGCGCCTCCAATCATATAAGCCGCTCCGCCCACGATAGCGCCTGCCCCGGCTGCCACAGTAGCGGCGCTGTTCAGCGCCATGCCGGATGCTTCCCTGGCGCTGTTGACGGTGCCGGCGGTGAATCGAGCCAGGTCGCCAGCGCCGCTGGCTCCTTCGCCGGCGATGATCTGCGCTTTCCCGGCTGCGCTCATCGCGCTGTCATAGTTCTGCGTCGCGTTATAGATCTGCGACACGGACGCGACGCCGCTCAGACCGCTTGCAATGGGCGTGGCGACCAGCGCCGTGCCGGAAGCCCCGCTGGCTCCCAGCGTTTTGCTGAACGACGCCGAGCCGGATACGCCGCCTGCGGCGCCGGACGAGCCGATTGCTGCATAGCTGGCATAATCGCGTTGCTTATCCGCATTATGATCGGTTGTGTCGATCAGCTTGGCTTGCCGGCAAATGATGGAGAACTTGTCCCAGTCCACCGATTTGAAGATGATGCCGGTCAGCATGATCTTTTTCACCGCGTCGATTGTAATGCTGCCGGAGCCACCTGCCATGGAGCGGATGGCGCTCATCTTCTGCTCAGGGATCAATGCGTCGAAGAAGCCGAATAGGGCGGATTTCTTGGAGGCATTCGCCTGCTCCTTGAGCCATCCGTACACCTCGGCGTAACCGGCTTCCCCAGCAAGGTTCGCAGCAATTTGCGGCGTCTCGACGAGGGCCGGGGCAGGCTCGGCTTCCCCGGCTTCCGCAGGCTTGAGCATATGGCTTGAGGGACCGGCAGCCGGCAGGGCAGGCGGCCTGGGTGCAATGAATGCGCCGCTGCGCGCCCGCATGAGCTGCAATACCGCTTGATTGCCGGCCGCGCGCTGTAATTGCATGACGCTTCCAGGTGTTACCGGGCCTTGCTGGACCTGCGTTAAGGCTTGTCCCGCTGAGAATTCGGGGGCAGCTGCTGCGCGAGACGCTGGAGCGGCTGCGCTAGTAGGCGAAGCTTTGGCTTGCTGCAAGCGATTGGCTGATTCGGACAACGGCATCACCTTCTGCTTTTCGTTCATATTTTGACAGGAATATCGTACCATACTCCTGCCGCTGTGGCACTAAGTGTTTTGGTTACTTCTACATGATTCGACACAACCGGAAGCGAATTCCATTGTTGCGAGGACTGCATATGAGAGGATTATTTTGCACAAAATGTAAGAGTTATGAATAGAGGAGGCTATGAGATGAACATTCAACGAGCACAGGAAATCGCGGCATCGCCTATCATGGCAAACGTACAATATAATGGAGTCCGCATCTATATTCAGCATGTGGATGAGCAGAGGGAGGTCGCGAGAATATACCCCATCGACCGCCCGGATGAGGAGCTGGAGGTTGCCGTCCGCAGTTTGTCAGAGCCTGATCTGCAGGTGGCGATGGAGGTCGAGCAGATGGCGTGCAGGGCAGATAGCGATCAATAGCAAGCATCGGCCGTATCAGGAGGAGTAATCCGCGTGATAACATGAAACAGCCCTTAGCCAATGTCCATAAGGCTAAGGGCTGCTCGTATGTTACCGCATGTTACCGTACGTTATACATTCACCAGCTCAGTGCGCTTGATTTGAAGAGGAGGCGGGATCAGCCAACCCTTCTCCTTGCTGACTTGGAGGATTTTCATGCCGTAAGCTGCTTTGGTGACATGATATTTGGCGAACAACGCCGCGACGTCCTCCCGGGTGGACTTGCCCATGATCATACTGCACGCGACGAGTCCGGCGGAGCAGTCGGCGCCGAGCATCGCGGCGATCTCCATATCCGTGAACCTCGCGCCAACCGGAATGTCCTCCAGCTTGGCCTCTGGTCTAGCTGGAGCATCCGTTCATTTTATTGGGTCATGCCTGAATGGGTATTTGTCATGTGAGCTTGCGGCTGAAACAGGCTTTGCTGGGAGCCTTGGTTCATATTCATCAATATCGCCCAGGATACTCCCGTCTTCTATAAGCGGGGGAGGAATGGGCGTCCGGCATTAGCCGGAATGATATTTGGTGTGTTCTTGTTCTCCCTACTATGCTAAAATTAGCATAGCGAGGAGGCGAACGTATGATCGTTACCGTGACGGCGAAAATCAAAATCAAACCGTCAGAAAGTCAAATGATGGCCCTGCAACAAACGATGATTGCTTATCGTCAAGGCTGTAATTTTGTCTCTGCCCTTGTGTTTGAGACGAGCGAGCGCCGGCAGTCTGCCCTGCACCGAATGACGTATCGAACCCTGCGCAGCACGATGGGCCTGCGCTCTCAAATGGCTCAGTCGGTATTGAAAACGGTACGGGCTAAATACAAGAGCATCTTGAGCAGCGGACATGCTTGGACACGCGTACAATTTAAGAAGCCGGAATACGATCTCGTCTGGAGACGGGATTACTCGCTAAGCGCAAAGCTATTCTCCGTCAATACGCTGCAAGGCCGCATTAAGATTCCCTTCGAAGCCAAAGGAATGGAGACTTATTTCGACGGCACATGGACATTCGGTACAGCCAAGCTGGTATGCAAAAAACAGAAGTGGTTTTTGCATATTCCAGTGTCTAAGGAAATGGCCTCTCCTGAGCTTAAGGAGATTGAACACGTTGCAGGGATTGATCTGGGCATCAACTTTGTAGCTACGGTGTATGACACCGAGGGGAGAACGCTGTTTTTTCGGGGAAGGGGACTGAAACACAAACGAGCAAACTACCAACGATTGCGTTCCGAGCTGCAACGCAAACAAACGGCTTCGTCCCGCCGCAGGCTGAAGCAAATCGGAGAACGAGAAAACCGTTGGATGACCGATGTGAACCATCAGGTCAGTAAGGCACTCGTTACCCGTTATGGGGCGAATACGCTGTTTGTGCTGGAGGATCTGACAGGGATCCGCCGCAGGGCGGAAAAGGCAAAGCTGAAGTATCGGTATGTGACGGTATCGTGGGCTTTCTATCAGCTGCGTCAGATGGTGACGTATAAGGCGAAGCTTGCAGGATCGATGGCGATACCCGTGGATCCGAAGCACACCTCGCAGGCATGTCCCCTATGCCGCCACACGGTGAAAGAAAACCGGGATAAACACAGGCATCGCTTTCGTTGCCAGGCATGCAGATATACAAGCAATGATGACCGGATCGGCGCCATGAATCTCTGTCTGAAGGGAAGAGAGTACCTTCTTGAAGGTGCAGGCTTAGCATGACTAGGCTTGCAGGGCAGCTGTCAGTCTGCCCATCGGTAGGCAAAGGCTTACTAGAGGATGTAACACCACGTTCTTCGGAACGCCAAAAGATCGGAGTCGCAAGACGTTCGTACGATCGGGTTGTTATAAGCCCCCACTTCAAACGTTAGTTAAGTGGGGGTCATTGACGTACTGCCAGATCTCGTAGGCTTGCTCTGAGCAGTTCACTGCGCTTTGCTGCATCAAGGAACGAAGCTGCGGATTCGCGCATTCCAGCGCCGCGATGATCTTCATCGATGCCGATGCTTTGTGCATGCCAAGCATCGCACAAGCCACGTCGTGATCGTCGATCTGACGCGCGGACATATTCGGGCTTGCCATTGAGGGATTGTCGAGGCCATAAACGGGCGAGAAGTTGCGAGGCGCACTGTACGGCGTGCCTTGCTGCATTGCTTGACCATTCAGCTGCTGAACGGTCTGTACCAGCTGGTTATAGCCGTTGATAGCGAACTGCATTTGCTTGTCCATGATTTGAGCCAGTCTTGGATCTTTAGCGAATGGACGATACAGCTGCATCGTGTTAATCCCCGTAATCGCTGCAGACAATACCTCGTGAATCTCCATTGTTTCGTGTGCGCCTAAATGAGCTGTCAAAATTAGACTCCTCCTCGAATAGCTGATGGGCTGTGTTGATTGTTGTTGATTGAATGGCACCGCATTTAAAGTGCCTAAGTCGAATCGGAAATATACAGTCCTAGGCTGAAGGTTTTGTAAAGCTCGCTATTCGGGGATAGGGAAGGAAACTAATTTAGATTAGTAAATGGAGCGACTTGGAGAGCGACAGCCACACGAGGTGTCGTTATTGCAGAGTTGGAGCAGCTAGTATGTGCAACAGCGACACGTGGTGTCGCTGTTGGAGCAGAAGCGGCGTGCAGGAGAGCGACAGCCACACGAGGTGTCGTTATTGCAGCGTTGGAGCAGCTAATATGTGCAACAGCGACACGAGGTGTCGCTGTTGGAGCAGAAGCGGCGCCCAGCCGCGCGATAGCCACACGAATAGCCGCGCGAGGAATCGTAGCGCCCGCGGTAACAACACTACTTGCTGCGCGACTGCTCCACCAGCTTCCTGGCTTCGTGACGAGTCATAACTTGCAGCTTGCTGAGAATATTCGATACATTGTTGGCGACCGTCTTCGCGCTGATGTGAAGGCGGTCGGCAATCTGAGCGTTAGTATCGCCGCTTGCGATACGGGCCAGTATCTCGGCTTCGCGGCGGGTCAGCTCGGCGAAGGCCGGGTCTCGCAGCAGCTCGAAGCCGCCAATCGGCTGCTGATGCTCCGGCGCTGCTGTTGCGGGTGGCTGAGGCGCATGCGAGGCAAAAAAATGCATCATCCGCTCCGCGATACCTGTGCCGAACACAGCGCGGCCTGTTCCCACCATCCGGATCGCTTGCAGCAGCTCCTCCTCGTCGGCATCCTTCAGCACATAGCCCTTCGCGCCTACTCGCATAGCGGTAAACACGGACTGATCATCCTGATTCATGGTCAGGATCAGCACTTCTACGGATGGATGGAGCAGCTTAATCCGTTCGGTCGCTTCAATGCCATTCATGACCGGCATTCGTATATCCATCAGGATCAGATCCGGCAGCAGCTCGCCGGCCAGCCTCACCGCTTCCTCGCCATCGGACGCTTCTCCAACAACCTCCAGATCATCCGTTGTCGCAAGCAAGCCGCGAACGCCGCTGCGAAACATAGGATGATCCTCGGCAATGATGATCTTCATTCGTATGAACCTCCTTTACTGCAACGGGAACACCGCTCGCACTCGGGTGCCCCCGGCTTCCAGCCGTTCAATGGCACATTCCCCGCCTATCTCCGCAGCCCGCTCTCGCATGGAGATAAGGCCAATGCCGCCGGTCATGCCAGCCCATGCGGGACGTCGGACGGCTTCTACGCCGACCCCATTGTCGACCACCTCTACAAGCAGCCGCTTGTTGTCTGTAACAGCCAGCAAGACATGGCATTCTGTGGCGTCGGCATGCTTCACGACATTAACCAATGACTCCGTGACGATCCGATAGACCGCCACCTCCACAGCGGCGCGAAGCGCCGGCAGCTCCTGCGGCGCGTCAATCTGCATGCTCAGCCGCCTTGCTGTGCCATCCTCGACAAGCTGAGACGGCTTCGTCATTTCATCCATGCGAGCGCGAATGGCGCCGATTAATCCCAGCTCATCAAGCGCAGGCGGACGAAGGTCGTTCACCAGTGAACGAATGTCCTGCACGGTGGCGCGAATGACGTGTCCGAGCTCATCCATCTTGGCGACCGCCGCGGCAGGCTCCTTGTCGACGAATTTGCGCGCGACAGCCACGTTAATCGCCAGCGCAGCAAGGCGCGGCGCCAGATCGTCATGCAGGTTGTTGCGGATACGCCGCCGCTCTTCCTCTCGAGCAAGCACAAGCTTCTCCCGCGATTCCTGCAGATCCTCCGCAAGCCGCCTCATTCCCTGGAGCATATCTGCATTGTTGACAAACGGTGCCGATTGCTGAAGAAGCACCTCGAGAAACTTATGATCCTCCGCCGAGAACGCTTCTCCTGTTGAGCGGCTGGCGGCATACAGCGTTCCGATCGACTGTCCTTGGTACATAATTGGAAAAGCGTGCAGCTCCAGCTCGTCCCGGCGTTCGCCCGCCGCGGCAAGCATCGTCTCCTGCCCCTCAATATCTCTGGCAATGCCGGCATAGGGCAGACGAAGCGCAGTCTGGACCTGACGCGCAATCGCATTTAGCATGGCATCAGGAGCAAGCGGACGCATCATCTGACTGCCCAGCTCCAGAAGCACGGCGTAGGGATCATCGTGACGCCCCTTCATCAGTCGGTTCACCAGCTTCTGCAGCCATTCCCTCAGCGGCGCGAACAGAACCGCAACAAGCGCTGTTGCTGCCAGTGATACGGCATAGCTGCTCCATGTCACGAACAAGTTGCCCAGGTAAACCACCACGCCGGTGTACAGCAGCACAATACATACGGATAACGCACCATACACAATCGTCCGGTTCACAAGCGGATTAATGTCCCATAATCTGCGTCTGAGCACGGCAAGGGTGAGTGTAACGGGCAGCGCCGATAAACAGAGGTGCAAGGCTACATTCAGATAGAGATAATAGACGGCATTGCCCTTGTAAAAGTCGGGATCGAACAGCATGCTGATAACGGAGAAGCCCATGAAGCAGACGGCGACACCGTAGACGACCCACTTGGTTTGCTGTCGCTGCTCGGGTGAAGAGACGCGTCTGAAGCGATGCACCTGAGCATAGATGAGCAGCAATGTGGTTATGGAGTACCATACCAGTTGAAGGATTAAAGGAACGTTAAGCTTCCGCCATATACTCCCTTCCAAAAAAATATTGGCAATATCGACAAGAGCGATGAATGCCATGGGATACTTCGTCCATGCGGGGACGAACCGGCCGTTCGGGAATAGCAGACAGAAGAGAGAAATCGCGATCCAGCCGATCGCCGCTACTCCGTAAAACCAATATTTCGAGAATAGCGAGCCATCCGCCCCAACCGCTGCAAGCGAAGGGAAGGAGGTTCCGAAAGCGATCATCGCAAGCGCGGCGAGCAGCCCCATCGGCTCGCGGGAGCTTTTCCACAGCAGAATCAGGGCAGCGGAATAGAACACCGTTGTAATGAAGACATCAATTACGACATGGAGTAGAGCGACTTCCGTTACGGTTAAGCTGCCCGGCTCCAGGATTAGTGGTGGAACCGATACGCCGCAGCCATTCTCAATACAAGTCGTCACCAGCTTGTCATAATAGACCGGAACACAGCCTGCATAGATGGACGCCGTGACCACAAAAAACAATCCGATCAGAATCTGAACCATTCTAATTTTTCCCATGACTATAATTATAGCGACGATAGCCACAATTGGATACGAAATTCTAACGGAGCTTCCCGGTCTTCCCGAATTCGGGAAGCCATATTTCCTGAGAAAAGGGGAAGTTCATGCCCTGCCGTTTGCTATTCCCAAGATAGTAGGATGAAGTCATGGTAATCACATCAATCGAAGAGGTGAATGTAATGAACGTGTACAAAGGATTGAAAGGGCTGGGCATCATCTGTTTGCTGGCCGGCATTGCAAGAATGGGGATGACGCCGACGGCGTTAGTCTGGGGGACGGACAGTCCGCAAGAATTAACATTCGGTTATATAGCGTGCATCCTCATGGCAGTCGGCACGATCGCCGGCTACCTCGCGCAGCCGAAGGAGATTGGCATGCTTGGATTTATTAGCGTGCTGGGCATGTCGATTAGCAATGTGCTGACGACTGCGCTTGTATTCATGGTATTCGTAACCGGCTCTGCAGGACCGATGCCGGAGGGACCCCTGGTAGGCCTGACCCAACTCGGAAGCATGGTTGGCTTGTTGCTCGGAACGCTGCTCTTCGCTATCGTGACCTTCCGCGCCAAAGTGTTCCCGCGATGGGTTCCCATTCTGTTCGTCGCCAACATCCTGAGCATATTCCTGCCTCTGGAAGACAACGTCTACGTAGCGGCTTTCTGGGGTCTTGCTTATGTCGGCCTGGGCTTCTGCATTGTGACCGGCAGAATGACGCCGCGTTCCGTACAGGAAGAGCAAGCTGCTAGCAAAGCTAGCCAAGCCATTCATTCATAGAATTAACCGGGGAGGATGCTCGTTTTTCACACAGGTGAAAAAAGTTCATCCTCCTCAGCTATTAGGAGGAGGCGTATACTTCAATTGACTTAAGGCGACTAGCCGCATAGCACTGAACTGAAAAAGGAGGCCATTATGAAACGTATAGTATCCGCAATCCTGTTAAGCGCGACCTTGCTTGTCCAGACGGCATGGCCGAGCGCAGTTGCTTCGCCATTCGAACAGAAGACGACTCCGCTTAGCTTGTCGGAGCAGGAGCCCAATAACTCACCGGACGGCAACGAACGGTATTTGCTTGAAGGCGGCGAGAGCTTCGTCTTCACGGGAGATGTCAGCGGACGAGGGTATATCGACGATCCGATCGATTATTATTCGTTCCAGGCTAAGCGAACAGGATATATGAGCGTCAAGCTGCAGGAGACGGCCACGGCAAATCTGATGGTGATGGACATTGTCGATGAATCCGGCAACGAAATGGACAATGATCATCCCAATCACCTCTATGAAATTGATAATGTCCGACTGGTGGAAGGACACCTCTATCACGTGCGGGTATCGGTACGCGAGGACATGGTCGGCAGCGAATTCCATTACCTTCTGCAGGTCGGATTCCAAGCGCAGCCGGCCCCTGTGGACACTTTTGAACCGAATGACGCAAGAGAATCCGCAGCTCTGACGACGCTGGGACAATCACCTGCGGGGAAGCTGGAAGGGACAATCGACTCGGCTGAGGATCAGGACTGGTACCAGTTCGAGACGACCGATTCGGGCTACTATAATCTGCATCTGCACAACGTTCCCGAAGGTGTGGAATATGACTTCCAATTATATAACAGCAATGGAGAATGGCTGGCGTCTACCAAGAATCGTCCTGGCAAAATCATGTACAACGTGCATGGAAGCAGGGGGCAAACCTTCTTCGTGCAGGTGTATGCTTCGAGAGGCTATGATCCTAACGACACGTATGTGCTGGAGAGAACGTTCACATCCAGCTATAACATGGAAGCCGGTGACATGCACGAATGGAACAATAGCTTGCAGACGGCTTCCATAACGACGCTTGGCCAATCGGCGTCCGGCATTGGCCAAGGAACGATTCACGTGGCAGAGGATCAGGATTGGTATGCCGTGGAGCTGGCGCAGTCCGGCAACTTCCAGGTGGGATTGGCGCTGGCGCCTACGGAGAATTACCACATCGCTTTGTATGAGGCGGACGGAGATGCTCTCTACTCGACGGCATCCTTCGAAGAGCATGAGCCGAAGATGCTTCCGTACCATTTTGGAGCTCGTGGAGACGTGTTCTATGTCAAAGTCTTTACCGAAGCAGGTTATGCCGCTCCGCACGAGGATTATGAAATTGAATGGATCCAAATCGGCGGCGACAGCTATGAGCCTAACAATACCAAAGCGTCCTATACACCTACGAAGCTCGGGCAATCGAATGGTGCTTCTATCTCCGCTACTCTGCATAATCAGCAAGATGTGGATTGGTATTCGTTGTCCGCTTATACGACGGGCTACTTCGCCATTGACATGAACAGGATGCCGCTAGCGGGTTATGCCATGAAGCTTTACGACGAGTCCATGCAAGAGGTGGGGGTGAGCAGCCTCGTTAACGGCAAACCACAAATTAATGACGTTTTCGGAAAAAAAGGCCAACCGTTCTATCTCAAGGTGTATACGGAGGCAATCGGATCGGCGAGTCCCCATCCTTATGAAATCACGATGTACGTAGGCGGCTCCAGCTTGACCAGGAATGAATCGGAGAGCAATGATTCCTTTCACACAGCGAATATGCTGAAGGAAGAGGTCGATATGCTGGGCTCGCTCTCGACATCGGAGGACAGGGACTATTTTAAATTCCAGGCTGGCGGCGCAGGCAAGGTGCATTTCGCTTTGGAAGGTCCCGCGGATCGCGATTACAATCTCGTCGTATACGATGAGGATAAGAAGAAAATCGGGGAATCGAGAATGCCCGGGAATCAAGCGGACTATGTCTTCGACGTGCCGGTTAACAATAATGAAGTGTATGCCGTGGTGTACCCTGCTTTCGGCTCGCAGACGGGCTCACAGGGAGGTTATCGTCTGAAGACCTTCTACAGAGGCGTGGCGACAGATTCGTACGAGAATAACGATACGATGGCCAAAGCGACGGAGGCGAGCGTGACGACAGGCTATCCGCGAACGTTCAACGGCACCATTCATGCAGCGGGAGATGTCGACTTCTACAAGGTGACGAACAACGAATTGCCTTACGATCTTCAGCTCAGTCTGACGGGTATCCCCGTGGGTGCAAATTATGATATTTCCTTATTTGACAACGAAAATAATCTGGTGGCCCTATCCAAAAACGCTGCTAACAAGGATGAAAGCATCTCAATCATCATTCCGAAAAACAAAACGTATTATATTAAGGTTTTCTCTGCGGATGGAGGCTTTCATAAGGATCACGCTTACCAATTAACCGTGAAAAACGGCGGCACTGCTCCTATCATCATCGTTCCCGGGTTCGGGGGTACCGCATTGTTCGGCAATGATCCCACCTTCTTCGGTATGGAAATTAATTTGTGGATGAATTTGAACATTGCGAATACGGCCAAATTCCTGCGTCAAAATTATTATTCAAGCAAAGTAGAGGCTGAAATCGGGGCTCATTTCCGAGACAGAGAGGCGGGACTCTGGGATATCGCAGACGTCGCGCCGGAATATACGCTCGGAGGAGACGATGAATATTTTAAAGACATGATCAAGGATTTGAAGGCTGAGGGGTACGTTGCCGGACGCACGTTATTCGGGCTTCCTTATAACTTTCTTAGAGACAACACAGAAGCGGCCGAAGCTCTCAAGAAAAGAATAGATCTTGCCATCGAGAAGAGCGGCTCTAGCAAAGTGATGCTGATCTCTCATAGCAACGGCGGGCTTGTTATCAAAGAAGCGGTCTATGACCCGGCATATGAGCAAAAGGTCGGCAAATGGGTCACGTTGGGAACACCATGGCTCGGAGCTGCCGCTTCCATGAAGGCGTGGATCGACGGCTACGATCTGGACATTCCGATTCTTCCGAATTCGTTAGGCCGCGAGCTTGCTATGCATTCGCCATCGGCTTACGGCTTGCTTCCATCAGATGTATATTTTAGATTAACGTACGGCGAAGTGTTGAAGTACAACAAGAAGAACAGTGACGTATTCGGAGACTATTACCCTGTGTATATTGAAGAATATGATCAGATGGCAGATTTTCTCTCTAAGGTTAACGATGGTCCCGGCTACCTGGATTTTCAGGAGAGATTGCTGGAGAAAGCCCGTTACAAGCACATGTTTTATTATGACTACATCTCCACCGATATTCCGCTTTATATTATTTTCGGAGATGAGACAAGAACAATCGACGGCTACACGTATGATATGCCTATCTATCAAGAGTCGGAGCTTGCCGATAACGAAGGCACAATTATACCCCTGTATGTAGTTGGTGACGGCACGGTACCTCTTATCAGCAGCAGGGGAACGAGCAAACATGAAGTGGGTACAAACAATACGACGATCTACCGCGTAACCGGAGTTACGCATATGCCGCTTGTAAAAGATGAGCGAAACCGCCTGCAAGTCAAGCAAATACTCATTTTCGGGAACGAGGACCCCGTCGCTGATCTCTCGCTCCATGCTCGCTACAATTATACGTCTCTCGCATACGAGCAAGGGGGAAGGGCAATCACAACAGCAACAGCCGTGGAAACAGCCGACAAGGTCACCGCGACAGTATTTGCAGTGCCGCTTAAGGGTGCGGAATCCGTCCTGACGGTAACGTTGAAGAACGGCGAGCAAACCATCATCAGGCTGAACGCGGACAACACGTATTCCGTTGACAAACAAGCTGCTGACGTGACGATTGACAGCTTAGGCTCTAATTTGTGGATTTCGACTCCCGTCGACCAAGGCACAACCTTAAGCTGGACCGGCGCAAGCTTAGATGGAACGAGGGTATACGATCTTAGGAACGGCGTCTACCTGACGTCTTATGAGGTTCAAATCACCAATCATTACAAAGCGTTTACGGTCATTAACTCCGTAGCGCAGCCAAATCCATTAAGGGGTGTGCACGTAGAAGAGAAGCCTGTACATGAGACAGGAGCCTCCGAAGCGCCCGCCGAAACCTATTAATGAGAAAGGCCTGATCGCCATCCCGGATGGCGGATCAGGCCTTTCGTTTACCACTATCCTGCATCTAAACGCGGTCGCTCATCTCTGAATGGCCTCGATAGAGGGTTTCTCATCGTCTTATCGCTTGGAGCAGGACGCCCTCTCCTCGATACATGCATCCAGCATGACCGTACGGCGGATCGGGGCATCGCTGGCCATAATGTCGACGAGGGTCGCCGCGATTACCCGTCCGTACTGCCGGAGCGGGACGCCTACGGCAGTTACCGGGACGTCGAGCTCAGCTAGCTGAGGAACGTTGTCGTATCCGATAAGCGACAGGTTGGCTGGCACGTCCAGGCCGCCATCCTGTACCGCGCGCAGGAAGCCTGCGGTTAGATCGAACGCACCCGTTATGACGGCGCTTGGCAGCCGCTCCCTCTGCAGCAAGGCTCTGCCGGCTTCGAAGCCGTGCTTCCACGTATTCCCGCCGGAATCCAGCACCTCCGCGGAGACGGGCGAGAGGCCGTATTCGAAGGCGCCCTCCAAGAATCCTGTGACCTTCTCCTGCTGCTTATTGTCCGACCCGCGATTGTCGCCTACATAAGCGATATGAGAGTGGCCAAGCGAGGTCAAATAACGAACCGCTTCCTTAATCGCTTCCTTGCGCTTGGCATCGACAAGGGCGAAGCGCGAGCCGCTCATATGAGAGACGCCGATGGAGAGAACGGGGATATCGGTAGTTACTGCGCTGTCATGACGGCCCTCCGGAGGAATATCCTCGAAGACAACGATTCCGTCCATCCGCAGCCGCTGGAACAGGGCCGCTGCGGGCTGGGGAGACAAGGTAGACAGTATGACATCGTAGCCTCGCTCCGCCAGCTCTCCGTTAATGCGGCCGACCAAGGCGGATAAGGCGACACGTTCCAGCGAGGGCAGCACGATGCCGACCGTCTTGCTGCGCCGGGATACCAGGCTTTTGGCTGCAAAGTTGGGCTGATAACCAAGCTGCTCGGCGAGCTCCGCGATCCGGCGCTTCGTATCCGGCTTGACCAGCGGACTGTCGTTCAGAGCTTTGGACACGGTGGAATAGCTGACGCCTGCCAGACGCGCGATATCTTTGATCGTCACATTCATCTTAGGTAGCTCCCGTCATTAACTAACAAACGTTTTCTATTAGAGGAGGTTCAAAAAGTCCACTTTTGATCACGAAGCATTTCAAGAAGCATAGTCGACATCGAATATCGAATTCAGCCGGAACAAGCGTATGCTTACGAAGTGTGTTTCCTCCGGAAACACTGGAGGTGCTCACGTAGCTTCACTAAGCGTATGCTCACGAGGTCGTTTTCTTCGAAAACGTGTACCGCTCCTCAGTTCCTAGCTTTATTCGATCTTCTCGGTGCTGAAAACTGGACTTTTTGAACACGCACTATTAGAGGAGGTTCAAAATTATAAAAAAATAAGGTATTCATAAAATAGCATTGATATGGGCTTCGTTTCAACTTATGATAGAGATATACGAAAATAACAACGTTGTTATTTCTGATTTCAAACATGACGAGAGGCGGATGATCCTGCATGGCTGCGTTTATGAATGACGATTTTCTATTATCGAATGATGTTGCGAAGAAGCTTTACCATGAATATGCGAAGGATATGCCAATCATTGACTATCACTGCCACCTAAGCCCGAAGGAAATTTACGAGAATAAGACGTATCAGAATTTGACCGAGGTATGGCTGTACGGGGATCATTACAAGTGGCGCCTCATGAGAGCCAACGGGGTGGAGGAATCCCATGTAACGGGAGAAGCGAGCGACTATGACAAGTTTGTGGCGTTTGCCAAAACCGTGGAGGTTGCAATCGGCAACCCGGTCCATCAGTGGTCGCACCTGGAGCTGAAGCGTTACTTCGGCGTGGAGGAAACGCTTAGCGAAGCGAATGCGCCTCTCATCTGGGAGAAGGTAAATGCGCAGCTGACGGGACCTAGCTTTGGCGCGCGGGATTTCATCGTCAAGTCCAACGTGAAGGTTGTATGCACAACGGATGATCCTATAGATTCGCTTGAGTACCATATCAAGCTGCGGGAGGACAAGGCGTTCCCTGTAAAGGTGCTGCCGTCGTTCCGCCCGGACAAAGGGCTGGAAATTAACCGCAAGGGCTTCAAAGACTGGATTCAGGCGCTTGCCGCAGCCGCGGGTACCTCAATCGAATCATACGATCAGCTGCTGGCGGCGCTGGAGTCAAGAGTGGACTTCTTCCATTCCGCAGGCGGCCGAGTATCCGACCACGCACTGGATTTCGTGCCTTACGCAGAGACGACGAAGGAAGAGGCCGCTTCGATCTTCGCCAAGGCCCTAAGCGGAGAGGCGGTCAGCCTGGAGGAAGAGACGAAATACAAGACGTATACCCTTGTATTCCTCGGCAAGCTGTATACGGAGCGCGGCTGGGTGATGCAGTATCATATGAACGCCGCCCGCAACAACAACGCCCGCATGTTCGCCAAGCTGGGTCCGGATACCGGCTACGACGCCATGAACGATCAGTTGATCGCGTTGCCGCTGGCAAGATTGCTGGACGCGATGGATCGCGACGACGCGCTGCCGAAGACCATTCTTTATTCGCTTAATCCAACGCATAACGCTGTTATTGGCACTCTCATCGGCTGCTTCCAAGGCGGTGGCGTCGCTGGCAAGATGCAGTTCGGCTCAGCATGGTGGTTCAACGATACAAGAGAAGGCATGATCGCTCAGATGAAATCGTTAGCCGATGCAGGCTTGCTCAGCCAGTTCGTAGGCATGCTGACGGATTCCCGCAGCTTCCTGTCGTATACGCGCCACGAATATTTCCGCAGAATTCTGTGCAACCTGATCGGCGAGTGGGTAGAGAATGGCGAAGTGCCTAACGATTCCGAGCTGCTTGGTTCGATCGTTCGCAATATTTCCTATAACAACGCAGATGCGTATTTCCCATTTGAGTAACGAATAGAGAATAAGGGGCGTCCATGAGGGCGCCCCTTTCCTGTTATCGGCAAGCTCAGCCTGTCTGCTTCTCGCGGTATTGGCCCGGCGTCATGCCTTCAACCTTGCGGAAGGAGCGGATGAAGTTCTGCGGATTGTTGTACTGCAGCTTCGCCGCGATATCCTTGATCGACATATCAGTCTCGGACAGCCACCGCTTGGCCATCTTGAATCGATACGTGGTCAAATATTCGCTGAATGACAGATTGGTCTCCTTGCGGAAGACGCTGCTGAGGTAGTTGGCATTGTAATGCAGGCGGGAAGCGCAATCCTCCAGTGTCAGATCCGTATCATAGTGACGGTGGATCAAATCGATAATCTTCTCCGAAATGTTATGATACTGCTCGTTCTGGCGATCGCGGAATATGCCCGCGAGCGGTCCCACAAGCTTCGACCAGAACCAATCCTCGATCTCATGCGCCACCTGCAGCCCGAACAGCTCCTCATACAGCGATTCGTTCGTCTCGTGAATGCGGCTCATGCCTATACCGGATTCCTGCACCGCGATAATAAGATTGTTGAGCAGGCGGGCAAGCGGAATTTGGTAATCCTGAGGAGACAACGCAGCTGAGAATATAGATTGCAGCAGCCCCTTCAGCAGCTCCCGCGCCTTGTCCTTCTCCGCCAGCTTGATGGCATCCAGCAGGTCGGCCTCCATCTGGTTGGGATAGTTCAGAAGCAGGAAGTGCTGGCCGGAGTTCAGCTTCTCGTACTGCATGATAATGCCTTCTCCCAGCTTGATCCGATGCTTCAGAGCTTCCAGGCCCTCCCTGTAAGCCAGCGGCAGATGGTCGAGCGATTGGAACGGAAGCGAGATGCCTATGCTGACCTGCAGCTGCAGGTACTGCTGGATGCTGCGCTGAAGCTGCTCAGTAAGCGTGTAGACGAAATGGGTGAAGGGCTTGTCCTCATGGTCCTCGCCGCCAATCAGCGCGATCAGCGTCTGATCGATAATAACCGGCATCAGGCGGGAATTGGAATCGACGAGCTCCTCCATCACGTTCTGCACGGCGAACAGCAGCAGGTCTAGATCGTTCCGCCCGAAGCGCTCCTTGTCCAGCGTGTCGAGCTGCAGCGTGATGACGACCATTGATTGCCAGCTTTGAAGATGGCGCTCGTAGCCGTACTGCTTCAGCTTGGCGGCGAGCTCGCTTGGCTTGGTCTGGCCCTGATAAGCCTTGATCAGGGAGAAGGCGCGCACCTGCTGCAGATGCTGGCTCACTTCCTTCTCCAGCTTCGTGTTGGATTGGAACAGATGCTGCACCTGCTCGCTAATCATCTGGAACTCATTCACGGGCTTATGCGGCGAATCCGGCAGCCTCTCCTTCATCTGGGCAAGCAGGCTCTGAATGGGCGAATACATGCGGCGCGAGCCGATCCACGCGATTAGCATTGATAAGGCCAGCATGAGCAAGCATACATAGAGGGTGTACATGCCTATCTTCCGGGACTCCTGCCGCAGGCTGTCGACGGAGACAGACGACAGATACTTCCAGCCGTTGAAGCTGGAGGCGTGTACGCTGACGGTATAGTGGCCAGAGTCGGACTTCGCTGTGAAGGGACCATTATAAGACGAGAGGCGCGCTTCGTCGATCAGTCCGGACTGCTGTACGGGACTGCCGATCAGCTCCGCATTGGGATGGAGCAGGATGCGATTGCTTTCGTCAATGATCATCATATCATCGAAGGCTTCCTGCTCGTACTGCAGAAATTCGCTGAAGGTGCAGGTTGGAATATTGGCGATAGCCAGCGCGTATTTGTCCAATCCAGTCGTCGGGAGCTTCTTCACCAGCGAGATGGTATACGGGCAGCTGACGTTGCCTGCATTTTCCTCGCTATAGAACCATGCTGTAGGGTTCAGCATCCATACGGTATCCTCTGGCTGGTCCAGAAGGCTGGCAAGCTGCTCGCGGTATTCGTAGGAATCGAAGCGATACAGTCCTGAATTTTTGATCATCCAATTATGCTCCGTATTAATGAGCACAACATCCTCGACACGCGTATCGAAGGATTGCATATGTCGGAGTTCCATGCTAAGGTCGTTATACGTTTTGAAATCGTTTACAGTCAAAGGCTGCTCCATAGCCTTCCGCATGACTGTGGAATTGATCACCTGATTTAGTGTGTGGTTGACAGTTGTCAAAATTTGCTCTACATTGGCACTAGTCTGCATAAGCAATTGCTGCTTGCCGCTGTTCACCCGATCCTCGATTTCATTCGACGAAGTTACGTAAGCGAACACGCCGATGAAGATAACGGGCAGGGTGCCTAGAAGGAAGCCAAAGATGGTCAGCTTGTACAGAAAACTGAGTGAGCGCATTCGAATGTTCACCTCGCAGCCATAGATAGCTATATAATAGCCCTTGTTGATGGATATAGGAAATAATCATCTTCTCAGTGAATAATCATCGTCTCATATATCGCAGAAATATCAAGCATAGCATGGAGGGAATCTTATGAACGGGCGAATTAACGTTCTTGTTGCAGCAGTCATCCTTACAGTCATGGGAGCCCTTGTCTCTGGCTGCAGCGTTGGGGGAAATAAAGGCCAAGTGTCCGACACGTCCAAGGAGACGACGGTTTCGATCATGGCGCCGCTGCATTTCCCGCATCCTCCCCATGAGGATGTTGTGGGAGAGATTGAGCGAATGACAGGCGTTAATCTGGATATCGTATGGGTTCCGAACGAAATTTATACGGACAAGATGAATACGTCGCTGACAACCAATTCCATGAAGAAGGTTACCTTCGTCAAAAATACGGATTATATCTTTATGAAATCATCCATTCGCTCCGGCGCTTTCTGGGAAATCGGGCCTTATTTGCAGGATTATCCGAATTTGAAGCACTTGGATGGGGAAATTCTGCAGCAAGCGGCGGTGGAGGGGAAAATATATGGCTTATATACGGAAAGACCATCGTCCCGCCAAGGCCTCATCATTCGCAAGGACTGGCTGGAAGCTCTCAATATGAAGGAGCCCGGCACGACTGAGGAGCTGTATGAGGTGCTGCGGCGCTTCACGAAGGACGATCCGGACGGGAATGGCCAGCAGGACACAATCGGGCTGACGGATCGCAACGATCTAATCTATGGCGCCTTCAAGACGATCAGCTCGTATTTCGGCACGCCGAACAACTGGGGGGTGGAGGAAGGCCGGCTTGTTCCGGAGTTCGAGACGCAGCCTTATGTTGATGCGATGAATTTTATGAAGAGGCTGTATAATGAAGGACTGATGAATCAGGATTTCGCCGTGACAAGCAAGCAAATGCAGAGGGATCTCCTTATTCGAGGCAGGGCGGGCGTCTATATTGGCAGTATGACGGATGTGCAGCGCTTGTCAGACGAGGCGAAGAAGGTGAATCCCGAGGCTGAATTTACACTTGTGAACCGTATTGAAGGGCCTGGCGGCTATAAGGTATGGTCGATACCGAATTTTAATGGTCTGTACCTGTTCTCCAAAAAGGCCATTCCAACGGAGGAGGAGCTGCGGCGTATTTTGCAGTTTTTCGACGCTACCATGGAGGAGGACGTAGCAAATTTGATGCGTTACGGCTTTGAGGGACGACACCATAAGGTTGTGGACGGCAAGGTCGCTTTGCCTGAGTCGCTGTCGTCTTCGCGTGTGACAGAGGTGAACGCGCTGCACGCTCTGATGATCGCGGATCTGAGCAATCCCAATATGATGCCGGTGTCGGAGGGGGAGCCGCTGATGGAAATCGCGGAGCGTCTCAGTCAGGACAACGAGAAGTTTATTGTCAAGGATCCGACAGCGAATCTCGAATCGCCGACCTATGACGAGAAGGGCGTATCGCTGTATAAGATTATATCCGACGCGACCTACAATTATATTCTGGGCCAGCTGGACGAAGCGCAATTCAAGGAGCAGGCGGCTAGATGGAGACAAAGCGGTGGCAATGCGATTGCTGAGGAATATACGGAAGCTTATTTCAATCAATAACGGGGAACCGGCGTGCCATCAGGTGCGCCGGTTCTTCTATGTTCTACGGGTCATTGCTTGTTATCGTGTCAGCACATCAGAATATAATCATCTTCTCAGACGGCTCGCCCCACAGGCGGAATCTACTCCCGTGATTGTATCGGCACCCTATGCGGCTCGTATATGCTGAAAGCGTCACCAAATACCGCAAGTCAAAACGTTATGGAGGGGTTTGCCAAGATGAAAAAGAAATCGATGCTTTTACTCCTGAGCACCATCATGTTGTTTGTTCTCGTACTAAGCGCTTGTTCAGGAAATTCGGGTGGTAAGGACACGCCTGCTGCAAGCAGCAGCGCAACGGCGAGCGAGCAGCCTTCCGCAGAGCCGGAAAAGCCGGAGGAGCCGACGGAAATTACGATTATGCTGCCGCTTAACATTGCAGAGACGCCGCCGGATACCATTAAGAATGAGCTGGAGAAGCTTACGAACACGAAGCTGACTTATCAGTTCTTCCCGGCCGACACTTATGAAGAGAAGCTGAATGCTTCATTCGCGACTGGCGCTCTGCCGCAGGTCACGTACCTCAAAAACCAAGCGACATTCATCCGCTTCAAGGAAGCGATTCGCGACAATCAGTTCTGGGAGATCGGTCCATACCTGAGCGAGTTCGAGAACCTGAGCAAGATGAAGGAATCCATTCTGAACAACACCAAGGTTGACGGCAAGCTGTACTCCCTGTATATCGGCCGTCCGCTTGCAAGACAAGGCTTGATCTACCGCAAGGATTGGGCGGATAATCTGGGTCTGTCCGCGCCGCAAACAACGGAAGAGCTGTTCGCGATGGCGAAGGCGTTCACAGAAAGCGATCCGGATAAGGATGGCAATAACAACACAGTCGGTCTGGCTGACCGGAACGATCTGGTATACGGCGCGTTCAAGACGCTTTCCTCGTTCTTCGGCACACCGAACAACTTCGGCGTGAAGGACGGCCAAGTATTGCCTGAGTTCATGTTCCCTGAGTACATCGAAACAATGGATTATATGAAGAGCCTTCGCGAAGCGGGTTATATGAACCAGGACTTTGCGGCAACAAGCAAGACGGATCAGGTCAACCTGTTCCAAAGCGGAGAAGCGGGCATGTACATTGGCTCCATGCAGGACGTGAACAGCCTCTACAACAATCTGGTGAAGAATGTGCCGACAGCCGCGGTTGCGACGCATAACAAAATTGTGAAGCCGGGCGGCGAATTCGGCATCTGGGCAATCCCAGGCTACAACAACGTGGTGCTCTTCCCGAAATCCGCCATCAAGGATGAAGCAGAGCTGAAGAAAGTGCTGGCATTCTTCGACAAGATGATGACGCCTGAAGTAGCTAACCTGATGTTTTAGGGCATTGAAGGCACGCATTATACGGTAGTGGACGGCCAAGCGAAGGAAACGGGCGACAAAGATATGGTTCAGCGCGAAGTGAAGGGCTACAAGGACAGCGTCATCGGCGAGCCGGAGACGAATGGCCAATTCGCGGGCTTCCATGATCTGCAAGCTCGTATCGACGCAGAGAGATTTATTATCGAGAATGAAGCGGTAGCCATTCATGACCCGACGGCTCCTCTGGATTCCCAGACCTTTACGGAGAAGGGCCAAGAGCTGCAAAAAATTATTACAGACGCAACCTATCAGTACATGTACGGCCAATTGGACAAAGCGGGCTTCGATAAAGCGGTAGAAACGTGGAAGTCGCGCGGCGGACAAAGCATCATCGACGAATACACAGCTGCGTACAACGCCAATAAATAAACGGTTTGGGAAGAGGCTGCCCCTACAATGCGGCAGCCTCTTCAATCCCCGGCATCAAGCAAGAGCCGGATGAAGCGGAAAGGACTGAGGATATGGAAATATCGGCACAGAAGCAAATCGCCCCGCCGAAGTCCAATAAGAGCAGCGAGCTGAAGAAGCGACTATGGAAAAATAAGCTGCTGTATGTGATGGCGATTCCGGGCATCTTGTTTTTTATCCTATTCAAATACGTGCCTATGTACGGACTTGTTATTTCACTGCAGGACTTTAAGCCTTACCAGGGCATATCCGGGAGCGAATGGGTAGGTCTGGAGCATTTCAAGCGGCTGTTCACTGAGCCGGATTTTCTTAATATTTTATCGAACACACTCATTCTCTTTGGTTTGAACTTAATCTTCTTCTTCCCGATCCCCATTATTCTGGCGCTGATGCTGAATGAGGTGCGGATCGCCATATTCAAACGGCTGGTTCAAACGCTGGTCTACATTCCACATTTCATGTCGTGGGTGATTATCGTCTCCATCAGCTACGTCATGCTTACGATGGATGGAGGCATCATTAACGAGCTGATCGTCCTATTCGGCGGGGAAAAGGTGAACTTCCTCCTCAGCCCGGAGTGGTTCCGTCCAATGTATATTCTGCAGGTCATCTGGCGTGAGGCAGGCTGGGGAACCATTATTTATCTGGCAGCTATCGCGGCCATCGATCCCGGCTTGTATGAGGCGGCGCGCATCGACGGAGCAGGACGCTTCCGCCAAATTTGGCATATTACGCTTCCCGCGATCCGCAGCGTTATCATCGTTTTGCTGATCCTGAAGATCGGCGATGTCCTGGAGCTTGGCTTCGAGCATGTGTACCTGCTCCTCAATTCGATGAATCGCGGCGTCGGGGAAATTATCGATACGTATGTGTATACGGCAGGCTTGCAGCAAGGGCAATTCAGCTACAGTACGGCTATCGGCTTCTTCAAATCATTTATCGGCCTCATCCTCGTTATGGCGGCGAACTGGCTTGCCAAGCGAATGGGAGAAGAGGGCGTTTATTAATCGCGGCGGAAGGAGGAATACAGAATGGTTCAAGACAAAACATTTGGCAGCAGGCTATTTGACATCGTTAACTATGTGCTGCTCGCGATTATAGGCATCGTTACGTTTCTTCCGTTCGTACACGTCGTCGCGGGGTCCTTCACGACCTCGGCCGAGATGGCTGCGAAGAAATTTATATTGATTCCGACGGTGTACAGCCTGGACGCGTATCAATACATTTTCTCTACCGGTACCATCTTCCGCGCCATGTTTGTATCGATCTACGTTACGGTGCTTGGCACAGCCTTCAGTATGCTGATTACAGCTTTGTTCGGTTACGCGCTTGCTCGCAGGGATCTGGACGGAAGGCGCATCCTGATGTTCCTTGTTGTGTTCACGATGCTGTTCAACGGCGGATTAATCCCGACCTTCCTCGTCGTTCGTGAGCTGGGACTGATTGATTCCTACGGCGCGCTGGTGCTTCCAATCGCTATTAATGCGTTTAACCTGATTATTCTAAAAAACTTTTTCCAGAACATTCCGGATGGGCTTGAGGAATCGGCCAAAATCGACGGCTGCAATGACTTCGGCATTCTGTTCCGCATTGTGCTGCCATTGTCGCTGCCGGCGCTTGCAACGATTTCACTGTTCTACGCAGTTACGTACTGGAACACGTATTTGAACGCTATTATGTACTTGAATGACAGTATGAAGTGGCCTATTCAGGTGCTCCTGCGCCAAATCGTAATTCTGGCCAGCGGTCTGGATTCCGACGCGTCTCTGGACAGCGAGGTGCCGCCGCCGGACCAAGCGGTGAAGATGGCAGTTATTGTCGTGGCTACCTTGCCGATTCTGGCTGTATATCCGTTCCTGCAGAAGCACTTTGCGAAGGGCGCATTGCTGGGCTCAATTAAAGGTTAGGACGACATGGATGAGGAGGATAAGGAGTTGAGCAGAGAGAGAAGCCCGCTGGAACGGGCACAAGAAGCCCATTGCTCCATATGGTCAGCCTGGGAGGCTCCCTGTAAAAAGGACTATAATCCGTACCAGATGCGGCTGGGCGGTTCGGATATGGATGGCATTGTGAAGCAGGTGGCTTCCAATAGCTAAATACGATATAACAGCATTCGGAGCGATTGGCGACGGAAGCGCAGATAATACAGCGGCCTTTGCCGCTGCGATCGCCGCTTGCTCGGAGGCCGGGGGAGGCACGGTCTATGTGCCGGCCGGCCTGTATATGACAGGCAGAATTCGGCTTGCGAGCTTCCTGACGCTGGAACTGGAGACAGGCGCAACGATCCGCTTCAAGGATGACTTTGAGGCGTACCCGGCGGAGCAGACGCGCTGGTCCGGGTACGAATGTTATGGTTATTCGCCTCTGCTGTTCGGGTCCGGCATCGAGCATGTCGCGATTCGGGGAGGCGGTGTAATTGACGGACAAGGCTCGGCCTGGTGGAACGCCTATCGCAAGCTAAGGTATGAGGGAATTGTGCCGGAATCGGTGCGTCGGCTGGAGCTAGAGGAGCTGAACCGGAATATCCGGGAGTCCATCAACAGCAATATTGTGGAGTGGGACACGCAGTTTCTGCGTCCGCCGCTGCTTCAGCTGATCGATTGCCGGGAAGTTGTAATAGAAGGAGTAACGCTGCTGAACTCGCCGTTCTGGAATACCCATCTTGTTTATTGCGACGGGGTTCGCGTGACCGGCGTAACGTTCCGCAATCCTGCGGACGCGCCGAACAGCGACGGCCTGGATGTGGATTCTTGCTCACATGTGGTTATATCGGATTGCCGCTTCGACGTTGGCGATGACTGTCTATGTCTGAAATCAGGCATTGATGAAGACGGACGCCGCGTTGGCCGTCCAACGGAATATGTGACGGTAACGAATTGCATCATGCAGCGGGGGCATGGCGGCATCGTGATGGGCAGCGAGACGGCAGGCGGCATCCGCCACGTTGTTGTAACAGGGTGTCTCTTCATCGGCACGGACCGCGGCATCCGGATCAAAACAAATCGCGCACGGGGCGGCGGAGTGGAGGATGTGGACATCCGAGGCATTCAGATGCGCGATGTATTATGTCCGATTGTCATGAACACGTTCTATCGGCATGGCATCGATGAAAGCAACCCGTTGCTGACGAGCCCGGATGCTGTTCCTGTGACGGAGGGGACGCCGGTCGTCCGCCGTATTTCTATCAGTGATGTAACCGCGCGGGGCGTGCAGGCAGCCGCAGCCTTCCTCTATGGCTTGCCGGAGATGCCCATTGAGGATGTCGTGCTGAGCCATATAACGATCGAGATGTCGCAGGACCCGAACGAGCAGGGCGGCGAGCCTGACATGGTGAAGGAAAAGCTGGTCATGGCGGGAGAAGGCATGTTCGCCAAGCATGTACGCGGTCTCGAGCTTCATCAAGTACGCGTCGAGACGCGTCAAGGCCCGGCCCTCCGGCTGGAGCGTGCGGAGGAGGTCACCCTGGATGGCGTCACGATGCGTCGCAGGCATGAGGGGACGAAGGTCGTCGTGTGGGACCACGTTAACGATCATTGAAGTAATATCGGGGGAGCTGCGATATTTTATCGCGGCTCCTTTGGGTTTGAAGGAAAAATGAGGAAGACTGTCGAATAATCGGTAATGCCCATCATATCCATTTTATTCGACAAGGGGAAAGAGACATGAAGAACAAATTAATCGCCTTCATGGCAGCATTTGCGCTGCTTATGGCATGGGGCAGCCCCGCATATGCGGGGGAGTTCAAGACTTACGGTGAGGCGCTTCAAGAGCTTGGCCTCATCCAAGGCACGGATCAAGGGCTTAAGGAAGACGGGCAGCTGACCCGCGAGCAAATGGTTACGATACTGGCGCGACTCAACGAACGCGAAGGTCAAGCGGCGTTCACGCCGCCTTCCGTGCCGACGTTCTCCGACGTGCCGAAGACGCATTGGGCTTACGCGGATATCGAAAAGGCATTCCATTATGGCATTACAACAGGCATCGGTGGCGGCAAGTTCGGCATCGGCAATAAAGTGACGTATCAGCAGGCTGTTACTTTCCTTGCGCGCGTGGCAGGGTTTGAAATAGAATACGCCAACGCGATCCAGCAAGGCGCAGAGATCGGCATTGGCTTGTTCGCCGATAAGGAAGCAACGGCGAATCTGTACCGCGGCGATGTATTCGAGCTGATGTTCTGGACGCTCGTTCTTCCTGCCGACGAAGGGGGCGAAGAGCTGCTTATTCACTTCATCCCAACGGTTGATTCCAAGGTTAGGGATGCATTCTTGGAAAGCAGCATTGACTTATACTACAATCCAGTGGGAGCGTCCTTCCAATATTACGTGCAAGAGGATCTATACCAAGGGGATGACGAGTTCCTGTCGGAGGCATCCTCGAAGATGCATCAGTACATGACGGAAGTGGCGGACGTTATGTCCGCGTATGTAGGAATCGGAGAGGAAGTTGATTACGCCAGCTTCTTCAAAGCCGCTTCTGCGGGTGGAGACATCATCAACATGCCTTACGATTGGGCGCGCTACACCAACGAGTCCGAATATGGGGAATATGGCATTTGGGGAACAACCTACACCAAGCTTAACGCTGAAGGCGAGCTCTACGGAGCAGTGGAGGCTACTGAAGGCGGAGCTGATGAATCAGCCTCTCAACCGACCGTACGGTACTATGGTTCAGTTCAGGTAGACGGACGTTCTGTGGACGCTTATAACGTTCAACTGGAATATGAGCGCTACGACGGCCAGGTCGGCTATGTCCAGCTGTTCGTGCTGGTGGACGGCAAAGGCGTATATAAAGCAGCCGTAATCGGGTCCTTCGGTGATGGCGTTTATACGCGAAAATAAATAAAGAAAGAGACGAAGCCGCGGGCTTGATGGGCCTGCACGCTGCTTCGTCTCAAGAAAGCCGTTCGGGCCTTGGCCCGGACGGCTTTCTTAAGTTCTAAGGATATATAAGTTTTACACTTTATCTGAGCTTAGAATTCTCGGAATGAAACGCGCTGCGCCGCCAAGGACGGAGTCAGCCGTTTCACCTTGTAGTTATAGAATAACATTCTCACGTGGTTCGAACGCCACAACGCTAACGGACAAAAAATGCGCTTAGAGCTCGAATGTAGCGCTTTCCAGCCTGTAACGGGCAAACTTGACGCTTAGCCCTCCTAAACGCACCAACTTTATCTCAATTATCGTTCTAACATTCGAAAATGACCGTTACAACTTTGGATGGCCGAGTTGACTAGTCTAAAGGATTTTTTTGACCGTTAGAAGCCCGGTCGAGATGATGACTATGGCGAAAGTTTTTATCAATGACGCCGTCGGCCGTTTTTCTTGTGAGGGTTGTGGGCAGCTGGTTGGCGCAACAGCGACACGAGGTGTCGTTATGGAGGCGTCCGAGGTCACTTGGGGCGCGATAGCGACATGAGGTGTGGCTATAGCGGCGAAAGAGCAGCTAGTTGGCGTAACAGCGACACGAGGTGTCGTTATGGAGGCGTCCGAGGTCACTTGGGGCGCGATAGCGACATGAGGTGTGGCTATAGCGGCGAAAGAGCAGCTGGTTGGCGTAACAGCGACACGAGGTGTCGCTATGGAGGCGTCCGAGGTCACTTGGGGCGCAATAGCGACATGAGGTGTGGCTATAGCGGCGAAAGAGCAGCTGGTTGGCGTAACAGCGACACGAGGTGTGACTATAGCGGCGAAAGAGCAGCTAGTTGGCGCAGCAGCGACACGAGGTGTGGTTATATCTTTTTTTGTCACATCCGAGGAGTAGAAAAAGACAGTGTAACTGGCGGCGGGCATCGACACGGCTTTGCATTTCGTTGAGAGGTATCATGAAGTGGATTGGGTGATTGAAAATTCATCGAGGCTGGTGCTTGACTGGCAGAGGAGCCAGTGGAGAGCAAGCACCTCGACAGATACGTCACAAATACGCGCGCCGACAGGCGCATTTGAACGAAAAATCGTTCAAAGTGGCGCAGTAGCGCGCCCCCAAATGCCGCGGTTACACGACATCTCTTCCACATTGCACTGTGGCTGTCTTCTTAACTACATGGTGACGATTACATTGCCCCTCTTGCGTCCTGTATCGACATAACGGTGCGCTTCTGCTATACAATCCAGCGGATAACGCTTATCGATGACGGGCCGCAGCTTGCCAGACTGGAACAGCTCTTGCAGATAGACCAGATTTTGTTTGTTCTGCATCAGTCCGGCTGCGACGAACATTGCTTTGTGCCGACGGGAATTGGCCGTGAGCAGCATGTGCGCGGCAATGGAGATAGAGGGGACTGTAGTGAGGTAGATGCCCGCTGATGAAAGTGCGGCCCTGCACTCCCAATAGGAACGCTTGCCGACGGCATCGAAGATGACATCGTAGGTTCGGCCTTCGCGAGCGAAATCGGTCTGTGTGTAATCAATGACGAGATCGGCGCCTAGTGATTTCACCAAAGCCACATTCGCTCCGCTGCATACCCCGGTCACTTCCGCACCGTAATGCTTCCCCAGTTGAACGGCATAAGCGCCGACCGCCCCGGAGGCCCCGTTGATCAGTATACGCTGGCCAGCCCTTACCTTAGCCTTGTCGCGCAGGAACGTCAGAGCGGTAGGCGCCCCGTCGCTAATGGCAACGGCGTCCTCGAAGCTCATGCCATTCGCTTGCAGGATAAGGGGCGCCGTCTCCGGCAGGCACATATATTCCGCATGGGCGCCAAAGCTGGAGGGGCTGAGCCCCCATACATAAGTTAGGGCAGGACCTGTCATCCGTTATGGCTCCTATTGCTCGTTCTCGATAAAAAATATTTCCTCAACAGTCGCTCCGAACACCCGAGCGATGCGAAGCGCCAGCTCCAGCGAGGGGGAATAGTTGCCTTTCTCAATGGCGACAATCGTCTGCCGGGTGACACCCACTTGATCGGCGAGCTGCTGCTGAGTCATTTCGTTGTGGTGGAAGCGGAATTTGCGGACATGGTTGCCAATCAAGCTTTTTGCCATATTAAACTCCTTTGCGATAGTAATAAAGCTGCGAAGCGTGGTCCGTCACTTCAGTCAGGAAGCCGGAGAAGATGAGAATAACGAACATTGTGCCTGGCGCCATTCCGGCAGCAATAGAGACCATAGCCAGAATGAAGCCGATAGCGAACGTATAATGGCTGTTTCTTGTCGCTTTGAGCTCAATCAACTGGTCAAGCTCATCCGCGAAGCTCGGCTCATCTTCGTTGGTCGCTATTTTGTGAACGATGGAGAAGCTGATGGAGATGATGATTCTAGCGGCGATTGAGACAGGAATGAGGAGCAGAATGAATAAGGCCCAGAAGCGGTAGGGACTGTCGGGATCGGGAGTCCCGAAGGGCGAGTACTGGTACACATACAAGCTGTAAAGACTAATGATCACAAATGAGCTGATAAGCGAGACAATATTTTTTTTCTCCTGGATGGACATCACGGCCGCCTCCACAATTAGAATACTAAACTAATCATAATGTATGATAAACCAATCAGTATGTCAAGTTAACTTTACACTATTGTAAAATACCTCGTTCATCTCCATCCTAGTGAACACTATGAAGGAAGAAGGTTGTTATGGAAGCAGATTGCCCCTTATGGAAACGCCCAAAATATGAAACAATGATGATGATGCTCCTTGAATCGGTCGCATTCGAATATAATGGAGCAAAACCTGCGAGACAGATAGGATGAATGACTATGTTCAGGCTGCTTGCCAGAAGCATCAGAGACTTCTATGGCTCATACCGTAAGCTGCTCTTTTTTGAATATATATACATGCTGCTGACCAGCTTCGTAATCGTTCCCGTTATTACGTTTATTTTTAACCGTATATTAATGGTTATTGGCTCCGGCTCGCTGCTTAACAACGAGGTCTACCGGCTTGGGTACAGCTACGAGGGTGTAATCGGACTGACGATGATTGGGATGGTCTCATCATTTGCGCTGTTCATCGAGCTGTGTGTGTTAATTATTATGGTGCAGCAGCATTATTTCGGCAGGGATATCGCGATTATTGACGCCCTCCTGACAACGCTGAGACGGACGCCCCGCTTGCTGGGCTTCGGTGTGGTTCAGCTTGTGTTTTTTTTGCTGCTGCTGATTCCGTTTATTGATTCGCCGCTGTCGGCGTCATTCTACGCGCTGTTCAATGTCCCTATCTTTCTGCAGAGCCGGGTGCTGGACGCGTCGTTTGCCATGACCGCCTTGTACGCCCTGCTAGTCATTGCGCTGCTGTATACGGTGCTTCGTTGGATCTTTGTTCTTCACTTTATTGTACTGGAGGGCAAAAAAATATCCGAGGCCATTCGCAGCAGTCTTGCGCTCACACGCGGACGTCAGCTCCAGCTGTTCCTTTGGCTGTTTCTGCTGAACGCCGTCATTATTGGAACAGGCTTCGCCGCGATCTCTTCGCTGTCCTACCTGCCAGCTTGGCTGGACAACAACGTGCTCAAAGCGTTCTCCGATCATTATTCGCTGACGCTCACAACGATATTGACCTACATGTTCGCCCTGCTGCTGATGCCGATTAATATCATCTTCCTTACGCGAGTGTACTACAATTTCTCCCGCAGGCAGGGCAAGCTGCCCATAGACCGGACGGGAATCTACAGAAGCGCTCTCGGACGGCTGGAGGGACGCATATCGTCCTATTTGCTGGAGCGAAAGCGAACGCGGCTATTATACGTCTCCGTCGCGGCTCTCTACTTGAGCCTGGCGTTGTTCGTCGGCTTCAAATCGCATGACAGCCTCATCTACGCCAAGTGGAGCGTGCTGATCTCCGCCCATCGAGGCGACATCACAACCGCGCCGGAAAACTCGCTTCCCTCTGTGCGGGACGCTATTGACAGAGGCATTCAATCGGTCGAGCTCGATGTGCAGCTGACCAAGGACGGCATCGCCGTCCTGAATCACGATTACGATCTGAAGCGCATGACAGGCTATGCTGTGCGCGTGCCGGAATTGACGTATGAGGAGTTAAGCCAGTATTCCATTGGACGGGACGAAGAGGGGAACCCGATCCCCATCCCGATGCTTAGCGAGGTGCTTGCGGAGGCTCAAGGGCGGATTAAGCTGCTGCTGGATCTGAAGCCTTACGGTCCGGGAGAAGAGCTTGTGCAGGAGGTTGTATGGATCGTGCAGCAGTTCGAAATGGAGGAGGATGTGTATATTCAATCCTTCGACAAAGAGACGCTGCGCCATATTCGCGCGATTGCTCCTGATATTAAGATTGGTCAAATCTTATATTTTGCCCTGGGCGATCTAACGGCGCTGGACGTGGATTTCTATACGATTGAGAAGGTGATGCTCACGGAGCAGCTCGTCGAAAAGGCACATGCGAACGGCCGTGAGATATGGGTGTGGACGGTGAACAGCAGGAGCAACATGCTGGAGGTGCTAAAGTTCCAGGTGGACGGCATCATTACGGATGACCCAGCTCTCGCGCAGTCGCTTGTTGAGGTGGATCTGTAAGCTTGCGCACCTTCAACAGCCAAGGAGAAGGAGCTCCCCCTGACTGGCGGAAGCTCCTGGGCTGCACCTCAGCTTACGTCCACCGAGCTGCCCACAGCTTCATCTCCTTCAGAATGCGATGCAGGTCCTTGCCCTTAGGCGTCAGCGTATATTCGACAGTGACGGGCACCGTGGGGAACGCCTCGCGTTCCAGCACGCCGCGCTCCTCCAGATGACGGAGCGTGCTCGTCAGTGCGCGAGGGCTGATGGCGGGTATGAGCTTCTGCAGCTCGCCGAATCTTCTCGTACCGGAGAACAGCTCTCTCAGCACGAGGAAGGCCCACTTGCCACCCAGCACGTCCAGCGTTTTTTCGATGTTGCAGTCAATGACGACAGGCTCTTTGGGGATGTAATTGTTATTTGCGCTCATTGGGATGATCACCTCGGATTCACATAGTTACCTTTAGTATAGTTGCTATCTCCATGATGATAAAGTGATAATGTTTTCACTACTTTCGCAATTCGAAAACGTTTACTAAAATAAAAGGGCAGGCTATTCGAGAGGAGAAGATGAGAGATGCAATATAGAAAATTAGGCAAAAGCGGACTGAAGGTCAGCGAAATCAGC
Organism: Paenibacillus sp. PL2-23; assembly: GCF_040834005.1. Taxonomy (NCBI): domain Bacteria; kingdom Bacillati; phylum Bacillota; class Bacilli; order Caryophanales; family Paenibacillaceae; genus Paenibacillus; species Paenibacillus sp. PL2-23. The sequence continues at coordinate 1,158,485 of NZ_CP162129.1, forward strand.
TTGGGCAGCTGGTTAACGTACGGTGGATATGTGGAGCGCGAAAATGCGGTAAAATCGATTCAGACAGCATATGGCCTCGGCATCAACTTCTTCGACACGGCGAACGTCTACGAGAAAGGCGCGGCCGAGCTTCTGATGGGCGAGGCGCTTCACGCGTTCCCGAGGGAATCCTACGTCCTCGCGACAAAGGTGTTCTGGCCAATGGGCGACGGACCGAATGACCGCGGTCTGTCTCGCAAGCACGTCATGGAGCAGTGTCATGCCAGTCTGAAGAGACTCGGCGCCGACTACGTGGATATCTACTACTGCCATCGCCACGATCCCGAGACGCCGATGGAGGAGACGCTGCGTGCTCTGGACGATCTTGTTCGCCAAGGCAAGGTGCTCTACGTGGGCGTAAGCGAATGGACGGCGACGCAAATGGCGGAGGCGCACGCAATCGCGGACCGCTACCTGCTCGACCGAATCGTGGTGAACCAGCCGGTGTACAACATGTTCAACCGCTATATCGAGAAGGACGTCATTCCTTACGGCGAGCGCGGCGGCATCGGACAGGTCGTCTTCTCGCCGCTCGCGCAGGGTCTCCTGACGGGTAAGTACAGCTCCGTGAACGACTTGCCGGAAGGCAGCCGCGCAGCTAAGCTGGACAATATGCGCAAGGGCGTAACGGAAGAGAAGATTGCCAAAGTGCAGGAGCTCTCCAAAGTAGCTGCGGAGCTGGAGCTGTCGGTCGGACAGCTGGCGCTGGCCTGGATTCTGCGCCAGGGGAACGTCAGCAGCGCGCTTGTCGGTGCGAGCCGTCCGGAGCAGGTGGAGGAGAACGCCAAGGCATCCGGCGTCAAGCTTGACGACAGTGTGCGGGATCGAATCGAGCAAATTCTCGCCTAGGCGCGATTACTGAAGCTGAAGGAGCAGCATATGCCGCATGTGCAGGATGTGCAGTATAGGATGTGCAGCATGTGCAGGATGCGCCGCAATTGACCAAGGACTGCACGACTTAACGAAGCAAGCCCCCGTTTCTTGTTCTTCTGATGAACAAGAGACGGGGGCTTTTCTGCATGATGGGCCGGGCTGCGGAATAGGTTAGGTAATAGCAGGGGAGGTGTACACGTTGAACGGAAGAGGATGGTTGAAGCTGGCCGGCTTAATATCCGCCATCGTGCTCCTCGATATTATGCTGCTGTCTCCGGGCTTCGTCGGACTCTCAATCGGCAGAGGCGATCCGCTTGAAGCGGCGACGGCCGTAACCGCGCTTGTCATGAGCTTCGTCGTGCTGATCTATGGCTGCCGCGCCTTGCTGTTCCCGTCTGCGATGAAGCCCCCTGACGCCAGGACGTATTCCCGCGAGGACTTTCTGAAGCTCTTCGGCTCATTCCGAGGCTTGAAGGCTTACAGGAAAGAAGCTGACGCCGCAATGGAGCAGCTAAGGCGCCTGGATAAGAAGAAGTCCGCGCTGCATGAAGTGCTGGGAAGGCGCTTCGAGCCGTCAGAGCTCAGTCACCGCAAATTCACGGGAGCTATTGAAGAGGTCGAGGGTCTGTTCTATCTCCATCTGCGCAGCATGCTTCATAAAATGTCGGCTGTTCATGCTGCCGAGATCGCCTCCCCGGACGCTGCTAGTCCACATCGCTCACCTCAGCTTATTCAGGCGAAGACAACCTTATACCAACAATATGTTGTATACGTGACCGGCTGTCTGAGCGCGAACGAAGGCATCCTTCTCAAGCTGGATCAGCTGCTGCTGGAAATCACGAAGCTGAATCTGGCGGATCATCTCGATGTGATGGAGATGCCATGCATGAAGGAGATCGATGCGCTGATCAACCAGACGAAGCGGTATAAGCCATGAGAGGAGGGAGAGAATGGGAGGCCGAGGCAGAACGGTAATGGTGCTGAGCCTAATAGCTTGCGGGGTGTTCGTGCTGGTCTATTACGGCATTCGGCTGACGAGCGATTGGGGAAAAACAAGGACGCAGGTTACGGCAGAGGATGCAGCCGAGCGGCTGGATGACTTGTATGGCGATATCCGGGTAACGGTCGAGGAGCCCGTGAAGGGGGCTATCGACTTGGACCCGGCGGTGGTGGGCGATACGCTCCCTGATATATCGAAGTTTCCGGTATCGGTGGCGAATACAACAGAGCTGTATGCCGAAATATTTTCCTCCACGGAGAAGTCCGGCTCGGGCAATGACGGTTGGCTGAACGAGGTGGCTGAGGCGTTCAACCAAGCCGGGCTTAAGGTGAACGGAACGGCTGTGTCAGTCCGAATCCGCAATATTGCCTCCGGCACGGCCGCGGATTACATACGCTCCGGCAAGTATGTCCCTGACGGCTTCACGCCCTCGAATGAGCTGTGGGGCGAGATGGTGAAGGCGCATGGCATGGAGACAGAGCCCATCGCAGACCGTCTTACCGGCAATGTGGCGGGTGTGGTCACCGGCAAGGCCAAGTATGAGGAGCTGATTGGCAAATACGGCGCGCTGAACGTCAAGACGTTAACCGACGCGATAGCAGGCAACGAGCTGGCCATGGGCTATACGGACCCCTTCGCCAGCTCGACGGGGCTCAACTTCCTGGTGACGGCGCTCGATACGTTCGGAGGCGGCGACTTGCTCGGCGAGAAGGCGGTGCAAGGCTTCGAGAAATTTCAGGCGAATGTGCCGTTTATCGCGTCCACCACGCTTCAGATGAGAGAGGCGGCAGGGAGCGGGATGCTGGACGCTTTCGTGATGGAGTTCCAGACGTTCCGCAATGCAGCCGACCTGCAAAGCGGGTATGTGTTCACGCCCTTCGGCGTTCGGCATGACAGTCCGCTGTACGCGCTTGGAAAGCTCTCGCCGGAGAAACAGGACATTCTTCGTTTGTTTGCGTCATTCGCCTCGGATGAGGCGTATCAGCGGCTGGCGGAGGAGAAGGGTTTCAACGGGCTCGATGACTACCGGACAGAGCTGCCCGGCGTGGACGGGAATACGCTGGCCTCTGCCCAGAAGCTGTGGAAGGAGAAGAAAAACGGCAGCAAGCCAATCGCCGCCGTCTTCGTGACCGATGTCTCGGGCAGCATGGACGGGGAGCCGCTGAATCGGCTCAAGGAGTCGCTTCTGAACGGACAGAAATATCTGGGCAGGGAGAACAGCATTGGCTTGGTCTCCTATTCCGATGATGTCACCATCCATCTGCCTGTCGGAAGGTACGACGCCAATCAGCAGTCCATGTTCGTCGGTGCCGTCAACAGTCTGACGGCAGGCGGCGGCACAGCTACCTTCGACGGCATTGCGGTCGCGATGAAGCTGCTGAGGGATGAGCTGGCGAAGGATGCCGGAGTCAAGCCCGTTATCTTCGTCCTGAGCGACGGGGAGACGAACAAGGGGCATTCGCTCAGCGAGATCAGGGGGCTCATCGAGACGTTCGAAATACCGATCTACACAATCGGCTACAACGCCAACATCGAGGCGCTTGCCAGCATATCGGGCATCAATGAAGCTGCCAGCATCAATGCGGACACGGAGGATGTCGTGTACAAGATCGGACAGCTGCTTAATGTTCAGATGTAAGAGGTACAGCATTATTTTGGATGGAGGAGGGGCTAACGCATGTCGTTTACAATGGAAGTGATCAGTCCGGAGGAGCTGAAGACGGCTATAGAGGAGGAAGTGAAGCCGGAGCCGGAGGAGGTGAAGCAGCTGAAGCAGCTTGCTCTGACCAACGTCGCGGCTATTCTGGAGCTGGAACCGGATGCGTTCGAGAAGCGGAATGCGATCCTCGGGGCTATGGACAGCTTCGGGATCAGCACGATGCGGTCTTCCTCGGACAAGAACAACCTGCTGCAGGTTTCGGTCGCAAGCCTGGCCAAAACAGGGGACGACGGGGGGCAGGTGGCGAGAGGGCTGACCGAGCTTCATCATCAGCTGAAGGATCTGGATCCGAGCGCCATTGATTTTGCCAAAAGCGGCTTGTTCGGCAAATTTTTTCACCCGCTGCGGAGCTACTTCGCGAAATACCAGAAGGCGGATGAGGTCATCTCGGACATTATCGTCTCCCTCGACAGGGGCAAGACCGTGCTGCGCAACGACAATACGACGCTGGAGATCGAGCAGCAGGCTCTTCGCGAGCTGACCAAGAAGCTGCAGAAGGAAATTCAGCTCGGCCTGCTGATGGACGAGGAAATCGAGCGACAGCTTGGAGACGCCAGGATGAGGGGAGAGACGGAGGATAAGCTTCGCTTCATCACGGAGGAGGTGTTGTTCCCGCTTCGCCAGCGCGTCATGGACCTGCAGCAGATGCTGGTCGTGAACCAGCAGGGCATTATGGCCATTGAGGTCGTCATGCGCAATAACAAGGAGCTTATCCGGGGCGTGGACCGGGCGAGAAACGTAACGGTGTCGGCGCTCAAAATAGCGGTGACGGTCGCTAGCGCTCTCTACAATCAGCGCATCGTCCTGCAGAAGATCGAGCTGCTGAACCAGACGACGGATATGCTCATCAGCGGCACCTCGCGTATGCTGAAGGATCAGGGAGCTGCTATCCACAAGCAGGCTCTGGAGTCGAGCGTATCGGTGGAGACGATGAAGCAGGCGTTCACGGACGTGCTGGCGGCGCTGGAATCCATCAGCACCTATAAGCAAGAGGCGCTTCCTCGCATGCGGGAGACGATCATGCAGTTCAGAGAGCTTGCCGACAGCGGCGAGGGACAGATCCGGAGGCTGGAGAAGGGGCAGCGCTTGGGGCTGTAAGTGAAGCGGTAAACGGAAATGCGGCAGCCTGGGACCGGAGGAGCGGTCCTGGGCTGCCGCGTTTTGTTTGGTCTATTGGGAGGTCGAACGGGTGGGGGGAGGAGCTCTGAGTGAGACATGCTCGTGTGCAGCTGGAAGGTTAAGTCATCAGGCAGGTGAGCGGCAGTTCATTTGGTAATGAACGGTTGGGTAAGCTGTTGGTTGGTAGATTGTGGAGTATGAAGCGTGAGTGGGGTGAGAGGGCCGGTGCAAAGTGATGAATCATGCAAAAACTCTAAGGCCCCTAATTAAATTGGAGTCCTTGTCCCCAATAATCTACAATGAAATGAGGGAGATGATTGGGATGAGGAAACGGATGAATGAGGAGACCAAGGTGAGGATCGTCAAGGAGGCGATCTCTGGTGTGAAGGTGGGCGTATTGGCTCGATTGTACGACTTGCACCCGGAAACGGTTCGAACATGGGTAAGGGAACATCGGGAGTCTATCCCTCCTGAAGAGATTCCCTTGACGGATGAGCATCTGGAAGAGCTCAAGCGACTTCAAGATGTGGAAGATCGCTATGAAAAGGCCATTAAAGTACTTGGCGAGAAAGAGCTGGAAATTGAGATTCTGCGTGATCTCCTAAAAAAGAAGAACCCCGCTTACCAGAAAGACTTGAAGTAGCAGAACCATTCATTAAGCGGGGAGAGGCAGCAGCATTGGTTCTTCGTATTCTAGATATCTCGGAATCCACGTACTACGCACGTAAGAAAAGAGAAGTTCAGCCTACGCCATCAGCTGCTACAGGCCGAAGAGGACGGCCGCTTCCTGGCCATACCTACACGTTCTGCGGCATACCGAAGAGTGACGAAGAGATCAAGGAAAGGCTCATGGAACTTGTGGAAGGGGAGGAGCACGTGTACGGCTACAAGATGCTCACCGAGTGTCTGCGTGATGACCCTTACAAGCTCAAGATCAACAAGAAGAAGGTCTACCGCCTCTGCAAAGAGCTCGGCATCTTACAGAAGGCGTGGGACCGCAAATCACACCATCCGCGGAGACTGCCAAAGAACCGTCTCATCACAGGTCGCAACCAACTTTGGCAAATGGACATCAAGTACGGGTATGCCATCGGCGTCGAACGATTCTTTTTCGTTCTGTCCATTATTGATGTGTTCGATCGCGTTGTGGTTGGACAGTACAGAGGGGCAGCTTGTAAAGCCAGTCACGCTGTACAGACGCTTAATCAGGCGCTGCAGGACCGCATAACGGAAGGAGAACCGATGCCCGTAATTCGCACCGATAATGGCCCGCAGTTCGTCAGCCAACTGTTTGGGGACGGGCTGAAGCGGTTCTCTTCCAATTTGGAGGCACCGTAGAGCTTGGGGGACTATATATACGCCTGTTATCAAGGGAACAATTGGCTTAAAGAGAAGTTTCTTCTATACTTGAGGGTATCACTGTAAAGGCAGGTATAGGAGATGAAGATGAAGCTATTATACGCCGTATCGGCTATCCTTGTTGTGGCGTGGCTCGGCGTGACGGCTGGGGTGGTTATGCAGTTTTCGGCGGAGCGGGAAGAACGGTTGGCGCGTGCAGCTGCGTCCATGGATAATCAAGCATCCGCTCGGCAAGAGGGATTGGAAAAGGGGTCGGAGAGAATGGCGGAGGAGCCCGAGGAGCTCCAGTTCGTCAAGACAGAGGAATACGGCAAGCGCATGATCGACTTTACGTTAGAGGATCAGCACGGACAAAGCCTGACCGTTTCGGCATCGAGCGGCAAGCCGAAGCTTATCAATTTCTGGACTTCCTGGTGTCCCGGCTGCAAGAGCGAAGCGGATGATTTGAATCGCATCTATGAGAAATACAAGGATGAGCTGGAGATCGTATCGGTTAATATTACGGAGAACGACAGCATGGAGGAGGCGCTTGCGTTCATGGAGGACTACCAGCTGCAATTGCCTGTGTTGTTCGATCTCGACAGCGTCGTTTCCGGCGATTATTCCATTATTGCGATTCCGACGAATTATTTTATCCGGGCGGATGGTACGATTCAGACCGTGACATACGAGCTCAGCGAGCAGAACGCCGAGCCTTTCCTACAGGAGCTGCTGGAGAGCGGGCAATGAAGGCTGTAATCCAAGCAAGAGCCGCTTACGCCGGCGCGGCCATCATCGTCATGGCCGCCGGTTTTATCTCGCGTGCGGAGTCGGATCGCTTGCCGCCATTTGTCGCCTCCCACTTCGGGGATGCGCTATGGGCCGCGATGATATATTGTGGGATGCGCGTGCTGCTGACGCATAAACCGCGCGTGTGGGCGTTGATCCTAAGTTTGTTATTTTGCTTTTCCATTGAGTTCAGCCAGCTCTATCAAGAGGAATGGATCGAGAATGTCAGGGCTACCCTGCTGGGCGGACTCGTGCTGGGCCATGGGTTTCTTGCTGTTGATCTGCTCAGATACGCCGTAGGCATCCTCCTCCTATATGGCGTCGATCACTACTTGACGAGATGGTATCGCCTCCGCATGGCCGCCTTGCGTTAGATGTTGCTATGACCCCGTTTACATGCGGTTATAATCGTTGCTACCATTAATGATACACCACGCGAAAGAAGGGATTAGCATCATGGCTCACAACTCGTTAATGCAGGCTTACAGTGAAGCGCAGTATCCTCTGCTGGGGCATGGCACAAGAAATATTCAGGTACTGAAGGAAGCTCTCCATGCATGCGACGGAGACTTGGACAGCGATATGTACGGTACGGGCAGGATTATAGAGGATTATGAGTCGAAAATGGCGGCAATGCTGGGCAAGGAAGCGGCGGTGTTCTTCCCAAGCGGCACAATGGCGCAGCAGATTGCATTGCGGATCTGGAGCGACGATGCAGGGAGCAAGAAGGTGTCATACCATCCTGCCTGCCATCTTGAAATTCATCAATATCGCCCAGGATACTCCCGTCTTCTATAAGCGGGGGAGGAATGGGCGTCCGGCATTAGCCGGAATGATATTTGGTGTGTTCTTGTTCTCCCTACTATGCTAAAATTAGCATAGCGAGGAGGCGAACGTATGATCGTTACCGTGACGGCGAAAATCAAAATCAAACCGTCAGAAAGTCAAATGATGGCCCTGCAACAAACGATGATTGCTTATCGTCAAGGCTGTAATTTTGTCTCTGCCCTTGTGTTTGAGACGAGCGAGCGCCGGCAGTCTGCCCTGCACCGAATGACGTATCGAACCCTGCGCAGCACGATGGGCCTGCGCTCTCAAATGGCTCAGTCGGTATTGAAAACGGTACGGGCTAAATACAAGACCATCTTGAGCAGCGGACATGCTTGGACACGCGTACAATTTAAGAAGCCGGAATACGATCTCGTCTGGAGACGGGATTACTCGCTAAGCGCAAAGCTATTCTCCGTCAATACGCTGCAAGGCCGCATTAAGATTCCCTTCGAAGCCAAAGGAATGGAGACTTATTTCGACGGCACATGGACATTCGGTACAGCCAAGCTGGTATGCAAAAAACAGAAGTGGTTTTTGCATATTCCAGTGTCTAAGGAAATGGCCTCTCCTGAGCTTAAGGAGATTGAACACGTTGCAGGGATTGATCTGGGCATCAACTTTGTAGCTACGGTGTATGACACCGAGGGGAGAACGCTGTTTTTTCGGGGAAGGGGACTGAAACACAAACGAGCAAACTACCAACGATTGCGTTCCGAGCTGCAACGCAAACAAACGGCTTCGTCCCGCCGCAGGCTGAAGCAAATCGGAGAACGAGAAAACCGTTGGATGACCGATGTGAACCATCAGGTCAGTAAGGCACTCGTTACCCGTTATGGGGCGAATACGCTGTTTGTGCTGGAGGATTTGACAGGGATCCGCCGCAGGGCGGAAAAGGCAAAGCTGAAGTATCGGTATGTGACGGTATCGTGGGCTTTCTATCAGCTGCGTCAGATGGTGACGTATAAGGCGAAGCTTGCAGGATCGATGGCGATAGCCGTGGATCCGAAGCACACCTCGCAGGCATGTCCCCTATGCCGCCACACGGTGAAAGAAAACCGGGATAAACACAGGCATCGCTTTCGTTGCCAGGCATGCAGATATACAAGCAATGATGACCGGATCGGCGCCATGAATCTCTGTCTGAAGGGAAGAGAGTACCTTCTTGAAGGTGCAGGCTTAGCATGACTAGGCTTGCAGGGCAGCTGTCAGTCTGCCCATCGGTAGGCAAAGGCTTACTAGAGGATGTAACACCACGTTCTTCGGAACGCCAAAAGATCGGAGTCGCAAGACGTTCGTACGATCGGGTTGTTATAAGCCCCCACTTCAAACGTTAGTTAAGTGGGGGTCATTGACGAACAGGATGGGCTCAGGGAGCTTCATCATCTGGAGCCGATTCTGCTCGCCGATCGGACTCGTCCCGTGCTGCTGCAGGACTTGATCGCAATGAAGGACGTGCCGGCATGTGTACTGCTTGAGCTGCCGCAGAGGGAGATTGGCGGTCAACTGCCCCAATATGCGGAGCTGGAGGCGATGTCGGCCTATTGCCGTGAGAGGCGAATCAAGCTGCATCTCGACGGAGCGCGTTTGTTCGAGGTGCTTCCGTATTACGGGAAGACGGCGCAAGAGGTGTGCGCATTATTTGACAGCGTATATATTTCGGTCTATAAAGGAATCGGCGGTGTAGTGGGAGCGATATTGGCGGGAAGTCGGGAGTTCGCGGATCGATCGAAGGTATGGAAGAGACGGCATGGCGGTGATTTGATCAGCCTATACCCTTACATTCTGGCGGCTGATTACTACATGGAGCAGCGTTTGTCCCGAATGGGGGAATATTACCAAGGGGCTAAGGAGCTTGCTGTATGGTACAATGGCTGCTGCTCTCTTCGGACAATCCCAACAGTGCCTGTATCCAATATGTTCCATGTACACTGTCATCGCAGCAAGGCGCAGCTGGAGGCCGCGATTATGGAAGCGAGCCGCGAGAGTGGAGTGGGCTTTGCCTCATCAGTGCGGGAACGCGAGGGCGGTGGCTCATGCTACGAGGTGAGCATTGGCGACAGATATGCTAAGGTGCCGAAAACGGTGCTCGAGCAGGCGTTTCAGGCGCTGGACCGAGAGCTGCGGAAGTTGGATGAAGCGGGAATACGGCCGACAATCTAATGAAATAGGTACTGCCCCGATGCTCCCTCAGGGATGGAATCGGGGCTATGGCAGCTAACGTGTCCACAGGCTGGCCGATCAGTCCCATCGCTTTTGCATACCATGGCATTTGCAGCAAATGATTCACCTCCACGAGCATTATATGGAGGCTTTAGTGGAGAGGGAACGGAGATGGGTTGGAAGCAGCCTATGTTCACCGATCACGGGACGTACATAATCGGCTTCAGCGTATCTAAAAAGCATATGGCGATTGCTCCGGAGAAGGCGGGCATCCAGCAGTTTGCTGATCTCATCGCACAAGCTGGCTATGATCGTACAGATCAGCTGATACGTGTTCCTTGGGAACGGGAGATGGAGTATTCCTTGCTTGAGCAACTGATCACGTTCAACATGATGGACAAGGCGGATTGTTCGACTTTTTGGAGAAGTTGAGAAATCCTCTATCGAGGCCTTTCAGAGATGAGCTTAGATGTAGGATTTATCGCCATAAATTCTGTGGAAATAAAGAAAGGGATTCTCCGATAGCCGGAGAATCCCTTTCTTGCAAGAAGGTGCTATTTGCTTAGCTTGATGCCTGCAAGCGGCTCGGCTTGCTTGATCGTGACGCCAGTTGTCGCTTCGAAATCGTACATCGCTTTGGCTGTCTCGGAGAAGCGGTCAAGCTCGTTGTAAGCGGGAATGCCGTGGTAGGCCATGTCGAGCCCTTCCTCCTCTTCTTCAACGGAAGCGCGAAGACCAACCGTAGCTTTGGCGATATAAGCAATGGCGATGCCTCCGGCAAAGCCCCATACGAGAATAACCAGTACGCCCAGCGATTGCGTAGCGAGCAGGCTGGCTCCGCCGCCCGAGAACAGGCCGGCCTCCCCATCGAACAAGCCAAGCGCGATCGTGCCGAATGCGCCGTTGAAGCCATGTACGGCAACAGCGCCGACGGGGTCGTCAACCTTCAGTCTGTCAATGAACAGTGTAGCCCCGATTACAATGAGACCCGCAACAGCTCCGATCAGGACGGACTGCCATTGATTGACGTAAGCGCAGCCTGCTGTAATCGCAACAAGACCGGATAAGGCACCGTTCATAACCATGCTGGGATCCGTCTTCCCGAACTTGAACATTGTAAACAGCATGGAGGAAGCTCCGCCAGCGGCAGCTGCCAGCATCGTGTTAAGGGCGATGGCGGACAACATGGCGTCGCCTGCGTTCAATGTGCTGCCTGCATTGAAGCCGAACCAGCCGAACCAAAGCACGAATACGCCGGCAGAAGCAAGCGGAATATTGGATGGAGCGAATACGTTGACACTGCCGTCGGTGTAGCGGCCCTTGCGGGGGCCGAGTATCCAGGCAATCGCGAGCGCAGCCGAGCCGCCAAGCAAGTGGATGACCGCGGAGCCAGCGAAATCCTTCATGCCCATCTGCGCCAGCCAGCCATCGGAGTTCCAAACCCAGTGTCCTGAAATGGGGTAAAGGATCATGGTAATAAAAGCGGCAATCAGCACATACGCTTTGAAATTCATTCGTTCCGCAACGGCGCCGGACACGATGGAAATACAAGCGATCGCGAAGCCGAGCTGGAATAACACATATGCGGCGGCCGGGAGGTCAATGGCGAGCTGGATTTTCTCCGGCGAGCCGAAGAGCGATGTGCCGATGAACCCGCCCTTATCGTCTCCGAACATGAACCCGAAGCCAATCGCCCAGAAGGCGAGAGTGCCGATCGTCAGATCGACAAATATTTTCATAGTGACATTCACCGCGTTTTTGGTGCGCACGAGTCCGGCCTCCAGCAAGCTGAAGCCGCCTTCCATGAATAGGACCATAGCCGCTGCGAGGACGACCCAAATTGTGTTTAAATGAATAGCTTCAACCATAGCGGATTACCTCTCTTCCTTGATAGGGCGAAGCTCGTCGATCGTCTCGTCAACGAGGCCTGTCCGAATGTTGTATGCCTGTTCAACCGAAGTAATAAAAATTTTGCCGTCGCCAGCCTCTCCTGTCTGAGCCGCGCCTATAATGGTCTGCACAGTCCGCTCCACCATAAAGTCGGAAATAACGATCTCCATTTTGACCTTTGGATGCAAGCTCATCGTGAAGTTGCGTCCGCGATAAATGCCGCTGCGATCCTTCTGCATCCCCCGTCCAACCACTTGATTAACGGTAAAAGCCGTAACGCCTATCTCATGCAGCGCTTTTATCGTGTCGTGAAGCTTCTGTGGCCTTAGAATGGCTTCGATTTTCTTCATACGCATACCCTCCATGTCATCTATCATGCAATGAAAAGCTTGATTTCGTTGTGCAACACACACAATTGGTTGTACATTATATACAAAATACATGTAATAATATCTCACATCATTAACTATTCGTCAATATATTCGCTAAAAATCTATCTTCAAACGTCTATTTGATTGAAAGGGTTGAATTAGCGTTAGATTACATGTCATGTGAGATTAAGAGGCGACATAGGAAGGGGTTAACTTGCTGGTGAATTGGAAAGTTGTAGAATTAACACCAATACCTTCGACATTTCCCGGGGAATGAACGATGTAAAATTTTTAGGGAATGTCGATTTTACCCCTTTAATAATCGTCGAATGATAGCGGGGCTTAGAAGTGATGCTTGCGGCGGATGGTCATCCTTGCTGCGATTGAACGGGCTAGAGTGTTAGATGGAGCACCGATTGGGTGTGCATGCACAATATAGGAGGGGTGTCGCTTTTTAGACCGGCGCCCGTTGTCGAACGAAATCAAGCGGCCGGCTGTCGCGAAGGTGATTGCGGTGATTGATTGGAGCTTGGCAATACATGATGCTCTTGGCTGTAACTGTTGGAGGAGCTGAAGATTTAGAGATTCTGAGGGGACTATCCTTGTCTGCCTATTGCTATATAAGAGACCTCGGCATTTGGTGAATGATAAATATGATGCGGTCATCTCGTCGCCGAAGCTTGCAGCAAATAGAAGTGCCAGGAACGTCTAAATGAGCTGGGACTGGGCTTGGGGAGTAAATAGAAGTGCCAGAAACGTCTAAATGAGCGGGGACCGGGGTTTGGGAGCAAATAGACGTGCCAGAAACGTCTAAATGAGCTGTGACGGAGGTTTGGGAGCAAATAGACGTGCCAGAAACGTCTAAAAGAGCTGGGACGGAGGTTTGGGGGTAACGTCAAGAATATTGTGTAGTAGGTTTTTCCATCGGGACGATGGATATGTTTTTGTTTTAATGGGTGGTGGTTTGCTGGGGGGCTCCGCCCCCCAGCAAACCACCGGTCAGCGTCTTACATTTCTTCCTTCGTTCGCAACGAGCCGTACCGTGACATAAACATTTCTTCAAAGACAGCCTTGGTTTCCGGATCTGCAAATCCACGGATGGCTCTGCCGAACCACTTCTCGTTATAGCCTGTCGCTTGCAGGTAAATGATCTTCTCGGCGGATTCAATGTTTGTCAGGCTATTCATAGGCTTTAGCCTTTTGCGTAGCTCCTTGTTCATGCGCTCAATTGCATTCGTAGTATAGACCGCATACTGCACCATCGGTGGATACTTGTAGAAGGTGAGCAGCGTGGAGAGCTGTTCTTCCCAGGAAGCTACTTCCCGGGGATAGCGCTTGCCCCACGTTGCTTTAAAACCGTCAAATACGGCTTTTGCGACATCTCCATCAACTGCGGTATACACCTGCTTTAAATCATCTAGAAATTCAGTTTTGTCGGAAACACGGATCTTGGGAAACGTCGCACGAACCTTATGCACGACACAATGCTGCACATCGGCTTTGGGGTAGATCTTGCGAAACGCTTCTTCAAGCCCTGGCAGTCCGTCAAACACGCCTAGCAACACGTCAGTAGCGCCACGGTTTTTGAGATCTTTAAGTACCTCCATCCAGCCGTTAGAGCTCTCATGGCCGCCAACGTCGAAGCCTAGGATCTGCCGGTAACCTTTTTCGTCAATGCCCATAATTAAATACACGACCTCACTGCTTACCGTGTTGCGTTTCAATTTGACGTACAGACCATCGAGATAAATGACAGAGTAACGCTGTTCGAGTTGGCGTGTCCTCCATTCATGAATGTCCTCCATGACGGTTTTGGTGATGTTGCTGATGGTCGCTGGTGAGTACTGGCTGCCAAACATGCTTTCAATGAAATTAGCCACCTCACGCGTGCTCATACCGCCTTTGTACATGTGTATGATTGCTTCTTCCAACCAACCTTCTCGGCGTTGGTACGGTTTAAACAAACTTGTTTGGAACTTGCCCTTACGATCGCGTGGTACTTGAAGATCGTGGATCGTCCCGTAGCGAGTTTGAAAAGCGCGCGTATAGTGGCCGTTACGGCTGTTGCGCTCATGAGGCTGTTCAACCGTCAAGTAATTTTTAAGTTCTTCACGGAGCAGTAATTCCAGCTTCTCCTTCAACAGCTTCGTAACAGTATTTTCAAGTAGCTCATTAAACAGATTTTCGGGTATAGTAGTCATCGAGTAGGGTCCTCCTCTTGGTGATCTCAGCAATCCCGAGGATACCCTACTTTTTTTCGTTTTGGAAAGGACCAAAACTTGGTACACAACTTATTGTACGTCATCGTGTTTTGGAGCAAATAGACGTGCCAGAAACGTCTAAATGAGCTGGGACGGAGGTTTGGGAGTATATAGAAGTGCCAGGAACGTCTAAATGAGCGGGGACCGGGGTTTGGGAGCAAATAGAAGTGCCAGAAACGTCTAAATGAGCTGGGACGGGGGTATTGGAGCAAATAGACGTGCCAGAAACGTCTAAGTGAGCGGGGACCGGGGTTTGGGAGCAAATAGAAGTACCAGAAACGTCTAAATGTACTTGGACGGGGGTTTTGGAGCTCCACAGGAACGTCTAATGTCGGCGATCGATATTACAGCTCCATCTCATATGTGCCATCTTGCAACGTCCGTCACGTAAGTTAACGATAGAAATTATTTATGCAGGAAATTGTTCAATTGTGGTAAGTTTGTTATATCAATAACGAAAATTAGGAGAGATCTGGAATGAGAAAATGGCTGACCGTCGAAAACAGCTTCGTGGCGGCGGGGCTTGTCATCGTTGCTGCGCTGCTGCTGACAGAGACGTTTGTCGGCGTGGCGGACAATGGTGACTTCCTTCGCATAATGGGGTCGATCGGCCTTAATTATTATATGGAGGAGCCCTTCGAGGATCGGTTTTTCAACTATGCGCATTCGCTGTTTGCCTACGACACCTTCTTCAGGGGCTTTTATCCCTCAACTCAGCTGCTGCTGGTGTTCGCGGCCAGATGCATCGGTTATGTGCTGAACAGCGAGGCGTTTGATATAAGAGTGCTCGGTGCGATTTACGCCGCGTTGCTTCTTACAGCGGGTTTTGTGCTGGTGCGGCTCGTGCGGAGGAGGTCGGCCGCGGCAGGCGTTGTTCTGGCATTGCTGCTCCTGTTCGTGTTTTTCGACATTGGGTATTTGGCGTATTTCAACTCCCTGTTTGGTGAGCCGACGGCGATGGTGTCTCTGCTGCTGACCATGGCGCTAGGGTTGTATGTTACGGCGCAGGAGCGTCCTTCGCGTATGGCTCTCCTCTTGTTTTTCGCAGCGGTGTTGTTCCTGATTGGCTCCAAAACGCAAAATGCCCCGGTCGGCGTCGGCTTCGCGTTGCTGTTCCTTAGCTATGCGCGTCTCCGGGAGGATAAGCCCTGGCGCAGGCTGGCCTTGGTCTTGTCCGCATTCACCCTTGTCGTTTCCGTGGGGGTGTATGTGTTCGCTCCCAAGGATTTCAAGGACATTAACACCTACCAGACGGTGTTTTTTGGCATATTGAAGGACTCGCCGGATGTTGAAGGCGACTTGAAGGAGCTTGGCTTGCCTCAGCGGCTGTCGGTGCTGGCGGATACGAATTATTTCCAGGCGGGTACGGCAATCAAGCAGGATGATCCCTCGCTCAAGGCGGATTTCTATGACCGGATCTCGCATGGTGACGTGCTGCTGTTCTATGCGAAGCATCCCGGCCGGCTGCTGGCTAAGCTGGAGTATGCTGCAGAGCATGGCATGATGATTCGTCCCTATTATCTGGGCAACTATGAGAAGGCGGCAGGCAAGCCGCCGGGAGCCATGTCGTTTGCGTTCAGCGGCTGGAGTGAATTCAAGAAGCGCAGCCTGCCGAATGAGCTCTGGTTGATTGCCTTGTTTTTTGGACTGTATGGGGCGGCTGCGGTCTGGGAATGGACGCGGCGTAAGGACCGCAGGTCGCGTACGGCGATTGAGCTGTTCGTGCTGCTGGGGCTGACAGGGATGTTCAGCTTCGTCATTCCGATATTGGGAGACGGGGTGGCGGATCTCGCTAAGCATTTGTTCCTGTTCAATGCCGTGTTCGACATGATGGCGGTGTCGGCGGTTGTGTGGGTGGTGTATCGAGGCTCGCGGTTCATAGGTGGGAAGAGAGGCAGTCAGTAAGGTCGGTTCGCCGGCCGAATGGCTGTCTTTTTTTCTATCCTAATGCAAATGTATGCCGTCTCGCCAAGAGACTATGTAGCCCCGTAAACGTTGGGTCTATTGTCGGATCATGTCGGCGTTTATCGCTATCTGACGATGGTCATAATGGGGAGAAGAGCGATTTGCCCACCTATAGAAGAAAGTAGCGGAAATTATGCCACGAAACGTCGTCTATCTATCGCCGCAGCAGGAGGATCCATTCTGGAAGAAACTGAATGAGACGCCTATTCAGCCTGCGCTGGAGCATAACTTGGTTCAAATAAATCGGGACATGGGCGGCAGCGACGATCTGGTCATTCGGCCCATTCGGTATCCGAAGTCGACTAGAACGGCTGCGGCTGTTGTCTATATCGACGGGCTGTCTGATGCGGCTGCGATAAGCAACTATATATTCGATGTGCTGAGCGGCTCGCTGGCAGGCCCGGATTTTGCACTGGGGAGAGAGCTTGGCTTAAGTCTCGAGCAGCTGACGGAGGAGCTTGCGGTTGGACTCGGCTCTATTGACAGCGTTTCGAACTATGCTGGCATATATCGCCATATGCTATCCGGTGAAGCGCTGATTCTGATTGACGGGGCGCAATACGCTTTTCGGGTGGATATTCGGGATTGGAAAAGCCGCGATGTATCAGAGTCTACCAACCAGACCTCTATTAGAGGGCCGAGGGAGAGCTTCACAGAGACGCTGCGGGTCAACACGTCCCTTCTGCGAAGGAAGATCAAGGATCCCAGGATGTGGCTGGAGACGGTTGAAATCGGCAGGATGACGAAAACTGCCGTAACGATTGCATACGTCAGAGGATTAGCCAAGCCGTCTGTTCTGGACAATGTGCGATCTCGGCTGTCAGCGATTGATATCGACGGCGTGCTTGACAGCGGCTATTTGGAAGAACTGATTGAAGACGCCAAGCTGTCGCTATTCCCCACCGTATACAATTCAGAGTTGCCGGATGATGTGGCGGCTCAGATGCTGGAGGGGAAGGTTGCGATTCTGGTCGACGGCACACCGAACGCGCTTATCGTTCCGACGGGGCTCTCGGTGTTTTTTCAATCGACGGAGGATTATTATCAGCGTTCGTTCTACGCGAGCTTGCTCCGGCTGCTCCGATTTCTGACGGTATTCATCTCGCTCCTGTTCCCGTCCCTGTATATTGCGATTACAACCTTCCATCGTGAGATGCTGCCGGCTTCCCTGCTGTTCAGCTTGGCAGCGCAGCGAGAGGGTGTGCCGTTTCCGGCGTTTGTCGAGGCGCTCGTCATGGAGGTTACCTTCGAAATATTGCGTGAAGCAGGACTTCGAATGCCAAGGGCGATCGGACAAGCCGTCTCCGTGGTCGGTACGCTGGTTATCGGCCAAGCGGCTGTCGAAGCGGGCATTGTGTCGGCTGCCATGGTCATCGTTGTGTCCATTACGGCGATCTCGACATTTACCCTTCCCGCATACAGCATGTCGATACCTATCCGGATTCTGCGCTTTGTCTTTATGGCTGCGGCGGCTTCATTCGGCTTGTTCGGCATCATCCTGGGCTTATTTATTCTGCTCCTTCATCTCTGCTCGCTTCGTTCCTTCGGTGAGCCGTTTATGGCGCCATTCTCCCCATACCGGTCTACCGAGATGGAGGATGCTCTATTAAGGCTGCCTAGATGGCTTTCCTTCAAGCGTCCGGAATCGTCAACGTCAGGCGGGGCGACACGAATACGCATGAGGAGAGGGGGCGGACGGAGATGAAGCCCTGGAAATGGGTCATTATCGTGCTGTGTATGCTTGTTCTATCGGGCTGTTGGAGCCGCAGGGAGCTTAACGATATTCTGATTGTGCTTGGCGTAGCCATGGATTGGGCGAATGATGAATATTTAATATCCTATCAGGTTGTGAACCCCGGTGAAATTTCAGCTCAGAAGGAAGGCGGCCAGCGGCCTCCCGGTACGGTATATCAGGGCAGAGGCAAGACGCTGCTTGAGGCCGCGAGATATGTAACGGCGGAGGCGCCGCGCAAAATGTATTTTGGCCATCTGCAAATATTGGTTGTCAGCGAAGCGCTGGCCAAACGAGGCTTAAGCGAGCTGTTCGACGGCGTGCTGAGAGATAATGAAACGCGCTTGGATTTCAATATTGTGGTAGCCAGGGGCAGCAAGGCTGAAAGCTTTATGAAGCTGTACACGCCTGTCGAGAAGCTGCCGACATACAGCATGCTCCAATCGCTGCGCACGTCGGAGAAGTCCTGGGCGCCTACGGTATCCGTTACGATGGATCAAGCGATGGATAGATTATCGGGGAACGGCTACGAGCTGGCGCTGACCGGCATTCAATTATTCGGCGATCCTCAGCTCGGCGAATCGTCCCGGAATGTGGAGTCGTTCCGGGCAGCGAGACGATTTCGCTATAAGGGTATCGCGGTGTTCCGCGGCGACAGGCTGGCGGGATGGCTGAACGAAAATGAGAGCAAGGGCTATTCCGATATTACGGACAATCTCGACAGCACCTCCGTCGAGCTGCCCTGCGGAGGGGGTCGCTACATGGCGATCGAAATCCTGTCGTCGAAGGCTAAGCTTGCAACGGAGCTCATCGACGGACGACCGGCTGCTGAGGTTCGCATACGTTCGGAAGCCGCCATAGTGGACCGTCCCTGTACAGAGCTGGATTTGACGGATGTTGCAGTAATTGAGGAAATAGAGCAGCAAGCGGCCCGGGCGATGCAAGCCAACGCTGAAGCTGCAGTGGCGAAGGTGAAGGGGCTGAAATCCGATGTACTGGGCTTCGGGAATCAAATCAGCAAGGACTATCCCGCTTATTGGGAGCAAGTCAAGGACAGCTGGAACGCTGAGCAATTCCCGCAGCTGGACGTTCGTTATCGGATTGAGCTGTTTATTCGCAAGACGGGCACCATAGGCAACTCTACACTGAAGGATTAGGGGAGAGCGGAGATGGCGAGTGTCTTCGGCGTTATTCTGTTGAGCATAAGCGTGTTTCTGCTGGAAACGCCGGGCCTTGTTAAGCGCAAGCGATGGAAGGAGCTCATCTGGTTCAATGTTTTTCTGCTTACGGGAACAGGGTTGTATTTGGCGCTGGTGCTGGACGTGTATCTCCCCAATCCGTTCCAAATGGTAAAGGCGATGTATGGCTGGATCGTAGGCTGAAGCGCGGCGGCGCTAGCGGAGGGGCGCGAAGATGGAGATTGCAAATGGGAAAATATCAATTAGACAGTTTCAAATCTTAATTGTATTAGCGACAATTGGCGACTCCATTCTTATACTGCCAACCATAACAGCTTCGGCGGCCAAGCAGGACGCCTGGCTTGTCATGCTGGTATCGCTGGCCGGAGGGCTAGCTGTCGGCGCTATGTTCGCCATGATCGCGAACCGCATCAGAGGAGAGGCTTCATTAGGCGTGGCGCTCGGGAAGGCCTTCGGCAGCTGGATTGGAGCGGTATTCTTGTTGCTGCTTACTTACAATTTTTTTATGTGCGGATTGACTCTGCTTAGTGCAATGAGTCATTTCATGAATACGCAGCTGATGCCGGAGACGCCTGTTAATGCGATCGTCATCGTGTTCCTGACTGTTATCATTATCGCATGTCGGTACGGTGTTGAGGCGTTTGCCCGTATGGCGGAGCTGCTCTTTCCTGTGTTTTTCATCCTGCTGCTTCTCTTGCTTGCGCTTATTCTCCCGCAAGCTGATTGGGGAAGGGTTGAGCCGATAGCCGCTCAGGGGATGATGCCCATCCTGAGAGGCACCCTTACGGTGCTTAGTGCCGCTTTTTTGGAGATGGTTGTGCTCCTGACTCTCGTTCCGCACGTTGTCGGGACTGGCAGTCTTACCAAGCCGATTCTGAAAAGCTTCGCGTTAGGCGGGCTGCTGTTGTTCGCCGTCGTGCTGCTATGTGTGCTGGTGCTGGGACCCAATCTTATGGAGAGCAAATATTACCCCACCTTTGTGCTTGCGCAGAAGCTGACAATCGGCAACTTCCTGGAGCGCATGGAGGCGATTATTGCTTTTGTATGGATCATTACAGTGTTCTACAAAACGCTGCTCTTGTTCTGTGCAGTAATTACCGGTGTCGCAAGTTTACTCAAGCTGAAGGACGGCGCGTCGCTGCTGTCGATCCCTGTTGGCATGATCATGATGGTGCTTACGGTAGTCAGCACGCCGAATATAACGGAATACAATTACCTGCTGCAAACGTATTATCACTGGTTTGACCTTACCTTCTGCTTGCTCGTGCCTGCCTTGCTGCTCACGGGGCTTCTGCTGAAGGGACGAGGCTCCCCTCAGGGGAAGTCGGAGAAATGATGCTTGAAGAGCCGGCCGGCAAAAGGCCGGCTCTTTTTGGCTGCGGCTGTGGTATGATGAGGGCATAGCTAATAGCCCCTGGGGAGAGTGGAATAGATGGGATACCTGGATCATAAGCTGCGAGAGTTGAGCGCGTATATGCCCGACTTGACTAAGCAGCCGGATTTTGATGCCTTCTGGGAGGAGACGATCGCGGAAGCCCAGAGCGTAGCGCTTAGGCCGGAGAGGAGCAAGCTGGACCATCCAATTCGCAGCGCGAAGGTGTATGATATCGCTTACTGCGGGATGGACGAGACGCGTATTCATGGCTGGTTCATTACGCCGGCGGGGAGTGACGGTACACGTTATCCCTGTTTGATTCATTACCATGGCTTTACGGGGAGCCGCGGAGAGCCTTCGGATTTTATGCATTGGGTGATGATGGGCTTCGCTGTGCTGTCGGTAGATTGCCGCGACCAAGGGGGGCCAACGGGCAACAGCGCCGGCTATACGTCCGGCTTCCTGTCCAATGTCGCCAGCAAAGGCGTACATAACAAGCATGAATATTATTATCGGTATGTCTATATGGATGCAGTCAAGGCGATCGACTTCGCCTGCGCTCAGCCGGAGGTAGACGCTGAACGTATCATTATTGAGGGCGGAAGCCAAGGCGGCGGTCTGGGCATGGCGGTTGTGGCGCTGGATGACCGGCCGAAGGCGGCACTCGTAGACGTGCCGAGCAACAGCAACCTGATTGCTCGAGTCGAAGGGAATCATGGGGCATTCGGCGCTGTCGCCGATTATTTGAAGCGGCATCCGGAGCAGACCGAGCTGGTGCTGGACAACCTGAGCTACTTCGACACCATGAATATGGCGGACCGCATCGCGTGTCCCGTGCTGGCATCGGTTGCGCTGAAGGATGAGACGTGTCCCGCGCTTATGTATTTTGCAACGTATAATCGCATCCGCAGCGACAAGCGGGTGGAGATATACCCGTTCAACGGCCATGAGGGAGGAGGAGCCAGGCATACCGAAGTGAAGCTGCGCTTCCTCGCAGAGCGGTTCGGGCAATGGCTCCAGTAGCTGCAGCTCACGCATCTTGTATTGCCAGATGAATAAAATCCCAGTATGCTGGATAAAGATGGACATTCTAGCAGGGGACGGATGTGGGGGAATGAGCAGGGACAAGGCGGTCAATTCGCCATGGACGTATGCGCTTGGCATGCTGGCCATTATGATACCAAGCCATGCGTTCAGCACTTTTTACAGCTTTTATTACGTGGATAAGCTGGGGCTGGGCTTAGGACTGGCGACGCTAGCAAGAACAATCTTTATGATCTGGGACGCGGTCAACCAGCCAATGGCTGGCTACTTATCGGATCGGACCAATACGAGGTATGGCAGGAGAAAACCTTGGCTGTACTTCTCTATCCCATTATACGTACTGGCTTTCTATCTCGTATTCGCGGCGCCTGACGGCATGAGCCAGCTCAGTCTGTTTACATGGTTTCTGATCGCACTTCTGCTGTTCGAGGCGATAGCCACTATTCTCTGGGTCAACTATGGAGCTCTGTTCCCGGAGCTGTTCCGGGGCGGACGCCTTCGCAAGAAAGCTTCCGCGATTCAACAAGGCTATCAGATCGTTGCCATACTGATCGGTTCTGCAGTTGCGCCCATACTGTTCGACAGTCTGGGCTTCGGTCCCATGGCACTTGTGTTCGGCTTGCTGTTTGCGCTCAGCATGCTGGCGTTCCTTCGCTTTACGAAGGAGGACCCCGCATTTCGCGACGCGCCTAGAATGGGGCTGGTGGAGTCATTCGGCGCCACGCTCAAGAACAAGCCTTTCTGGTTGTTTAACCTGTCGAATTCCTTCGCGCAGACCGTGAACGGGCTGCTCAGCTCGATGATTCCGTTCTATGCCAAATACGTTCTTGGCATCCCGCAATCGCAGGTAACGCTGCTGCTGGCTTCGATATTTGTATCGGTTATTCCGCTTGTCGGTGTATGGTTCTGGCTGATCAAACGAATGGACTCGGTGAAGGCTTGGCGTATTTCGCTGCTTGCTTACGCCGTGTCTGTTATTCCGCTATGGTTCGGCAGCACGCTGGCAGGCGGTATAACGGCGGGCGTCATCGTGGGCTTCGGTCTCGCGGGCTTTCTCGTGACGCCTCCCATCGTCAGCGGCCTCATTATTGATCTGGACTACAAGGAAACGGGACGCAGACGGGAAGGCGTGTATACGGCGGTCAGCGGCTTCATTACGCGATCGAGCGGCCTGATTTCCGCTCTGGCCTTCCTGATTGTAGGCATGGCGACGGGCTACAAGAGCGGAGCTGAGCCGGGTGCTGATCCCGAGCTGACCTTCCGCGTATTGATCAGCGTCGTGCCATTTGTGCTGCTGGCGCTGTCCTACGTCTTGTCCTTTTTCGTCAAGCTGGAGGACCAGAAGGAGCCGGGAGAGGCCGGCGGCGCGGTTTGAAGGTCGGTTCTATTGCCTGCTTCGGTTCGCATATGGTAGGGTAGACAAAGCGACCAATTGAGGATAGGGGTAATACATGATGTATGAGATTACAATGAATTTGGTGGATGATTGGGTGAATACGGTGAAGGAAGTGCTGCGCGGGGCTGGCTACGCGTTGGAGGAAGACCTGTCGGTTGACGAAATCGCGCTCCGCTATTTCCTGCATTCCCAGTCGGAGGATACGGCGCGCCAGCTTGCGGCGGATACAATTGGCAAGCTGAAAGAGATGGAAGAGATCATCATCAGCCATATGGATTCCACCATCGTGCCGGATATCCGCACAAGAACCCAGTACAAGGGCAATGCCTTTCACTTTTGCTGGGTGTACAATCAAGGCGAGCATATTATCGAATTGAATTCGGAGTATCGAATTCCACTATAGCAGCAGGCAGCAAGCTGAGGCATGAAGCCTCCTTAAGCGCTAGAGGGTTTAAGGAGGCTTTTTTTGCGCTTGTGAAGGGAATCATCGCAATCCGTAAGAAACGAATGAATGTTCGTTATGGTAGCATGATATAGATGTAATGCGGCCGGTTGTTCCGGCTGAAGAAGGAGTGGGAAAAAGATGAATCAACAGAAACAAATGGCGAATGACGGAAGCACGTTCGGCAGCAGAAGCAATTTCATCGTGGTTATGGTGATGATTCTGGGCGTATTCGTGGCCATCCTGAACGAAACGCTTCTGAATGTGGCGCTTCCCAAAATAATGGCGGACATCAACGTTGCACCCAGCAAGGCGCAGTGGCTCAGCACGGGCTATCTGCTTGTCATCGGCGTATTGATTCCGACAACGGCTTATCTTATGCAGCGCTTTACGACTCGCCGCTTATTCCTGTCGGCGATGGGCCTGTTCGCCGCGGGCACGCTGATAGCGGCCATCGCGCCTGGCTTCAATGTGCTGCTGCTGGGACGTGTATTGCAGGCATCCGGCACAGGGCTGCTGTTCCCTCTGCTCACGAATGTAGTGTTCTCGATTGTCGCGCTGGAGAAGCGCGGCTCGGCGATGGGCACCATCGGCATCGTCATTACGTTCGCCCCTGCAATCGGGCCAACGCTGTCGGGCATTATCGTGGAGCATTACAGCTGGAGAGTGCTGTTCTACAGCGTTATTCCAATCGCCTTGTTCGTCATGGCGTTTGCGTTCTTGAAGCTGAAGAATGTGACCGAAACCTCGAAGCCGCGCATTGACCTCCTGTCATTGCCGCTGTCCACGCTGGGCTTTGGAGGTCTTGTATACGGGGCAAGCAGCGCAGGCGAAGGCCATGGCAGCCTGCTCAGCGCGGGAGTAATCATCCCGATTGCGGTGGGGGTCATTTCATTGCTGTTATTCGTGTGGAGGCAGCTTCGCCTGCAAGAGCCGCTGCTGAATCTACGCGTGTTCAGTCATCGGATCTTCAGCCTGTCGACGCCGATTATGATGGTTGTGATGATGGCGATGTTCTCGGCTATGATGCTTCTGCCGCTGTTCCTGCAGAATGCGCTTGGCTATTCGCCGCTTGAGGCGGGGCTCGTCATGCTGCCTGGAGGCATTCTGATGGGGATTATGTCCCCGATTACGGGTCGTTTGTTTGACCGATTCGGGGCAAAGTGGCTGTGCATTGTGGGACTGGGGCTGATTGGTCATACGTTAATTCAATTCGCGTTTATGACGCCAGCCACTAATTACAGCTTTATTATGCTGCTGAACACGCTGCTTATGCTCGGCATATCCATGATGATGATGCCGGTCATGACGAACGCGCTGAATGCCCTGCCTCCGAGGCTGTATGCCCACGGCACGGCCATTATCAGCACGCTGCAGCAGGTTTCCGGCGCAATTGGCACAGCGCTTCTTGTCACCATCATGAGTGTCACTGCCGAGGGTTATATGCTAGGCAAAGATGAGACGGATTCAGCTGTACAGCTGAGCGGTATGATGATGGGCATGAAAAACGCGTTTCTTGTCTCGTTTATGCTGATCGCTGCCGCGTTTGTTGCTTCGTTCCTGCTGAAGCGTGCCAAGCGCCCGCAGCAGGAGGGAGGCGAAGGGGTGCCATCCCCTAGCCACTAATGGATGCTTGTTGACACAGCTACTTGCCGCTTGAGCCTGTTTCAACTTCCTCAGGAAGGGTTAAGGAATAGCATGCAGGCGGTGGAAAAGCTTGCAAATATGAGTAGAAGAGGTGTTGTGTCATGAGCAATCCAACAAGTACTGCTTATCGTACGGGCGAACGCGTCCAAAGAGAAGGAGACTATATTTGTGAAGCGGGCAGGCGGTCCCCCCTCAGGGAAGGCGAGAAATTCCCTTATTGTCCGGTGACCGGCCTCGATACGAACTGGTATTACGCCGAATAACGTTAACCTCTCTCCCTTGATGATAGGACAAAAATGACAAAAACCAGCCCCCGAGCGCCAGAGCCGCTCGGAGGCTGGTTTTTCGTTCGAATAGGACAAAAAACAATCGCAAGGCTACTCCTGAGCGTTCATCTCGTCTTGCTTCTCCGCTTGGAACGCTGCAACGCTGTTCTGGCGGCGCTCGTTTTTCGCTTGCAGATTTTGTTTCTCAGAAGCAGAAATTTCATCGCCGAATTCGGCGAGGTATTCGTTCGTCTCCTGAATGTTCTGCTGCGTATCCTCGATATGCTGCTGCAGATGCTCCACGTTATCCGCGCGGTTATCCGGTTTTGCCATTGTGATCCCTCCCATCTTTTCGCAAATCCTCCTATAGAATGAACAGGAATGTCCACTCTTATGCAAGGCTTTCGTTTTTACCGAACAGCAGCCATGAGAATGGCACGCGGCTGTGGGCAAACCGGACGATTAAAGCGGAGCCGATCAGCGCCAGGATGAAGCCGCCCGCATACCAGAGATGAAGAGTGGACATGGATGCGCCAACAGGCTTCAGCTCCCGGTACGCCGCGAGAAGCAAGGGATGAACCAGATAGATGCCAAGCGACATCCTGCCGAATGCCTCCAGCTTGCGAAGCAGCCAGCCCTCCCTGAAGCTGCGATTGAGGAAGAAAGCCGCCTGGAGGAAGACCAAAGCTGATAGGATCGTATATCCATTCCAAAATAAGGCGTACACATAATCCGGACGAGTCTCGATGCCGGTTCGAAGCTCATACCAGATCAGGCTGTGCCCGATCCCTGCTGCCAGCCAGCAAGTCCATAAAGCGCTTGCCGCAACCCGGAGAGCCAGCCCGCCTGGCCTGCGGAGCCGCGCCATCCACACCGGAAATCGAATTCCCGCATACACACCGAGCATATAGAAGCTGAAGTAAGAGAAGGCCCAGCTCGAAGCATGAGGGATGTCCAGCTCCTGAACCAGCTTGTAGAAGCCCCATTGCACAGCAAATCCGAAGGGGATACTGAACGGGATGAGCTGGGGAAGCTTTTTGAACAGGAACAGAACGAGCGGGTACAGCAAATAAAATTGCACGCTGACAAATACAAAATAAAGATGAGGATAAGCCGTGCCTGTCGCCAGCTTCAGCGTAAAATCCGTTATCCAGCGGGCGGGCTGCTCGGCCTCGGTTCTTGTGACGGCGACGGAGATGTAATAGATGGTAGAGAATACGAGATATGGTATAATAATATGAAGTGCCCTTTTCTTGTAGAAGGAAAGCAAGGAATCAGTGGTCAGAGGCTTGGTGTATTGGCTCATAAACAAGATAAGACTACTAAGGCATATAAACACGGGCGTACCGAATTTCATGAATATGTTCAGAAAGTTATAGACGGGATAGCTGGCGGGGTCCTTCAGCATATCGATTGTGGCGAACGAGGTGGCATGCACCGCCAGCACTCCGATCATGGCAAAGGCGCGAACAAGATCGAGCTCCGTAATGCGACTAGTGTGTGGTGTGGTGTTTATCCTATGCTCCATACAGGCCTCCGTCCACTCTTAATAGATTCCTAGTTTTCCAGATGCATCCTATTCCTATATATTGTGTGATCAATATCGTTAAGTCAAGGGGGCTTCATTGGCATGGTAGCAAGAGAGAGATGGATAGCATGGACGATTACGCTGCTGCTGCTCGCGCTCGTTACAGGCGGCATATTGGGCTATGTCTACGTCGAGCGTAACAGTACAGCTAATCCTCATAAGCATCAGGGGCTGCTTCAGGTGGAGTCGATAGCGGAGCCTAAGGCAGCATACGATGTTATTGTTGCAGGGACGGATCCCGAGGGTATTGCTGCGGCACTGTCGGCCGCAAGGAATGGATTAACCGTATTGCTGGCGGACGGTCGAGACCGCCAAATATTGGGCGGGCTAATGACGCTGGGATGGCTGAATTCGCTGGATATGAACGAGTCTCCGCACCAGCCCAAGCTTGGCGAGACGAATCAGCTCAACAAAGGCATTTATCAGGAATGGTATGACAAGCTGGAAGGAACATCGTTTGATGTCAACACGGCCGCGAATGAGTTCTATCGGATGGTGCGGGCGGAGTCCAATATTGATGTGCTGCTGCTGACGCAAGCTATGGAGCCTATTGTGTCGGCAGGCGATCCAACAGGCAGAGTAGAAGGACTGCGAATTGTGGATCAATCGGGCAGATCCTATGAGGTCCTCGCGAAGGCTGTCATCGACGCTACACAGGATGCTGATATTGCGGCTTTGGCGGGAGTTCCTTACACTGTGGGGCGAGAGGATCTTGGGAAGCCGGAGGATCAGATGGCCGTAACGCTTGTCTTCAAGATGAGCGGTGTAACGCAAGAGGTGTGGGATTCCTTCGCCCATCTGGACGATGGCACGGGCATCGATAGAATGAGCGCCTGGGGATTCATGAAGGCGAGAGAGTATGTGTCCTCCAATCCGGAGAGGGTTGGCATACGCGCTCTGAACGTCGGGAGACAGAACGACGATACAGTGCTCATTAACGCGATGCATATTTTCGGTATCGATCCGCTTGATCCGGCATCGGTCCAGGATGCGATGGAGATTGGAGCCAAGGAAGCGCCGCTCATCGTCGACTACTTGCGCAGAACTTATAAGGAGCTGGCGAATGTGGAATACGCGGGGGTGGCGGAGGAGCTGTACGTCCGGGAAACTCGCCATATTCAAGGGGAATACCGGCTCACGGCTGCTGATGTGCTGGATAATCGTGACTTCTGGGATGCCATCGCGTATGGCTCTTATGAGGTGGATATTCAGCGCATGAATCATACGGATCGAGGCGCCATCGTCATGGCGCCGGAGCAATACGGTGTGCCGTTCCGTTCGCTGGTGCCGCTTGCGGTCGACAATTTGCTTGTTGTGGGAAGAGCGGCCAGCTTCGACTCCATACCGCACGGCAGTGCCCGCGTCATACCGCTTGGCATGGCAACAGGGGAAGCGGCAGGGGCCGCAGCGAAGCTCGCGCTGGAGAAGAGCGTAACGTTCCGCGAGCTGTCCGCCTCCCGGGAAGCCATAACGGAGCTCCGTGAACGGCTGACGAAGCAGGGGATGGAGCTGGAGCGGGCCAAATTCCCGCTTCCGGAATATGCGAAGCATCCGCATTACCGGGGGTTGATCGCGGCGGTCAGCATGGCGCTGGCGTTCGGCGGCGAATTCAACGAGGCGTTCGGCCTCGACAACACAGCGACCGCAGGGCAATTCGCCAATATAATGGCGACGGTGAAGACGGTGCATGCGGAGCATTTTGGCGGGAATGCGTACCTTTCGATTGAGGGTATGGAGAATGCTGGCGGGCAGCCTCTTACGCTGGAGCAGCTCGCTTATACGATCTGCCTGACGGCAGGGCTGGAGGGTACGCGTGAAGGCTCGCTGGAGCTGCTTCGAACGAAGGGCTGGCTGACAAACGAAACACTGGATATGGTGAAGGACCCTGGCCAGCTTACGGTTGGCGAGGTGTTCTCTCTGGTGCGCGATGTGGTGAAGCAGCATGCTGGCATCGTCTATGAATAATGGCTGCGCGCTGACTGTGCAGACAGTCCTGTCTCGCGGGGGCTTCGGACGGGGAGGGCGAGCGTAAGCGAAGGCTGTTCATGCTCCCAGAAGCTGGTGTCGTCCCAATAAGCCATATCCGCGAATTGTTTGCGCCAGCAGTCGCTGAAGTGGAATTGCGACGAGTGCCGCGACTCAGCGGGGTCGGCCTGTAGCACAATGCTAATGTCTATAGGGAGAGGCTTCCGGTGAAAGCCCAGGCAAGCCACCATCAGCTGAAACCTCTCCTGTACGGTCAACGCCCTGTTCACGACCATCCTCATCGCCAGACTGCCCTGTTCCACGTCCAATGCGTCCTCAACTTCGTAAACGCCGACCAGCGCTTCCTTCAAAAAATCCTCTGCATACTGCTTCAGGATGCGCGCTTGCCGCTTCACCGCCAGCGAGCCATCCCTCTCATACTCTTGTAACATGTCAATCAACTCTTTCGTGGCATTTTTTGTATCGCTACACCGAACTATAATTCATGGCGGGGGATGCCGCCAAGTGAAACCTAAGCTATAATTGATCTTTACCTTGTCCTTCCACCTGTTAGGAGGTACCATTACAAATGGATACATCCGTTCGGATTACAGGGCTCAAAAAAAGCCCCTGCCACGGGGCGGGACGCAGCGGCCGAAAGCTTCGGCTTGCTGCGCGCCATGTGCAAGGGCGGTGCTTATGAGAGCGTAAGAGTAATGGGGCAATGATCGCTGCCCATGACGCCGGGCTCGATGCCTGCTTGGGCGATCCGGTCCGCGAGACGGGCGGATACAAGGAAATAGTCGATGCGCCAGCCGATGTTCCGCTCTCGAACCTTCGGCATGAACGACCACCACGTATAAGCATCCGTCCGGTCCGGATAGAGATGCCGGAAGGAGTCAACAAAGCCGGATGCCAGAAGCCTCGTCATACAGGCGCGTTCCTCAGCGGTGAAGCCGGAATTGCCATGATTGGACTTCGCATTCCTGAGGTCGATCTCCGCATGGGCGACGTTCAGATCTCCGCATACGATTACGGGCTTCTTCGCGTCGAGACTTATCAGATAGTCCAGGAAGCGATTCTCCCATTCCAGCCGGTAGTCCAGTCGCGATAGATCGCGCCTCGCATTGGGCGTATACACATTGACGAGATAATAATCGTCGAACTCCAGCGTAATGACGCGGCCCTCGGGCTCATCGTCGGCTTCGAGTCCATATCGGACGGATAAAGGCTCTATTTTGGAGAAAATAGCAGTGCCGGAGTAGCCCTTCTTCTCGGCGTAATTCCAATACTGGCGGTAATCCTCGCCAAGATTCAGTTCGATCTGGCCGGCCACAAGCTTCGTCTCCTGCAGACAGAAGAAATCTGCATCGCTGGCATGGAAGTAGTCCAGGAAGCCTTTGTTCACACACGCGCGCAGGCCGTTGACGTTCCAGGATATTAGCTTAATCATGATGGGTATAACTCCTGATGGATAAACTCGCTATATTAATAATAAGTGGAATTAATAATAATAGCTGTTGTTGAAGCCTCCGCCCTCGCTGAAGCCAATTATGAGAAACACGGCAAAGATAAGAACGATCAAGCCCCAGAGCAGTGTACCGGCAATGCTGGTAATTAATCCTCCAATCGCCAGGCCGCGTCCTTGCTCGCCGCTTTTTTTCATGTCCTTGAACGAGAGCGCGCTCACAATGATGCCGGCAATGCCGATCAGGAAACCGATGTATGGGACGACCAGCGACAATATGCCCAGCACAAGCGCCACGATGGATTTGGTATTCGTCTTGGCCGCTGGCGGATAGGGCGGGTACGGCGGATAAGGCGGATAGCCGCCTCCGGGATAAACACCGTTCTGCTGGCCATATGGCCCTTGTCCCGGCGGGTAGGGTGCCTGCCCCTGTGAATAGGAGCCCTGTCCTTGGCCCGTGTAATAGGCTCCGCCGCCCGGATTGGCAGGACCGCCTGCAGGCTGCTGAATCGGCGCATGCTGGCCGTGGGGCTCATGGCGCTCCGAGCTGTCGTAGCCGTACTGCGGGTACGGCTGGCCAGGCGCTGGCTGCTGGACATACGGCGGTTGCTGCTGTTGGTGCTGGAAGCTTGGCCTTACATCATGATCATGACGTTGTACCGGCTCCGCCTGAGAGGATGCGGCGCCCTCGTCTGGCTGCCTGGAGTCGTGATTGGAGTCATTGTTATTGCTATTGCTATTGTTGTTATCATCGAATGAACTCAGTGTACTTACCTCCCTTGGTCGTTGCTCCGTCTTGGGTGAACGCTGCTCGTGCAGCGTCCAATCTGTAAAAATCATAACAGACATGTCTATAGCTTACAACCGAAGATTGTACCGCCAGACGGGGAAAGGAAACCTATGAACCAGCAAGCCGGCTCCAAGTCAGCCAATCATCGTTACAGTATGTTACGCAGCTACCTGCTGCCTCAGAAGTCATCCTTAATGGTATTAACAATTCTATTGTTCGTATCGATCGCTCTGCAGCTTATCAATCCGCAGATCATTCGTTATTTTATCGACACAGCGCAGTCTGACGAGCCGCTTGTGCTGCTGCTCTATGCCGCACTCGTATTTATCGGCTTCTCTATGGCGGGGCAGATCATTAATGTCGTTGCGACATACGTCAGCGAGAATCTGGCCTGGCGCACAACGAACAAGCTGCGCGGAGATCTTGCGGAGCATTGCCTGAAGCTGGACATGACGTTCCACAAGTCCAATACGTCGGGCTCTCTCATCGAGAGAGTGGACGGGGATGTGAACGCGCTCGCCAACTTTTTCTCCAGCTTTATCATTCATCTGGCAGGCAATCTGATTCTGATGATTGGCATTGTTGTCCTTCTATTCCGGGAAAATATATGGATAGGCGCGGGGATGCTGCTGTTCGTCGTATTTGCCATGTACATCATACAGAGGATTCGCCGGTACGCCGCACCCGTCTGGCAGGGCTGGCGCGGCGTAAACGCCGAATTCTACGGCTTCATCGGGGAGCATCTCGAGGGGACGGAGGATACCCGGGCGAATGGCGCCTCCGGCTTCGTCATGAGCCGATTCTACACGCTTCTGAGGCGGATGCTGCCGCTTCGGCAGAAAGCGTTCCTCGGCTTCGCCTCCATGTGGATTACGACGATTATCGTATTCGCGATTGGCAACGCGATGGCCTTCGCCATCAGCGCGGTATTATGGAAGAACGGCAGCATTACGATCGGCACGGTGTATCTGATCTTCTTCTACACCGAGCTGCTGGCCAAGCCGATTGAGAAGATCAGAACCCAGATCGAGGATTTACAGAAGGCGGACGCCAGCATGCAGAGGATCCGAGAGCTGTTCGAGCTTCAGCCGAGCATTCAAGACGGCAGGGGCGCGGCCTTGCCGGCAGGACCGCTCGCGCTGCACCTCGATTCGATTACGTTCCGCTATGACGACAAGCCGACGCTTCACAACATCGATATCGAGCTGAAGCCTGGCGAGGTGCTGGGCCTGCTGGGCAGAACGGGCAGCGGCAAAACGACGATTGGCCGTCTGCTGCTTCGCTTCTATGATCCCCAGCAAGGCAGTGTGAAGCTGAATGGCATCGATATCCGCGAGTGCAGAGTGGCGGAGCTGAGGGAGAAGGTAGCGCTTGTGACACAGAATATCGAGATTATTCAAGGGTCCGTGCGCGACAACCTGACCTTCTATAATAGTAACGTTTCGGATTCTACCATTGTGGGGGTGCTCCGGGAGCTTGGCCTGCGAGAATGGTATGAGTCCTTGCCGCATGGCCTGGATACAAGGCTGGACTCCGGCGGGGGCAGCCTCTCGGCCGGCGAGGCGCAGCTGCTGGCGTTCGCCAGGGTGTTCCTGAACAACCCGGGACTTGTTGTGCTGGATGAAGCGTCCTCCCGGCTGGACCCGCTGACCGAGCATCGGCTTGAGCAGGCGGTGGACAGGCTGCTGGAGAGCAGAACCTGCGTCATCATCGCGCACCGTCTGGCGACGATCCAGGGGGCAGACCGTATCGTCATTCTGGAGCAGGGACGAATTGTGGAAGCTGGAGAACGAACGAAGCTCGCAAGCGATCCTGAATCAAGGTTCAGCCGTATGCTGGCGGCCGGCTTGGAGGAGGTGAAGGCATGAATACCTTTCAATTTATGCTGCGGTTGATCGGGTACCGCAAGGTCTGGTATACCGCCAACGCCATCGTGTGGACGATCATTTATTTGATGCCTATTGTCCCTGGCCTGATTACCAAAGCATTCTTCGATTCGCTTGAGCTGAACGGGGCCGTTGGCCTCGGAACCGGCATGCTTGTGGCGCTGCTCATAGGCGCGGCGCTGGCACGCAGCGCGACGATATGGATAGGCTTTATTACCGACGTTAACTTTCGGTTCCGTATGGGCATGCTTCTGCGTCGCAATCTGCTGGAGCATGTTCTCAAGGAGCCTGGCGCCAAAGCGATTCCGTGCTCTCCGGGCGAAGCGATCAGCTACTTCCGCGACGACGTCGACCAATCGGAGGAGGCGGTCAGCTGGTCAGTGGACGTGTTCGGCATGACCTGCTTCGCGGTGGTGTCCTGTATCATTCTGATTCGC
Source organism: Paenibacillus sp. PL2-23 (assembly GCF_040834005.1). Lineage (NCBI taxonomy): Bacteria > Bacillati > Bacillota > Bacilli > Caryophanales > Paenibacillaceae > Paenibacillus > Paenibacillus sp. PL2-23. Next base: position 1,192,076 of record NZ_CP162129.1, read on the forward strand.
ATCGACGCGCAGATGACACTTCTGGTGTTCCTGCCGCTGGTCCTCGTCGTCATCGCGGCTCAGCTCGCGACGACGAGGCTGCAGAAGTATCGTACGGCCAGCAGGGAGGCGACAGCACAGGTCACCGGCGCGATCAGCGATATGTTCGGCAACGTGCAGGCGATTCAGGTTGCGGGCGCGGAGAAGCGAGTGGTGGGGCGGTTCCGGGAGCTTAACGACAATCGCCGCAAAACCATGCTGAAGGATAAGCTGATGACGGAAGGGCTGGACTCCATCTTTTCCAACACGGTGAATTTGGGGACAGGGCTCATCCTGCTGCTTGCGGGCTCCAAGATGCGGGGCGGCGAATTTGCGGTGGGGGATTTCGCGTTGTTCGTTTATTATCTGACGTTTGTGACACAATTCATCTCCAACTTCGGCAAGTTCCTGACCTATTATAAGCAGATGGGCGTGGCCTTCACCCGTCTAACGGAGCTGCTGCAGGGCGCTCCCGCGCGTGTGCTGACTGTGTTCAAGCCGCTCTACCTGAAGAACAAAGCGGCTGTGACTCCGGAGCAGGGGGCCCCGCTAGCAGCGGAGGAGCGTCTTCAGCAGCTTGAAGCATCGGGCTTGACCTACCGCTACCCCGAGACGGGCAGAGGCGTTACGAACATTGATTTGTCGCTTCGCCGCGGCTCCTTCACCGTTATTACAGGACCTATCGGCTCTGGCAAAACAACGCTTGTGCGAACGCTGCTCGGCCTGCTGCCGAAGGACGCCGGTACGGTGCGCTGGAATGGCGAGACGGTGATGGACGCCGGCTCCTTCTTCGTGCCGCCAAGAAGCGCCTATACGGCGCAGGTGCCGAGACTGTACAGCGACAGCTTGCGCGAGAATATATTGCTTGGGCGCGAGGACTCGGAGGAGGAGCTGCGCCAGGCGATCCACACGGCCGTGATGGATGAGGACCTGAAGCAGCTCCCGCAGGGGCTGGAGACGGTTATCGGCCCTCGCGGGGTGAAGCTGTCCGGCGGCCAGGCGCAGCGTACGGCGGCGGCGCGTATGCTGGTGCGCGACGCGGAGCTGTATGTGTTCGACGATTTGTCGAGCGCGCTTGACGTGGAGACGGAGCAGAAGCTCTGGACGCGATTGTTCCAGGAGCGGGGCGACGCGACCTGCCTCGTTGTCTCCCACCGCAAAGCGGCGCTCGCCAAAGCCGATCATATCCTCCTGCTCAAGGATGGGCGTGTAGAGGCGGAGGGCACATGGGAATCGCTGCTGGCAAGGAGCGAATCGTTCCGCCGGCTCTGGCAGGGTGACGAATAACGATTCATCTACCACGGAATAGAGAGCTTATGCCGTCTCTGGCTCCAAGTCAACGTCCCGGTGATGATGAGCGCAGCGATATACAGGACCAGGGAGCTGGCGATGGCGGCGATGACGCTCCAGTTCGGATGCCAAGTATGATTGTTGAGCAGATAATGATACATCCAGTGTCCGCCTATTCCCATCAGCATGGTGCAGATGCCTACCTTGATGAACGGTCGAATGCTGGAGTAGAAGCCAATGGAGCCTGCAATGGAGAAGAAATTAAGCGCCGTCTGAATCGCGATGCCGATACCGATGCCGTACGCTACGCCGCTTATGCCGAGCTGGCTGCCTAAGATGAAGATCAATACGCACTTGCAGGCGGTGGCGATCACATAATTCCACAGCATCGCCCGCGCGCGGCCGAGGCCAAGCAGAATCGCGTGCAGCGGCGCGTCGAAATAATGAAGGAAGAAGATAGGCGCCAATATTTGGAGCAGGATGCCCGCCTCCGGCGAAGCATAGATTAATGTCGTTAACGGAGTGGCCCATTCGTACAGGATAAGAGTCGCCGGCGCTCCGATCACCAGCCCCAGGAGAATGGCTTGATTCATTCGCTCATGAATGAGCAGGCTGTTCTTGTTCGCTGCCGCTTCCCCAATCGCGGGAATAAGCGCGGTGGACAAGGAGTGCGTAATAAAGCTCGGCATGAACAGCAGAGGGAAGGTATACCCGGCAAGCAGGCCGAATTGCTGCGTTGCCGCTGCTGTGCCAATGCCGGCCAGCGCCAGGCTGGTTGTAATCATAAGCGGCTGGAAGGCGTTGTAGAGCGAATGGATGACGCCATGCCCGGTCGTGGGCAGTCCAATCTGCAGCAGCTCCCCGAGCGTGCTTCTGCCTTGCCGCAGGTGGCTCGCCCATGTCTCGCCAGGGAGCTTCGCTTCGCCGTTCAGCTTGTAGCTCGCCATCAGGAACAGCAGGCTGATCGCTTCGCTCGCGACGGACGCCGCCATGGCTCCGGCAGCCGCGTAGGCGACGCCATAAGGCAGCAGGAGGTGGACTAGCGCGAGCACACAGGCGATCTGTACGGTATGCTCCAGCACATCGGAGGCGGCTATCGTCTTCATCCGCTGCATCCCGCGGAAATAGCCCTTCAATACGGCGGATATGGCAATAATGGGGGCGATGGGCGTAATCGCCAGCATGGCGTAATAAGCGCGCTGATCGCTTAACAGAATGGAGGCGATCCACTCTGAGCCGATTAGCGACAAGGTTGTAAGCGCCACGCTCAGCACGCTGGTGACGGCGAGAGACACATGAAGAATTCGCCGCACCTTCTGGCGTTCGCCGCGAGCATGGGCCTCCGCGACCAGCTTGGAGATGGCGACAGGCAAGCCAAGCTCTGTAAGGGTAATAACGAGCGGGACGAGGGGATGCGCCATCATCAAGAGGCCGATCCCCTCCGCACCCAGCGCGCGGGCGATGTACATGCCGCTGATAAATCCTAGAATTCGGTTGATGAAGGCAGCAATAGACAAGACAAGCGTGCCTCTCATGAACGTTTGCCCTTGTTGTGGCATCATTCGTGTCCTCCTGTTTGTTGAATACTTAAGTGTATTCAGCAAACGCCAAACGATGCGAACAAGCCGGTGACTTCACAGGAATGACTTTTGTTCCCTATTTATTTCTTACACAGAATACGTTAATATGGACTTAACATTTGTCCTGTGCGCTGCCGTCGCTCGTCGACGGTTTTTCTTATGGGATGGGATGATTAATAGAGTGAAGCTTGTTTAAGCAAGGAGTGAATCCGAAGATGAATATAATAATGAATGCATATCGCAAATCGCCGTTCTGGGCGACTTTTATTCTCCTCATGGTAAAGATGGCCTTATTCCGTCAATTTACATTCGAAACGGTGCAAATCAGCAGGCTGCTGAGCGACGCCGCAGCTGTGCTGGTCGTGCTCTGCGTGCTGGAGCTGATCACATCCTCGCGCTGGAAGACAGCCGTGATGACTGCAGGCAATGCGATTGTATCGCTTATCCTGTTCGCTTGCTGCGTATACTTCTCGTTTTTTGGCAGCATTCCATCCTATACGGCGCTCCATGGCCTGGATCAGGTGGGGCAAGTGAAGGAAAGCGTGGAGTCGGCGATTCATGTCAAATTCTATGCGCTGTTCGCGGATTTCGTGGTATTGCTCGGCTTGTATTTGGCTACAATGGTGGCGTCGCGTAATAATACGGACAAGCCGAAGAGCCAGCCAGCCGCCAAGCCGCTTTATGTTGGCATCGCGCTTGCGGTGTCGCTGGCCGCGTCGTTCCTGTACATCCGTGCGGATCTGGATATACCGAATGAGCTCGTGAAGGCGGAGCGCCTTGGTGTGCTGAATTATCAGGTCGCGATCGCCATTAACGAGAGACAAGAGAACAGCGCCATCAAGCATGGCTCTGCCGATGACACCAGGGAAACGCTTGAGGAGCTGGAGGAAGGCTTTATTGGAGAGGATGGCGTTGTGGAAGCCGGCACTCCGAATTTCTTTGGCGTGGCGGAAGGCCGGAATGTCATTGTCATCCAGCTGGAGTCGTTCCAAAACCTGATGCTTGGACTTGAGGTGGACGGCCAGGAGGTGACGCCGGTGCTCAACGATCTTATTGAACAGGGAAGCTTCTACTTCCCGAAGGTGTTCCAGCAGATCGGCCAAGGCAACACCTCCGATGCCGAATTCATCAGCAATACGGGCATCTATCCAACGGGCACGATCGCCATGTCCAAGGGGTACGGCGACCGCGAAATTCCATCGCTGCCGCGCCTGCTGGGAGAGCAAGGCTATGTGTCGAACACCTTCCATGTGAATGATGTGACGTTCTGGGACCGCAACATCCTTTATCCTGCCCTTGGTTTTACAAAATATTACGACAAGCCTGCGTTCGTCGATGACGAATTTAATGGCTTTGGTGCCTCGGACGGGGAGATGTACCGTGTGGGCCTGGAGAAGCTGACGGAGCTTCATCAGGAAGGCAAGCCGTTCTACGCGCAGTTTGTGACGACCTCCAGCCATCATCCCTTCTGGGTGAAGAAGGAGTTCTTGAACATCAACGTTCCGCAGCGCTTGAGCGGCACGCAGCTCGGCCACTATGTGGCGGCTACCAACTATACCGACAAAGCGCTGGGAGATTTCATTGACAATCTGAAGGCGAACGGCATGTGGGACAATACGATCCTCGTTGTATATGGCGATCATATGGGCTTGCAGCAGAAGGAGAACGATCCAGCCTGGGTCGAGGAGGTTCTCGGCGTTCCGTATCATGAAACGATCAGCCGCTTCAACATTCCGTTCCTCGTGCACGTGCCGGGTGTGGAAGGGAAAACGATGAAGGGCGTCGGCGGCCAGGTCGATATGATGCCGACTGTGGCGAATTTGATGGGCATCTCGCTGGAGCAGGAGGGCTATACGGTCTTCGGCAGAGATCTGCTTAACACTAAGAAAAACGTGATTGGCATGCGCTATTACATGCCGACGGGCTCGTTCTTCAACAACGATGTGATGTTTGTGCCGGGCAAGGGCTTCGAGGACGGCACGGCGTATGATCTGGACACGTTCGAGCAGGTAGAGGACTTCAGCATGTACCGCGAGGATTACGACTATATTCTGGAGCTGATGAAGCTCTCGGATAATTATATGAAGCTATTGCCGAAGCGTTAAGCGGAGGGAAACGACAATGACAACCCATGAATCGGTTCATCGTATGCTGGAGGAGCACAGGGCCTTCTTCCGGAATGGGCGTACGGCGGAGGCGGCGTTCCGAATCCAGCAGCTGACCAAGCTAAAGCAAGCGATTGTAAGCTATGAGAGAGAGCTGCTGGATGCCCTGTATCAGGATTTGCGCAAGAACGAGGCGGAGGCTTACGGCTCAGAGATCGGCATCGTCCTCAGCAGTATCACGCATATGACGAAGAAGCTGAGGGGCTGGATGAAGCCGCGCAGAATAAGAACGCCGCTGCAGCTGTTCGGAACGAGCAGCAGGGTGATGATGGAGCCTTACGGGACTGTGCTGATTATCGGTCCCTTCAACTATCCTGTCCAGCTGGTGCTGGAGCCGCTGGTTGGCGCGATCGCGGCAGGCAATTGCGCGATCGTCAAGCCATCGGAGAGCACGCCCCGCGTGTCGGCGGTGCTGGCAAGGCTTGTTGCGGATACGTTCGATCCCGGTTATATTCGGGTCGTGGAAGGGGAGAAGGAGATTACCTCCGCTCTCATACACGCCCCATTCGATTATATCTTTTTTACAGGGAGTACTGCCGTAGGGAAGCTCGTGATGGAGGCCGCTGCGCAGAACCTGGTGCCGGTGACGCTGGAGCTTGGGGGCAAAAGTCCCGTTATCGTGGATCGTACGGCCAATGTGGCGCTCGCCGCTAAACGGATTGCGTGGGGTAAGCTGATGAATGCGGGGCAAACCTGCATAGCGCCGGATTATGTGCTTGTCGAGAAGTCCGTGAAGGAGGCGCTTCTGAAGGAGCTGCGGGAGACCATCCGGACCTTCTACGGCGACAATCCGCAGGAAAGCGGCGACTATGGCCGAATGGTCAACGCGAGGCAATACGACAGGCTGGCAGCTATTCTGGATGCGGATCGGGATATGATCGTATCCGGAGGACGAACAAGCCGTGGGGATCTGTATATGGAGCCAACGCTGCTGGATCTGGGTGACGCGTCGGGGAAAGCGGCGGACGCGGCTTCGATGGCTGATGAGCTGTTCGGTCCGATCTTGCCGGTCATAAGCTATACACATCTGGATGAGGCGCTGGACTGGGTGCGCAATCGAAGCAAGCCGCTGGCGCTATACGTATTCTCGGAGGACCGCGCCGTCCAGGATCGTGTGCTCGGCTCGCTGTCCTTCGGGGGCGGATGCGTGAACGATACGATCTCGCATATCATTAATCCCAGCCTGCCATTCGGAGGTGTCGGCGCGTCCGGCATGGGAGCCTATCACGGCAAGCATAGCTTCGAGCTGTTCTCCCATCGGAAGAGTGTATTGAAGCGCAGCACGCGTTTCGAGACGGGCATTCTGTTCCCGCCGTATGGCGATAAGCTGAAGTGGATACGCAAGGTGCTTAAGTGATAGACGAGATATACGCGCCAAAAGATAAAGGTACAGGCTCTTCCATGAGAGGGGAGAGCCTGTACCTTTTGCGTATGCATGCAGCTACACCAACATATTGGCGGCGATGCTGTCTTCCCGGCCGTATTCGCGGATAAGCGCGGCGACGGCTTGATGCTCCGGATTGGGGCCGTAAGCCTCCAATGCAGCTTGGTCCTCGAAACGGACGCGAAGCACGAGCTGATAGCCCTTGTTGTTGTCCGAGAAATTAATGCCGGCGTTAATCTCAATGACACCGGACAAATGCTGCTTCAGCGCCTTGAACCGATCCACGATTTCTTGCAGCTGCTCCTCTGTTGTGTGCTCCCCGAATTTAACGAGAATGATACGATCAATCATGTGTTAATCCCTCTCTCTGTTCTTATCGTTGGCCTTGGCTTGTTTTTTGGCCCGGTACATCTCATTATCCGCTATTTTGACCAGCTGATCCAGTGTGCTGCCATCCTCAGGCGTTACGGCGATGCCGATACTTCCCGTCACGTGAAGCGTATGCCCCCCTATGAAGTAAGGCTGGGCGATGGCCTCCTGCAGCTTCCGCATCAACGCCTTCGCCTCCGACCTGCTCCGGATGCCCGCTTGCAGAATAGTAAATTCGTCGCCGCCCCACCGAGCCACCACGTCCTGATGCCCCACGACCGTCTTCAGCCTGCTCGCCGTTTCCATCAGAAGCAGATCGCCGACATCATGCCCATAGGTGTCGTTCACTCCCTTGAACCCGTCCAGGTCCATCAGCATCAAGCCAAGCTGCTGCCCGGAATCAAGCTGCTCCAGCAGCTCGATAGTGCGCTGCTTGAACAGCCTACGGTTGGGGAGATCGGTTAAGCTGTCGTGGAGCGCTTGGTGCCGAATGGTCTCCTCCGCCTCCATGCGCTCTGTGATGTCACGCCCCACACCGATCGTTTGCACAATTTGTCCAGCTTCGTCACGGATATATTCAATTGCCGTCTCATACCAGCGGTAATAGCCTTCTTTGTGCCGCACCTGACCGGTGAACCGCATCGTATTCTGATCAATGAACAAGGCGCTCCGGTGCTCCTGCAGCTTCTTGTTCGTGTCCGGGTGATTGAAGAGGAGCGCAGGCTGTCCGATGACTTCATGCTGCTCGTAGCCCAGCAGAGGCTTCACCGAGGGGGAAATATAGGTGAATAATCCCTCAGCCGATATAGACGAAATAATGTTCTCGGATTTCTCCGATATAAACGCGAACATCTCCAGCACGTTGGAAATCTCTTTGCTGGGATTGCGCTGCTCGGTGAGATCCTCCAGCCGAACGAGACTTCCCGAGGGCTGTTCCCCTGCTCCAAGCGGAATGGTGGTCAGACGTACAGGGCGACGTGAGCTGTTAAGCAGCTTGTCCAGCGTCGTGTGCGCCAGCTCCTCCTGCGCCAGACCGAACATGGACAGGAGTTTGTCGTTTCCATATAACAAATAACCGCAAGCATTTACGACGCCTATTCCGTCCGGATGGCTGCCGAATAGCTGCGGCAAGGACTGCTCGAGCAAATGGTTGTCATGCTTCATATAGGAGTCCACCTTTTACACCGCGGTTAGTCCCATTATATCCTCTATCGGGATGAATCTAAAGCATTGTTTTTAGGAAAAAAGACCCGCACTTGTCGACAAATAGCTTCAAAAAGTGCAGAAATATTGCCATACTAACATATGGCTATCTGTGCGAGAGCTTTAAAATAGATATGCTTAACGCCACGGCGGGGAGAGGTGCGATATGCCCAGATCCAATTTGTTCAAAAAAATGATGGCACTCATTATCGTGATGCTGATTCCTATTATGGGTCTGTATGTGTATTCCAACCAGACCAGCACGGATGTGCTGCGCGAGGAGCTTCATGAATCCAGCCGCAATCAGCTGCAGTTTTTCCAGCATCAGGTAGATACAATGATTCAGTCCATCAGCCTGTGGCCCAATCTGCTGCTCCATGATCCCGATATATCCAATCTAAAGGATATGAATGCGACTGGGGGAGCCTATCTGGACCTGGATACGATGACGCTGGTAAAGCGGATTCAGCAGAAGATCAGCATTCAGGAAAATTCGCTGAACTGGGAAAGCTCTCTAATGATCTATTCGCCGTCCCTGCAGCGCGTCATTACGGCAAGCGATGTATCGAGCTATGACCATGCGGAGCTGAAGAGCAGGCTTAAGCAGGGGTGGCAGGTGAAGCCGCTGGAATCGGCGGGAGGGGCGGCCGATTATGTATTTTCGCTAATAACCGTATCGCCTTATTCCTCCTTCCATCGGCCGGAGAACGCCAACCTCATTATCGAGGTGCAGTTCAAGAGCGCGAACATCCAGCGTATGCTGGATACGTTCAAGGGTGATGGACAGCGGAATCCGTTCTATTACAAGGCTGATGCTGGCATTATTTTCAACAGAGCATCCGACCAGCCGTTTGCCGAGGAGCTTGTAGCGCATCTGGATGATGAGAGCCTTGTGCCGGGGGGACATAAGGTCGTCGAGCTCAACGGACAATCCTATCTTGTGAACGATGAGGTGTCCAGCACAACAGGCTGGACGCTTGTCGATTATTTGCCGCTGTCAGAGGTGATGTCGCCGATCGAGAAGTCGAACCGGCTGTTCTATACATCGGTTGTTGGGCTGCTCCTTATGGGCTTGATTGTGGTGTACATGCTCTATGCTCAAGTGCAGGTGCCCATGCGCCAACTGGTCACCAGCTTCCAGAAGCTGAAGAATGAAGATTATTCCGTCAGGCTTCAGCCCAAAGGAAACAGCGAATTCAGCTTTCTGTTCACGCGCTTCAACTCCATGGTGGCGCAGATTCAGGATTTATTCGGACGTGTTTATTTGGAGAAGATACATGTGCGAGAGGCTAAGCTGAAGCAGCTTCAGTCGCAGATTAATCCGCATTTTTTCTACAACTGCTTCTCCTTTATATCCAGTATGGCCAAGCTCAAAAATTATGAGGCGATTATTGCCATGTCGCAAAATTTGTCTCATTACTACAGGTACACGACGAGGCAGGAGAGGGAATTCGTTGCGTTGTCGGAGGAAATGGATTTGATCGTCCATTATTTGGATATCCAGCAGATGCGCATGAAACGGCTCAGCTTCGAGATGCATCTGCCGCCATGGCTGAAGCATAAGCAGGTGCCGCCGCTTGTGATACAGCCGCTTGTCGAGAATGCGGTGCTGCACGGCATAGAGCCGAGCTTGGAGGCAGGGCGCGTGATCGTGCGAGCGGAGGAGGAGGACGGCGTGATGACCGTCACGGTCGATGACGACGGAGCGGGCATGACGGAGCAAGAGCTTGCGGCGCTGACGAAGAAGCTGTCGCTGCCGATGGATGAAGAGATGAGCTGCGGGCTGTGGAATGTGCATCAGCGGCTTCATCTGCGATATGGAGAAGGCGCGGGATTGACGCTTGCCAGGTCTCCGCTGGGAGGCCTGAGGGCGACACTTACGTGGCTGGATTCGGACCATGCCAAGAAACGGGAGCAGGAGGAGCTAACATGATAGAAGTATTGCTGGTCGACGATGAAACCTATGTAACGGAAAGCTTGAAAGCTACCATCCCCTGGTCGGAGCTGGGGGTCGAATACGTATACCAGGCGGCCTCGCCATCTGAAGCCATTGCTATTATGGAGGAGCAGTCCATTGATATACTGGTGACCGACATTCGAATGCCGGAGATGAACGGACTCCAGCTCATTGAGCTGGTGGCGGAGCGCTGGCCGGATACGAGATGTATGCTGCTTACGGGCCATTCCGATTTCGATTACGCCAAAAAGGCGATTCAGCTGCACGCGGTCGATTATTTGCTCAAGCCTGTGAACGATGACGATATGGTGAAAAGCCTATCGGCTTGCATTGCTTCGCTCAAGGAGGAGTGGGAGCGGGACGACCAATTGAATCAGCTCGTCTATACGATGAAATCGGACTACTCCGTGCTGAAGCAAAACCTGCTGCAGGAGCTGCTGCTCGGCAGGCAGCTGTCCGCCTCGTCGATTAAGGCGAAGCTGGAGCAATACGAGGTGAAGGTGCGTCCGGAGGATACGGCTATGCTGCTTGCCGTGCAGCTTGGGGCCTATTTCCAAGGAATGGACGAGGGGTCCGTTGCCTTGATGGAATATGCGATCGGGAACATTGCAGAGGATATTTTTGCCCAGCCCTATCGGGTATGGCATGGCAAGGCCCCTCATGATTGTGTGGCGATCATCGTATCCGCGCCATCCCACGGCGATTCCTCCGTGTTCCGCAAGGAGCGTATTCGCTCACTGGGCTTATGGTTCCAGGAGACGGTCAACGACTTCCTGAAGGGCAATATCTCCATTGTGTTCTCGGATTGGTTCCATTTCCCCCAGGAGGTTGCGGGGATGTACCGCAGCGTGCAGGCGGCGATGTACCGGATGAATCAAGAGGACGAATATTTGGTGTTCCTTGACGATCTGCCGGAGCGGAGAATAACGAGCCTCAAGGTGATCGAGGAGCTGTACAAGCCGCCGACTCTGCTGCAGCTGCTGGAATCGGGACAATGGGAGGGCGTCGAGGAGAAGCTTCGCGTCCTGTTCCTGGCGTTGTCCAGCTCACAGGTATCGCGTGAGCAGCTTTACGAGGTATTTTTGTCCATATCCAATGCCTATCTGTATGTTGCCCACAAGCGAGGTGTCGATTTGTATAGTGTGAAGGCCGGCGGCGTTGATCTGGTGCTGGACCGCAGCATGCTGCAATCTACGGACAAGCTGGAGGCATGGTCAAGCGGCGTGCTGGGCATTCTTCGGCAGGAGTGGGCGGATGATGAGAAGTACAACAAAAACCATATTATCAAGCAGGTGCAGGAGCTGGTGCTCTCCGATCTTGGCGGTGAAACCTCGGTGAAGACAATCGCGGACAAGGTGTATTTGCATCCCGTCTACTTATCCAAAATTTATAAGAGCGAGACAGGGGAGAGCCTCGGCGACTACATTATCCGGATGCGGATGGAGAAGGCTGTCTATATGCTGAAGTCGACGAACAAAAAAATATACGAAATCACCGCAGAGCTGGGCTATCAGAATCCGCAATATTTCAGCAAGGTGTTCAAGAAGCATTACGGCATGACGCCCAACGAATTCAGGGATCAATAAGGGCTTCCTAAGCAACAGATTGGGAAAGGTGCAGAAATGTTCTCATAGTGTCATAGGCTGCGCTATGGGACGCCCCTATAATGAGAAGTGTAGCAACTATAACCGCAAGGGGGAACGATAGACATATGAAAGCCTTTACGAAAAAAGGATTCGTGCTCGCTTTGGCTTGTATGATGAGCGTCTCGCTGCTTGGCGCGTGCGGGAAAGCGAATAACGATGGCAATACGGCTGATAACCCGGGCAACGCTGGCAGCACATCGAACGAGAACGCGTACCAGGACAAATACGATCCACCGGTAACCATCTCCACTGTATGGGGCATTGACCCCGAGCTGAAATTCAAGAACGGCGAAACGATCGAAAATAACGTGGCAACGCAATGGGCAAAGGATACACTCGGCATTGATATCCAATCGATCTGGTCCGTCACGGACTCCAATAACGCGTTTGCGACCAAAATGCGTCTTGCGCTGACGTCCGGCGAACAAATTCCCGACGTTGTTACCATCGGGGACGCTCAGCTGGCGCAGGACTTGATCGATTCCGGCCTGTTCCGCGAGGTAGGCTCCTTGTTCGATCAATATGCGAGCGACACGTGGAAGGCCGCTATGGCAATCGACGACAATGTATGGAATCCCTACACTCGCAATGGCGAGCGTATGGGTATCCCGGTGCTGGATTACGCGTATAACCATGACTACCTGCTGTGGATTCGCCAGGACTGGCTCGACAAGCTGAACCTTAAGGCGCCTGCCACGCTGGCAGAGCTGGAGACGGTCATGGAGAAGTTCAAAAACGCCAATCCGGACGGCCTGAGCCCGGATCAAGTAACGCCTCTCAGCATCGGCTTCAAGAATAAGCTGAGCTCATGGATGGGTGACCCGTCCTGGATCTTCGGAGCTTACGGCACGCTGCCTGAGCAGTGGAATCTGAGCGCGGACGGCACGCTGGAGTACGGCTCTGTGAATCCTGCAATGAAGCAAGGCCTGGCAACGATGAAGAGCTGGCTGGAGAAGGGCTACATTCCTGCCGAGACGGCGCTGTGGGATGAGAACAAGACATCCGAGCCCGCTGTAGCAGGTACGGCTGGCATTATTCCTGGCCCGTACTGGATGAGCGGCTGGCCGCTGTCCGACACCGTGAAGAACGCTCCCAATGCGGTATGGAAGCCTTATGCGATTCCTGCAGGCCCAGAAGGCAAAGCGATGCGCCATGGCACTCATTTCACGAACGGCGTCACGCTGATCAGCAAGGATATGAAAAACCCAGAGGCTTTGTTCACGTACCAGAACTATATGTTCGAGAACTATGCAGATCCCAAGCCGGGTGGCGTGTTCGACAACGGCCTGTTCAAAAACTACGACTACGACATTGCAGAGGATGGCAAGCTGCTTCGTTGGGATGACATTCCTGGCGGTTATGTGAACGCCGTTCGTTACCTGCTGGTTCGTGACGGCGCGCGTATTCCGGACGCTCAGATGAAAGCTCTCTTGAATCTGGCGGATGGCAAGGAAGCGACTACCCGTCTGGAGAAGGAAGTGCAAAGCGCTTATGGCGCCGAGACGCCTGCGGCAGCGAAGGTGCTGCTGTCTCAGGAGGACATTTCGTTCAAAAACCTGTATACAGGTCCTCCAACGGAGACGATGAGCTCCAAGCTGGACTACCTGAACAAAATCGAGCTTCAAACGTTTAATGAAATTATTTATGGCAAAAAACCGATTGAAGCGTTCGACGAGTTCGTCTCTACCTGGAAAGCGGGCGGCGGCGACAAGATCTCGGAAGAGGTTAACGCTTGGTATAATTCCGTCAAATAATGGAATGAGATAGCAGCCCTCCGTTCGGCCTCATGGCCGAGCGGGGGGGCTTTTTGCAGATTTTTTGCAACAAAAAAGGATAGGGAATAAGCGTTCTCCATAGCAGGCTTCTATAGTAACGGTAACGTCTGCTGCGCGCTAGGCAAAGATGTTGCAAACGTGCCATGAATGTTGGTTTTGTGAGCTACCTGAGGATAGAGTCTGCTCGGTATACTTGATGTAATACTTGAAGCAGATCAGCTGCTGCGGACAATTAAGGGGGTTCAAGAATGAGAGGCTTAAGACGCAATTGGCAGTTTCACCTTATGATATTGCCGTCTCTTCTTTTTCTAATTGTGTTTGCATATTTGCCCATGGCGGGCATCATCATGGCGTTTCAGGACTTTAAGCCTTGGGATGGCATATTCGGTTCCGACTGGATCGGCCTGGAGAACTTCCGCACGATGTTCGAGAGGGATGACAGCATCCAGGTCATCTGGAATACGTTTATCATCGCCGCGCTCAAAATCATATTCAACCTCGTGGCGCCGTTCACGTTCGCCATTCTGCTGAATGAGATCCGCAAGGCGTTAATCAGTCGTACCATTCAGACGTTAGTGTATTTGCCGCATTTCCTTTCCTGGGTTATTCTTGGCGGCATTCTGCTGAACATTCTGTCCACGGATGGCGGACTGGTCAATCGAATGCTGAGCTCCTGGTTTGGCATTCAGCCTATCTTTTTCCTTGGGGACGGAGAATGGTTCCGCTTTACGGTGATCGCTTCGGAGGTATGGAAGGAATTTGGCTATGGCACGATTGTTTTCCTAGCGGCGCTGGCGAACATTAACCCTTCGCTGTACGAAGCGGCCGAGGTGGACGGCGCGTCCCGCTGGAAGCAGACGCTTCACATTACGGTTCCATCGCTTATCCCAATGGCGATTGTAGTGGGTACCTTGTCGCTGGGCAATATTCTGAATGCGGGCTTTGACCAAATCTTCAACCTGTACAATCCGCTTGTTTACGAGAAAGGCGATATTCTGGACACCTTCGTATACCGCACGGCGATCGAGGACGGCAAGTTCGGATTTGCGACGGCAGTTGGGCTGTTCAAGTCAGTGGTCAGTATGGTATTGATTGTTGTCTCTTATCGGATCACCTACAAGCTTGCGAATTACCGCGTGTTCTAGACTCGAAGCGGAAATGGAGTGAACCATCATGTATCATAAAACAACGTCCTATCGGGTGTTCAACGTATTCAATACCGTATTTCTTCTTGTGCTTGGCCTCATCTGCGTGCTGCCGCTCCTTCACGTGCTGGCGGTATCGTTCAGCGCCAAATCGGCGGCCGACGCCAATCTGGTCAACCTGTGGCCGGTTGATTTCACAACCGTCGCTTATGAGAAAACGATCAACAATCCCGTGTTTTTGAGCTCGGTATGGGTATCTGTGAAGCGGACCGTCATCGGCACCCTTCTGACGCTCGCGCTGGCTTGCCTGGCGGCTTATCCCATGTCCAAGGAGAGCTCGACGTTCAAGGCGCGAAATATATATGCCTGGATTTTTGTGTTCACGATGATCTTCCAGGGCGGCTTGGTGCCGTTCTATGTCGTGATTCAGAAGCTGCATCTGATGAATAACTTCTGGGTGCTTGTGCTGCCGGGCGCGGTCAATGTCTGGCTGACGATTCTGCTGCTGAACTTCTTCCGCGGCGTGCCGAAGGAGCTGGAGGAAGCCGCGTTAATAGACGGAGCGGGCCATTTCCGCACACTGGTCAGCATTTATTTGCCGGTATCGCTGCCGGCGCTGGCGACGCTGGGATTGTTCAGCATGGTGTTCCATTGGAACTCCTGGTTCGACGGCTTGCTCTACTTGAGCAACAAAACGGATTATCCGCTGGCCACCTTCTTGCAGACGGTTATCGTGCAGCGCGACATGAGCTCGATGTCGTTTAATCCGAAGGAGATGGAGCTGCTGTCGCAGAAGACGGTGAACGCGGCCCAAATTTTTTTAGGCGCCTTGCCGGTGCTCGTTGTATATCCGTTCCTGCAGAAGTTTTTTGTCAAAGGTCTTGTGCTGGGCTCGGTCAAGGAATAGTAAGAATGGGAAAGCGCAGCCTCAGGCTGCGCTTTATCTATGTTTGGGGGGCGATAGTGATCTCACGTGTCGTTATGGCGCCGCCCTAGCCCTCTCTATGTCCGATAGCCACACGTCAGATTGTTGTTGAAGTAATTAGCTGTGTTTGAGGGGGCGATAGTGATCTCACGTGTCGTTATGGCGCCGCCCCAGCCCTCTCTATGTCCGATAGCCACACGTCAGATTGTTGTTGAAGTAATTAGCTGTGTTTGAGGGGCAATAGCGATCTCGCGTGTCGTTATGGCGCCGCCCCAGCCCTCTCTATGTCCGATAGCCACACGTCAGATCGTTGTTGAAGTAATTAGCTGTGTTTGAGGGGCGATAGCGATCTCACGTGTCGTTATGGAACCGCCTCAGCCCTCGCTATGTCCGATAGCCACACGAGGTGTCGTTGTTGAAGTAATTAGCTGTGTTTGAGGCGCGATAGCGATCTCACGTGTCGTTATGGCGCCGCCCCAGCCCTCTCTGTGTCCGATAGCCACACGAGGTGTCGTTGTTGAAGTAATTAGCTGTGTTTGAGGCGCGATAGCGATCTCACGTGTCGTTATGGCGCCGCCCTAGCCCTCTCTGTGTCCGATAGCCACACGAGGTGTCGTTGTTGAAGTAATTAGCTGTGTTTGAGGCGCGATAGCGATCTCACGTGTCGTTATGGCGCCGCCCCAGCCCTCTCTATGTCCGATAGCCACACGAGGTGTCGTTGTTGAAGTAATTAGCTGTGTTTGAGGCGCGATAGCGATCTCACGTGTCGTTATGGCGCCGCCCCAGCCCTCTCTCTATCAAGCCCCCTAATTAAGTTGGAGAATACCTAGGGAAATAAGGTACCATTTAGATAGGGGGCTGGAGGAAATGAGGCAGCGTAACAATACGTTCAAAGAAGTACGTTACAAGGTAGCGCAAGAGGCATTGGCTGGCATCAAGGTGGGAGTACTCGCCCGGAAATATGAGGTTTCCCCAAAGACGATTCGGAACTGGGTGAAGGAGTTTCAAGAGACGTTTGGTGAAGATGCAGTACCGACCATTGATGAGCGCCTGGACGAGTCGAAGCGGTTGGCCGAAATGGAAGAAAAGTATAACCGGGCATTGAAAGCCTTAGGGGAAAAGGAACTAGAAAACGAAGTGCTTCGAGAGCTCGTAAAAAAGGTGAACCCTGCTTGGAAGACCGACTCCACGTCGCACAGACGTTCATCGGGCAGGGACACGTAGCGGCCACCGTGCTCGCGTTTACAGGAGTTTCATCTTCCACCTACTACGAGCGCAAGGAGCGCTATGGGAAAGCGGTGAACGAAGGGACCGTAGTATCAGTCCCTCGCCCAGGCCGTCCGCTAAGCACGCACTCGCGCACCCAATCTGGGCAGATCGTCAGCGATGCTCAAATTGAGGAGTGGCTGATGGAGCTGGCAGCTGGCGAGGAGCATGGATACGGGTATCTTCTGTTGAACGAGTGCCTGCGCAACCAGCACGCCTTGGTAATCAACAAGAAGAAGACGTACCGTCTCTGTAAGAAGCTGGGCCTTCTTCACCCGCAGCGCCGAAAAATAACGCACTACCCACGTCGCTTGGCACGTAACGCGGAAGTGACGGCATCCAATGAGCAGTGGCAGTTAGATATTAAATACGGTTACGTTGCAGGGTACGACCAATTCTTTTACATTGCGGATATGATCGACGTCTTCGACCGTACGCTTGTAGGCTACCACATTGGCTCCTGTTGCGAGGCGAAGGATGTTTGCCGAATGGTTCGGGCAGCGCTGGACGCTCGTCTGGGGCCTATGGCAAAGCCGCCGGTAATCCGCACAGACAACGGGCCGCAGTTCGTCAGCAAGGCCTTTGGAGAGCTGTGCGAAGAGCGGCAGATTACCCACGAGCGCATACCGCCGAAGACACCAAACATGAACGCGTACATCGAATCGTTCCATGCGACACTTGAGCGTGACCTGCTCAGCAAAGAAACTTTTGATACGTTCCAGGATGCGTACAAGGCTGTAGAAAACTATATCGAGTTTTACAACAACCGGCGGATGCACAGAAGCCTCGGGAAACGCTCTCCTGCTTTGTTCATGGCATGGGCCAAGACAAAGACGCGGGAAGAGCTGGAACCGTTCAAGCGAACGGTGTAAATGAAGCAAACGAGAGTAAAATGGCGAAATATGCAGCTGTGTTACGCCAACTCAGTTTTACATAGGTAATACTCCGGAATTAGGGGGTCTGACCGCTCTGTGTCCGATAGCCACACGAGGTGTCGTTGTTGAAGTAATTAGCTGTGTTTGAGGGGCAATAGCGATCTCGCGTGTCGTTATGGCGCCGTCTCAGCCCTCGCTATGTCAGATGATCTTAGCTAAGTCTGCACTAAATTATTGGCTCCAAGCTCGGCTAATACATAGGTGTAGTTTCGTTTTTTATTTGGTTTTACTGGTACGATTTTTGATTTGGAATAGAGAGATTTTAATACTTTTCTTGAAAAAACTTCACCTTTACCTATACACGACATGACGTCAGATATATGAATGGGACGGTTTATGTATGCCGCATATCGCAAGACTGCTCTTTCATACACGTTTAGCTCCTCTTGATTTGAGACTTGCAGTCTCCCAAATAATTCAAACAAACTCGTTCTGCATTTATCAGGCTTTTTGTTCATCTCGTCCCAAGTGAAAGGGTAATATAGGTATCCTTTGTTTGCTAATGTTCGAACTCTAAATCGCTCGAAGTCGAATCGGTCTCGTGTGATACCCTCCGAATGTGCAACGAAGCCTTCACTTTCGAATGCAATCCCCAAAGGCATATAAAAGATATCCACAAAAATAGTGATTCCAGTGAAAGTGATAATTTCATATTGCAAAATAAACCCCTTAAATGACTGAAACGTTGGCCAAAGTATTTCCTTAAACAGTTTCTTTTCGGCTGTCATATCTTGAGAAAGCATCTCAAGACGTCTTCCGGATGCATTTTTTAGCTGTTCTCTAAAAAACTGATCGTAAGCTTCCTCGAAAGTCATATTCAACCTCTCCCGTCTGATAATAAAAAAACGCCGTTTATCCCAAATTGGGACAAACGGCGTGTGCTTCACGCATAAAAAACAGATTGCTTTTATTATATTAAATTTTCAAAAATCTGCAACTGGAAATATAGGAATCATTACATTCTATGACGACGCGAGGTGTCGGTAATGCCCCGATCGGAGGATGAAAGCGTGCGTTAACCACACGAGGTGTCGTTGTTGAGTCGCGAGAGCGGTTCGTATGCTCAATAGCGACACGAGGTGTCGTTGTTGGGCCTCGAGAGCGGTTGGTAGGCTCAATAGCCACACGAGGTGTCGTTGTTGGGCCGTGAGAGTGGTTGGTAGGCTCAATAGCGACACGAGGTGTCGTTGTTGGGCCGTGAGAGCGGTTGGTAGGCTCAATAGCGGCACGAGGTGTCGTTGTTGGGCCGTGAGAGCGGTTGGTAGGCTCAATAGCGGCACGAGGTGTCGTTGTTGGGCCGTGAGAGCGGTTGGTAGGCTCAATAGCGGCACGAGGTGTCGTTGTTGGGCCGCGAGAGCGGTTGGTAGGCTCAATAGCCACACGAGGTGTCGTTGTTGAGTCGCGAGAGGGGTTCCTATGCTCAATAGCGGCACGAGGTGTCGTTGTTGAGTAGCGAGAGCGTTTTGTATGTCCGATAGCCACACGAGGTGTCGTTGCTGCGCCGCAGGAGGAGCTCCTAGTGCGATCGTGACACACGAACCAGAGGGTTACCGCTTGGGCCGCTGCTGAATACAATGTAGTATTCCAGCGCGAGGAGGTCATGCGGATGAAGGGCGACGACATGCAGCCGGCGATCCAGTTGGCGGAACGTTACGGAGCGCATAATTATAATCCGTTGCCGATTGTGATTGCGGAGGCGGAGGGTGTGTGGGTAAGCGATCCCTCGGGGAGACGTTACCTGGATATGCTGAGCGCTTATTCGGCGCTAAACCAGGGGCATCGTCATCCCTCCATCATCAAGGCGCTGAAGGAGCAGGCCGATAAGGTCACTTTGACTTCGCGAGCGTTCCACAACGAGCCCAGCGGTTCCTTATACGCCAAGCTGGCCCACTATACAGGCAAATCGCGAATATTGGCGATGAATACGGGGGCTGAGGCGGTGGAGACAGCGCTGAAGGCGGCCAGAAGATGGGCATACCGCACGAAGGGGATCCCCCAGAACAAAGCGGAGATTATCGTCTGCGAGGGTAATTTCCACGGCCGCACGATTACCGTTACCTCCTTCTCATCGACGGAGACGTATAAGCGGGACTTTGGTCCGTTCACGCCTGGGTTCAAGATTGTGCCATACGGGGACGCGTCCAAAATAAAGGAAGCGATTACACCCCATACGGCGGCGCTTCTCCTGGAGCCTATTCAAGGCGAAGCGGGCATTGTCATCCCGCCGGACGGCTACTTGGCAGATGCTGCGAGGCTGTGCCGAGAGCATAACCTGTTGCTGCTGGCCGACGAAATCCAGACAGGCTTCGGCAGAACAGGCAGACGGTTTGCGTCGGACTGGGAGCGAGTAACGCCAGATGTATACATCCTGGGCAAAGCTCTGGGCGGAGGCGTATTGCCCGTATCGGCCATTGCGGCGAACGACGACGTGATCGGCCTGTTCGAGCCCGGCTCGCATGGATCGACATTCGGCGGCAACCCGCTTGCGTGCGCGGTAGCCGAGGCGGCTCTCGATGTGACGATACAGGAGCGGCTGGCGCAGCGTTCCGATGAGCTTGGACGCTACTTGATGGAGCATCTCCGGCACATGCATTCACCACATATTCGGGCCCTCAGGGGAAGAGGGCTGTTTATCGGCATAGAGCTGACGAGACCAGCCAGACCCTTCTGCGAGGCGCTGATGGATAGAGGACTTCTGTGCAAAGAAACACATGAGCACACGATACGGCTTGCCCCGCCCCTTACGATTAGCCGAGAGGAGCTGGATTGGGCGATTCCGCGAATCGCATCGGTTCTATGCTCAACAAGCTAGCAGTCTAAGCCTGCGAGTCTTGAACACGGTTCTATAGCCGAGATGGGGGAACGGCGTTTACGGCAGAAAGGAGAGTCATCATGAGACGTAAGGAACGGCAGCCCATTGGCATCATCAGCGCTCCTTTTGGTAGAGGAGGAGCGGTGCCTGGAGCGGAATACGGACCCGCTGCGCTGCTCCAGGCGGGTTTGGAGGAGAGACTTAAGGCGTTGGGCAGGTCCGTTCAACGGTCGGAGGCCAGCATTCTGGCCAGCATTCCGCATATCGACACTCCAGCGGCGCAAGCCCCGGCCCAAACACAAGCGATGAAGCACGAGGCGCAAATCTTGCAAATGAGCCGCAGCGTGGCCGCGAGCACGCGCGAAGTGGCTTCCTCCGGCGCATTCCCGCTCCTGCTTGGCGGGGATCACAGCGCAGCGCTGGGCTCGCTCGCCGGGCTGTCGCGGGGCGGCAGGCGGCTAGGCGTCATATGGCTGGATGCCCATGGCGACATCAATACGGAGCTGACCTCGCCCTCCGGCAACGCCCATGGCATGGTGCTTGCGGCGTCCGTGGGATTGTCACGCTTCACCCTGCGCGACATTGATCCGCGCTGTGAGCTTGTTCAGGCCCATCGTATCGTCATCGTCGGCGCCAGAGATCTGGATGAAGGAGAGAAGCGTCTACTGGCGCAGCATGGCATTCGCTGCTACACGATGACCGATGTGGACCGTCTGGGCGTGGGCAGCGTCGTCCGAATGGCGATCGCGGCGGCTAGCAATGGAACGGACGGCATCCATGTCAGCTTGGACTTGGATGTGCTTGATCCGCTCGAAGCGCCGGGCGTCGGCACCCCTGTTGAAGGAGGCTTAACCTACAGGGAGGCCCGTTACGCGATGGAGCTGCTGAATGCTTCCGGCGCAGTCACCTCTATGGATATCGTCGAGGTGAACCCAAAGCTCGATCCCTCAGGACGAACAGCGAAGCTCGCAGTGTCGCTGGCGGAGACTATGTTCGGCAAATGTCTGAGGTAGCACGGCTGCAGCTGGTCAAGTCAACAAGAGAAAGGAGTGAACGGATGCCATGCTTAGAAGCTTATTGCTGGCGATTGGACGGAACAAAGCGGCAGCCCGCTTCATGCGCCGATATGGTGCCAGGCTGGGAGCAGCCCGATTTGTAGCAGGCACGGAGCTGCGGGATGCAGTAGCTGTAGTGAAGCGGCTGAATGCGGAGGGACTGGAGGCGACGCTTGACCACCTGGGCGAATTCGTCAGCTCGGAGCGGGATGCCAAGCACGCAGCCGGCATGAGCCTGAAGACGCTGGAGAGCATTCACGCCGAGGGGCTTAGGGCCAATCTCTCACTGAAGCTTACGAGTCTCGGACTGGATGTGGATCCGCGCTTGTGCGAGCGTTATATGAGAACGATCCTGTCGAGAGCGCGCGAGCTTCAGCTGTTTGTTCGCATCGATATGGAGGATTATGCGCATTGCCAGCCAGCGCTTGATCTATATCGCAGGCTTAGAAGGGATTATCCCAATGTGGGCATTGTGCTGCAAGCCTATCTGCGCAGAACAGAACGGGATGTGAGAGAGCTGGGGCGGGATGGAGCTAACCTTCGATTGGTCAAAGGCGCGTATCGCGAATCCCCGCAGGTTGCGTTTCCCGACAAAAGGGAGGTGGACGCCAGCTTCACCAAGCTGATTCGCCGTCAGCTCAGACAAGGGTATGCCGCCATTGCAACGCATGACGAAGACATCATTCAGGATACGCTGCACTGGATCGGCCAGAACGGCATAGCCCGTGAGCGGTTTGAGTTCCAGATGCTGTACGGCATACGGGAAGACCTGCAGCGGCTGTTGGTTGAAGGGGGCTATAGGGTTCGAGTCTATGTGCCGTATGGGCAGGACTGGTTCGGCTACTTCATGCGGCGCCTGGCGGAGCGTCCCGCAAATGTCTGGTTTCTGATCAAAAATATGAAGAGACATAAAATGGGGGCTATTGGCAAATAATGAGTTCATCCGTTTATTGGGAGATGAACGTCATGTTTCGTACAATATTTCAGACTGGCGCTGCAAAAGCGAATAGCGAGCATTACGAGGTGCCCGAGCCGGATATCGGCTTTTCGCTGGATGCCAGAATAAGCTGGCTGCATGAACGCATGCAGCCAGCCTTCGATCTTGTCATTCACGAATTTACAGTGCTGGACAATATGCGGGCTTCCGTTATTTATATTTCCAGTATGATTGACATGGTGACGCTTCAGGATCATATCTTGCAGGAGCTTACAAGCTCAGATTTTGCATCGACCCGCGAAGAGCTTCTGCAGCATGTATTCGAGACGAATAAGCTCAGCGTGGGAGCCTGTGTCGTAGATTCCAGCATGGTCCAAGCTCTGCAAGCCGTCCTGGAAGGCCATATTGTGCTGCTTATAGATGGAGAGCCGCGAGTTGCGATGTATCCGCTGGCCTCCTTCGAGAAGCGCCAGATCAGCGAATCGAAGAACGAAAGCGTCATTAGAGGCCCGCAGGAAGCGTTTGTGGAAGACATCAGCACGAATATTACAATGATACGGCGCAGAATCAAGCGGTCGGAGCTGAAATTTGTTCAGCTGCAAGTAGGGGAATATACCAAAACAGATGTGATTGTCGCCTATATTGACGGCCTGTGCAAGCCAGAGCTGGTCGAGAATGTGAAGGCTCGCATAGAGAGCATCAAGATCGACAGCGTCATCGGAAGCAGCTACATTGAGGAGTTTATTGAAGACAATCCCTTTTCGTTTTTTCCTCAGCTGCAAAATACGGAGCGAGTCGATACCGCCTCATCCGCGCTCATGGAGGGGCGTGTCGTCATTGCTGTGAACGGCACGCCGATCGTGCTGATCGCTCCGGCGACCTTCTTCGTATTTATCCAGACGGCGGAGGACTATTACCAGCGTTCATTCGTATCTACCTGGCTTCGGTGGATCCGGTTTTCGTTCCTTATTATATCGGTGCTGCTGCCGTCCCTGTATATCGCGTTGACGACCTTCCACCCGGAGATGATTCCGACGGCTCTGCTCATCAGCCTCGCGGCGGCTAGGGAGACCGTGCCATTCCCGGCGATCGTAGAAGCGTTCATTATGGAGATTACGTTCGAGGCCCTTCGAGAGGCGAGCATTCGTATACCGTCCGCTATCGGACAAGCCGTATCCATTCTGGGCGCTCTTGTTCTGGGAGACGCGGCGGTCAAGGCGGGAATCGTATCCGCTCCCATGGTTATCGTCGTTGCATTGTCCGGGATATCCTCCTATATCGTGCCGAACTTCAGCATGGGTCTGTCGCTGAGATTGCTGCGCTTTCCCATTATGATTCTGGCTGGTAATTTCGGCTTAATCGGAATCGGCGCGGGTCTTAGCGTCATTATGCTTCACTTCGTTTCCTTGCGCTCATTCGGCGTGCCATACTTTGCGCCGATTGCTCCGCTTAATCTGAAGGAGCTGGGCGATATCTTCTGGCGCTCGTCAAGAAGATTTATGAACCAGCGTCCCACCACCTTTGGAGGCAGAGGGGGAGCGCGGGTCCATGGCGCGCCGGAGGAGGATGGGGATTGAACAGCAAGCGAGTGGCAATGCGTCTGCTGCGATGCGCGCTTATGGCCCTTCTCTTGCTGCCGCTGGCCGGCTGCTGGTCGCGCGTGGAGGTCAATGATCGAGCGTTCGTCATGTCCATGTATATCGATGCGGCGCCCAACAACAAGGTGGAGCTGACCGTTAATTTCCCGTTGCCCAACCATTTGACGACGCAGACGAACGCAGGAGCCTCCGCAGACTCCCCGCCGTTCGCCTCCGTCAGCGCAAAGGGCATGACGCTTGCTGAGGCTTACCGGGAATTGAATTCCGATCTGTCCCGCGAAATTTATTGGGGGCAGACCAAGACGATTGTAGTCGGCAAAGCCTTCGCCGAGAGAGGCATTGCGCCGCTGCTGGAATTTATATCGCGCAATCCCCAATTCCCGATCAAAACCTTCGTCATGGTCGCTCCCGGCAAAGCCAAGGAGATTTCGACGATTAAGCCAAGACTGGAGACGCAGCCCTCCGACGTATTCCGTGAATACGCGAATCGGAGAGTCCTGCTCGACACGAGCATCCGGGATTGCATGATGGCGGAGGAATACGGCAGCAACTTCATAATCGGCATGCTGGATATTCGCAGAATCAAGGAATTTGATAAGACGGAGCCTCGTGTCATTACAGATGGGGGAGCGTATTTCAAGGGGGGCAAGCTTGCTGCAATCATTGACGAGCGAGGCATGCGCGGCGCGATGTGGCTGATGAATCGGATGGAGGATGCTGTTATCACAGTTCCTTCACCCTCTGACGGCAAGCCGGTAAGCATTATTATTTATCGGACGCATACCTCAATCAAGCCGCGTATGGAAGGGGATCGGCCTGTGTTCCATGCTGTCATGAAGCCTATCGCGCAGATTATGTCCATTGATTCGGAAGTGGATTACGGGAGCCCGGAGCGGGTGGAGGAGATCGAGCAGGCTTTTAATGAAGATATTAAAAAAAGAGTGATGACGGCATTCCAGCTTTCCAAATCCTTGGGGTCGGATGTGTTCCAGCTTGGCGCTTATTTGAATTGGCATATGCCTAGGCAATGGAAGCTGCTTGAACCAAGCTGGGAGGAGCTTTACCGGGAAGAAGCGGTCCTTGAGGTTGAAGTGCAGACGAGGCTGGAGCTGCCAGGCATGCAGGCTCGCAAATCAAGCCATCGACAATAAAGGCTGGAAGGAGGAGGGGCAGGATGCTGCTTGTTACATTGCTGTTCGCCTTGATCGCCTATATCGAATACAGGCATCTGAGGATCCATGGACGGAAGCGCAAAACTTATGTGAAGGTGTTCGGTCTGATGACAGGCGTCTACATCTACTGTGTCCTGTTCATTCTTCTGCCCGCGCCCTCCTTCACCGCTATGCTGATGGCTGTCGCGCGAATGCTGAAGTAGAGAGAGGAGGTTGGCTATGCAGCAGGGAATTACGCCTGGAGGAGTGTTCTTCTTATTGTTTGCGTACCATACGGCGAATTTGAACCGCATATTGTCGCCTCTGCTGCAAGTCTCCGGATTTGCTGCGCTTCTTGGACTGGCGGCCAGCTTTCTGGCGGGGGGCTTCTTTGTATGGGCGGCGCTAGGCCTTATGCGTCAATTGCCGACGGGGGATTGGTACGCGGACGGGGCTGCCATTGTGGGGAGATGGCCTCACCAAGCGGTTATGCTTCTTGTTCTTCTATACTTCCTGCTGCGCGGCGCGCTGGAGCTGAGGGGCATGGCCGTCCAGATCCATATGCTATATCTGCCTCAGACGCCCAGTGCCGCGCTGACGTTTGTTTATTGCGCCGTCGCGGGCATCGCAGTCCGATACGGGATTGTGAATATCACTTATTTCGCTCAATATTTTTCGCTTTACACGATACCCTTAATTGCTCTGGTCATTGGTTTATCGTTTTCGATGCCGCTGAACTTCAGCATGCTCGTCGCGTTGTTTACGCATATGGCTACGCCGCAAGCGACGGAAGCTGTGCTTGGAGGCTTTATGCAGGGACATTGGGTCGCCGAGCCCTTTTTTTTATTGTTTTTGGCTTCCGGGCTGTCGGATTTGAAGCTCACTCGGAGGGCAGTGCTGGCGAGTATGCTGCTCTTTTTTGTCCATACAGGAGCTCATCTTGTTTCCATTCTGCTGTCATTTGGTCCAGTTGTCGCCGCGAATATGTCTTACCCCGTGGTAGAGCAGCTTCGGTTCATTCGGGTCGGCGATTTTTTTGAAAATATGGATCCCGTTATCATGCTGATCCTTATGCCAATCATTATGTTAAAAATCAGCATTTACCTGTATATCGCGACCCTGACAATGGGGCATCTGCTGAAGATCAAGGATATTCGTCCGCTGGCATTTACAACCGTGACTCTGGCGGGCATGTTCTCGCTTCAATTTGTATCGCGCGCCACCGAAATTGAAATGTTCGTTCAATTGTTCTGGAGATGGTTCGCGTGGCTTGTGCTTGGTATTCCGCTTCTCTACTCCTTAATGGCGAGGTGGAGAGGGATTAGCAGACGGAAGGAGAGGGGAGCATGAATCGCTTAACGCCGAGCCAAGTGTTCTGTCTGCTGTTTATGATGAATTCTGGTAATTTGAACAGTATCATTGCGGCTCTCATTCCAACTGCCGGCTTTGCTGCTGTCCTGGGTCTCGCTGCTTGTATCGGGACTGCTCTTGTTGTCGTCTGGATGGCCTTTAAGCTTATGCGGCGCTTGCCGACAGGGGACTGGTTCGCAGACGGTGCGGCCATCGTTGGCAAGGCGCCTCATAGAACGGCGGTGGCTGTGTTCCTGCTCTATTTTCTCCTTCGATCGGCCATAGAGCTTAGGGGAGTGTCCTATCAGGTTATATCGATCTATCTTCCCAAAACGCCGGATGCGGCGATTACGGCGATGTTCGCCCTTGTGGCGGGATTTGCGATCCGATATGGCTTCATGAGCATCTCTTATTTCACGCAATATTTTGCCCTGTATTTGTTCCCGGCTTTCTTGATCGTAGTGGGCTTCTCGTTCTCCATGCCGTTGAAATATGATATGATCATTGCTCTGCTTACGCATCTGGGAACGCAGGAAGCGCCGAAGGCGGTGCTGAGCGGGATCGTGCAGGCGCATTGGCTCGCCGAATGTATATTGATTTTATTTGTGGCCGCCAAGCTCTCCGATATGAAGAAGGCGCAGAAGGCAGCTATCCTTGTGCTGGCGCTGTATTTCATTCAAGCGGGCAGCCATTTCATCTCAATTCTGCTGTCATTCGGGCCTTCAATCGTCTCCAACATGGCCTTCCCGCTGACGGAGCAGCTCCGCTTTATACGGGTAAGCGATTTTCTGGAGAACATGGACCCCTTCCTGCTTATATTATTGTTTCCGATCTTTTTGATTAAGCTCAGTGTGTATTTGTATATGGCAACCTTGATGACGGCGCAGCTTCTGAATATGAAGGACCATCGCCCTCTTGCGTTCTCCATCACGACGCTGTCGGGCGTGCTCTCCTTTCAATTCGCCTCGCGCTATGTGGAGATTGCGGCATTCATCCAGCTGTTCTGGACATGGTTCGCATGGTTCGTCGTATGCATTCCCATCGTTTATTTAATCGCGGCCAAGCTGAGAGGCATCCAGAGACGGACTGAAGCGGGCGATCAGGCGCTCACTTCACAGCCCCAGCCGTAATGCCGTCTGCTGGCTGTCAAAGCCTATTTGCTGCCAGCTGCCGGGCTTCCTGATCCATCGCCAAAAAGGCATGTCCAGCCGATTCCGGGAGGGCATGCCTTCTTGCTGTATACTTCATGTTGAACGGCTTGCGCAAGGAGGGGGCTGCCGCTTAATCAGCTTGAGCAGCGTGATCATCGGGCTCGCCTGTCGCATCTGCTGCTTTTGCCGCGCCCGGGGACAGCCCCTCGCCTTCCTCAGCTTCCGTGCCTTCCGCGCCTTCCTTCCGCTTGCTTCGCGGCTTTATTGCAGGAACCGGCTTCGTGCTTTGCTTGGCCAGCTCGGTCTGGAAATAGTCTCTCAGCTCCGCCGCCTTGCGGGGATCGTCGAGCTTCACCTTGTCCTTCAGCACATGCTCGACGAACGCTTCCCAGGTCGCTTCGAGCTTCTGGGCGCGCAGCAGCCGAATGGCGTTCTTCACAAGCCGGCGCTCCTTGGCGTTCGTGAATTGATCCTTGTAATGCGTCACGTAGCTGAAGTCGAGCGAGGCGTATACGCTCCGGAAGATGTCGGCGGTCATACGGGCATCGTCCAGCGCGCGGTGCGCGGAGCCCTCCGAGGATAAGCCAAGCTCCGTCAAAGCGGCCTCCACGCTGACGTCATTGCTTAGTCCGCGAACACGCAGGAAGCCCTTCAGCAGATCGAAGCAAGGAATGGCGAGCCAATACGCGTCGTCGAGCTTGTGCATGCGCGTATCCAATACGATCCGCTTCAGATCCTCGCCGCCCCAGGTGATGAGCATCGGCTGCTGGCTTCTTCCGAGCCAGGCGAGAAATTCACGAATGACCTTCGGGAAGCTGGCGGCGGAGTCGATGGATGCCTGCGGAATGCCTGTTTTTTTCTGAATAAAAGAGTTCAGCTTGGCGAAGTAGACCGGCTTAATAAAGTCGGTAAACTCGTCAATCACATTTAAGTTCGCGTCCAGACGCACCGCGCCGATCTCGATGACCTCCATCGGCAGCTCGCTGGCGAATTTCCGGCCGTTGAATTCAATATCTAATACAATGTAGTCCAAGTGGATAACCTCCGATTTTAAGCTCGCACCCTTTATTTTACCACATTAGAATGAATAAGCTATCCAAGCAGTCGGATTCCTTCGGCTAAGTCGTAGGCCGAGCGGTTGTCAGATGGGCGGCGGGGGTTTACAATGTTCTTTTTGCAGCAGCTATTAGGGAAGGGAGCACTATCATTGAACAGTCATTCACAGTCTTCGGCATCCGTATCTCGTTCGCGAAGGTTGACTATCGCCGCTATATTAGGAGCGTTGTCGGCGATCGGGCCGCTTAGCATTGATATGTATTTGCCTGCCCTGCCAGCGCTTGGAGAAGCTTTTGGAGCACCCGATGCCGTCGCCCAGCTCAGCTTAACCGCCTGTCTGCTTGGCATAGCGATGGGCCAATTGGTTATGGGACCGATCAGCGACGTCAGAGGCAGACGGGCGCCGCTGCTGCTCGGCATCTCGCTGTATGCAATCGTATCGCTGCTATGCGCAGCGGCGCCATCTATAGAGGCGTTTATCGCGCTTCGATTTGTTCAGGGCTTTGCCGGAGCCGCCGGCATTGTGATTGCAAGGGCAAGCGTTCGGGATCTGTATGCCGGTCCGGAGCTAACCCGTTTTTTTGCGCTGCTGATGCTTATTAACGGAGCGGCTCCAATCTCGCGCCTGTGATGGGGGCGGAAATATTAGCTTTTACCTCCTGGAGGGGCGTATTCGGAGTGCTTGGCGTATCTGGGCTGCTTATGCTGGCGGCTGTCTATTACGGCTTGGAGGAGACGCTGCCCCAGCCTAAACGGTCTGCAGGCGGCTTGCGAAATACGCTGGACACCTTCAGGGAGCTGCTGGGCCATTCGGCGTTTATGGGCTATGCCTTGACGCAAGGGCTCATTATGGCGGCGATGTTCGCGTATATATCGGGCTCGTCGTTCGTCCTGCAGGAGGTCTATGGCGTGTCGCCTAGAGAGTACGCCATGGTGTTCGCGCTGAATGGTGCAGGCATTATCGTCGCAAGCCAAATGGCTGGCAGGCTCGCCGGCAGAGTGGACGCTCGGGCCATGCTTGGAGCAGGTCTCAGCATTTCGCTTGCAGGCGCGCTGCTGCTTCTCCTCACCCTTGTGGCAGGTGGAGGGCTCGCGGGTATTATTCCGGCGTTTTTCCTCGTTGTGTCCAGCGTGGGCATCATTTCGACGACAACGGCCTCGCTCGCGCTTCAGGAGCAAGGGCAGCGGGCGGGAAGCGCGTCCGCTCTGCTCGGCATGCTGTCCTTCATCTTCGGGGGAGCGGCTGCGCCTCTGGTGGGGCTCGGCGGCGAAGGATCGGCCATGCCGCTTGCCATTGTTATTCTGTTGCTTTCTGCTGGTGCGTCGTGCTGCTTTGCGGTTCTCACGAGAAGAAGAACGTGACGGTGACGGCAACCACTCCGTTTGTTAATATAGCAATAGATGAACGTAAGGGAGCGATTAGAATGGTTAACCAGAATAGCGAGTGGATTTTGCATTCCGTCATATTTACATTGAAGCATGAGAAGGGTTCCGAGCAAGAGAGGGTGTTTCTGGAAGATGGGGAGCGGATCCTGACCTCGATTCCAGTAGTCCGCAACTTCAAGGTATACCGTCAGGTCAGCGTCAAAAACGATTTTCACTTCGGTTTTGTGATGGAGTTTGAGAACCAGCAGGATTACGACGCTTATAACGATCATCCCCTGCATGAGCAGTTTGTGAACGAACGGTGGCTAAAGGAAGTCGAGAGGTTCCTCGAGATCGACTATAAGCGCTAAGATATATTGCTGGCTGCGCCAAAAAGGGCTATAATGGGCGCTAGGAATGCGAACGAATTCGCACAAAGACGCACCTAAAGTCACCAAAAGTCACCAAAAGGGAAGAGGGACGGTTGAATGAAGAAGCTTAGAGTGTTGCAGCAGTTGTCTGAGGCAGGAGTCGTTGCGGTGCTTCGCGCGGACTCTCCGGAGGAAGTGGCGGAGATGGCAAGACGCGCCATCAAAGGCGGGATCAAAGCCATTGAGATTACAATGACCGTACCGTTCGCTTTGAAAGCGATTGAAGAGCTGTCCAAGGAATATTCCTGCGACGCAGCCAAGGACGCGGACAACTACGCTATTATTGGCGTAGGCACCGTTCTGGATCCGGAGACGGCTCGCGCGGCAATTCTTGCGGGGGCGGAATATGTGGTTGCGCCGGCGCTTAATCCCGACACGATCAGACTTTGTAACCGCTATGCGGTGCCGGTTATGCCGGGCACGATGACCATTGCGGAAATTCAGAGCGCGTTGGAGCTGGGCGTGGACGTTGTGAAGCTGTTCCCAGGCAATCTGTATTCGCCTAGCGTGATTCCTTCGATTAAAGGACCACTGCCTCAGGCGAATATTATGCCGACGGGCGGCGTGTCGCTGGACAACCTGAAGGACTGGATCAAAGCTGGCGCAGTGGCTGTTGGCATCGGCTCCGACCTTACCAAGGACGCTGTGAAGACGGGAGACTTCTCCTTGATCGAGCAGAAAGCTGCAGCGTATATCGCGGCTTACCGCGAAGCCAAGGGACAATAGGATCAGCCTCGCAAGGAAAGAGGGGAGACGCCTTTAAGCGGCATACGCTTTTAGGCGTCTTTGCCGATTATGAAGGTGCAGGCTCTAAGCCCAGGGAAGTGCTGGTTGCGGCTTGCTTCTGGGCGTGATTAGCGTTATAACAGAAAAAGGGTTGTTTCTTGGTCTAATATAAGCGTAAAGGAGTCGTTACTGTAATGGATTACCGTATTGAGAAGGATACGATGGGCGAAATCAAGGTGCCGTCTGACAAGCTGTGGGGAGCACAGACGCAGCGCAGTCTGCAGAACTTCAAGATTAGCGGAGAGAGAATGCCGATCGAGGTCGTATATGCTATGGCGATTGTCAAGAAGGCTTCCGCCTTCGCCAACCGCAAGCTAGGCGTGCTGGATGAGGAGAAGGCTGCTGTTATCGGTGAAGCGGTCGACGAGATCCTTAGCGGCAAATGGGACGAAGAATTCCCGCTTGTTGTCTGGCAGACGGGCAGCGGCACGCAGACGAACATGAACGTGAACGAGGTTGTCGCGCGGCGCGCGAACCAAATTCTGGAGTCGAGAGGCAGCGCGGCGCGTATTCACCCGAACGACGATGTCAACCGTTCCCAAAGCTCGAACGACACCTTCCCTGCAGCGATGCATATCGCTGGCGTTATTGCGGTGGAGGACCGGCTGCTGCCTGCGCTTGATCTGCTGAACGGCACTCTTCGCGCCAAAGCGGAGAAGTTCGATAATCTGGTGAAGATCGGCCGCACGCATCTGCAGGACGCGACTCCTATTACATTCGGCCAAGAAATCAGCGGCTGGTATTCCATGCTTGACAATACGCGCGCAATGCTTGTTCAGAGCGTGGATACGATGCGAGAGCTGGCGCTCGGCGGCACAGCCGTCGGCACGGGATTGAACGCGCATCCCGACTATGCGGTAGCGGTAGCAGAAGAAGTGACGGCAATCACAGGCAAGACGTTTATTACAGCGCGCAACAAATTCCATTCCCTTACGAGCCATGACCAAATGGTATATACACACGGCGCGATCAAGGCGCTTGCCGCGAATCTGATGAAGATCGCCAACGACGTGAGATGGCTGGCGAGCGGTCCTCGCTGCGGCATCGGCGAAATTACGATTCCGGAGAACGAGCCGGGCAGCTCCATTATGCCAGGCAAAGTGAACCCGACACAAAGCGAAGCGATGACGATGGCGGTATGCCAGGTCATCGGCAATGACGCGGCAATCGGCATGGCCGCAAGCCAAGGCAACTTCGAGCTGAACGTGTTCAAGCCGGTTATTCTGTACAACTTCATTCAATCGGTTGCCCTGATGGCCGACTCCATGATTTCGTTTAATGATAACTGCGCGATCGGCATCGAGCCGAACGAAGACGTCATCAAACGCAATCTGGATCAGTCCCTCATGCTCGTGACGGCGCTGAATCCGCACATTGGCTACGAGAACGCAGCCGCTATCGCGAAGAACGCTCATAAGCAAGGGCTGACGCTGAAGGAATCCGCTATCGCAAGCGGCTTGCTGACATCGGAGCAGTTCGATGAGTGGGTGCGTCCGGAGAATATGATCGGCAGACGTTAATGTTGTAGATATGACCGAAGGGCTGGAGCTTCGTCTTGGACGAGGCGCCAGCCCTTGCTTGTTGTGGCCGAAGCGTGGTGCTTGGAGAGGCGGGGGTTATTTTGAGCTTAGATAGCCGTCTATTATTGCCTTGATTTGTGTAATGGTATGTTCAATCGACACATTCACAATGACATGCTCGCAAAGCTTCCGATAGGTCACTTCGTCGTTGTAGTGGCGCAGGTAGCTGTCGATGACCTCGTAGGAGGTGCCTTTGGCCTCCAGACGCTCTTGCACGGTGGCCTTGTCCACGTACAAAAAAATGCGGACGACCCTGTTGCCGTACAGCTCGCGGATAGCATCGCTGCCTTCCCGGTTCAGGATCAGATAAACATGCTGGTTCGATTGCGCGGCCATGTCCAGATAACGTCTGCCGATGCCGTAATGATAATTGTCGATTCGTACGGTCTCCGCAAAAAAGTCGCTTCTGCGCATGAGCTCGAATTGCATTTCACTGACGTAACGATAATCGCTGTCGGGATGCTCTCTGCTCCTTGGCGGACGGTCCGTGCAAGAGGGGATGTGAACAATGCCGCTGCCTTTCAGCGCACGATGAGCGGCTGTCTTGCGACCTGAACCGCTGGTGCCGGTGAATATAAAGATGTAGGGGGATGGAGGGACCATATGAACACGCTCCTTTCTCTTACTTCTTATATCGGCGGTAACGCTTTCAAATATAAGAGCAGGGAGCTGCAGCGATGCGCCAGAACCAGCAATTATGCTATGATACATATAGCCGCGCGAGCGCGGCCTATTCTGAATCATAAAGTAGGGTAGCGAATGCATCTATTATCGGTCGAACATATATCCAAGACGTATGGGGAAAAAGTGCTGTTCCGCGATGTCACGTTTGGTGTCGAGGAAGGGGACAAAATAGGCATTATCGGCGTAAACGGAACAGGCAAATCAACGTTTCTCAAAGTCATTGCCGGCGTTGAGCCTCCAGATTCCGGCACGATTGCGGTTTCGGGCAAAGCCGTTGTGCGCATGCTTACGCAGGATCCGGTATTCCAGCCTGGCGAGACGGCGCTGGAGCATGTGCTTGGCGGAGATTCGCCGCAGCTGAGAGCCGTTCAGGCTTACGCGGCTGCAATGGAGGCGATTGCTCTGAATCCGGCAAGCGAGAGGCTGCAGCAGGAGCTGGTCGCCGCCAACGCGCGTATGGACGAGCTTGGCGCGTGGCAGCTGGAGAGCGAAGCGAAGACGGCGCTCTCCAAGCTCGGCATTCAGCAGTATGATGCCTTGGTGGATACGCTGTCTGGCGGCCAGCGCAAGCGCGTTGCGATGGCGGCGGCCCTGCTGCTGCCCAGCGATGTGCTTATTCTGGATGAGCCCACTAACCATATTGACAATGATTCTGTCGCGTGGCTGGAGGGAATGCTGCAGAAGCGGCGGGGCGCCCTTCTGATGATTACCCATGATCGGTATTTCCTGGACCGGGTGAGCAACCGCGTCATTGAGCTGGATCGGGG
This sequence comes from Paenibacillus sp. PL2-23, assembly GCF_040834005.1. Lineage (NCBI taxonomy): Bacteria > Bacillati > Bacillota > Bacilli > Caryophanales > Paenibacillaceae > Paenibacillus > Paenibacillus sp. PL2-23. The sequence goes on from NZ_CP162129.1 coordinate 1,226,457, forward strand.
GGAGGCTTATTTCTATCAAGCCAACTACAGCCGATTCCTGGAGCTGAAGCTGGAGCGGGAGGAGCGAGAAGCCGCTTCCGAAGCCAAGCGTCAAAACCTGCTGCGCAACGAGCTGGCATGGATACGCCGCGGCGCGAAGGCGCGAACAACCAAGCAGAAAGCGCGTATTGACCGCTTCGAGGAGCTGAAAGCGTCGGCACCCAAGGCAGCGGACGGTAAGCTTGATGTGTCCGTCGCTTCGACACGGCTCGGCAAGAAGATTCTGGAGGCGGAGAGCGTCACGAAGAGCTATGGCGATCGAACGCTGATTCGTGATTTCAGCTACATCGCCGTTCCTGAGGATCGAGTAGGCATCGTTGGACGCAACGGCAGCGGCAAGTCGACGCTGCTGAAGCTGCTCGCGGGCAGGCTTGCGCCGGATTCCGGCCTGGTGGAGCTAGGGCCAACGGTGAAGCTGGGCTGGTTCTCGCAGGAGCGGGAAGAGATGGATGACTCATTAAGGGTCATCGAATATATACGCGAAGCGGCGGAGCAAGTGAAAACGGCGGACGGCACAACGATTTCGGCAGGGCAGATGCTGGAGCGTTTCCTGTTCTCGCCGACGATGCAGTGGACTCTGATCTCCAAGCTGTCGGGCGGGGAGAAGCGCAGGCTTCAGCTGCTCCGTGTCCTTATGGACGCTCCAAACGTGCTGTTCCTGGATGAGCCGACCAATGATCTCGACATCGCGACGTTAACGGTGCTGGAGGACTATTTGGACGATTTCCCTGGCGTTGTGTTTGTCGTCTCCCATGATCGGTATTTCCTGGACCGCACCGTGGACAAAATTGTGGCTTTCGACGGGGACGGCGGGATATCGCTGCATACAGGCAACTACTCGGAATATGCGGAGCGTCAGCCAGTACTGGCGGCTTCGGCAAAGACGTCGACGACTGTGAAGGCGGCGGAGCAGCCCTCTCTTGATGAGAAGCAGCCGGCCAAGGAGCGGTCGCTGAAGATGTCCTACAAGGATCAAAAGGATTTCGAGCAGATCGACGACTGGATTGCGGACGCGGAGGCTGGACTGACGCGTATCGCGGAAGAGATGGAAGTGGCAAGCAACGATTCCGTCAAGCTGCAGGAGCTCGCTGCGCGCCAGCAGGAGCTGGAAGTCAAGCTGGAGTCGCTGATGGACCGGTGGACCGAGCTGAATGAGCTGGCGGAGAAAATAGCGGCCCAGAAGAAATAGGGGCGGGGCAAATAGACGTGCCAGAAACGTCTAAACGTGCCGGAGCGGTGGTTTTGAAGCAAATAGAAGTGCCAGAAACGTCTAAACGTGCTGGGACGGGTGTTTTGGAGCAAATAGACGTGCTAGAAACGTCTAAACGTGCTGGAGCGGTGGTTTTGGAGCAAATAGACGTGCCAGAAACGTCTAAACGTGCTGGAGCGGTGGTTTTGGAGCAAATAGACGTGCGAGAAACGTCTAAACGTGCTGGAGCGGGTATTTGGTACCAAATAGACTGACGAGATGAAGGGCGGAATAATGGATGGCTAGTCAACCAAGCATTCAAAATATATATTGTATCGGAAGGAATTACCGGCTGCATGCGCTTGAGCTGGGTAATGAGGTGCCGGAATCGCCGATGGTGTTCACGAAGCCGACCCACGCGGTGACCCCAATGAACGGAGGGACAATTGCCATTCCCGGCGATGCTGGCGAGGTGCACTTTGAGCTGGAGATTGTGCTTCGTGTGGGAGACGGCTACAAGGTGGGTATGCCTGTGGACGCGATATTCGACGCCATGACGCTGGGGCTTGATCTGACGCTGCGGGATGTGCAGTCGAAGCTGAAGGCGAAGGGCCATCCTTGGCTTGCGGCCAAAGGCTTCAAGCATTCGGCGCCAATCGGCGAATGGATTCCATTTGTAGGCGAGGAAGCGCTGGCAGCAGGCGAGTTCAAGCTTCTGCGGAGCGGCGAAGTGGCTCAGATTGGTTATCCAAAGGACATGCTGTTCGGGGTGACGGAGCTTGTCCAACACATTGAGGCCAGCTATGGTCTCGGTCCGGGCGACCTCATCTTCACGGGAACGCCAGCCGGCGTAGCCGCGCTGCGCGATGGCGACGTACTGGAGTCGTTCTGGGGCAGCCAGAGACTGGGGCATTGTACCATTTCGATGAAATAGGGCATCCATTCAAATAGAAGAAGACCGCCATAGCTGCGGTCTGCTTCTCATTTTAACAGACAAGTCGTCACGTTAGCCTATCTATATGGAACATGCAGAACGGTAACGGACATATGGTCTCATTAGGGTCTCATTAATGAACCACTGCAGTCCGCTTACTTGCCGTTGAACGCGCTAAGCATCCATACATGCTTCTCCAGCGAAGTGTGAATAGCAAGCAGCATGTCTGCAGTCGTCTCATCGCCTGCTTCCTCCGCCGCTTCCATGCCTTCCTTCAGCTCATCGATGACTGTGGAGAAGTCCTTGATCAGCTGGTCCACCATTTGCTCGGCGGATTCCTTGCCGCTTGCTTCCTTGATGGTGGATTCCTCCAAATATTCGCTCATCGTAGCGATAGGCTTGCCTTTGACAGCAAGGAGACGCTCTGCGATCTCGTCGACATGAAGCGCGGCCTCCTCATAGAACTCCTGGAACTTGGCGTGCAGCGTGAAGAACTGGGAGCCCTTCACATACCAGTGGTAATTATGAAGCTTAATATAGAGAACGCTCCAGTTCGCAATTTGGCGGTTCAGGTGATCTTGAACGGTCATTTTTTTGGTCATTTGTTTGGTAGCCATATTCAATCTTCCTTTCGTTTATGGGGATTTATTTGATTTCTACTTACACGTGAAGCTGAGCTTTGAAACAGCAGTATGTCCATGTATTTAGATCAATTCCTTGTTTATAATTATTACAAAGTAATATCGGATTGTCAAGTCTCTACACCAACCTGGACGACGCCAAGCGTACCATTGAAGCTTCTTACGGACATAAAAAACCTTTAGCCCATTCCAATCAGTCGCCCGAAATGATAACGGACATTTTTGAACGTTAAAACGACACTTGAGAGATAGTTGGTGCTTTTACGACGGCTAAGCGTTTAATGTGACCGTTCCATGCTGGAAAGCACAAAATTGGAGCTCTAAGTGCGTTTTATGTCCGTTACGTTTTGCACATCTCAACCAGAAACTCGCTTCACCCCGAAATTTTATAAACTCTGAAAAAAACCGCACAAGGTCAATTTGACCTCTGAGCGGCTTTTTCATTCATGCTCAAATATGGATACAGCAATGAAGCTAAGAGACTTTGGAGGCTGCTTCCGCTTCCGCAATCATAAAGACGGCAAGGACGAACATGGCGTGCGACCATGTGAGCGGCACAACCCATGCGGTTTCGCCTGTCGTCTTGTCAATCTGCTCCGGCAGCAAGCCGGATTCTGTCCGATGACGAACTGCCCAATCCAGCAGCTCGCGTGCAGCGGCAGCGTCTCCGGTCGCCACACGGTAATGAGCCAGCCAAAGCGTAGTCAGAATCCAAGGGTTGCCGCCGATATAGTGGTCGTCCTCGTAGCGCTTAATGCCGCCTACGCCAGGCACCGTAAGCGAGACCTCAACCGCTTCAGCGGTCCGTTTCATCCGTTCATGCTCGGGCGCGACGGCGCCGAATGGGACGGCGATGCCCAGCAAGCTGATGTCGATAATAGGGTCGTGGCGAAGCACATGCTTGACATAACCTTTGTCCAGCTGCTGGATCCATCCCTCGGCGCCAGACGCGACAGCTCTCTCGTAATGCTCCGCGCCAACCTTCAGATTCACGCCTCTGTAGAAGCTTCCGCGATCCTCGTTCCAGCAATCCGACATAATTGAGGCTGCAATTCTCGCAGCCGCTTCACGCCAGCTTGAGGCTAGAGAGCGTTCCTCCATCAGCTCAGCGAAGCTGGCGGCGGCGGTTAAGCCGCCATATACCGCCGCAGAGGAATAAGTATGGGATGCTTCGCGCTCCTCCCATAAATCGATGCTTGGCTTCGGCAAGCCCGAGGACTCGTCGATAAAGCTTAGCAGAAAGGAGGCTCCGCGGCTTACCGCAGGCCATACTTGTCGGGCGAAATCCATGTCGCTTCTCTCCATGTAATGCTGCCACATGCCCCATATAATGGAGGAGCCTTCATCAATTTGCAAGCCCCACGAGGGAGCAAGTCCGCCGTCATGGTAATGACGCTGCTGCCAGGAGCCATCAGGCGATTGGGCCGTCAGCGTCCAAGCGTAGAAGCGGTCAGACAGCTCGGACAGCCCCGCCTTGTCCAGCGCAGTTGTAATGAAAGCCGCGTCCCTTCCCCAGCAGTAGGAGTAACCGCCGCAGCGGGAGAACGTCTCGTCGAATTCCGGCGCGGCGATAATGCTGCCCGTTTTCTCGTCGGACATCAGCTTGAACATAAGAATGGATCGCTCATACAGCGCCTTGATCTCTTCGCCCTCAAGCGGGCATGGTACCGCTGCGGCTACATAATCGGCCCAATAACGATGGGTAAACGCAGCATGCTCGTCACTGGACGCGCTTCGGGCATTCGCAAGCTCCTCCAACGCCTGCGCTTCATCGTGTCCAGCCGCGATATAGACGGGGATGGTCACGCTGGCTCCTGGAGACAGGTCATGAATAGCCCACGACAACGCGCCGTCAGGGCGCATGTCAATAGGGTTGCCATTCAGCATGCCGCCATGCTGTGCTTGCTCCCAGGGCAGTCCAGCCTGGAACTTTGCGCACACGTTTGCGCTTCCGACCGCAAAAAAATAACCGTTGCGGAAATGAATCAAGGCATCCGCATCCGAATGGAACATGGTTGTATTATATAAGCTGTTCTCGGCAATCTGGAAGGAGGAGTGGAGCAGAAAGCTGAAGCTCAGCGGCTGGCTGGAAGTATTCGTGAATGTATAAGCGCGGACGAGCAGGTTACTTCCCGGCACCGCGAAGTGCAAGCTGTCGACGGCTGCGCCTTGTTCCGCCGAGCGGGCGGTAACGCGATAGGCGTTGCTGCGTTCCACATAAGCGGCATGATGCTCCCAGCCATCCTCTTGGCTGTCGAACCAGGTGAGGCTGCCGTCCGCCCACTGCAGGGCAGTACGCATGGTGTCGACATGCTGAGGCATATCAATGTTGGGCCACCACAGACGATACAGTCTGCCTGTGCGGCCCATGGATGCTAGAAGGGCAGAGTTGCCGATAATGGCGTCTACCAGATAAGGCTTGTTGCTATTCATAGGTTCAGCTCCTTTTGGTCATGGCTTGAATCGAGGATTCTCGAACAATTAGCCGGTGGGGGATAATCATGCGCGATTGATAAATTTCTTCTTCGTTAATGTGTCTAATTAACATTTGGGAAGCGGTATAGCCCAGCTGATAGGTACCGATATCGACGGAGCTGATGGGAGGCGTCGCAAGCTCTGACAGGGCGATGTTGTTAAAGCTCACCAGGCTGATGTCATTGGGCACGGAATAGCCCAGCTCGTTCAAGCCGCGCAATACGCCGAAGCCGACGACATCGTCAATGACAACAAGACCGCTCGGACGCTCCGGCAGACCCATCATAAACGACATGGCGCGGTAGCCGGATTGCTGCAGAAACTCGCCCTCGACGATCCACTCGGCCCGAATGGGCAGACCCGCGGTTTTCATCGCTCGCCGATAGCCTTCCATTCGATCATGGGAGACGGTCAAGTCTGGCGGACCGCTGACGAAGCCGATCCGTTCATGTCCCTGAATAATCAGATGCTGTGTCGCATCGAACGCGGCTTGCTCGTTATTGTTGTCAACCGACAATATGTTGGTATGATCGTCCGATCTGCCGATTAGCACGGTCGGGAAGCTGTGCTGGCTGAGCAATTCAATTAACGGGTCGTTCTTCCTGGCGGACAGCAGAATAACGCCGTCTACACGTCTGCCGAGCACAAGCCGGGAGATCGTCTCGCTTTCGTCCTGCGGCGAGGTTGCAGCGGCAAGCAGCATGTCATAGCCCGCCCGAGTCGATTGCGTCAGTATGCCTCGCAGCAGCTCGCCGAAGAAGAAATCCTGAAACAGCTCTTCGGCTGGACGCGGCAGCATAATAGCCAGCGTCTTCGTCGTTTTGGAGACGAGGCTTTTGGCCATGATGTTGGGGTGGTAGCCCATCTCTTCCATTATTTTTTTGACCTTCTGAGTCGTAGCTTTGCTTATTCTCGGGTGATTGGATACGACCCTGGACACCGTGGAAGGCGAGACTCCCGCGGCTTTCGCTATATCTTTAATTGTAACCATGGCTTGCGTCCCCCAATGTGCAACGTAATGAGGCTGGCATATCATACAAGTTCAAAATGCTGTAAGGAATATTATGTCCATCCTAATGCAACAGTTGCCCACATGTAAATATAAATGTTCGAAGCACAAATAACAATTGCCGAAATACTGAGCCAATGAGAGAAAACTGAAGAAATAAAGAGACAGGAATCGGTTGTTGGGCAAAATTGAACTGTGCAAACGTTTTAACAAACGGATGGTCATGATGTATATTAGATTTACGAATAGAACGCTTTCAACGGTGGTTTAATCCTTTTGAAATGACGATGTCGATCCAGTTACCTGTCGATAGTCGTTTTTTTTGAGAAAAAGGTACAAACGTTTGCGCAATGCGGCGTATGCCGCTGCTCCACGATGGACTGCCTTAAGCCATCTTGCAGCAGCTGGCACACCTGCATAAAGCTCGCTTATTTAAAGCATTTTATGAAGAAGCGCGTTTGTTGCCATTTGATCGGAAGCGGGCGTCATTCGGACATGAACATCTACAGCTTAGGAAGGGGTACATCAGACATGAAGAAATGGCTTGTTATGACGATGATCGCAGCTATGTTCGTCGTTGCCGCTTGCGGCGCAAACAATAACGGAGGCAACACAGGCACTAACGCCAATACTGGCGCTACAGAGGCTCCGTCCAACAATGCGGGCACAGCGGGTGATGGAGAAGAGATTACGCCTGAAGAAGGCGCGACGCTTCTCGTATGGGAATCCAAGGAAGAGCGTCCCTTTATTGAGGCGATCGGCAAAGAGTTTACTGAAAAATACGGCATCGAAATCAAATTCGAGGAGCTTGGCGCTGCAGATCAAGTGAACAAGCTGATCTCGGACGGCCCTGCCGGCCTTGGCGCTGACGTTGTTGTCTTCCCGCATGACAATCTAGGCAAAGCGGTTTCCGCTGGTCTTGTGCTGCCGAACGACTTCTACGAGGAGCAGTCCAGAAGCGAAAACTCTGAGGTTGCGGTTAATGCAGTAACTTACGACAACATGCTGTACGGTTACCCTCGCTCGGTGGAGACGTACGCGTTGTTTTACAATAAAGCCTTGATTCCTAACGCGCCTCAAACGTTCGACGAGATTGTGGAATTCGCCAAAACGTTCAATGACCCCGCAGCTAACAAATATGCGCTGATGTGGGAAGTGGGCAACTTCTATTTCAACTATCCGTTTATCTCCACAGGCGGTTATGTATATGGCGACAATGGCCAGAACAAGGATGATATCGGCCTGAATACGGAAGGCGCTGTAGCGGGTGTCGAATATTACGGCTCCTTGAAGGACAGCATTCTGCCAATGAACTCCGGCGATATCACTTATGACATTAAGAAGGGCCTGTTCACAGGCGGCACGCTTGCTATGGATATTAACGGACCTTGGACAATCGCCGACTACAAAGCGGCAGGCATTGACTTCGGCGTCGCTCCGCTGCCAAGCATCAACGGTCAGCCGGCATCCTCCTTCTCGGGCGTCAAAGCGTTCTATGTGAACAGCTTCTCGAAATATCCCAATGCGGCTCGTTTGTTCGCGCGTTATGCGTCGACGAAGGAAGCTCAGCTCAAGGACTTCGAAATGACAGGCGCGATTCCTGCCAACAAGGAAGCGACTGCGGATCAAGCCGTGCAAGAGAACGAGATCGTTAAAGGGTTTGTTGAGCAATTCAATCAATCGACGCCAATGCCATCCATTCCGGAGATGGGCAATGTATGGAGCCCAATTGCAGCGGCATTCTCGGATGTATGGAACTCCGGGAAAAACGCGAAGGAAGCGCTCGATAACGCGGTTCAACAAATTAAGGACGCCAATAATGGCGCTGCGGCAGCTAAGTAATTCAAGCTGATGCTGCAGCAACGGAACGCACCCGCCGGTTATGCCGGCGGGTCAACCGATGTGTACATGAAAGGAAGGGAGCCGGGCGGGATGAATCGTCATCGTGGAATTGCAGCTATTTTGTCGGTCCTGGTCATGGGGCTTGGCCAACTGTATAACCGCCAGATTGTGAAAGGCTTGTTATATATGGCTGTCTATGCGGCAGCTTGGATATATTTGATCCCTCAGCTGGGCACGGCGATCTGGGGTGTTGTCACCCTCGGGGAGAAGACGCAGGGCTTTCAAAAAGTAGGAAAAGTTATGGTGCGGGTGGAAGGCGATCATTCCATCTATTTGCTTATTAGCGGATTAATTACGTTATTTGTTTTTGCTGTGTTTCTGATCCTCTACATTCTGAACATTCGCGACGCATATTGGACAGGCAAACGGCGTGATCAAGGCGAGCAGCCTGCTGGCTTCAAGCAATCCTGGGCGCATTTGACGGATAAAAAATTTCCATATCTGATGCTTTCCCTTCCTGCGGTCGGCGTGCTGTTCTTCACCATTATGCCGATCATCTTCATGATCATGCTTGCTTTCACCAACTATGCCTCGCCTAATCATATTCCTCCCAAATCATTGGTGGATTGGGTTGGCTTTGAAACCTTTACGAACCTGCTTACGCTGAAAACCTGGAGCGGCACGTTTTTTGGCGTTTTGACCTGGACGGTCATTTGGGCGATTATCGCAACTGTAACGACCTACTTTGGCGGCATGCTGGTTGCGCTGCTGGTGGAATCGAAGTCGATTCGTTTCAAAAAAATGTGGCGGACCATCTTTATTTTGCCCTATGCCATTCCACAGCTCATCTCGCTGCTTGTTATGCGGAACCTGTTCAACGGCCAATTTGGTCCCATCAACCAATATCTCAGCTACTTTGGTCTCGGCAAGCTGCCTTGGCTGACAGATCCGCTCTGGGCAAAGGTGACGGTTATTCTCGTCAATATGTGGGTTGGCATTCCGGTATCGATGGTGCTGATCATGGGGATTCTGACGGCGATTCCGAAGGATCTGTATGAGGCCGCGGACGTGGATGGCGCTTCGGGACTGCAGAAATTCCGAATCATTACGCTCCCGTTTGTGCTGTTCTCCACTGCACCGATTCTGATTATGCAGTTCGCCGGCAATATTAACAACTTCAACGTCATCTTCCTTCTGACCAACGGGGATCCCGTCAACGGCAACTATCAATACGCGGGAAGCACGGACCTCTTGGTGACATGGCTGTACAAGCTGACGCTGAACAACAGCCAATTCAATATGTCGGCCGCGATCGGCATTATCATCTTCATTATTATCGCGACGCTGTCGATCTGGAGCTACAGACGCTCCAAATCGTATAAAGAGGAGGATATGATCCAATGAAATTGGGGCAAAAATCCGCAAATGGCCTAAGCCTGATTATCCGGTATGCCATTCTGGTTGTGCTGGCCGTCTGCGCGCTATATCCAGCCATCTGGGTGCTGGTCTCCTCTCTTCGTCCAGGCACTTCGTTGTTCAGTCCAACGTTTTTCCCGGAGCAGTTCACGTTCATTCATTATAAGGAGCTGTTCACGAACGATAGGTACCAATATGGCACTTGGTATGTCAATACGCTGAAAATAGCGACGCTGTCGATGCTGTTCTCCACGATACTCATCACGCTTAGCATGTATTCGCTGTCGCGATTCCGGTTCAAGGGCAGACAGACGACATTGACGATTCTGCTTGTGCTGGGTATGTTCCCAGGCTTCATGAGTATGATTGCGATTTTTATCGTGTTGCTGCAGCTGAATTTGCTGGATACGCACGCGGCACTCATCCTGGTCTATTCAGCGGGCTCCGTCCTGGGTGGATTTATCGTCAAGGGCTTCTACGACACAATTCCAAGGAGCTTGGATGAAGCGGCGCGCATTGACGGGGCTTCCCATATGCAGGTGTTTGTAAAAATTATGCTGCCGCTGTCCAAGCCGATGCTGACTTATGTTGCGCTGACGTCTTTTACAGGCGCTTGGGTCGACTTTATATTTGCAAGGCTAGTGCTGAGAAGCAAAGAAAACTGGACGCTGGCAGTCGGTATGTGGGACTTGGTGAATACATCCCAGAACAGTAATTTCACGTTGTTCGCCGCAGGCTCCGTGCTGATCGCTATACCGATTACGCTGCTGTTCGTGTTCCTGCAGCGCTTCCTGGTGCAGGGACTGACAGCTGGCGCCTCGAAAGGATAAGGAAACCATAATGGGGAAATGGATGTTTCATGCTTTGCTGGTTACACTGCTGTGCGCGCTGTTGACGGGCTGCGCTTCCAATGACAGCGGCAGCGGGGGGGATGCGGTCAATGAGCTGGAAGACAGTGAGGGTATGCCCGCCATTCCTGCATCGTTCCAGGTTGACGAGCAGCCGTCGCGGGTGTTCTACGAAATATTTGTCCGTGCCTTCTATGATACAAATGGGGATGGCATCGGCGATCTGAATGGCGTCACGGAAAAGCTGGATTACTTGAAGGAGCTTGGCGTGGGCGGCATTTGGCTGATGCCGATTAACGCTTCACCAAGCTATCATGGCTACGATGTGACGGATTATTACGCGATTCATCCGGAGTACGGCACGCTGGAGGATCTCAAGCGGCTGCTGGACGAAGCGCACAAGCGCGATATCCAAGTTATTATGGATCTTGTGGTGAACCATTCCAGCAGCGAGCATCCTTGGTTCAAGGACGCCTTGGCCAATCCGGACAGTCCATATCGGAGCTGGTATACCATCAAATCCGCCCAGGAGCAGCTGCAGTCAGACGGAGCGGTAGACGGCAATCCATGGCACAGCTTCGGGAATCTTCGTTACCTGGGCATTTTCTGGGGCGGCATGCCGGATCTCAACTTCGAGGAGCCTGCTGTGCGCGCGGAAATGATCAAGATCGGCCAATATTGGCTGGAGCAGGGCTTGGATGGCTTCCGCCTGGATGCAGCGAAGCACATATTCGGCGATTTTAAATCGACGGTGAGCTCTCCGGAGGTGCAGGCTGCGAACAAGGCCTGGTGGCAGGAGTTCCGCAAGGGGATGACAGAAGTGAAGCCGGATGTCTATTTGATCGGCGAGGTGTGGGATTCGCTTGCGATAATCGCGCCTTACTTCGACAACGCGCTTGATTCCGCGTTTCACTTCGATCTGGCAGGCAAGCTGTTAGGCGCTGCGGGAAGCGAAAGCGATCCGGATCTTGCCTTTTCACTCAGCAGAGCCTACGGGGCTTACGAGCGCACGTCAGGAGGCAGCTTCGTGGATGCGCCGTTCCTCAGCAATCATGATCAGAATCGTGTGATGAGCGTGCTTGGAGGCAATGCCGATCACGCGAGGATGGCAGCGGCTCTGCTGCTTACGCTGCCCGGCTCGCCGTATTTGTATTACGGTGAGGAGATCGGTATGAAGGGCATGAAGCCGGATGAATTCATTCGTGAGCCGATGCTGTGGTACAGCGATGAGAAGGGTGGAGCAGGGCAGACGACCTGGATATCGTCCAAGCATAACAAAGAAGCCGGCGCTGCGTCGGTGGAGGCGCAGCTTGGCAAGGGGGGCTCGCTGCTTGAGCACTATCGCGAGCTGATTAGCTGGAGAAATGAGGAGCCGGCGCTGCGGGACGGCACGATTGGCGAATTGGAGCTGGAGCCGCGAAATATGAAGCTGAGCGCGTTCGTTCGCGTCACGCAATCGGAGCGCTTGCTGGTCGTGCATAATCTGTCTGGACAAGAGCAGAGTGCCGAGCTGACCGTATCGGATGCTTATGGAGCGTTCACGAAGCTGGCTCGCGCCACGAATAAGGACGCCAAGCTGGAAGGCAGCAAGCTGACACTGCCGCCTTATTCCACAGCTGTGCTGAAATAGACGGCATGCTTAACAGCGGTACAGGAGTCCATTCCTGTACCGCTGTTTGCTGTGCTATAAGTTTGCTAGGAGTTGCAGGGAGTGTGCTGCGAGTATGTCTAATGAAAGGCTCGAAGCTGCTTCATGAGCACAATCGCGAGCAAGCCGGCAGCCAGCATGGCGGCACCGCTCCACCCGATAATAAGCGCCGGACCAAATGCGTCCGATAACGCCGAGAATGCGGCGAGACCAATCGGCGGAGCGACGCTGGTCAGCATCCCGACGACTCCGAAGACGCGTCCCTGAAGCTCGGGTGCAATGCCGACACGCAACGCAATGGAGATAATTGTGGTGCTGAAGGAAAACAGCAAGCCGACAAGAAGGACGATAGGCAGCGCCGGAGGGGCAGAGGTCATAAGCGAGATGGCCATGAAGCAGGGTCCAATGAGCAAGACGCTGCCAAGAATCCATCTTCCCCTGTAACGCAGCCTATCATTCCATTTCATAATGGCGACAGAGCCCAAAACGTAACCGAGCGGAATACAAGCCTCCAGCAGTCCGAATACTAATGGCGATGCCTGCCATACTTGCACAGCCAGCACCTGAATCAGCATGAACGTGGATAGGAAGAAGAAGTTGACCAGCGGCAAGGATAGCACAATGCTGCGAATAAAGCCATTGCGCCATACCGCTTGGAACCCTTCCACGAAATCAGCGCGAAACGTTGGACGGCTGCCCGATGAGGCGCCCTGCTCTCTATAAGGGAATCGGCCAGCCAGCAGCAGAAGTATAGCAGACAGCAGGAACGTCAATGCGTCGATCGCCACCGCAATGGCTCCTCCGAATGCCGCGATGGCAATTCCGCCCGCAGCAAAGCCGCCGATTCGCGTCAAATTATCGGACACCGTCATCGCTGCCACTGCAGGAGTCACACCAGACTTGCCAACGATCTCGATGAGCGATGCCTGGAAGGCTGGCGTACGGAATGTCCCGATTACTGAGACAAGCGCCGTAAGCAGCAAGATCGCGTAAAACGGAATGCCCGGGACGACCATGCCAAGCGCGATAAGCCCGACCAGGACGAAGCGCGCCAGATCGCTTATCCACATGAGTCTGCGCCGGTCGATTCGATCGGCTAACGTTCCGGCGATGGAGCCAAACAGCAGACTGGAGACGAGGTGGGTAATTAAGACCATCGACATGAGCTTGGCGCTGCCCGTCGTTTGGAGCACCCACAGGTTAAGGGCGATGCTGTGGAACGTATTGCCTAGATTGCTGGCGGAGTAGCTGGCGAATACCATCACGAACGCCCGATTGCGCCAGATGGAGAGTGGCGCAGGACGGGGTTCTCCTGAAGGCGGGAGGGAACCCATGCAGGTCTCCTCTTGCCTAGACTTGACTAGCTCGATCATGCGTCTGCATCAGCACAATGTAGCTGTAGGCATCCATCTGCAGTTGCAGTCGGCCGTCGCTGTCCGCGTCCATCGTCTGGTCCACCTCATGCGCTGAAGTGTTGGTATGAAGCACCTTCCACGAGGCTGCTCCAGACGTCTCGTATGGCAGGACGGTCTGGGCAGGGGGAGGAGCAATGCCGTGCCGTTCATGAACAGCGTCCTCCTTCATCCCGGCTGCATCGGCAGTCTGAGCGAAACCGCGGAACGGGATGCTATACCGCCATGACTCCTCTACCTCGTTCGACGCCGGAACGAGGAAGCTCAGGAATGTCTCATGGCCATGAGCGTTAATCGCGATCAATAGGCGCTCCGAGCCTGTGCGGCGCTCATAGACAAGCAAGCCGTCGTTGCTGCCGGCATGGAGGAACGTCATATCGGTGCTTCGCAGCGCTTCATGTCTGTGGCGCAGAGCAATCGTGTCCTTATAGAAGCGAAGCAGCTCGTGATTCTGCCCCTCCGGCTCCCATACCATACATTTGCGGCAATCGGGATCTCCTCCGCCGTTCAGGCCGACCTCGTCGCCGTAATAGATGCAAGGCGTTCCCGGATAGGTGAGCTGGAACAGCACGGCCAGCTTCAGCTTCTGAACCTCATCTCCGCAGAGCGTAAGCAGACGCGGGGTATCGTGGCTGTCCAGCAGATTGAAGGCTGCTTCCGTCACTTGACGGGGATAAGCGGCAAGCTGTGTGCCGATTGCCCGCGCGAATGAAGCGGCATCGATAGAGCTGTAAGCGAAGAAGTCGAGCACCGCGTTCGTGAAGGGATAGTTCATAACAGCGTCGAACTGGTCGCCCTGCAGCCACATCATGGAATCATGCCAGATTTCGCCTAGAATATAGGCTTCCGGATTAACAGCCTTCACGATCTGGCGGAACTCTCTCCAGAACTGATGATCCACCTCGTTGGCGACATCCAGGCGCCAGCCGTCGATGCCAATCTCCTGGATCCAATAGCGTGCCACCTCGAACAAATAATCCTTAACCTCCGGATGCTCGGTATTCAGCTTCGGCATAAGCGGCTCGAACGCAAAGGTCTCGTAGGTTGGAACACCGTCGATGACCTGCAGCGGCCATTCTCTGACGTAGAACCAATCCGCATACCTGGAGTCCTGGCCGTTCTGCTGGGCATCCACGAAGGGAGCGAATGTGCGGCCGGAATGATTGAAGACGGCGTCAAGCAAGACACGAATGCCACGCTTATGGCACTCGTCGACAAGCTCCTTCAACTTCTCGTTTGTGCCGAACTGCGGATCAACCTTCATATAGTCCTGCGTATCATATTTGTGATTGGTGGTCGCTTCGAACAGCGGTGTGAAGTAGATAGCGTTAATGCCCAGCTCCGAGATATGATCCAGATGATCGATAACCCCTTGCAGGTCGCCGCCAAAAAAATTGCTCGGCGTGGGCTTGCCGCCCCAAGCTTCTACTCCTTCAGGATCAAGCGATGGGTCGCCGTTCGCGAAGCGCTCAGGGAATATTTGATAGAAGACAGCGTCCTTCACCCAGGCAGGCGGCTCGAACACATCAACGGGATTCAGGAACGGGAAATCGAAGAACGACGAATGTGGATTGTCGGGCAGCTCGTTCATGAACCCCTTCTCGGTAAAAACAACCGTCTCGCCGGATGCTGCGCCCAGAAAGCGGAACGCGTAGCGCAGGCGGCGGAATGGCGGCTGCACGGACGTCTCCCAATAATCGTACAGCTCGTCGGAGCTCAGGAGGCGCATAGGGACGGATACGACGGTTTGCTCCCATGCATACTTATCTCCGGCAATGACTTCAACCAGCTTGGCGTCGCCTCGTTTGGTCCGCACCCTCAGGTGCAGCGTTTGCCCGTCGTAGGCATATGCCCAGTTTTGTTTCGGGCGATGATAGATAGCTTCCAGCAGCATTCTCATTTCTCCTCTCGGATCAGGTACCGCGGCAAAACGGCAAATAAAAAAGGCACAACCTCCGCTAGCTAAGCCGAGGTTGTACCTTGATCCAACGACGTTGGTGCGCGGTAGCAGTGCCTTTATATTTTGATCGCTTTATACCTACTATTATACATAAAATAGTTCCCCGCGCCAGCATTAATCTTCGCCGTTACGCGTGAACCGCGGAGTGGACCTCCGCTTCAAGAAACCGCTCGCAGTCCAGAGCGGCCATGCAGCCGCTGCCGGCAGCCGTGATCGCTTGGCGATAGCTTTTGTCCTGTACGTCGCCGCAAGCGAAGACGCCCGGGATGTTCGTCTGGGAGGTGCCTGGCTGCACAACAATGTAGCCTTGCTCATCCGTGGTCACTTGGCCGCCAAGGAATCCGGTGTTCGGCGTATGCCCGATTGCTACGAATACGCCGTCCGCCTCCAGCAGCTCCTCCTCTCCCGTTGCGTTGTCGCGGACGCGCAAGCCCTGCAGCCCCATGCCGTCTGGGGAAGCTACGACCTCAAGAGGCGTGCGGTTCAGGCTCCAGAGAATTTTTTCGTTCTGCTTGGCGCGGTCCTGCATAATTTTTGAAGCGCGAAGCTCGTCCCTGCGGTTCACGACGCGCACCTCTGAAGCGAAGCGCGTGAGGAACGATGCTTCCTCCATAGCGGAGTCTCCGCCGCCGATGACAATAATTTTTTTGCCCCGGAAAAAAAATCCGTCGCAGGTTGCGCAGGTGCTGACTCCGCGTCCGATGTTGTCCTGCTCCCCCGGAATGCCGAGGTACTTAGCAGATGCGCCAGTGGAGATAATGACCGACTCCGCTTGCAGCTGCCCAAGTCCCTCGACCTCCAGCGTGAAGGGACGTTTGCTGAGATCAACACTGCGAACCGAGCCGGTCTTGAACGTCGCGCCGAATCGCTGCGCCTGCTTGCGCATGTTGTCCATCAGCTCGCTGCCCAGAATGCCGTCCGGGAAGCCGGGGAAATTCTCCACCTCTGTTGTAGTGGTGAGCTGGCCGCCTGGCTGCCAGCCTTCCACAACAAGCGGCTCCATGTTGGCGCGGGCCAGATAGATGGCTGCGGTTAGTCCGGCAGGTCCTGTGCCTATAATAATCGTCTTGTGCATGGTTTCTCCTCCTCATGAGCTATAACACGATGATGGTTTGCTTAGCTCTAAGCTATTACAAACTGTAATTAATGTCAATACAGTTCATCGAACCTTCATCTGGGTCCGAATGGCATTGCCTTCAATAAAATGGTATGATATTTGGCAAATGCTCCCGTCGAGGGAGAGAGGAGTATGCAGCCGCATGAACAAAAAAATTCGGAAGGCCGTCATACCGGCTGGAGGCATGGGAACAAGGTTTCTTCCCGCGACAAAAGCGCAGCCGAAGGAGATGCTTCCGCTGATCGATAAGCCCGCGATCCAGTACATTGTTGAAGAAGCCGTACAGTCGGGAATCGACAGTATCGTCATCATAAGCGGTCGGCATAAGAGGGCGATCGAGGATCATTTTGACAAATCCTATGAGCTGGAGGCTGAGCTGGAAGCCCGCAATAATGAAACCATGCTCTCGATCGTCAGGGAAATTTCGCAGCTTGCGGATATTTATTACGTCAGGCAGAAGGAGCCGCTTGGGTTGGGGCATGCGGTGCTATGCGCCCGCCGATTCATTGCCAACGAGCCGTTCGCTGTACTGCTTGGAGATGATATATTGACGTCTAATCCGCCCTGCCTGAAGCAGATGATTGATGTGTACGAGGAGACGGACTCCTCTGTTGTTGCTGTGATGGAGGTGCCGTGGGATCAGACGCACAAATACGGCATTGTGGATATTGAGCCGGGCAAGCGGGTAGCGCCGGTCCGGGATATCGTGGAGAAGCCGGCTCCGGGGCAAGCGCCGTCCAATTACGCGGTGGTAGGGCGTTATGTCCTGGACCCGTCCATATTCGGGCTGCTGGAGGCGGCGAAGCCTGGCAAGGCGGGAGAAATTCAATTGACAGACAGCTTGCAGGAGCTCAATCGCATGGCTTCGCTAACCGCTATGCGCTTTGATGGCCGGAGGCATGATGTTGGCGACAAGCTGGGCTTCGTGCAAGCGACGATCGACTTTGCCCTGAATCGGGATGACCTGTCCGAGGATGTGCGGAGCTATATGCTGGAGCGGCTTGGCTTGCAGCAGAAGGCGTAGCAGAGAGTAGCAAGGAAGAGCATCCAAGGCCGCTTGTATGGGGTGGTCGGGGTGCTCTTTTTTTTCCATACGCATAGTGTTAGTCTATGGGATCGGGGTCAATTATTCGAATACGCAGATTGGAGATTGGCTGCTACATAAGATAGAATAGAGACAACCATTTGCGGACAGGAACGTATCTATAATAGAGAGAATAGAAAGTGGCTGGGAGTTGAACGAAGGTGTATTGCCCTCATTGCGTCAGAAGCTATGCGATTGAAGCCAAATATTGCAGTCAATGCGGCAGAAGGCTGCATGCCCTTCACGTGATCGAGCACGGCATGGATTCCGTCGCGAACGCCGAAGGAGCGGCTGCGATTGAGTTTACACACAAGACGGCTTATTATCCGTCTTCTATCGAGCGCACTCAAGCGGATGGGGGGCGAGGCGACGCTATGCGATGGCCGCTGCCTCTTGTTTGGTCAGGGCTGCTCATCGCCGTTACGACCTCCCTCTATCTTTACTATAATCACGAGAATGCCGTCAATGAAACGGTGCTTCGGCTGCAGTCAGAGGCGAAGACGGCCGCGCTGTCCGGTGATTACGATAAAGCGCTGGAGCTGCTCGCGGACGCAAGTGAAGCAAGACCAGACTATGAGGCGCTTGCTGCAGATATGGGAATCATTCGGCATGTCGAGCAGCTGAAGCGCATGACGGAGGAGGTGGAGGTTAGCCTCTCTACCGGCATGACACGCGATGCGGAGAAGAGCATCCGAAGTCTGGAGTCCCAGATCGGGGGCCACAAGGAGCCGATCTATGACAAGCTGAAGATTCGATTGGACGAATTGAGCATGAACCTAACGCTGCAGAAGCTGACGCTGGAGCTGGAGACGTTAACGACGATAAGGCAGCATGGAGAGATGCTGAATCTAGTTGGCGGATTAATCGGTGAAGAGGCGGAGACGCTCAAGGAGCAAATTATAGCTCGTTTGCGCGAGCTGACCACAGGAGAGGTCGACGTCCTGCTGAACAAACGAAACTATACGGGCGCCGAGGCGGTTGTTCAGAAGTCGCTGGGCTGGCTGCAGGAGGACGAAGCGCTGCTTGCCCTGGAGAAGCGAGTAGCCAGCGAGCGCGCGGGCTATGAGAAGCTGGAGCAGCAGCGCATTGAGCAGGCGATGCAGCGGGCGGCTGAAGAGGACTTGATTAATCAGACCGCGGCGGTGGAGGTTGTTCGCATGGAGCACACGCTCGATGAATTCGGCGACCTGAGCATTCGGGGAGTGCTCCGCAATGCCGCTACGCGGCCCATCTATTCGGTGGCGGTGGAGTTTACCGTTCATGCCCTTAACGGGAATGTGCTGGGCAAAGGCACGGCGCAAGCTGCGCCAGGCTACATCGAGCCTGGAGAAGAGATGACCTTCAACACCACGGTATATGGCGCGAATACGGATGAATGTACCATTGTTGTGGATCATGCGACTTGGTACCTGGATTAAGGTGGGATAAGAGAATGAGAAATCGAATATGGGCGGGAGTTCTGGGTTCCATTCTCATCCTGGGCGCCGGAGCGGGTGTGGGATATGCCATTAAGACGGAGATGCCCAAGCAATTGAATGGAGCTCCCCTGCTTGCCGTTGGCGAAGTGAAAAAATCACTAAAGGATATTATATTTGAGACGCAGAAGCTCGTGGTGATGATTGAGACAGACACCGGCTCGCAAGGCTCCGGATTTCTCTATAATAACAGCGGCGATCTGCTGACCAATGCTCATGTTGTCTCCGGTGTGCGGCATGTCAGGGTGAAAACCTCTGACGCGCGTGTGCTGGAAGGCGAGGTAATCGGCATCAGCACGGATACGGATATCGCGGTCGTGAGGGTCAAGGAGCTGGCAGGCGTTGAGCCTCTGCCTATTGCCCGCTACGAGAAAGCGGAGGTTGGGGATGACGTGCTGGCGGTGGGCAGTCCGCTCGGGTTCCAGAATACCATCACAACCGGCATCATTAGCGGCACGGATCGAAGCTTCCAGATTGAGCCCTACAGCTACAATGGGTTATATCAAATATCAGCGCCGATTGCGCCAGGCAACAGCGGCGGTCCGCTAGTGGATCTAGCTACGGGGGCGGTTCTGGGCATTAACTCCGCAGGTCTGGAGGAAGGGTTAATCGGCTTCAGCATTCCGATATCGAACGTCATTGTCATAGTGGAGGGCTGGTCCAGACAGCCAATGACGATGCTTCCCAATCTGTCATTGACGGAGGGCACCAACGTGCTTGATGAGGATGATTCCCTGGAGCAGCTGGCGGAATACCTGGTCAACCATTTCTATGACAGCATCAATAGCCGAGATTATGTCTATGCCTACTCGCTGCTTGGAGGCGATTGGAAGGAGAGCACGAGCTACGTGAAGTTTCGGGAGGGGTATCTGACGACCCGGAACGTTGTGATCGATGACATACATGTAGCTGTAAGCGGGGAGGAAGCAACGGCAACGGCCGTGCTTTCCGTGGATGAGCGAAGGAACAGTGAAAATGTGTTGAGCAAATACCAGGTGACGTACAAGGTTGGCTACGAAAACGATCAGCTCAAGCTGCTCACCGGAAAAGGCAAAGCGATCAAAAAATAACGTTAAGCCGCAAGCAAGCTTCCTGTGGAAGGAAGCGGCTTGCGGCTTTTTGTTTTTGGACGGCGACAGCCGTTTCACCTTTTGTGCGTTAATTAACCAGGAGCTGGAGCGTCACGGTATCGCCGTTCTGAATCGGCATGCCGACCTGCGAGGCCGGCAGGGTCCGTCCGTTCAGCATCAGCTGATAGCTGACATTGCCGGCGATGGGCACTCCGCTTACAGATGTGATCCTTCCGTCCGCTCCGAAGGTTACAGCTCCCGTCTCACTCAGGGCGCTGCCAATGGTCATGCCATCACGATAAGGCAGGGTATAGCTATTCGTTATGCTAGGATAAAGGCTGCCTCCATTCGTAACAACGGTTACGAAGCCCTGCTGCGCGGGTGGATAGGGCTGCACGGGCGGGTAAGGCTGCACGGGCGGGTAAGGAAGCGGGACGGGTAGAGGCAACGGAATTGGAATGGGAAGTGGAGGCCCTGGATGAGGGTATGGTCCCGGATGCGGATAATAGCCATGCCCGCTGCCATGGTGCCCACCGCCGTGGTGTCCACCGCCGTGATGCCCGCCACCGTGGCCAGGCTGCGGTGGTCTCTGCCCATGTCCGCCGCCGTGGTGTCCACCGCCATGGTGTCCGCCGCCGTGGTGCCCGCCGCCATGGTGTCCGCCGCCATGGTGCCCACCGCCATGGTGCCCACCGCCATGGTGCCCGCCGCCATGTCCAGGTCCCCATGGTCCGAATACAGGCCCCCAGGGTCCAGGTCCCCACGGGCCTGGTGTCCAAGAGCCAGGTCCCCAAGGTCCCGGTGTCCATGGGCCTGGCCCCCATGGTCCAGGATGCCATTGACCGGCTCCCGGGCCGGGCAGAAGCGGCGGAATGGGAATAATCGTACGTTCACCGCCGCAGCCGCATCCTCCAGCGGCTGCTTTTGTTTTCGCAACAGGAGCGGTTCCATTCTTAACGTAAGTACGTGTCATACGAGCGCTCAAACTCCTTTGTCGTTCAAAATGTATCCTCCTGCATGGTATGCGGCATCAGCCTATCCCGTGAGAGGTGGGCAGCCAATAAATAGGTATAAAAATTCAACACAAGAGGTTGAATTTTTGGATGTTACATTTATTCCAAAGCGGGTAAAGTAGAACCTGTAAGCGATCACATCTTAAGGGGGATAAAAAAATGTATAAAAAACGTGCAATCAGCCTTGTAATGGCTGCAGCGCTGACGGTAGCTCTAACAGCATGCGGCAGCAATGGAGGGAACAACAATACGGGCGGCAACACAGGAACCAATGCGCCAACCGGAAACGCCTCTGAAGGCAAAAAAGTGACATTGACACTCCAGACGATTCAAACCGACAAGTCGACTCCTCAATACCAGGTCGAGGAGGAAATCGTCAATAATTATATGAAGGAATTCCCGAACGTCAAGATTGAATGGGACCGTCTGGATACGGAGCAGCAGAAGGTGAAGCTGAAGACGCAAGCGGCCTCCGGCGAAGTGGCTGACATTACGATGGTGAACCCGGGCGCTCAGCTGCAGCCTTTTGCCGATGGCAAGGTGCTTGCGCCGTTGAATGACATGCTGGACGACGCGGAGCTGAAGGATACCTTCCTGGAAGGCATCCTGGACTATTATTCCTTTGATGGCAGCCTGTACGCACTGCCGTACAACATGAACCTTGCAGGCATCTTTTACAACAAGGAGCTGTTCGAGAAAGCCGGCGTGTCCGAGCCCGCTACATTCGAAGATCTGATCGCCTCTTTCCCTAAATTCAAAGAAGCAGGCATCGCACCGATGATGCTGGGCGGCAAGGACAAATGGCCTCTTTCCTTCATGTTCACTAACGTTCTGCAGCGTGTAAACGGCGGACCAAAATTTTTGGATGAGGTAGTGGCAGGCAATAAGCAATTTACGGATCCCGTATTTGTAGAAGCGCTGCAAAAAACAAAGGATCTGATCGATGCAGGCGCCTATCAAGACGGCGCTGCGACCTACGACAACAACACAGCCTCCCAGCAATTCCGCGATGGCAAGGCGGCTATGTACTTCATGGGCACGTGGGAAATTTCCGCAATCGACGCTTCCGAAGTTGTAGGCGGCAAAGTCGGCTTCCTGCCATTCCCTACAGTCGGCGGCAAAGGCAGCGCGAAGGACTATGTGGTAGCTCCAGGCACGGCTTACGCGCTTGGCGCAAACAGCGACAACCTGGATGAAGCTAAGAAGTTCCTGAAATATTTGCTGATCAACTATCCGAAGGTGGCTTTCGAGAAAAAAGCGGCAGTTGGCTTGGCGCAGAAGGTCGAAGGCGACTTCAAGGCTGCCGGTTATTCTGATCTGGCTATCGATGCGCTGTCTCGATTCAACGAGGTGCAAGGCGGGGATATGAACTTTGACAACGTCATTGAGCCTGCTACAACACAAACGCATCTGACGGGTCTTCAAAGCCTGCTGATCAAAGACGTGAACATTGAAGAGCTGGCTGCCGAGCATCAGAAGACTTGGGAGCTTAACAAAAAATAGTAAATGATGACGCAAAGGGAGCCGAAAGGTTCCCTTTGCCAATGAATAAGCGTGGGAGGGGAAGCTAGTGAACGGAGTATTGCGGGTTGGAAAATGGACGTTGTCGGTGTTCGTCCTTCCCTGTTTGATTTTTTATATGGCGTTTGTATTTGCTCCCATTATCGTGTCGGTCTATTATTCCTTTGTGGAATGGGCGGGAATGGGCGAGCAGAAATTTATCGGATTTCAAAACTTTACAGTGCTCTTTACTCAAGACCCTATCTTCTGGCCGTCCGTCCTGAGGACGTTATATATTTCGGTCGCGTCGCTGCTGCAAATCCCGATTGCTATTGTGATTGCGATCCTGCTGAGCAGGTACGTAAAGCGCGCAAATTTTCTTCTGTCCAGCTATTTCCTGCCGGTTATTCTGTCGGTCGTGATCATTGGCCAGCTTTGGAAGGCGATCTACAATCCAGCTTCGCTGGGCGGCATGATTAACCAGATGCTGATCCAATTCGGCTTGGAAGCGTGGACCAAAACCTGGCTTGCTGACTCAGAGGTAGCCATTTTTGCGCTATGTTTCGTCATTTTCTGGCAATACATCGGTTACCATGTCCTGATTCAATTCACAGGCGTTCAGAACATATCGACGGATATTTATGAAGCAGCCAGCATTGATGGGGCGGAGGGCTTTAAGGCGGACCGCTATATAACGCTGCCGCTTCTGTCTCCCGTCATCAAGGTGTCCACGGTGCTTGCCGTTATTGGCTCGCTGAAGGCGTTTGATTTGATCGTGGTCATGACAGGCGGCGGACCCGCGAATACAACAGAAGTTATTTCAACACATATGTACAACATGACATTTGTTACGTTCAAATACGGTTACGGCAGCGCCATCTCCACGTTCCTCGTTATCTTCTGCTTGATGATGACGGTATTGTTGAACCTGGCATTCAAACGCGCTGAAGAAGCGGCCTCTTAGAGAAAGGAGTTCAAAACAATGAAGGATTTACGTTCTTTGAGACGAGCGGGCGCATGGGTGGTCATGGGGATTTTGGCCGTAACGCAGCTGTATCCGCTGCTTTGGCTGGTGCTGTATTCCTTCAAGACGAACAGCGAAATTATGTCAGGACAGTTTTTTGCCCTGCCGAAGGAATGGGTATGGCAAAATTATGTTGATGCGTTTACTTCGGGGAGCTATCTGAAGTATATTGGCAATAGTATCTGGGTGACAGGCATCACGTTACTCGTGACGATCGTGTTGAGCGGCATGGTGTCCTACGCGATAACCAGATTCAAGTGGCGGTATGGAAATGTCGTGATGCTGTTGTTTATGATTGGCATTATGATTCCGATTCAATCCACACTGCTTCCGCTTATGATTATATTCAAAAACCTGGAGCTGCTTAATACGCATGCATCCATCATTATTCCATATGTGGCCTTCTCCATTCCGATCGCCGTGTTTATCCTATCCGGCTTCCTGAGAGGCATCCCAGCGGAAATCGAAGAGTCCGCTATGATCGACGGGGCGAATATCTATCGAATCTTTTTCAATATTATATTGCCCGTTATGGTGCCGCCGATTATGACGGTCACCATTCTGACCTTTATCTCCATCTGGAACGAATATATTATTGCGGCCATTTTCCTTTCCTCCGATAGCCTGAAGACGCTGCCGTTTGGCCTGAACAGCTTTGTTGGGCAATACAACGCCAACTATGGCGCGATTGGCGCGTATCTCGTTATGGGCGCCTTGCCGGTCGTCAGCGTATATTTTGTCCTGTCGGACAAAATAACGAAGGGGATGGTAGCCGGGGCTGTCAAAGGATAAGGGATATCAGGCAGGAAGGAACTAGATTGACATGCTGAGACTGAATACATTCCGGGCGCGTTTGTTAATGTGGACCCTGTTGTCTACGCTCGTGCTAATCATTGGGCTGACAGGGGCCTTCTATCAATATACCGCGCAGCAAATTGATCTGCGGGTTGGCGAGGCCGCCCAGCGGAATGTATCGCAGGCCATGGATAACTTTTCTCTGCTTGCAAGAGGCTATGACAGCTTGGCCAAGTCCATTATGAGCAACGCCGAAATCCAGCGCCTGCTGTCCCGCGAAGAGCCAACCGCGATGGACGAATTTAATAAGCAGCTGCTTATGATGGGTGCGCTGGGGACGATTTTTTACAGCTATAACGATGTTAAGGGCATACATGTCATCTCGCCAGTAGGGAATGTGTACAGCTACGAATCTACAACTCATGAGATTAATGCAAGCTTCCTGGACGGGGAGTTCCATCAGGAGGTTATGCGCTCAGACGGTTCTCTGCTGTGGGGCGGGATGATGGGCGAGCAGTCTCTTACGGTGCGTGAAGATCCCGTATTTACATTCGGCAGGCTCCTGACTAACCTGGCAACACGCCGGCCCATTGGTGTGCTCATCATCGAAGCAAATCCGCAGACCTTTATCTCGTCTATGAATAACCTGATGATCAAACCAGAAAGCCGAACATATGTCTATTCGTCCTCGGATGCTTTGCTTGTTTCTTCCCACCCCCATGAAGAGCCGGGAAGCCTGGAGGGGATGGCGGAGCTGACCGACCTGTCCAGATATACTTTCAGCGAGCATGCCCGGGATGAGAGTGACAGCGGGCACCTCATCATTACGGGACAGGACCCGAAGCTCGGCTGGAAGCTCCTGACGATAACGCCTAAGCCTGTTGCAAGACTGGAGCAGGCGGCTGCGAACCGCTATTTTGTGATGGTCACTGTGGCGATGATTGTTATAGCTGTTGTGATCGCGTTTGTCCTGTCACGATCGGTGTCCAAGCCGATTAAATCCATCGTGCAGGAGATGCGGAGAGTGGAGAGAGGCGATCTGGCCACCAAGCTCTCTGTACAGCAATCCTATGACGAAATCAATTATCTCAATGCCAGCTTCAATCGTATGATGAATGAGATCAATGGATTACTGGACCGGAATAAGCTGGCTACAGCCAGCGAGAAGAACGCTCAGATCCATGCGCTGCAGTCGCAGGTCAACCCTCATTTTTTGTACAATACTCTCGATATGATTTATTGGCTGCTGGACGAGCAAGAGAATGAGAAGCTGGCACAGCTGGTGTTGTCGTTGTCACGTATGTTCCGGTACAGCAGCGATTGGCGGAATGCAATGGCCACGCTAGAGACCGAACTGGAGCAAATTGGTCATTATATGGCCATTATCAGCGCTAGGTCGGACGGGCGTATTCATGTCGCTCATCCTATTGGGGATGAGCTGTTAATGGCTTCGCTGCCCAAGATGACTCTGCAGCCGTTAATTGAAAACGCGGTGATTCATGGCTTGTCCACGTACAAGGGTGAAGGGCAGGTTACCATTACGGCGAATCGCGCCGGCCAGGCTATTGAAATTCATATCCATGATAATGGAGCAGGCATGCCGCTGGGCAAGCTTCAGGAGCTTAAGCTGGCCCTTCATCGAGCTGAACGTCTGGAATGGGATGAGCTGATGGAGGAGGAGCGTAGGAGCTTGTCAGTGGAGCCCCCGATCAATGGCAAGTCGCAAGGCTCGGGTGCGGGCTTCTTGAACGTGCATAGGAGACTGGTGCTGGAATATGGCAAAGGGTATGGCTTGCGCATTGAAAGCGAGGAGCATGCAGGCACAACGGTAACGATTATGATTCCTGATACCTCGGCATTACGATTTAGGTAAGGATGATTGATGCGAGAGCGGGAGGAGGCTGAAGCAGAGATGCGTATTTTGGTTGTAGACGATGAACGGACGATTCGGGAGGGCTTGAAGCGCACCATTAACAAGGAGTTTGCTGATTCGGTGCAGGTGAGTACAGCATCCCTGGCTTCGGAGGCTCTTCAGCTTCTTATGACCGAGCGTATTCATGTGGTATTCCTGGATATCATGATGCCTGGGATGAACGGACTTGAGCTGCTGGCGGAAGCGCGCAAGAAGCATAGGGGCGTTCATTGGATTGTCGTATCCGCACATTCCGAGTTCAAATATGCCCAGGAGGCCCTGCGTCTCGGCGCCGAGGATTATATTCTGAAGCCGTTCGGCAAGGAGCAGATTATCAAGTCCGTTGCTTCGCTTCTGGAGGCGTGGCGGCAGCAGGAGCAGGCTCCCATCGACGCAAGCATCATGGAGCAGAACCTGAATTATTTGCGAGAAGCGGTATTCCGCAGATGGATTCAAGGCCTGGATATTGGCTGCTTCGATATGAGCTTAATCTGCTCGGAGTATCAACGGTTTCACCTGGTGGCCGTCAAGCTGGAAAGCCACAAGGAGCTGTCTCTGCGCAATTTCATAGTGGAGAATGTGATGAGCGAATATATTCAGCTTAACGGGAAGGGTTTTCTCGTCAATATGGATGACGATTTCCTGGTTGGCGTTGTTACGCTGCTGGGAGACGGCGGTGTTGACGCCTTCCAATCAGGAGCCATACAGCAGCTGGACCTGTGCTTAAGGGAGCCCTATCAATTGTACATGAGTGCGGAATTGACGGATTTCTACGCCATCCCATCGGAAATTCGCAAGTTCCACTCGTCCATGACGGCGTTCTCGGATCAAGAGCAGGAGGAAGTGGATCACGCCAGCGGCAAGGGCGATGCTATCGATATTGCGCTTCAATATATAAAAGGCCAATATTATGAAAACCTGACGCTTGAGCGTGTCGCTTCCATCGTTTATTTGAACCCCGTCTATTTCAGCAAGCTGTTCAAGCTGAAGACGGGTACGGGATACAAGGAATACCTGACCCATCTTCGGATGGATAAAGCGGCCGAGCTGCTTCGCCATCCAGATATGACCATCACTCGAATCGCGGAGCTGGTGGGGTACCCTGATGTGCGCCACTTCACGCAGGTATTCCGCAAGCATTTCGAATGTACGCCCAGCCAGTTCCGGGTAGAGAAAGCCCATGTCTAACGGTAACTATTCCATCATTGTCTTCTTCAGCCGGTAATCTCTTGGAGTGGTGCCAAATCTGCGTTTGAACAGCTTGAAGAAGTAGCTCTGATTGGTGTAGCCGACCTCGTTCATAATCTCCTGAACCGTTTTGTTCGTTTGTTCAAGCATGAGCACAGCCTCCTGCAAGCGGACCTCGTTAATATAATCCGAGATGGAGATCGACTCCACTTTCTTGAACTGCCGGCTGGCATAATCGGCTGAAATGCGCGTCAGATCAGCGATAATATGCATGTTCAACGCGCTATTGCGGTAGTTCTGCTTGATAATATCCTTGATGGTTTCGGTCAAAATACGATTGCGATCGTCCCTCTCATGAGGACGATTGTTAACAAGGTCATGAAAGGTGTTTAGAACAATCGTTCTAAACTCCTGGAATGTGCCCGATACCTGCAAGCTTTTGCTTAAGGAATTAAGATCGGAGAGCACAGGCAGTAAACGGTTGTCATTCATCTCCTTCACCGCCGACTTAATAATGACCAGCAAGTGCAGCAAGGAAAAATGCAAATAATCGTGATGGAAGGCTGCAATTTCTTCAAGGACATTGTCTAATGCGGCCTCGATGGCCTGAATGTTCAAGCTTTTAATGGCTTCCATCAATTTGCGCTCCAGGTCTGGCGATATATGATTTGATGTGCAGATCATATTGTTGGCAACCATACCGGGCACAATAAGGGCTTCCCTGCCATAAATAGGCGAATACAACATCGTTTGCTGAGCGCTCTCATAGGATCGAGACAGATGGCGGAAGTCGGTTACGGTCTCGCCGAGCGATACGCTAACAGTCGTTTTGTACAAGTAGGCAAACACGCGCTGCGTTTCAGCAATTCCCTCCGACAGTGCATCAATGTTCAACTGGGTAGAGGATGCAAGGATAAGAATAACATGATCGGAGCGCATATCGGCTGCGCGGCAGGGATATAGCCTCGACACCACCTCCTCCGAAATATTCTGGAGTGCGAAGCGGAGAATGGATGTATTCTCATCTCCATGCAAGCCTTCATCCGGCTTAAAGAGAACGACATTGAACTGTTCAGCTGCATTCAGCTCCGAGCCGTCCTCCGAGAAGAGACTCCAGAACTCATCAGCTTCAAAGCGAGAGCTGTCTGAGACAAGCCGACGCATTTGATAATTAAATACGATTTGCTTATTGCTGCGCTGCTCCTTCTCCGCTTTTTTCAATCGAAGCATCATTCTTCTATAGGTTCCGGACAAATAGGCAAACTCATCGCCAGACGACACCGACTCTCCACCTACAGATTCCGTACGGACTACGTCCAGAACAAGCTTTACGGGCCGATACAGGTTACGCCCAAGCCATAACGCTACAAGAACGGAGATGACAAAAAAAGCCGAAACGAGCAGAAGTAATGTCGATCTGAGCTTAACGATATGACCAACAACGGCATCATATTTCTGAATACTGATCATGTAAGTCTGATCAACCGCAGTATCGGAATAGGATACGATATATCGTTCCTTCTCATGGGAATGGATGAAATAGCTGCTGTGGGCTTCACCCTTGTCAATCTGGGCAACAATGGACGAGATGATCTCCTCATCCAAGGCAAGAGTGCCTCCTGACGGATTCAGTGTGCTTCCGTTGGCATGTACAAGAAAGACATCATTGTCTTTAATGTCCGCAGAATTGTTGATCAGCATAATGTTATCGAATAGCCACTTTGGCTTTACGTTTACAAGTATAAAGCTTTCACCGGGCAGTCCAGGTAGCGGATCGGCAGCTTTGAAGGCAAAGCGGTCAACCTTTCCGTTCGATTGAAGAGCCGTCAGACGAATAGCAGGAAAAGCATCGTCCATAATTTGAGCCCTCAGCTCAGGAGCAAACATAGGGGTGTGCACGCTTGTCTTGAGCGCGCCTTCCCCATAGAAGGTATCCGTAATTGCGTTGTAGAACACCACGGAATCCAGATAGGAGCTGGAGGTCACTACTGTTCGGAGTCGATTCATCTTCTTAATCAGCTCAAAGGCTTCAACCTTCGATTGATAAAGCAAGGGCCGCAGCTCGTTATCGTTAAGCAAGGAGATGGAAAGCTGACGAACGATTTCATCCATGCTTTCAATATTGTAATTGATTTGGCCCAGCAGGCTTTGGCTATGCTGCTTTTGAAGCTCCAGCATCTTTTGCTCGGATATATAATAGATGGCCGCCGAGGACAAGCACAGAACAACGACTGCGAGTATCGTAATGGAGAACATCATTCGGTACAAATATTTTTTGGAAGGTGATCCTTGAAGCGGTTTCATAAATGTTGGCCCCCCAGCTCTATACTATAATTACCTCAAAAGGAAACAGCAGCGAATGCTTGTCGTCTGCTGTTTCCTCTATTATAAGGGCTGGCTTACTATCATGAATACTTTACCACAATAGAATGTATAAGTTTTCGAGCATTCGAAAAACGGAAATTCTATTTGGCGATAAATCCTACTTCTAAACGCGGTCGCTCATCTTTGAAAGGCCTCGATAGAGGATTACTCATTTCCTGGAAGCTAGGAATGCATCGAACTGCTCCTGCATCTCGGCAATGTATTTATCAATGCCAGCTCGGTTAAGAGCATCCAGGAACCGTGGAATGTACTCCTCCGGATCTACCATGCCTGTATTGATAGCCGTAGCGTACTCTGTTTTGACCGCCTTAATGTTGGCGTTCTCCGCTTGCACCTCCGAATTGTCGAAGGAGAAGCCGAAGGTTGGGGCAAGCTCCGCAGAGTTGTTCATTTCAATAGTACGTTCAATCGTATCCGCCGGCTTGCCTTCGATGAGGTGACCGATTAATTCATTGCCGTATACCCATGAAACGCCAGGATTGTAGCCGCCGTTCGGGATTGGTCGAATCGTGTTGTCATTCAGCTTCTCGTAATGCTTGCCCTCCAGGCCATAAGCAACCATATTGTACAATTCCGAATCAGTATTAAGCAGGTTCAGGAACATCATGGCGCGTTCAGGATTTTTGGACGTCTTGCTGATAGCGGTCAGGGTAGGGCGCACGCCTGTATATTGTGCGTCAGTCATAGGCACATAGATGACTTCCTTGCCGCCGAACCGCTGGGCGCTCTCTGGCTCTCCGCCTGGCTTCAAGGTGTTATCGAATACGACAACCACATTGCCTGTTTGCGTCTGTTCTGCCAGCTTCAATGTTGCTGCATCCAGGCTGATATAGCCCTTCTGGTTCCAGCTGCGGATCAGCTTCGCATAATCCATGTATTCGGGGGATGCGAACCGGTTCTCAAGGACAAGCTTGCCACCATTTTCTCGAACCAATGCGGGATCAAGATTAGTCAGACCGTAGAACAGAAGCTCGAAATCGCTTCCTTGTGTTCCATATGGAATGATGTTATCCGGCTCATTTTGTTTAATTTGCTCCAGGAATGGCTCGATGTCGGCCAAGGTGCGAAGATTGGACGTATCGAGATTGTATTTGTCGGCGTATTCCTTCTGAATGATCAGACCGGAGCGTTTGGCGGCAATTTGATAATTCGGTACGGCGTACAGCTTGCCGTTCTCGCGAATATCCTCCCATACTTTCTCTGGCATCGACTCATAGAATTCCTTGCCGTGTGTTTCCAGCAGGCTGTCAAGCTCCAGGAAAGCGCCCTTAGAGATATTGTCAGCGTAATGGAAGTTCCAGTTCGACGTCCAAGCAAGATCATAAGCTTCACCGGATGCGGCTACTGCATTCATCTTGTCGGTATAGTCGCCAGCCAAAACCGGCATAAACTTGATGGTTGTGTTGATTTTGGGTTGAAGATAATCATTGATGGCCTTCTGTACGGATTCATAATCGGTCTGCAGCTCGAAGTTGATGAAATACCATGTTAATTCCACAGGATCAAGCGTTTCCACAGGCTCAGTAGTCGCAGTGCCTTCCGTATTGGTCGAGGCTGACGGCGTAGCGTTATTGTTGCTGGAAGCACCACCGGAGCAACCTGCAATGACGAGTGCCAATGCTACTACAAAAACCTTCAAGCTAGCCATTTTCCATTTGTACATTTCTATGACCTCCCTAACCTAGAAATAATATATCTGCACCGACCGTCTTACGCAAGCTGGACGTCTTCAGCATGGATGGACGATAGCGGGTGTCAGCGCGAGTCTTATGATTTTAGTGAACCAACCGTAAGTCCCTTAACGAAATAACGTTGGAAAAAGGGGAAGACGAACAGCATGGGTCCGGCTGCCACGACAGTCATGGCCATACGAGCGGATAAGGTCGGCAAGCTGCTGATGTCGTAAGACAGACCCGTTACGAATTCGGCGTTGGTCTGCAGGAAATTGATGGTACGCTGCATACGGACAAGGAGCAGTTGCAGAGGGACAAGCTGCTGATTGTCGATATACAGCAAAGCAGGGAACCAAGCATTCCAGTAATTGAATGAGATAAACAGGCCCAGCGTGGCCAAAGCTGGAGTCGATAAGGGTACAACGATTCGGAAGAAAATGCGCCATTCTCCGGCACCGTCGATCTTGGCGGATTCCATAATTTCGAAGGGCACCTTGGATAGGAAGCCTTTCATAACCATGATGAAGAACGGTGAGAGCATACCCGACAGGATGAGCGCCCAGATCGTATCCTTCAGATGCAAATATTGCGTGAAGAGGATATACGATGGGATGAGACCGCCGCTGAAGATCATGGTGAAGAAGACGTAGAAAGTAACAGGGCGATGATAAGCGAAATCCCTGCGAGACAGTCCATAACCAACCATCGCGGTAAGGAGCAGGCTGCCCATCGTGCCTAGAATGGTAGTCAGCATAGTGACTCCATAAGCGCGCAGCACAATTAAGGGAGAATTGAAAATATACTGATAGGCCTTGATGCTCCACACTTCCGGAAAAAAGCTGTAGCCATATGCGAATAGAGACTTGTCATCGGTAACCGATACGATGATGACAATGGCCAGCGGGAGCAGCATGGCCAGACTGATCAGGATAAACAAGATGTGGATGGAAAGCTCCACTGTCTTATTGGAGATCGAGACGGATTTCATCGGACTGCACCTGCCTTTACCATAGAGAGTTTTCTTCGTTAATTAGGCGAACGATATAGTTAGCCAAGAGAACGAGCACAAGACCTACTGCCGATTGGAAAAATCCAACGGCCGCGCCCATTCCCACGTTGCCGATTTCGGTCAACGCCCGATACACAAAGGTATCAATAATATCAGTGGTCGGGTACGTCAAGCCGGAGGTGCCAGGTATAAAGTAATGTAGACCAAAGTCGCCGGACATCATGCCGCCAATCGACAGAATAAGAAGAATTGACACAAGCGGCATAAGCACTGGAATCGTAATGCGTACAGCCATCTGAAAGCGTGAGGCGCCGTCAATTCTTGCAGCCTCGTAATATTCCTGATTGATGGCCAGTATACCGGCATAATACACGAGCATGGAGAAGCCAATCTTTTTCCATAAAGAAATGATGTTCAGCAGGTAAGGCCAGGGCGCGCTGTCCAAATACCAATTTTTGGCCTCCAAGCCGAGAGAGACAAGCGTGTTGTTGACCAGGCCATGCTTCATATCCAAGAAGGCATAAACGACATAATACACCACGATCCAGGATAAGAAGTAAGGCAAGAACATGGAGGTTTGATACAGCTTGGTGAACCTTGACGAAATTTCATTAAGCAGTACGGCAAGCACCAAAGCGACTAGCGTCGTGATGATCATATAACCGAGCTCATAGAGAATTGTGTTGCGTATCAGGCGGAAAGCAAATTGCGAGTTGAAAAAAAACTCAAAATTTTTGAACCCGACCCATTCGCTTCCGAATATACCCAGATCGTAACGAAAGTCCTTGAATGCAAGAACAACTCCAATCATAGGCAAATAAGCGAAAATAAAAATTTTCAGAAGACCAGGCGTCATTATAAGCAGCAAATCCTTATTTTTGACGAAGGTTTTCCAAGCACTAGCTTTCATAACTCCACCCCATCATCTATTATTCTCTGGCTATGCTCAAATCATGGCACACCTATTGTCCGAGCGTATACTGTTCATTTCGGTAAAAGGTGTGTCAGAGAGTGGATTCTGCCCCCTGCAGCCCACAGGTCCCCGGCTATGAACAGCTTTTCAGGCATGCAACAGTATCCATGCTCATCTATTTATGTTAATTTTAAGCCGTTTACAGGGATAGTTGAGCGTAAATCCATGCCTGAAGGAGAGAAGAAGCTATGACATTGAGACAATCAAGAAACGATGCGTTCGCCGATATTGCCGGTCACGACTCGTCGAATCGCAAGGAAGGGCTGGAGGTGCCGCAGCCTCCTGTGCTGGAGCATAAGGTATTGCCGTTGAAGGCTATTAATGGAAAGGAAGCTTCCAGCAGGGGGGTGTTCCAGCCGCTGCAACGTATGGAAACCGATGAGCAGCTGCATAGGGAGCTAGTTCAAATGAGAGAGATACATGAGCCTTATATGATGGATTTGGCGCCAGAGGCGGGGGGGCAGCGTCATCGACTGGCGATAAGCGAGTTCGATTGGCGTATTGCCACTGAGCAGGATTTCCGGGATTTTGCAAGCGTATTGGAGGGGGGCGGAGAATGGGAGCGGGTGACGATCCCGCATTACGGGGCACCTCTGGGGTTGGCGACGGTCTATTATCGCACGACGGTATGGCTGGATGAGAGCATGGCGTCCGCCGAGGCGCTGTTCGCTGTTTTCCGTGGAGTGGATTATCGCGCCCATCTGTTTGTGAATGGGTGCTTCGCAGGCTCGCATGAAGGTTTTTTTGCTCCATTCGAGTTCGAGATTAAGCGCTGCGTTCAGCCTGGCCTTAATGTGTTGGTGATTCAGGTGGAGAACGACTATGTCGTTCAGGGGAGCACGGACGAGAAGGGCGTGCGATGCGAAGGGGATAAGCTGTACGCGGCTACGGGACCTGGCTATGATGAGCCTGTGCATGGCTGGCATCATTGCCCTCCCGGCATGGGCATTTATCAGGAGATGTGGCTGGAAGCCCGTTCCCGCGTATATCTGAACGATATTTTTGTTAGGCCGCTTGGGGATTTGGAAAGCGCAGAGACCTGGATCGAAGTGAGCAATCTGGATCCTGGCGGCAGACAAGTGTCAATGGAGGTATCCGTCTACGGCCAGAACTTCGAGGAGGTGGTATTCGAGAATCGCAAGCTGGAACCGGATCATGCGGGTCAATATCTCATCTGGGCTTCGGAAGGCATGCAGGAGAACTTAACTAAACTGAGCCCTGAGGACGCTGCCAGGCTGCTGCCCGGCGATGATTGGTTTAAGAATGAGCCCTTGAGAGCGGAGAAAGGTATGAATCGGTTCCGTATGAGATTCCGTATTCGGGATGCAAGACTGTGGGAGCCCGCAACGCCGTGGCTCTACCAGATTCAAGTCAAGCTCCTGGACGAGCACGGACGGGTAGTGGATACGGTCTGCAGGCAGTTCGGCATGCGCTGGTTCCAAATGGATGAGACCGGACAGCGCAAAGGCAAGTTCAGTCTGAATGGCAAGCCGATTCGGCTGCGCGGAGCCAATACGATGGGACATGAGCAGCAGTGTGTCATGAAGAAGGACTGGGACCAGCTGAGGGACGATCTGCTGTATGCGAAGATAGCGAGGTTGAATTATTTGCGTCTGACGCAGCGTCCGGTACAGCAGGAGATCTATGATCTGTGCGACAGACTGGGCGTGATGACGCAAACCGATCTTCCGCTGTTCGGCAAGCTGCCTCGCAGCCGGATAGACGAGGCGCTGAAGCA
Organism: Paenibacillus sp. PL2-23; assembly: GCF_040834005.1. Lineage (NCBI taxonomy): Bacteria > Bacillati > Bacillota > Bacilli > Caryophanales > Paenibacillaceae > Paenibacillus > Paenibacillus sp. PL2-23. The sequence goes on from NZ_CP162129.1 coordinate 1,261,826, forward strand.
AGTTGGCGAGATGGAGCGGCTTGTTCGCTCTCATCCGTGCAATATTATGGTTTCCTATATTAATGAACCTTTTCCTTATGCGTCCTGCAAGCCTCATCGGCATGCCGTTCGAGATGAAATGGAGAGGTTTTTCGAGGCAGCGGATGTAATGATACGATTGGCCAACCCTGATAGGGTCATCAAGGCAGTGGATGGCGATTATGATCCGCCGGGCCCCGGGCTGCCCGACAATCATTGCTATACGTTATGGTATAACGGACATGGCATCGATGCGGGGATGCTGCATAAAGGCTATTGGACGGCAGTCAAGCCGGACTGGTATTACGGCTGCGGCGAATATGGCGCCGAAGGGTTGGATGCTGTAGAAACGATGCTGGCGCATTATCCGAAGGAGTGGCTACCTTCCAATCCTGATGCGGAAACGGAATGGTCGCCGAGCGCCATTGTTCAGGCTCAGACAGGAAGCTTTCATTATTATTTCTATGACACACCGGCAAGCCTGCGGGAGTGGTGCCGGCAAAGCCAGAAGCATCAGGCGAGGGCAACACGCTGGATGACAGAGGCGTTCCGTCGAGACAACCGAATGGTATCGACAGCGATTCATTTGTTAATCGACGCCTTTCCTTCCGGCTGGATGAAAGCGGTCATGGATTGCGAGCGAAGAGCAAAGCCTGCCTACTTCGCATTACGAGACGCACTAGCACCGCTGCTTGCAAATTTGCGGAGTGACCGATTCGCCTATACGGCTGGAGAGACGGCAGAGATTGAAGCCTGGATCTGCAATGATTCGGGAAGTGCTCCTAAGAGTGCCGAGTGTTATTTCATGCTGGAGCAGAATGGGGTTTTACTTGCGAGCGGGAGACAGCCTGCTCAGGTTGCGGTTTGCGGAAGCCGGTTCCAGGGCTACGTCCAATTCCAATTGCCTGCTGTAGCCGATCGAACGCCGCTTACGCTGCGCATGGGGATCGTAGATGACCGTGGAGCCGTGCTGAACGATACCGAGCTGGAGCTGGAGGCTTGGCCAAGTCTCGATGCGACCTCTTCGACAGAATGGAGTCATCAGGGCTTAAGGGAGCGCCAGATTATACTGCTTGGCCAGGATGAGCAGCTACAAGTCTCATTAGAGAGAGAGTCCCGTATGGCAGGTCTCCTATTCAAGGCTTTGGATACAGGGGCGCTGGAGGAGAACGTGGATAACTCCGTGCTGTTCATTACCGATCCAGGCATCTTTACCTGGCAGGAGCCGGTGATCGAGGAGGCTGTTAGACACGGCTCGCATGTGATATTGTACGGCTGGCCGCCAGGACGCTATTCCATTATGGGGGACGAGGTGATTGTGCAGCCTTGCGTGTATAACGCCGTACACTTTGTATCTCGGGGAACCGGCCATCCGCTCGTTGCTGATTTCCGTGAGGATGATTTTCGGCTCTGGTACGACAAGGAAGTGGACCGAATTACTCCAATTGCGGACAGTATGACAATTTCTCCTATGTTCGATCCCGTACTGACGACTAGAGGAATGGATGGCCAGGGAGCACGCAAGGCAGCCTGTGTAGTGGGCGAGAAAAAAATGGGGGCGGGCACCATTGTGTTGTGCCAGCTTCAGCTCATTGACCGCGCAGAACATAATCCCTCAGCTAGAAGTTTCTTACAACGCCTGCTTCGAAAATAGCAAAAGAAACAAGGAGTTCTCGGATTAGGCGACTATTCACCGGATTCTACAGTATAAAGCGCGGAATATGCCATGTTAGAATGTGGGCACGATCAGGATTCGCACCTAGACCGAAGCACGTATTTGGGGTACCGACGGGAGGCGATGCATGAATCCACACCGATAGCTTTATCTCTTCTTGCAAGGCATCTTGACAGGCTAGAGGGCATCTACCAAAAAATAAGGGAGGAAAGTATTTGTATGTATGCCATTCGTCAGAAATCAAAGGCCGTAAGAAGTACCATTTGGTTCACGAACGCGCTTCTGCTCTTATCCTTATTGTTTCCAGCCTTTGTCGCAGAAAAAGCTTATGCCGCTGTGCTGAATGTAACCAGCTACGGCGCCAACGGCAGTGATTCAAACGATGACACAAGCGCATTCCAAAGTGCCATTAATGCATCTTCCTCAGGAGATACCATCTATATCCCGAACGGTGTGTACCGAATCAGCAGCGCCCTGCAGCCGAAATCGGGCACGTCGCTCGTCGGTCAGAGCGAAGCGGGCACCGTATTGCTATACACTGGGAGCGGCAACGAAATTATAGCTTTATCGAATAAAACCGGCGTTGAGCTAGCGGAGTTCACCTTGAACGGCAATAACAATACCAGCCTGTACAGCGCGATCTACGCACATAAGGGCGGGGAGCATCATATTCACGACCTGACTATTAAGAGTCTGGCGAGAGCCTCCGGCTTTGGGCCATTCGGTGTTTATTTGGTTGGGACAAACGGACATTATAACGACGGTGTGACCGACAGCATCATTGAGAATACAACCTTCCTGGATATCGGGAACAGCTCCTTATGGGGGAGCGCTTTCCGAATTGCTTGGGGCTCACACAGCAATCAAATTTTGAATAATACAATTAATCGGACCGGAAGGGGCGGCATACTTGCAAACGATGGCGCCTCCGATCTTGTCATTATTGGCAATACAATCACGAATACTGGCTTAACCGATCAGAAATTGAGCATTGAGGTGTGGCAGGATTGTGATCGCGCCATTATTGAAGACAATGTGACGGACAGCTGGATCAGCGTACACGACTCCAATAATTCGGCGGTCAGAAACAATACGATTGAACGAATTGGATATGGTACGTATGCCAAATACGGCTTGGAGCTGATTGGCTCCAAAAACGTAGTATTCACCGATAATGTAGTGGATTCCGGCATGCAGCTCGGTATTACGGTTGCAGGCAGCAATCCGGCCAGACCGAATCACTACGCTTATTGGGGTTACAACTCCTTCGAGAACATGCTCCAATGGGGCGCTCAGATTCAGGGAGGAACGGCGACTGCCGCTTATCACTATTTCTACAAAAATGACTTCAACGACACCATTAAAAATCATCCTGCTGCTCTTTATCCAGGAAGCTCAGGCTATGGCTTCCGTGTCAATGGGAATGTCACCGATTTCACGCTGGACAATAACAATATCAAGGACAATGACGATCTGGGCATTCAGTTTACAACTGCTGCTGGGGTTGATCGCTTCAGCTTTGTGAACAATGCGATTACGGGTAATGGAGCGGCTTCAATTAATGCCTATCCATCTGCAGCAAGCCACTTGATCTGGAGCGGCAATACAGTCAGCGGCAATGGCACGAATACGCAATTAACTTCCCGCGGCTTCTCCAATGCCAAGCCCACGGCTTCCTTCAGCGCAGCATCGACAGGAACGGCGGGCGTGCCCGTCAGCTTTACGAATACCTCGTCTGACTCCGATGGTTCCATTGCCCATGTGCTGTGGGATTTCGGTGCAGGAATACCATCGACAACATCTTCGCCTTCATACACTTATGATAAGCCCGGCACTTATCGAGTCACGCTGCTCGTATGGGATAACGGCGGCAGGGGCAGCATCAAGGAGCACACTATTACGATCAGCAGCTCTGGCAGCGACACACAGGCGCCAACCGTGCCTCAAAGCTTTGTATCGACAGGTGTGACAACAACGACTGCGTCCTTCTCCTGGAGCGCATCCTCGGACAATGTCGGAGTGGCAGGCTACCGCATTTACCGGAACAGCATACTTGTCGGCACGACAGCCAGCCTGGCGTTTACGGATACCAGCTTGACGCCGGATACGACGTATTCGTATACGATCAAGGCTTATGACGCCGCTAACAATGAGTCTAGTGCAAGCAGCGCGGTCAGTGTAACTACGGATGAAGTGCCATCGGGAACACCACTGACGGTTAACAACGCAACAACCGGTACGGGACTTCACCAGTTCAACTTCAATGGTACGTGGACGGCAGGCTCTAATGTGGATTCCTACAATGGCGACAACCATTGGTCGAATGTCACGAATGCCTACTACGAGGTGAAATTTGAGGGCACTCAGGCAAAGCTGTATTCGGAGAAGTGGACCAACATGGGCATTGTTGCTGTATCCATTGACGGCGGAGCGGAGACGATGGTAGATCTGTACCAATCCACGCGGCAGCATATCGCGCTAGTGTACACAAGCCCAGTATTGGCAGACGATGAGCATACGCTTCGTGTGCGTATTACAGGTAATCGCAACGCGAGCTCAACAGGCAACTACCATGTCGCTGACAGGGTGGATGTGATAACGGCAGCGCCTCCTGCCGGCCTGCCTTCACCGTGGCTTCAGACGGACATTGGATCGGTTGGCATTGCGGGAGACGCGGAATATGCAAGCGGTGTCTTCACGGTGTATGGATCAGGCTCCGATATTTGGGGGACGGGAGATCAGTTCCATTATGTATATCGGACGTTATACGGAGACGGGGAAATTGTCGCACGAGTAAGCAGTGTAGAGAACACGGACAGCAATGCCAAGGCGGGAGTGATGATTCGGGACAGTTTGGATGCGAATGCCAAGCATGCGCTTATGAACATCACGCCTGGCTCACAGACACAGTTTTTGAGAAGAACGTCGACAGGTGGGACAACCTCTTATACGCTAGGCAACAGTCAGTCGGCACCGCACTGGGTCAGACTGGTTCGCTCGGGCTCCACCTTTACGGCTTACGAGTCCGCGGACGGCAGCAGTTGGACACAGGTCGGATCGAACACAATTTCCATGGGAACTAACATTTATATCGGACTTGTTGTGTTAAGCAAAAACAATGGACAGCTGAACGAATCTGCTTTCGAGCAAGTGACGGTAACAGATTAGGAGTTTTCAGTGGTGCGGCGGTGCATGACTGCTTGATATACTTCATGCGCCGCATGCTCCACATCAGCCATAATCTATGCTTTTGGAATTGAGACGAGCGACCGCGTTTAGATGTAGGATTTATCGCCAAATAGAATTTCCGTTTTCGAATACTCGAAAACTTATACATTCTATTGTGGTTAAAAAGGGGCGTTTAAGCGTTGAAATGTTATCGATAACCCCAAATGAGGAGGCTTTACCATGATCAATCGCTCAACAAAGAGAAGGGTTAAAAAAGCGATCTGTCAGCTTCTGCTGGTGGCACTCATCCTCCAGACGGGATGGATGCTGCCCGAAGCCAGCGATACAGCATCAGCCAGTGAAATGATAAACGAGACGGAAGGTCCAGTCCGTCTAGGGCTGCATGTTACTCAGCAAGAGCTTGAGATCTGGAGAGAACGGGCCAAAAACGGGCCTTATAAAACGATCGGCGATGTCGCGCCAAATTCACCAGGCAGCTGGGATCGTATCGTGTCCAGCACCCGGCAATTTTTAGTGGATCCCGCCGCTGGGCGAGAGACGACAAGCACAGCTGCCGTAGATGAATCCGGTGCAGTCATATTCGCTGCTCCTAATGGAGGGCAGCCGTGGCAAATCCCGTCACATCCACATAGTACAAGATTGCGTGACGCAGCATTCTATGCGCTCGTTATGGACGATGACGAGGTGCGTGCCGAGGTAGCTGCGGAGCTGCTGACAACGATCACTCATCCCGATATGGACTTCTCGAATCGTACGCGCTGGAGCAATGATCCTTCGGTCAACTGGGATTTGAATCCTGGCTTCGCCATTGCGGCCGTGCTGGAGAAGCTGCTTTACGCACGCGATTATATTGGCCGAGAGGCACTTACCGAGGAGCAAAATGTCATATTCGACAATTGGCTGTACCACGCGGCGGATTTGTTCGTCGATGATCGCACGCGCTCCTTCGACGAGGCTTGGCCGGAGCGATACAACAACGATTATTCCGCCGACGGCTGCGCGGATCCTTGGTGGTACAGCGATCCCAAGCTGTTCGACGGAGGGATCGAAACGTATCATGTTAACCTGCGAGCCAATAATCGGGCTATCCATCTATTTGAATTTGCCGTTCCAGCTGCTATTTATTTGAAGGATCACGGTTATGAGCCGTCTGGCGGCAATCCAGGCAGGACACTTGAGGAAATTATTGATGTCAGCAAGCAAGCGGCACGGGACGTACTGAATACCACCATATACCCTTTTGGAGCAATGGCAGACTTTATGCGGGGGTATCAAGGCGGTGAAATCGCGCTTTCCTACGGTACGAATCAGGTGGCGTCCATCACCTGGATGGCTGAGCATTTGGCCAGAACAGGAGATTACGATTTATATGACTTTCAGACGACGGCAGGGGCATGCGGCAGCCAGGTAATTGAGGACATCAATGAGCGCGACCCGAACCCTAATCTGGCCTACGATCTGGATGAGGGCTTCAAGGATATACGATACGCTAATCGCACAGTCATGAGATATTACGATGGAACCTACAATCGTACCTGGAATGGGTCGCCGATTAACGGCACTTCTACAGGGAAGGTTGGCGAATCCTATACGACGATGCTGGCTGCTCGTTACTATCAGGACAAGGATTTGCACGATACGTCTCTTCGCAAGCGTAACGGAATGGCTTCGTATCCATCTAACGCAGTCGGCTTCCATGCTCAACCAGGATATACGTGGCATGGAGGGTTCGCCAGCACGTTATTTATGTTCGGGGATATGGGGGATGTATGGCCTTACCCTAACTTGCCGAATCCCTACAACACGAAATTAAGCGGGCTAACCATCAGTGTTGGTGAGCTTGGTCCAGCATTTGACGCTACGACAAACACATATTCGGCAATTGTTGATCACACTGCGACTTCAGTCCTGGTTGTGCCTCAAGCGGAATACGATAAAGCGATTGTCAAGGTGAATGGCACATCTGTTACAGGAAGCGGTCTGCACGTAGAGCTGGCGGTTGGAACGAATAAAATTGAAGTAACGGTTGCCTCGCCTTCTGGCATTACGGAGCAGATCTACACGCTATGGTTGGTCAGAGCGGCGGAGGATAGCGCTCTAGGTGCTCCTGGTTTGCCGGTATTAACGAGTGCAAGCACGAATGGCACCAGCTTGTCTGACGGTTATGTCACGTTGAGCATGAACAAAAACGACGGGAACAATGGCGCGGTTTATCGTCTGTACGAAAACGGGAGGCTGCTGGATACTGTATTGCTTGCAGACGAGAGCTCCGGCATACAGACAGCCCAGACGATTATTCCCGGCCGGGCTAACGGCACCTACACGTATACCTGTGAATTGGCCAATCAGCATGGATCGAGCTCATGCGAGACGTTGACGATTACTGTCACCGATGCTAATCCCGCGAAGCCGGTATTGAATCATGACAACTCGGACGGCAATGGGGATTACAGCATTGAGATGGTGATGCCGGAAGGGACAAACGGCTCGGAATATGTACTGTACGAGAATGGGATCGTTGTCGATTCCAAGCAGCTGATCTCCAATACACCTCAGCCGCAGTCGGCTTCGACGGTGCTATGGTACAGAGCTAATGGCACCTATGAGTATTATGCAGAGGTAAGCAATAAGTTTGGCACAACCCAAAGTGACAGCATCTATGTAACCGTTAACCAATCAGGTGTTGCTGAGGTATTGTCTTCCAAACAGAGCTGGAACAGAGATGATATCCATCAACTGGGCGTTCATCATACGGACAATAAATTATTAATCGAATTCGGCCTGATCCCGCTATTTGACAATATTAATGCGGTCGTAGCTTATAGCGATTCATCAACAACGATTAAAGGGTACGACAACATCTCGATGATCATTCGCTTGAATCCTGGTGGATACATGGATGTAAGAGATGCGGATACGTATACTTCGCTGGTTCCATTCACCTATTCATCCAACACCAGTTATCGGTTCAGAATTGAAGCTGATCTAGCGAGCCAGACCTATGATGTCTGGGTAACGCCAGTCGGCAAGAGCGAGATACAGCTTGCGGAGGACTACGGGTTCCGTACCAGCGCGCCAGCTATGGATGATCTGGGTCAACTGGTCTTGTACAGCTTGCAGGGCAATGATGAGTTCCAGGTTATTGATCATCGGGTGACGCCAATGCCAATGCAGGCATTAGCAGATGGATATGTGCAGTCTCATCAGTCCCATCAGGAGAGCAATTATGGCTCCACCGACCAATTACGAGTTAGTCAAGCCAATCAAGCTGCCAACACGAGCAATACCTATGTGAAATTTGATATTAGCGAGCTGGCTGGCGACATATCTGGTGCAGTTCTGAAGATGTTTGGCCGCCTTGAAGCTCAATCGGAACAGAGTGTGACCGCAGCTGTTCATGGCGTGATCGCCGAGGACTGGACAGAATCAGGGCTGACCTGGGTGAATGCCCCAGCAGGTGGAGACGAATGGAGTCGTGTTGATATCTCCAGCTCAGAGGCGCGTTGGTACCAATGGGACGTAGCCCAATATGTTCAGGAAGCGATCGAGGCAGGCCAGGAGACCATCAGCTTCCAGATTGCAGCGGCGACGGAAGGCGATGAAGCTGTTGTATTCGACAGCAGAGAGCATGCCAGCGGCCATGCGCCGACATTAAGCTGGAGCAGACCTGCGGATAAGCAGCCTCCGACAGTGCCTGCCAATGTGGAGGCAGTGGATGTGACAATATCAACTGCGACACTGCAATGGCAGGCGTCTACCGACAATCATTCACTGCTCGGCTATCATGTTTATCGGGATGGAGTAAAGATAGCATTTACAGCTGAACCGCAGTTTGCAGATACGGGACTAATAGTTGATTCCCAATACAAATATGCAATAGCTGCTGTGGATCTAGCTGGCAACCTATCTGCAAGAAGTGACGAGATTACCGTAACGGCCACAGGTGCTCAGCCCATCTGGCATGTTACGGATGGCGCACAGATGACTGATATCGAAGGCGGCTTCGAGCTGTCCGGAGCCAATGCGAGAGCGGGCTATATGGCGCAGAAGCTGAAGGATGAGACGATTTCCTTCACGATGAACGCAGACCTTGAGGGCAATGCATGGCCGGCAGTCGTCATGCGGGGCACAACTTACGATACAGCCGTGTGGAATACCGGCAATCAGGGTTATTTGGTAGTCTTTAAGAAGGATGTAATGGAAATACAGAAGTTCATTTACAATTCGTCTACGTCCAAGACGACCAATGCCAAGTTTGAAGCAATTGATATTCCGGGTGTGATCATCAGCGGAGAAGATCATTATGTTCAGGTTGGTGTTAGGAATGAAGGGGAAGCAGCACGTCTGTACGTGTATGTGGACGGGGAATTCATCTACGAATGGCTGGACGAAGACAATCCTCTTATGGAGGAAGGCTATACGGTGTTCTATGCGATGTCTGGCCAGCCGCTGCGCGTAACCGACCTGTCATTCGGACCGCTGGCAACAGAGAAGTGGCATGTTACGGATGGCGCACAGATGACTGCTGTCGAAGGCGGCTTCGAGCTGTCCGGAGCCAATGCGAGAGCCGGCTACAAAGTCAAAAAATTTAAGGATGAGTTTTTCTCCTTTACCATGAATGCGGAGCTTGCGGAAGGGGCATGGCCAGGAATCGTCATGCGCGGCCAGAGCTACGATATACCATTGTGGAACAGGGGAGATCAGGGTTATCTGGTTGCTTTTAAGGAAAATGAGATGGAGGTTCAGAAGTTCTTATACGATCCCGTTAAGAACCAAACGGCCAATAAGAAATACGATACCGTTGATACGACTGGCAAGGTCGTTAGCGGTAAGGATCATCTTATTCAAGTTGGTGTTGTGAATGAAGGGGATGCTGCAAGGCTCCAGGTTTATGTGGATGGGAAATTGCTGTATGAATGGCTGGACGAGGATCAGCCTTTGCTGGATAGAGGGTACGCGGTGTTCTATGCGATGTCAGGTGATCGGCTTGCCATAACGAACTTTAAGTATGGACCGCTGGAGCTGCAGGAACCGCAGGAGCCACAAGAACCGCAGGTGCCAGTCCTTCCGATTATTGTCGGTGGCGAGAAGGAGAAGGATGGTCTGGAGCTCTTGGGCGAGACAAACAGTGAAACGTTGGGCAGCCGCAAGATAACCACCGTAACGCTGGACGCCAAAAAGCTGGACGCCTTGATTGCGGCGAAGGGGACTCCCAAGTCGCTTGTACTCCCCTTCAAGGAGGGCGCCGACTCGGCTGTCGCCATCCTCAAGGGAGATATACTTGCCAAGACGGAGCTCCAGGAGACGATTCTGGAGGTACACAGAGGCAATGCCGTATATAAGCTGCCGGTGAAGGAGGTTGGCCTCGAGAAGCTTCGTTCTTCGCTTGGCAAGGATATAAAGCTGGAAGAAATCGAGATCTCTATCGAAGTGTCCACAGCCAGCGATTCCATTCATCAAGAGGCTGCGGCGTCAGCCCAGAAGAGAGGCTTTGAATTGCTTGCGCCTCCTGTTCAATTCCGGGTCGAGGCGAGCTATGGCAGCAGCAAGCAGGAAATCTCAGCCTTCAGCGGTTATGTAGAACGCCTTATAGAGCTTCCTGAAGGCATCAGCGCGGATGAACTAACGACAGGTGTCGTGCTTGAGCCGGATGGCTCTTGGCGGCATGTGCCAACCAAACGGACAAGGCTGGACGGCAAAGCTTACGCTGTGATCAGCTCGAAATCCAACAGCACCTATGCCATTATTGGCGGCCAGAGGACATTCGAGGATATTGAAGGCCATCCATTCGAAGCAGCCATCACGGATATGGGGGCTAGAATGATTGTCAATGGTGTAGGAGGAGCTAGGTTCGCACCGAGCGGTCAAGTGACACGCGCTGAATTTGCAGCGATTATTGTGAGAGGATTGGGTCTCAAGCTGGAGAAGCAAGCAGAAGCTTTCACAGATGTGAACGCTTCGAATTGGTACAGCTCTGTTGTTCATACCGCCCATCAATTTGGAATGATTCAGGGCTTCACGGACGGCTCCTTCCGTCCAAACGACCGCATAACGCGAGAGCAGGCACTGACAATTATGGCGCGGGTCTTACGCATGGAGGGTATCCAGGAACGGCTGAAGGAAGAACACTCGACTCTAGATTGGAACCAATTTGTTGATCTGGATATGGCGGGCGCTTGGGCGCTGCCTAACATTCAAGCTGCAGCACAGGCTGGACTGTTAGTGGAGCTGTGGGGCTCACAGCTCGAACCGCAAGTGTGGCTGACCAGAGCAGAGGCTGCCGAGCTGATTCATCGGCTGCTGCAAAGAGCTGAGTTGATTTAACGATTGACCTTTTGCAGGCAGAAGGAGGAAGCTGCCTTCTGCCCTACTTCAATTATGGAGGAAAAAGCATGAGACTGGAGATCAGCCCGGACAAAACTGGGTTTATGAGGAACGGCAGACCGTTTTTTCTATTGTCTGACACCGCATGGTGCGCGCTGTATAATCTGACTGAATCCGAGTGGAGACAATATCTTGCTATACGCAAGCGGCAGGGCTTCAACGCCGTGCAATTGATTATGCTGCCTGAGCAGATGGTGGAGCTAGGCAAGGAATACCCCTTTCAGCTGCTAGATGCTGCAACGCTGGATTTCTATTCGCTAAATGATTCGTTTTTTGAGAAGGCGGAGCGGTTCGTGCGTATCGGCGCTGAAGAATTTGATATGGTCATGATGCTGTGGCTGACGTGGAGCCAGTTCATACCGGATACCGAATATGCCAATTACGCCAAAACTTTAGTGATGCCTCTTGATGCGATTGAGCCGTATGTTGAACGAACAGTCCGAGCTCTAGCTCCGTATGTGAGTGTATTTCCGGTCTGCGGGGATACCGACTTCAATTCGCCTGCTGCCTCAGAAGCTGTCATGAGGGTGCACCGTACGGTGAAACGATTAGCCCCCGAGACGTTAACGACCTTGCATCTGTACGGGGAGCATGGTCTAAACGAATATTCCACTCCCATCGCCAGGGAGGCAGACTTTTATATGTATCAGTCCGGCCATAGACTGGAGGGTCAACATTCTGCTTATACGCTGGCACAATATTTTGCACAATTGCCGGAACGAAAGCCGATTATGAACGGCGAGCCTTGTTATGAAGGCATGGGCATGATTGGGAGATACGGCCGATTTCACCGATTCGATGTACGGAAAGCGTTCTGGCAGAGTGTGTTAGCGGGGGCTTCAGCTGGCATTGCTTATGGGGCATACGGTATGTATACATTCCATCGGGGCGAGGGACCAGATCGTCTGATCCATCCCTTCAATTCACCGTTTGCTTGGAAGGAGGCCATTCAATTCCCAGGCGCGTCAGATTATTCGTTTGGGCAGAGGTTGTTTCAAGCTTATCAGATGCAACAACTCGTTCCAAAGCAAGAGCTGCTGGAAGAGGAGAATGAAGAAATTCGCATTGCGGCTTCTGGGAGTAACGATCTCATTGTCATATACGTCCCTTACAGCCATAGACTGCTGTTGAAGGTGGATTTCAGCGGATATGAGATAGAAATGATAGAGCTGGAGACTCATCGTTCAATTGAGCCGCAATGGCGGTGGGACAATGGAGTGACGAATGTGAAGATGAATGCCGTTAATTCGGATGTTCTGATTATTGCGAAGAGGGGAGCGTGCCACCGTTGATTAACGCCAGCGTACCAAGTGTATCTCAATTTTTGCAAAAGATTGATAGAAATATAGAGCGGTTTGGACATGTTGTGTTTCCTGTAACTGCTAGGAACGGACAATATTCCGATAAGAAGGATGAGTTCCTGAATCAATATCATTGGACGAATTCTTTTTTTACAGGTATGGTTGCCTATGCGTATGAGCTGACCAAGGAACGTCGATATTTGGAGCATTTGTACGGGTATAGTTCGCTGTATCGGGAAAAGGTGTTTGGACGTCCCTTAGAAACTATGCATGATCTGGGATTCTTGTATTCATTATATTCTATCGCCATTTATAAGCTGACGGGAGACCCGGCAGCGCGTGAAACAGCAATCAAAGCCGCTGATGTGCTGGCTCAGAGGTTTAAGCTGAACGGTCGCTACATTCAGGCATGGGGGCGAATGGACGAAGCGGAGGGCAGCTTTCACGGATGGATGATTGCTGATTGCATGATGAACCTTCCTCTCCTGTATTGGGCTTGGCAGGAAACGGGCCATCTGTATTACCGGGATGTTGCCAATGCTCATGCGGATACGAATATTGCTTATATTATCAGAGAGGACGGCACGGTTAGCCATGCCTACGGCTTTGATCCAATAACGGGCAAGCCTCTTGGCGAACGCAATCAATGCGCGGCAGATGTTGGCACCTACTGGGCCAGAGGAACCTCATGGCAGATCTACGGTTATGCGCTCGCATACCGATATACAGGTGAGCAGCGTTACCTGGAAGCTGCACAGAAGGTGGCTGACCGGTATTTGCAGGAGCTGGGAGGCGATGGCGTGCCTGTATGGGATTTTCGTGCGCTAGAGGGGATTGGAAGTGATACGGAACGGGATCCGACAGCTGCCGTCATTGTTGCCTGCGGCTTGTTGGAATTGGCAGAGGTTACGGGCAATAAAGGTCAAACGTATCGTCTAGCCGCTGTCGAGATGGTGAATGCCGTCTGTAAGGAGCCGTATTCCAGGTGGGAGGATACGGACGAGACCATAATCCGGGTGCCTAAACCAAACGGTGAGTTTGCCGGGGGGATTTGGGGCGATTATTTCTTCATGGAGGCCGTGCTACGCTTGCAAGGAGGAAGCTCTGTTTTCTGGTAGCTGTCACAAATCCAATCCCTCTCTCGTTCTATATGCGAAAGTAACATATAGTGGGAGAGTGGTCGTATGCAAACATTGACAATTGCAGTAGTTGGAGCAGGCTTCGCAGGGATACACACCGTGAAGGAGCTGCGCAAAACGTTCCAAAATAAAATGGATCAATACGCGCTGCGCCTCATCTTGATCGACCCTAATCCCTATCATCTGCGTAAAGTGCTGATGTTTAGGCCCGCTGTCAAAAATGAGGACATTCGAGTTCCGCTAAAGAGGCTGTTCCCTGAGGGCGTCGAATTGCTCCAGGGGACGGCCTGCCGAATTGTTTCTCCAGAGAGGAAGCTCGTTTATCTTACTGACACGGGAGAGGAAGGCATGCTGCATTACGATCGATTGATTATTGCGGCAGGAAGCGTCATTCGTCAGCCCGTTCCGGAGCTAGGGGGTATCGCGCTCTCATCATTGGAGAACGCCGAGCGCATTCGCAGGGAATGGCAGGCTCGGCTTGTTCAGGCAGCGAAGGAAACTGATCTTGAGGAACGTGAACGAATGTTGCGAATAGTGATTGCGGGAGCGGGAATCAGCGGCATGGAGACGGCAGCAGAGCTGGCCTATTATGCACGGCAGGACGCGAAGGCAATAGGTCTGGATCCGGAAGGCGTCAGTATCGAGCTCTACAATGCCCAGCCGCGGCTGTTCCTCGAGGGCCCCTCCAAGGTCGCGATGAAGCTGGAGCATCTTCTTCGGGACATGGGGGTTCGCGTCATACACGATACCCGTGTGATGAAAGAGAGGGACGGTACTGTCTGGCTGTCGGACGGAGGGCAACGCTCGGCTGGACTCTGCATCTGGACGCTTGGGCTGTTGCCCAATCCCAAGCTGCGCTCGATTGGATTGCCCGTTACTCCGGAGGGCTACGTACTTGTCGATACTAGCTACAGAGTGGCGGATATACATGGCGTGTACAGCATCGGAGACTGTGCCCGAGTTGTAGATCCAGCCAGTGGACAGCCGGATGGGAGCACCTGCAAGGAAGCGATTCCTCAGGCGGCAAGATTAGCTAAGGTCATCCTGGCCGATCAGGAGGGACGCCGCGCGCCTGTGCACCAGAGCTATATGACAACGTTCTGCATAGGCCTAGGTCCAGACAAAGGCTTGACTTGGGTCCGCAAGTGGGGGCTCGATATCGTCATCACTGGCAAATTGGGCTGGCGGATCAAACAATTTACTTGGGATACAGCCAGCTTGTTATAATGAAATATGAGAGTATGCGGGTTGAAACGGAGGCGCTGAAGATCGAGCATTTGTACAGTCAATACAGGGGCCTGCTGCTTACGCTGGCTTATCAGATGACAGGCGAGTGGTCCGACGCGGAGGATGTTGTGCAGGACGTGTTCCTCAAAGCATTCCACGCACAACCACCGGGCTTGAAGGAAGAGTCCAAGGCTTATTTGTGCAAAATGGTCGTGAATCGCTGCCGCGATCTTCACAAATCCGCCCGCAAGCGGCGGGAGCGATATGTTGGAGAATGGCTGCCCGAGCCGGTCCCGACGTCGGAGGACGGACCGCTGGAGCAAATCATGCGTGACGAACTGCTGTCTTATGCGACAATGGTGCTTCTAGAGAAGCTGTCCCCCGCAGAAAGAGCGGTGTTCGTGCTGCGTGAGGCGTTGGGCATCGACCATGCAGGTATAGCAAGAATCATTGACAAAAGCGAGATGAATTGCCGGAAGCTGTTCAGCCGTGCCAAGGGTAAGCTTAATGAAGGAAATCTGGAGATCGGAGAGCAGGGGCGGAACAAGAATGAGCGGGAAGCGTGGATACGTCAATTCGTGTCCGCTTTCGGACAGGATCAAACGGAGCAAATCATCGACATGCTTTCTGACGATATCGTGCTCGTCTCCGATGGAGGAGGGAAGGTGTCCGCGGCCGTTCGGCCAATTGCGGGCCGGGAGTACGTCATGGCATTTCTTTTGGGCATTTTCCGGAAAATGTCCCAGCCTGATCATGAAGCGATGAGCTTCGAGTTCCGGGAGATTAACGGCCAGACGGGGATCGTTTTTCTGGTGGGCGGACAAATCGATTCCGTGGTCATGCTTCAAGCCCAGGGTCAATCCCTCCGCCGAATTTACATTATTCGCAATCCCGATAAGCTCCGTAACTTTAGGTAGGCAGACGCTGGGACTCCTTTTTATTTAACTTGCCCGATCATTCACGACAGCACACTAACCTTCTTGAAGCAGCCGCCTTTATGTTGTTTTCGTTTTGTATTATGAATTTGTTGAATTTGTAGTTGCATTTCATATTAGGGGTATGCTAAGATATGATTCTTGTCGTTGATAACTGGAGTGAATAATCTTTAGCGAATGTAACCATTGAAAATGCAGTAAAAATTCTTTTTAAAAAAAGACTTGCATTTTGAATGACAAACGTGATAAGATATTAATCGCCGCTGAAAAACGGCATGAATGAAAAACATTGTTCCTTGAAAACTGAACAACGAGCGAAACTGCCCTGTTTAAAGTTTTGCGAAGCAAAACTGCTTCGTAAGCATTAAATAGATAAAGCAACAAACGTTAATGAGCAAGTCAAACACTTTTATGGAGAGTTTGATCCTGGCTCAGGACGAACGCTGGCGGCGTGCCTAATACATGCAAGTCGAGCGGAGTTACTCCTTCGGGGGTAACTTAGCGGCGGACGGGTGAGTAACACGTAGGTAACCTGCCTGTAAGACTGGGATAACATTCGGAAACGAATGCTAATACCGGATACGCGAGTTGGTCGCATGGCCGATTCGGGAAAGACGGAGCAATCTGTCACTTACAGATGGACCTGCGGCGCATTAGCTAGTTGGTGAGGTAACGGCTCACCAAGGCGACGATGCGTAGCCGACCTGAGAGGGTGATCGGCCACACTGGGACTGAGACACGGCCCAGACTCCTACGGGAGGCAGCAGTAGGGAATCTTCCGCAATGGGCGAAAGCCTGACGGAGCAACGCCGCGTGAGTGATGAAGGTTTTCGGATCGTAAAGCTCTGTTGCCAGGGAAGAACGCTTGGGAGAGTAACTGCTCTCAAGGTGACGGTACCTGAGAAGAAAGCCCCGGCTAACTACGTGCCAGCAGCCGCGGTAATACGTAGGGGGCAAGCGTTGTCCGGAATTATTGGGCGTAAAGCGCGCGCAGGCGGTCAATTAAGTCTGGTGTTTAAGGCTGGGGCTCAACCCTAGTTCGCACTGGAAACTGGTTGACTTGAGTGCAGAAGAGGAAAGTGGAATTCCACGTGTAGCGGTGAAATGCGTAGAGATGTGGAGGAACACCAGTGGCGAAGGCGACTTTCTGGGCTGTAACTGACGCTGAGGCGCGAAAGCGTGGGGAGCAAACAGGATTAGATACCCTGGTAGTCCACGCCGTAAACGATGAATGCTAGGTGTTAGGGGTTTCGATACCCTTGGTGCCGAAGTTAACACATTAAGCATTCCGCCTGGGGAGTACGGTCGCAAGACTGAAACTCAAAGGAATTGACGGGGACCCGCACAAGCAGTGGAGTATGTGGTTTAATTCGAAGCAACGCGAAGAACCTTACCAGGTCTTGACATCCCTCTGACCGGTTCAGAGATGAGCCTTTCCTTCGGGACAGAGGAGACAGGTGGTGCATGGTTGTCGTCAGCTCGTGTCGTGAGATGTTGGGTTAAGTCCCGCAACGAGCGCAACCCCTAATTTTAGTTGCCAGCACTTCGGGTGGGCACTCTAAAGTGACTGCCGGTGACAAACCGGAGGAAGGTGGGGATGACGTCAAATCATCATGCCCCTTATGACCTGGGCTACACACGTACTACAATGGCCAGTACAACGGGAAGCGAAACCGCGAGGTGGAGCCAATCCTATCAAAGCTGGTCTCAGTTCGGATTGCAGGCTGCAACTCGCCTGCATGAAGTCGGAATTGCTAGTAATCGCGGATCAGCATGCCGCGGTGAATACGTTCCCGGGTCTTGTACACACCGCCCGTCACACCACGAGAGTTTACAACACCCGAAGTCGGTGGGGTAACCCGCAAGGGAGCCAGCCGCCGAAGGTGGGGTAGATGATTGGGGTGAAGTCGTAACAAGGTAGCCGTATCGGAAGGTGCGGCTGGATCACCTCCTTTCTAAGGAATACTCAGTCACGATGATGACTGATAAGGAAACTTCGGTTTCCACAAGCAACTCTCAGGCAGGAAGTTGCTCGCTCGTTGTCAGTTTTGAAGGATCAATTGATCTTTCAACAGCATGGTTGCGTATTTTCTGAAGTCATTCAGGATGCGGAATCAACGAAAAACGCTAGCCGTTTGGTGGCGATGGCGGAGGGGATCCACGCGTTCCCATACCGAACACGACCGTTAAGCCCTCCAGCGCCGATGGTACTTGGACCGCAGGGTCCTGGGAGAGTAGGACGTCGCCAAGCGGGTATATCATAGATGAAGCGACTTATCTCTCCCTTGGGAGAGTATCGGAAACTTGATCGATGAATACTCAAGAAGCTGAACCGATGTTTAATGAAGTCTCCGATGCCGACCTCGAAGTCATTCGAGAAGTTGATGCAATCGGTGCGGAATGGACGTCGCCAAGCGGATTTTTCTTGTCATGAATATGTCGAATGAACCAACATTTTCTTGTTGCAGAAGTCGAGTAGACATGGTAAGATACAAATCCTGTCGCAGCAGTGCGGCATTGCACCTTGAAAACTGGATAACGAAAGTAACAAGAAGATGCAAATCTTCTGCTGAAACATCCTTTAGCTGAAATTAAACTAGCAGCGAGCTAAGCTTTGCGAAAGCGAGCCAAGCCGTTGCGAAAGTGAAGGTTGTTCGAGATTGTCCCGACATCTTTTTATTTTGTTTAAACCACCACATCATCTGTGTGAGGGGTGAAACAAAGTAAAAACGGCGGGCAAGCCGAATCAACCGGAACGATAGGTTAAGCTAATAAGAGCGCACGGAGGATGCCTAGGCACCAGGAGCCGAAGAAGGACGTGGCGAACAACGATACCGCCTCGGGGAGCCGTAAGCAGGCTTTGATCCGGGGATTTCCGAATGGGGAAACCCAGCTGGGGTAATGCCCAGTTACTCTTGACTGAATACATAGGTCAGGTAGAGGCATACCGGGGGAACTGAAACATCTAAGTACCCCGAGGAAGAGAAAACAAAAGTGATTCCGTCAGTAGCGGCGAGCGAACGCGGATTAGCCCAAACCAAGGAGCTTGCTCCTTGGGGTTGTAGGACGTCTCACATGGAGTTACAAAGGTGTTGGTTAGGCGAAGAGGTCTGGAAAGGCCCGCTAGAAGAGGTAAAAGCCCTGTAACCAAAAGCCAGCACCCTCCGAGACGGATCCTGAGTACGGCGGGACACGTGAAACCCCGTCGGAATCCGGCAGGACCATCTGCCAAGGCTAAATACTCCCTGGTGACCGATAGTGAAGCAGTACCGTGAGGGAAAGGTGAAAAGCACCGCGGGAGCGGAGTGAAAAAGAACCTGAAACCGTGCGCTTACAAGAAGTCAGAGCCCGATTAATGGGTGATGGCGTGCCTTTTGTAGAATGAACCGGCGAGTTACGATCACGTGCAAGGTTAAGGTGGAAAGCCGGAGCCGCAGCGAAAGCGAGTCTGAATAGGGCGCCATAGTACGTGGTCGTAGACCCGAAACCGTGTGATCTACCCCTGTCCAGGGTGAAGGTGCGGTAACACGCACTGGAGGCCCGAACCCACGAATGTTGAAAAATTCGGGGATGAGGTGGGGGTAGCGGAGAAATTCCAATCGAACTCGGAGATAGCTGGTTCTCCCCGAAATAGCTTTAGGGCTAGCCTCGGTGATGAGTGTCGTGGAGGTAGAGCACTGATTGGGTGCGGGGCCCGCCAAGGGTTACCAAGTCTAGTCAAACTCCGAATGCCATAGACATGCTTACCGGGAGTCAGACAGTGAGTGCTAAGATCCATTGTCAAGAGGGAAACAGCCCAGATCATCAGCTAAGGTCCCCAAGTGTGTGTTAAGTGGGAAAGGATGTGGAGTTGCACAGACAACCAGGATGTTGGCTTAGAAGCAGCCACCATTTAAAGAGTGCGTAATAGCTCACTGGTCGAGTGACTCTGCGCCGAAAATGTAACGGGGCTAAACACACCACCGAAGCTATGGCATGTCGCAGCTTTCACTTTGTTCTGGTTAGAGACGGGACATTAGTCAGAATCAACCGCTTAGGTTGTTCAAGATTCTGACCAAATGCCCCAGGCTAAACCACACCAGATTGAAGTGAAGGCTGCGACTTGGGTAGGGGAGCGTTGAATGTAGGTTGAAGTCAGACCGTAAGGACTGGTGGACAGCATTCAAGTGAGAATGCCGGTATGAGTAACGAAAAGACAAGTGAGAATCTTGTCCGCCGAAAGCCTAAGGGTTCCTGAGGAAGGCTCGTCCACTCAGGGTAAGTCGGGACCTAACGCGAGGCCGAAAGGCGTAGTGGAAGGACAACAGGTTGATATTCCTGTACCACCGAAAATCGTTTGAGCGATGGGGTGACACAGAAGGGCAGTGACGCGGACTGATGGAATAGTCCGTCCAAGCAGTGAGGCTAGTTGGTAGGCAAATCCGCCAACTGTAAGGCTGGGCTGTGATGGGGAGCGAAAATTGCAGTAGCGAAGGTCATGTACTCCGGCTGTCAAGAAAAGCCTCTAGTGAGATCAAGGTGCCCGTACCGCAAACCGACACAGGTAGGCGAGCAGAGCATGCTAAGGCGCGCGGAAGAACTCTCGTTAAGGAACTCGGCAAAATGACCCCGTAACTTCGGGAGAAGGGGTGCCTCGGTAGGGTGAATAGCCCGAGGGGGCCGCAGTGAAAAGGCCCAAGCGACTGTTTAGCAAAAACACAGGTCTGTGCGAAGCCGTAAGGCGAAGTATACGGGCTGACGCCTGCCCGGTGCTGGAAGGTTAAGGGGAGCGGTTAGGGGTAACCCGAAGCTGTGAACCGAAGCCCCAGTAAACGGCGGCCGTAACTATAACGGTCCTAAGGTAGCGAAATTCCTTGTCAGGTAAATTCTGACCCGCACGAATGGCGTAACGACTTGGGCGCTGTCTCAACGAGAGATCCGGTGAAATTTTAATACCTGTGAAGATGCAGGTTACCCGCGACAAGACGGAAAGACCCCATGGAGCTTTACTGCAGCTTGATATTGGACTTTGGTACGATCTGTACAGGATAGGTGGGAGCCATCGAGCCCGGAGCGCCAGCTTCGGTGGAGGCGTCCTTGGGATACCACCCTGATCGTATCGGAGTTCTAACCTGGTACCGTGAATCCGGTACAGGGACCGTGTCAGGCGGGCAGTTTGACTGGGGCGGTCGCCTCCTAAAATGTAACGGAGGCGCCCAAAGGTTCCCTCAGAATGGTTGGAAATCATTCGAAGAGTGCAAAGGCATAAGGGAGCTTGACTGCGAGACCTACAAGTCGAGCAGGGACGAAAGTCGGGCTTAGTGATCCGGTGGTACCGCATGGAAGGGCCATCGCTCAACGGATAAAAGCTACCCTGGGGATAACAGGCTTATCTCCCCCAAGAGTCCACATCGACGGGGAGGTTTGGCACCTCGATGTCGGCTCATCGCATCCTGGGGCTGAAGTAGGTCCCAAGGGTTGGGCTGTTCGCCCATTAAAGCGGTACGCGAGCTGGGTTCAGAACGTCGTGAGACAGTTCGGTCCCTATCTGTCGCGGGCGCAGGAAATTTGAGAGGAGCTGTCCTTAGTACGAGAGGACCGGGATGGACGTACCGCTGGTGTACCAGTTGTTCCGCCAGGAGCACCGCTGGGTAGCCAAGTACGGACGGGATAAGCGCTGAAAGCATCTAAGCGTGAAGCCCCCCTCAAGATGAGATTTCCCAATTTAGTAAGACCCCTTGAAGACGACGAGGTTGATAGGTTCGGGGTGGAAGCACGGCAACGTGTGCAGCTGACGAATACTAATCGGTCGAGGGCTTATCCTAAACACATCGTAAGCATATGCTTATGACAGCTAAAGCATTTCAGCAAACTTTCGTATCCAGTTTTCAAAGTGCAAAGCCTTGAGAGCTATTCAAACGTAATTTCTTGAATTGTAGCGTATTTTCTGAATCAACTCTTGAAGCTGTTCATCGAAAAACGCGATATTCCCTGATAGCTCAGTTGGTAGAGCACTCGACTGTTAATCGAGTTGTCACAGGTTCGAGTCCTGTTCGGGGAGCCATACAGAGAGGTGTCCGAGTGGTCGAAGGAGCACGATTGGAAATCGTGTATACGTTAACCGCGTATCGAGGGTTCGAATCCCTTCCTCTCTGCCAGTAAGGCCCGTTGGTCAAGGGGTTAAGACACCTCCCTTTCACGGAGGTAACAGGGGTTCGAATCCCCTACGGGTCACCAGTATGGAGGATTAGCTCAGCTGGGAGAGCATCTGCCTTACAAGCAGAGGGTCGGCGGTTCGATCCCGTCATCCTCCACCATTCATATAACGACGCGGGGTGGAGCAGCTCGGTAGCTCGTCGGGCTCATAACCCGAAGGCCGCAGGTTCAAATCCTGCCCCCGCAACCAAAACTTTTTCTTGTGGAGCTGTGGTGTAGAGGCCTAACATGCCTGCCTGTCACGCAGGAGACCGCGGGTTCGAATCCCGTCAGCTCCGCCATTTTTTTACCAAGCAATATGCCGCTGTAGCTCAACTGGTAGAGCAACTGACTTGTAATCAGTAGGTTGGGGGTTCAAGTCCTCTCGGCGGCACCATATGGCGGTCGTGGCGAAGGGGTTAACGCACCGGATTGTGGCTCCGGCATTCGTGGGTTCAAGTCCCATCGATCGCCCTCTAATGTTGGGGATTAGCCAAGCGGTAAGGCAACGGACTTTGACTCCGTCACGCCTAGGTTCGAATCCTAGATCCCCAGCCATTTTTTTTTCGAGAGCCATTAGCTCAGTTGGTAGAGCACCTGACTTTTAATCAGGGTGTCGTAGGTTCGAGTCCTACATGGCTCACCAGTTTCATACGCGGTTGTGGTGGAATGGCAGACACGCTATCTTGAGGGGGTAGTGGGCGTACGCTCGTGGAGGTTCGAGTCCTCTCAACCGCACCATACAACTCCATATGCGGTCATGGCGGAATTGGCAGACGCGCTAGATTCAGGTTCTAGTGTCAGCAATGACGTGGAGGTTCGAGTCCTCTTGACCGCACCATCATTAGCGGAAGTGGCTCAGCGGTAGAGCATCGCCTTGCCAAGGCGAGGGTCGCGGGTTCGATTCCCGTCTTCCGCTCCATTTTTATGTTTGCGGCCTTAGCTCAGCTGGATAGAGCGTTTGACTACGAATCAAAAGGTCAGGAGTTCGAATCTCTTAGGCCGCGCCATTATTACGGGATGTAGCTCAGCTTGGTAGAGCACCTGGTTTGGGACCAGGGGGTCGCATGTTCAAATCGTGTCATCCCGATACATGAATGAAACAAGCCCTTTTATCCATCAATGGATAGAGGGGCTTGTTTCTGTTATGAGAAAAGTTTACTGACCACCCATGCGGCGGTTGAAGCCTGCAAATCTGCAGCAATTCATCCCCATGAGGAGGGGTGGAAGTGGAATTGATGCAAATGTGCAGGATATTTACCCAATTGTAGTCGTATGCAGGGTGCATGTGCTGAAAATGATGTATTATCGCAGCAATTCCCCTATTTGAGTATGAAGATGTCTAAAATGATGTATATTCGCAGCAATATGGCGTCTGAGCACCGCACCGGAACTAAAATATTAATGATGTTAACTCATCTTAAACGGAACACTGATCCTGGAGAAAAATTAAAGATGATGTAATCTAGCCAGAACCTTATTCTGCATGACATGACAGCATTCAGACCTCAAGCCACCCCGCTCAATAATTCCGATATACATAGGGATTCTCAGGCTCCGGGATGGCCTCCCAGGAGGTGACGCGAAGAACGGGTATGGTCTGCTTGAACGGCTGGTACAGCTGAGAGGTCAGCACCCCCGACACATGAACCCAATCATCGTTGTTCAGCGTTGTCCCTTTGGGAAACTCCACGAGCATGCCGAAGATGCCGGAGTCAGCAACGCAATGAATAAACCCAAAGCGGAATACGAAGTAATGGCTGTCCTCGACTTGTTCTCCCTTGTATGCAAAGCCGGTAAAAGAGATATTTTTCCCCATAAATGTGCCTGGGAAGTTGTAGATAACCTCCATACCCTTCATATAGTTGCTGTCATCCAGCGCGATGGTGTCTAATCCAACAAAATCCTTGAGCTCCTTGTTTTTGAGCTTATCGTAGCCCTCCTGGCCATAGAAGACGCTCGAGTCCGGCTTCAGGAATTGATGCTCGCCAGGCATGCCGTCCGACATTTGCTCCAGCTCGGCTGGGAAGGAGAAGCCTTTGGCTTTGACAAAGCTGGAATCCAGCGTCTGCACCGGCAGGAATATACCTGTAACGATGGGCACAAACAGAATGAGATAACCGACGCCACGCTTCCATCTGGACTTTGGCTCATGAGAATGGCCAAACACGTCTTCCTCATGATCATGATGGTGTGAATGGGGATGTTCATGATCGTGATGAGCGCAGCAAGAGTTGTCATGGGCTGCTTGTCTGGTGGCAGAAGCCGAGTGCTCGGAGGCTGGAATGGACGGCTCCGTATCTGCCGGCAGACTAGCATCCTCCAGCCTTTTTTTGGCCTTTTCCTCCATTTGCACCCGGACAAACTCAACAACGCACAGCACCAGCAACAACACGATCGCGCTTATGGACAGATAGGCGTATTTGGTATTAATGTATTTGTTCAGCTGGCCTTCCTGATGAATAATAGCGAATAGAAGGGCAAAGCCGACCAATATGGCAAATCGAATCATGTGACAAACCTCCCGACTAACAAGGATGCGGTAAAGGTGCTAACGGCCACAAGGGCAATGAGCGCCAATACAAATTTGGTGCGGAACGTGCCGAGCAGCATCAGCGTGTTCTTAATGTCAATCATCGGGCCGAACACGAGGAACGCGGAGATGGAGCCCAGCGAGAAGGTGCTGCGGAACGATGATGCGATGAAGGCGTCTGCTTCCGAGCACAGCGACATGGTGAAGGCCAGCGCCATCATAACCAGTGACGCCGTAACGGGATTGTTGCCGATTTGAAGAAGGGAGGACGTTGGTATAAAGGTCTGCATGCTGGCCGCGATAAATGCGCCAAGAACCAGATATTTGCCCACCGAAAAAAACTCGTCCACCGCATGCGTCAGCACCGATCCCATACGTGGAAAAAACCGCTTGGCCGGAGGGGCTGGAGCAGGCGTCTCCGAGGCAGCCGCAACCGCCTGTTGGGCGGGGCTGTAGTCTCGAAGCGGCAAAATCGGGAACCAATAGGCGACTGCGACCGACGCGATCAGCGCAACTGCGAAAGCCATGCCTGCGCGGATGGCGACAACTCGCCAATCATTGCCGAATGCGACGAACGTCGAGAACAAGACGATGGGGTTGACGATGGGGCCTGTCAGCATAAACGCGATGCCGGCGTTAAGAGGCACGCCCTTCTTCAGCAATCTTCTGGTGATAGGCACTATGCCGCATTCGCAGGACGGGAACAAGAGACCGACGCTGCAGCCGAACAGGGAGCTGAGCAATCGGTTTTTGGGCATGATGCGGGAGATCCACTGCTCCGTAATAAAGGATTGAATGAAGCCGGATACGATAACCCCGACAAGCACAAATGGAATGGCCTCCATCAGCATGCTAAGAAATATGGTATTTAATTGTAGGAACGTATTCATCTTGCGTTCACCTGCCTGGAGGAAATGGGGCATACATCACTTGCTTGACCCTATTAAATATAGCACATATCCCTTCAAAACTTCATGCCGGCAAAACACAAAAAAGCCTCCAGCCCTCAATGGGCTGGAGGCTTATGCACTTCAATTACTTAACGGCAGCTTCGTAACGCTTGCCGACTTCTTCCCAGTTCACAACGTTCCAGAACGCTGCGATGTAGTCAGGGCGTTTGTTCTGGTAGTTCAGATAATAAGCATGCTCCCAAACGTCCAGACCCAGGATCGGCGTCTCGCCTTCCATGATCGGGCTGTCTTGGTTAGGCAGGCTGTATACTTTGAGCTTGCCGCCAGCTACAGCCAGGAACGCCCAGCCGCTGCCGAAGCGAGTTGCGCCAGCTTTGGCGAATTCTGCCTTGAATGCTTCGAAGCCGCCGAGCTCGCTTTCGATAGCTGCAGCAAGAGCGCCAGTAGGAGCGCCGCCGCCGTTAGGGCCGATTGTTTCCCAGAACAGGCTATGGTTAGCATGGCCGCCGCCGTTGTTGCGGACAGCTGTGCGGATGGATTCAGGCACGCTAGCGAGGTCGCCGATCAGCTCCTCGATGGATTTGCTTTGAAGCTCTGGAGCGGATTCAAGAGCGGCATTCAGGTTCGTCACATAAGCGTTGTGGTGACGGCCGTGATGAATTTCCATCGTCAGTGCGTCGATGTGTGGTTCAAGTGCGTTGTGAGCGTACGGCAATGCAGGTAGTTGATGAGCCATTATTCATTACCTCCCAGATTTATGTAGGTTTATCATAGATATTATCCCTTATCGCAACGAATAAATCAACATTGTTGTTGAAAAAGTCGCCTTTACCCCAGTCGAAGATAGGGGCCTAGCCTATTGTGCCACGCTTTCATTTTTTTAACCACAATACGCGGTCGCTAATCCTGACAGGTCTCAATAGCGGCTTTCTCAAAATATAAGCATATATAAGTTTTCTCTATACTGGGACGGCGCAGCCGTTTACGCTAGACATTATAGAATATCTTTTTGTCGCGCTTCGGACTCCACGACGCTAACGGACAAAAAATGCGCTTAGAGCTCGAATTTGACTCTTTCCAGCCTGTAACGGTCAAACTGGACGCTTAGCCGTCCTAAACGCAACGACTTTCCCTCAAGTGTCGTTCTAAGGTTCGAAAATGCCCGTTACAATTTCGGGCGACCAATTAGAAGGGTGTAAAGGTTTTTTTTGTCCGTTAGAAGCCTCAATGGTAAGGTTGGCGTCGTCGAGACGATGTCGAAAGGGAAGTTTTAATCAAGGACGCCGTCAGGCCATTTTTTCATTCAAGCGAAAAATATAAAGAAATTATGTTGTAAGCGCTTAAAATAAAGCGTTTTCACTAGAAAAACGGCGATTTTTCTAATTTTTTAAAGAATTTTAAAGAAAAAAGAAGGATTACACTATATTTCGTCGTATAATATACGAGTACGAGACTATGATATGGTAGAAGGTGTTTATTGAATGAACGTACGTTCCTTCCAGTTGTCCGATTACAAACCGCTTACGGAACTGCTAGAGGAAGTTCTGACAACGGAATGCTATGAGCAAACCATGGAAGCATTTGCCAGACAGTTATCATGGGATAGCGAGCTCGTTCTAGTCGCCGTCAAACAATCAGAAATCGTAGGAATGATTATCGGCACGATCGATAACAACAAAGGCTATTATTATCGAATTGCAGTATCTCCGCAGCATCAGCGTATTGGCGTAGGCAAAGCGCTTGTAACAGCACTGCGCCAGCGCTTCGAGCACAGGAATGTGTCGAAGATTCTGATTACGGCGGACGAGCATAACGAGCCTGTGCTTCCGCTGTACGAAGCCATGGGCTTCGCCTCTTCGGACTTCTTCCGCTCCTTCCAGAAGCTGAGTATCGTAACGGGGTAACAGAGATATTATAGGCAATTCGTGTTTTCGTTCGGGCATATCTGGATCGCCGTTGCAATTGGCGCTCAGATATGCTTTTCTTATTACTATAAGGAATCTGAGGAGCACGAGCAGCATGGTAACATACGAGCAATGCATCATTAAGAGCTTCAAGCATAACGGCCATCTTCATAGGCTTTGGCAGCAGAATTGGCTTGTGCCGAACGAGCTTCTGCTCGATGAGCACAGGAAGGAAGCCATGATCGTGCTCATCAACCGGCAAACACCTATTCAAGAGTCCGATGGCAAGCAATGGATCAGCCGTGTGCCGGCTGTTTCTTATTTTATCCCGGGGCAATGGTTTAACGTGGTTTCGCTGCTGGAGCCGAATGGCGTAAGATATTACTGTAATATTGCTTCGCCACCGTACCTCCAGGGCGGGGTGCTTACGTATATCGATTACGATCTGGACGTGATTCGAACGACTGACGGCAGCCGGTATATCGTAGACCAGGATGAATACGAGCAGCATAAGAGGCTGTATCATTATCCCCATACCGTTCAGGACAAAGTGTATGAGGGGTTAAACGCTTTGCTTGGACGAATCGAGCATAAGTCCAGCCCTTTCTCCGATGAAGCGGCATACGCTTACTATGAAGGCTGGCTGGAGCATACTGGCGGAGAACCGGAGTGAAGGAGCAGCCAACCCCATTCCTGAGAGGCTGGTTCAGGACAGCGGCAGCAGCGATTGCGCTCGTTCTGCTTGTGCACTATTGGGTGTTCACGGTGTCGCCCATACATGGGCATTCGATGGAGCCAGCTCTACGGGAGAACGACTGGGTCGTGGTCAACAAGGCAATATACGGGCTGGATCGTCCCCGTAACGGGGATATTGTGGTATTGGCAGGCGACGATAACGGGTATTGGGTGAAACGCGTAGCAGGGGAGCCTGGCGATCGTATTGAGCTTGCCGGAGGCAGGCTGTATCGCAACGGCCAGAAGATAGACGAGCCTTATACGGGCGAATGGAGCGGCGAGACGAGCTACGGACCGATTGTTGTGGAGGCGGGCAGTTATTTCGTACTTGGCGATAACCGGGGACTTAACGCAAGCTTGGACAGCAGGGCCATCGGTCCTGTGCCCCTGGATCACATTAAGGGCAGAGTGGACTGGATCGTATGGCCGATCCGGTCTGCGGGTCCATTATAGCCATTCGACATTTGGAGGTGGATAATATGAAGCAAGTGATGATCTACACGGACGGAGCGTGCTCCGGGAACCCCGGACCTGGCGGCTGGGGCGCGGTGCTGTTCTATGGCGAGCGGCGGAAGGAAATTTCTGGCGGAGAGAAGGCCACGACCAACAATCGGATGGAGATCCAAGCCGTAATCGAGGGCCTTAGCCTGCTGAAGGAGCCGTGCGAGGTCAAAGTATACAGCGACTCCGCATACGTCGTGAATTGCTTCCAGAAGGGATGGATTCACGGCTGGCTGCGGAACGGGTGGAAGAACAGCAAGAAGGACCCTGTCGAAAATCAGGATTTATGGAAACGGCTATGGGAATTGATGAAGCAGCATTCAGTTGAATATGTGAAGGTCAAAGGCCATAGCGACAATGAATGGAACAATCGCTGCGACGAGCTGGCCCGCGAAGCGATCAAAAGGCTGTAGAGATGAGCGATCGTTGGGAAGAGCTGAAGCAGGAGCTGAAGCGTTCAGCCCGGGAGCTCGGCATTGACGCGATTGGCGTTGCTTCCGCTGATCCATTCACGCTGCTGAAGGATAGATTGCTCCGCCATCGGGAGCTGGGCAGGGAATCCGGCTTCGAGGAACCGGATTTGGACAAGCGGACAGACCCTTCTCTGCTGTTCGACAAACCCAAAAGCATAATCGCTATTGCGGTTGCTTATCCCTCCAAGCTGGCGGATCCTCCGAAGTCGGAGCCCGGTGAGCGCCGCGGGATCATGTCGAGGTCCGCGTGGGGCGAGGATTACCACAAGGTGCTTCGGAACCGATTAGGGCGTCTGGAGGAGTGGCTGCTTGAGCGAGTGCCCGAGGCCCGAGTGGAAAGCATGGTGGATACGGGAGCCTTATCGGATCGCGCCGTCGCGGAGCGGGCTGGCATTGGATGGAGCGCCAAAAACACTATGATCATGTCCCATGAGCTGGGCTCCTGGATCTATCTGGGGGAGATGATTACCAACCTTCCGCTGCCGCCGGACGAGCCGGTTACTGAAGGCTGCGGCACTTGTACCAAATGTATAGACGCATGTCCAACAGACGCGCTTGTTGGCCCTGGAGAGCTGGACGCCAAGAAGTGTATTTCATTTATTACGCAAACCAAAGGCATGGTATCGGATGAGAATATGCGCAAGATCGGCAATCGCTTATATGGGTGCGATACGTGCCAAATTGTATGTCCGGTCAATCGGGGCAAAAACTGGACGCAGCATGCCGAGCTGCAGCCCGATAACGAGCTGGCCAAGCCGCTTCTAATTCCGCTGCTCACGATCGGCAACCGGGAGTTCCAGGAGCGGTACGGCCAGACCTCATCGGCGTGGCGGGGCAAAAAGCCGATACAGCGCAATGCCGTTATCGCTCTGGGCAATTTCAAGGACAAGTCGGCTGTGCCGGATTTGATCGGCGTACTCAAGAAGGACCCGCGTCCTGTGCTTCGCGGCACCGCTGCATGGTCGCTGGGCCGAATCGGCGGCGAGGAGGCCGAGCAGGCTTTGCGGGAGGCCCAGGCGAGCGAGCAGGATGAAGAGGCGCTGGAGGCTGTCATAGCGGCTTTGAGCATGCTTGAGTCATAGCGTGAGCTGCCGGCAGAGCGGCCGGGAGGAGGATGTACATCCTGGCCTGCCGTCTTGCCAAGCGACTTGATGACGCGGGGGAGGAAATGCTCCGCTTGCATTGCGTAACAAATGTGGACATGCTATAGTGCAGGGTGCTAAGATCGTATTGAACTACCATTACAATATTGAGAGGAACAGGTGACATAGATGGAATGGTATCATATCGTAATTCCGATTGTGACGCTAATCGTTGGAGCGATCGGCGGATTTGCAGCAGGCGTGTTCTATCTGCGCAAGCAGCTTGAGAAGATGCAGAACGATCCCGAGATGATTCAGAAGATGGCGAAACAAATGGGATATAATCTGAACAAGCAGCAGATGACACGCGCGCAAAACATGATGAAAAACCAAAAATTTCCTCGCAAGTAACAGCACCTGGGGAAGGTTCGGAAGGAGCGGGTACGGATGGCGGGCTTAAAGGATTACGTCAACACAAAGGTATCGACCAACCGCGAGCAGATCGAATACCACGTGAAAGAAATATTGAAGCTGATTGGTGAAGACGTCGAGCGTGAAGGTCTGCTGGATACGCCAGCCCGTGTTACACGCATGTACGAGGAAATATTCGCCGGCTACGAGGTGGATGCCAAGGATGTGCTGGGCGTGACGTTCGACGAGCAGCATGAGGAGCTTGTCATCGTGCGGGATATCGTCTATTACAGCCAATGCGAGCATCATATGGCGCCTTTCTTCGGTAAAGCGCATATTGGCTACATTCCAAGCGGTAAGATTGCTGGACTAAGCAAGCTTGCGCGCCTCGTAGAGGCCGTAACGCGCCGTCTGCAGGTGCAGGAGCGCATTACATCGCAAATTGCGGACATATTGGACGAGGAGCTGGCGCCGCACGGCGTAATGGTGGTCGTGGAAGGCGAGCATCTATGCATGTGCGCAAGAGGCGTGAAGAAGCCGGGAAGCAAGACGGTGACGTCGGCGGTTCGTGGTGAATTCCGTACGAGCGCAGCGCTGCGCTCGGAGTTTCTGGCGTTACTGAAGCAATAAAGAATAGGTATAAGAATAGAGCATGGCGGCATCCCTGTAGGCAAGCGGGATGTCGCCATGCTCTATTTGTCTAAGCTTCGGCTTTCGCCCCGTTCTCTCCGTCGACCTGGCTGAGAAACAGTGCCGTCCGCTGAATATACTCCCGAGGATGCATACGGAACAGCAGCTCATGCTGTCCGTTATCCACGATCCAGGAGCGGGTCAACGAATGGCGCTGATTATTGGCAATGGCCTCCGCGACTCCATAAGGCGCTTTGGCGTCCTGAGTTCCGTGAATAATATACATCGGCATATCATAGGCGTTCGCAATGACTTCTTCGGCCGGGATTGAGCCGAAGTCCGTGCCGGTCCAGAGCGGAATCATGGTCTCAATCAACGGGAGCGATGGAAACTTCGGCAGCGGCACGAACTGATTGAGATTGTCGAACAGCGCCTCAGAGCTTGGGACGAACAAGCTGTCCAGAATCATGGCGTCAATCTCATCAGTCTGAAGGGCGGTCTGAAGCGCTGTTCCTGCGCCCATCGAGAAGCCCCATACAACAATGTCCTCCGCCCCTCGCGACTTGGCATAGTCAATGGCGGCAAGGAGCTGCTGAGATTCCTCGCGGCCTCCAGTCGCAGGTGCCTTATATTGCTTGGACGCGTAGCCGTAATCGAATAGCAGAACATTGTATTGCAAGCTGTGCAGCAGCTTGGTCAGCTCATACATAGGCACCCAGGCTTCTTCCCGATTCGCGCCATAGCCATGGGAGAATACGACCGTTCTTGCAGCATCGTTGGCGTCGTTAGCAGAAGCGGGCACGTACCAGCCGCTGACAGTCGTCTCACCGCTGTGGCTTGCGAATACGACATCCTCATAAGCGACGCCTATGGCTTCCTCGGGATTCGAGGAGAGCGGCGCGACGTAAGGATAAGCCAGGAGCCAAGCGACGTAGCCATGAAAGAGGATAATGGCAATTAAGCACATCGCGGCCATAGAAGCGACCAATGCGATGAACACATGCTTGTTGCGTTTCTTTCTCTTGCGATTATGCGCGACAGGCGGCGAGGCGTGCCGGGCTGGATGAGGGGCTAATGCCTCAAGTGAAATCGTTGTTGTTATGATGTCGCTCATCCCTATATCCCTCCTAAGCCCCATATTTAATGGAAGCGCTCTCTAATCGTTATCTCTTTAATGGTAGTAGGGACCTAGCAGCCTGTCAATTCATGTCGCCCGATTGTTAGCGCCTTGTAATCGTTCTGTAATATTAGAGAAGTGTTTGAGAATTAATTTCAATTAAAACGAAAAAAGGTTTCATTTGATGAAACTTGTTCTATAATAGAAGAGTATAGGCAATGGGAGGAGTTATGCGATGGATGAGGGGAAATCGACGGTTCGCGCTGTTGATCGGGCGCTGGATATATTGTTATGCTTCACAACCAAAACCGATTGGGCAATGACAGAGATCGCGGAGCATGTTGGTCTGCATAAAAGCACGGTTCATCGTATGCTGGCGACGCTTGAAGAGAAGGGCTTTATTGAAAGAGACCGTTCCACGGACCGCTATCATCTCGGGCTGAAGGTGTGGGAGCTGTCCGCCAATCTGTCGCGGACGGATGATCAGGCGACAATCTGGCTTCCGGAGCTGGTGCGTCTGCGCGATCAGCTTGGCGAGACGGTCAGCATCTATGTGCGGGATGGCGCGGAACGGATTCGTTTGCAGGCGGTTCAAAGCAATCAGCCCGTGCGCAGAGTTGCGCCGGTGGGTGTAAGGCTGCCGTTGTATGCCGGAGCCTCCAGCAAGGTGCTCATCGCGTATGAGGAGCCGTCAATGCAGGAAAGCTTGCTTCAGTCGATAGCTTGGCCGCAAACAGTCGATCTGGAGCAGTATCGGCAGCAGCTGCTGGAGGTGCAGGCTCAAGGCTACGCCACCAGCTTCGAGGAGAGGGAGGAGGGCGCGGCCGCTTTGTCTGCTCCTATCTTCGACAGGAACGGTAAGCTCGGCGCCGCCTTGTCCGTCTCTGGTCCCGCCAGTCGCTTGAAGCCCCAAACCATGCGCGATTACGCGCCGGTCATGATTGAAGCGGCGCGCAGAATGGGCACGATGATCAGGTAATGATAATGGGCTTTGATAAACGCCAAAAAGAACCCTTCCTCCTCCCGAATCGGGAGGAGGAAGGGTTTCTTGTAGAATTCTCGGAATGAAACGTTGAATTACATGTTAGCGATCATCTGGCGAAGCACCGTCTGCAGGATACCGCCATTACGGTAGTAGTCCACGTCCACGAGGGAGTCCAGACGGACGATAGCCGGGAATTCGAATGTTGTGCCGTCTGTGCGAGTCGCCTTCACGACAACAGTCTGGCCCGGTTGAACCTCGTTCGAGAGACCGGAGATGTCGAACGTTTCTGTTCCTGTAATGCCAAGCGTATTCCAGCCGTGGCCTTCCTGGAACTGAAGCGGAAGCACGCCCATGCCGACAAGGTTGGAGCGGTGAATCCGCTCGAAGCTTTCCGCGATTACGGCTTTTACGCCCAGCAGGTAAGTGCCTTTGGCTGCCCAGTCACGGGAGCTTCCTGTGCCGTATTCTTTGCCTGCGATAACAACCAGGTTTTTGCCTTCGGCTTGATATTTCATGGAAGCGTCATAGATGGACATCACTTCGCCTGTTGGCAGGTAAGTGGTTACGCCGCCTTCCGTGCCTGGAGCCACTTGGTTACGGATACGGATGTTCGCGAACGTGCCGCGCATCATGACCTCGTGGTTGCCGCGACGGGAGCCGTACGAGTTGAAGTCCTTGCGCTCTACGCCATTCTCGATCAGGTATTGGCCGCCAGGGCTGTTCACCGTGATGTTGCCTGCAGGGGAGATATGGTCCGTAGTTACGGAATCGCCCATAAGCGCAAGCACGCTTGCCGATGGAATATCAGCGATGTCGCTGACATCGGAGCCCAGGCTCTCGAAGAACGGAGGATTCTGAATGTAAGTGGACTTCGCATCCCACTCGTAGCTTTCGCCTTCCGGTACGTCGATTGCGTTCCAACGCTCGTTCTGCGTAAATACATTTTCGTATTTGGCGTTGAACATCTCAGGGTTAAGCGATTGAGCGACAGCTTCCTTGATCTCAGCGTTCGTCGGCCAGATGTCCTTGAGGTAGACAGGCTGTCCGTCTTGATCATGGCCGATTGGATCATGAGCCAGATCGATATTCACGGTTCCCGCAAGCGCATAAGCGACAACAAGCGGCGGAGAAGCCAGGTAGTTCGCTTTAACCTGAGCGTGAACGCGTCCCTCGAAGTTACGGTTGCCGGACAATACGGCAGCTACCGTCATATCGTTGTCGGCGATTGCTTTGCTGACCTCATCCGGAAGCGGACCGGAGTTGCCGATGCAAGTCGCGCAGCCGTAGCCAGCCACGTGGAAGCCAAGCGCCTCAAGGGATTCCAGAAGATTTGCTTTTTTCAAATATTCCGTAACAACCAGGGAGCCTGGCGTCAGGGAGCTCTTCACGTAAGCCGGCTTAGTCAAGCCGCGCTCTACCGCTTTTTTGGCTACAAGGCCAGCGCCGAGCATAACGCTTGGGTTGGACGTGTTCGTACAGGAAGTGATAGCGGCAATAACAACCGCGCCTGTACCCATCTTGGATTGAACGCCATCTGCATGTTGAACCGGAACA
The DNA here is from genome assembly GCF_040834005.1 of Paenibacillus sp. PL2-23. Classification (NCBI taxonomy): domain Bacteria; kingdom Bacillati; phylum Bacillota; class Bacilli; order Caryophanales; family Paenibacillaceae; genus Paenibacillus; species Paenibacillus sp. PL2-23. The sequence continues at coordinate 1,296,704 of NZ_CP162129.1, forward strand.
ACCTGCTCGATTTTCTCCTCGCTCAGACCGTATCCGCCCTTGTCGATCGGCGTGCGGATAATGTTGTTGAACGATTCCTTCATCGCTGTCAGCTCAACGCGGTCCTGCGGACGCTTCGGACCGGCCAGGGATGGCACGATTGTGGACAGGTCCAGCTCGATAACGTCAGTGAAGACAGGGTCTGGCGTATTGTCGTAGCGGAACATATCCTGCGCTTTGTAGTAGGCTTCAACCAGCTGAATTTGCTCCTCTGTACGGCCAGTTTGACGCATGAAGTCAAGCGTTTCGCTGTCGACAGGGAAGAAGCCGATTGTTGCGCCATATTCTGGAGCCATATTGGCAACCGTTGCGCGGTCAGCCAGGCTGATGTTGGACAGGCCAGGGCCGAAGAACTCGACGAACTTGCCTACAACGCCTTTCTTACGAAGGATTTGAGTAACGGTCAGCGCCAGGTCAGTTGCCGTGGAGCCTTCAGCCAGGCTGCCCGTCAGCTTGAAGCCGATAACCTCAGGCATAACGAAGTACAGCGGCTGGCCCAGCATGCCTGCTTCAGCCTCGATACCGCCAACGCCCCAGCCCACAACGCCAAGACCGTTGATCATCGTGGTGTGGGAGTCAGTGCCCACAAGGGAGTCCGGATATACAACCGTCTCGCCGTCAGTTGTCTTCGTAGCGGCAACGGATGCCAGATACTCCAGGTTCACCTGGTGAACGATACCTGTTCCCGGAGGAACGGCACGGAAGTTGTCGAACGCCGTTTGCGCCCAGCGCAGGAAGCGGTAGCGCTCCTCGTTGCGCTCAAACTCAACCTTGGTGTTGTATTCAAGTGCTTCAGGGCTGCCGAATGCGTCAACCATAACGGAGTGGTCGATAACAAGGTCAACCGGAACGAGCGGGTTGATTTTCTTCGGATCTCCGCCTGCTTTCTTCACAGTGTCGCGCATAGCTGCCAGGTCAACGACAACCGGAACGCCTGTAAAGTCTTGAAGCACGATACGCGCAGGGATAAATGGAATTTCCTTGTCCTCGCGGCCGTTGGCCCAGTTAGCCAGCTGCTTGACATGGTCGCCTGTAATGCCGCGGCCGTCGAACTGGCGTACAGCAGCCTCAAGCAATACTTTAATGGAGAAAGGCAGCTTGGAAATCTCGCCAATACCTTGCTCTTCAAGTCCGCCGAGACGGTAGTAAGCGTAAGACTTGCCGCCCGATTCCAGCGTTGTGCGAACGGAATACTCATTTTGTTTTGACATCGCTAATCTCCTCTTCTTGAATTGGACATTTTGATGTTTCATTAGGTGAAACACAATTTCAAAATCCTATACCTCTAGTATAGCTTTAATAAGGGCATTCCGTAAAGTCCAATTCTAACCGTATTGCGAGAAAGATGACATGATGAGCGCCGTCAGCCCATATAATGAAGCAGGCCGTTGTGGCCATGGAACGCCACGCAACATTATCCTTTTTCGGAGCGGGAGGGAACGAGATGTCCAAATCAGGCAAACGCTCGTTTGCAGGCGGACGGACGGGACGCGGCGATAAGAAAGCAAGGCCGGTTGCGAAGACAGCTTCACCCGCGAAAGCCCGAATTCAACATAACGCTTCAAGCCAGAGGCAGCAGCCCCAGATCAGCTCGCTCATTCAATCCTCGAACTCGGCGGCTCCAGCAACTGCGGTCCAAGGCGCAAGCTGGAGGACTGCCGTTCAAGCCTATGTCAGGCTGTATAATCAAGCCGAGACCGATCAGCATTCCCGCGTGCTGGCGGATTTTCTGTCCGATCGCGTGCATGGCGACAGGCTGAGCGTTCGACTGGAGCGCATCCGGGACCGCGACTTGTACAGAGGCGCGCTTCCCGCTGGCAGCGAAACGAAGGCAGAGCTTGTCCGGGTGAACGAATCCGCAAGCGAAGTCATCGTCTTGATCAGGCTGCATATTAAAAGAAGAATGGAGCAAGGCGGGCTCTATTATATGGAAGAGCGCTGCGAGCTTGAACGACTGTGGCTTGCCGCCTCAGGCTCCCGCTGGGACGTGGTGCAGGTCGAGCCCATCATCTCGGAGCGCAGGCCCCGCTTCGGCGCGGCAGCGCACCAGCTCGCTTCGGAGCCGGAGCAGGTGTCACGGGACGAGGTGTATGTGATGCCGTCTTTGCCCTACTTAAATTATGACCTAATGCCCCAGCTCCAAAACCGGTTAACCGGCATTCGATACAGGAGAGATTTGGCAGCGGCCTATGCCGACCGGTGGTGGAATGAAGGCAATCCGGCATATGAGCTGTTCGAGGTCAATTGCACGAACTACGTATCCCAATGCATCTTTGCAGGCGGTGCTCCTATGAACTATACTGGTAAAAGGGGCAGCGGCTGGTGGTACAAGGGAAGATCGAGCGGCCAGGAATGGTGGAGCTACAGCTGGGCTGTTTCCCATGCCTTGACACAATATTTGGCCGTCGCGCGCAAAGCGGGTCTGCATGCTATCGAGAAGCAAGCTCCTGAGGAGCTCCAGCTCGGCGACGTCATTACATATGACTGGAACGGCGACGGGCGCTTCCAGCACAGCACGATCGTCACCGCCTTCGATTCGGCCGGCATGCCGCTTGTGAACGCCAATACGGTTCCGAGCAGGCACCGTTATTGGGATTACCGGGATTCGTACGCCTGGACGAAGGGTACACGCTATCGTTTTTTTCATATACCCGATACGCTATAAGAGGTTGTTCAAATGAAATATGACATTATTAATTATTCCGGAGGATCATTATGGGGAGCAAAGTGAGAGTAGGGCTTGTATACGGCGGCAAATCCGGCGAGCATGAAGTATCGCTGCAGACCGCGTTCGCTGTTATGCGCGAATTCGATTACAGCGCTTACGAAATCAAGCCATTCTATATTACGAAGCAAGGCGAGTGGAGGAGCGGGGAGCTGCTGCTGGCTCCGCCCGATAACGTCGAATCGCTCCGTCTGGGAAGCGGGGAGCAGGGCTCGTCCTCGCTGTCGCTGTCGCCGCTGTTCAGCGCCCTTGACGCGGCTGCGGCCGGGGGTGCTCCAGCCAAGCAGGCCAAGGTCAGCGGTGTGGCGGCTGTGCCTGCAGAGCAACCGAATGAAGAGGCGATTGACGTCATGTTCCCGCTGCTGCACGGCACATTCGGCGAGGACGGAACGATCCAAGGTCTGTTCGAGCTTGCGAATGTTCCTTATGTGGGGGCCGGCGTACTTGCTTCCGCTGTAGGCATGGACAAGATTATGATGAAGAAGGTATTCGCGCAGGAGGGGCTTCCGCAATGCGTATTCCGCTACTTCAATCGCACGCAGTGGGAGAAGGACGCCTCCTTCTTCATTATGGAGTGCGAGGTATCGCTGGGTTATCCGTGCTTCATTAAACCTGCGAATCTGGGCTCCAGCGTGGGCGTATCCAAGGCGAAGAACCGCGAGGAGCTGATCGCGGCTGTCAATTATGCCCTCCGCTTCGACCGCAAGGTCATAGTAGAGGAGTTTATTGACGCGCGGGAAATTGAGGTGGCGGTGCTCGGCAACGACGAGCCTAAAGCTTCTATCGTGGGGGAAATTGCTCCGTCTAATGAATTTTACGACTATAAGGCAAAATACATCGACGGTAAATCAACGATGATTATTCCGGCGGATATTCCGGAGGAGATCTCGACAGCCGTCCGGGAGATGGCGGTACGGGCATTCCAGGCGATTGACGGCTCCGGTCTGTCGCGCGTTGATTTCTTCCTGCGCAAGCAGGATCAGCATATTATGATTAACGAAGTGAATACGCTGCCCGGCTTCACGCCGTTCAGCATGTATCCGCTGCTCTGGCGGGAGACCGGCGTTCCATACAAGGAGCTGCTGGACACGTTGATTCGTCTGGCTATCGACAGGCATAAAGACAAGCAGCGCATCGACTATACGGGAGATTCCGCGCAATAGCGGGATCAGCTCCAACCATCAAGCAATGTGCCGCGCGGCGCCTCCTTCTGAAGGACGCTCTGCGCGGCTTATCCTATTAGCTGATTAGCTCGTGAAGGGATGGATATGAATATGGGATTTCAGACGGAATTCAACTCGGTATGCAAGTTCAAATCGGAGCAGGAGCTGTATGAATTGTTGGAATACGGCAAGGGCAAAATGGTAAAGAGCGGCTTCCGCGTCTATCCTACAGGCCAGAAGGTCATCGCGTATACGCCGAATAACCAAGCCATTGCGATTGTGCGCATCTCGGCATCCATTGCGGAGATCAACTTCCAAGGCGAAGAAGTGACGCAGGTCGAGATGGAGCTGGTCAGGAAGCTGACGGCTGAGGAGTCGAAGGTGCAGACTGCGCTGGCTCACGAAATGTTTTTTGGGGAGAGATCATAAGGGATGATTGTCAGATTCGGCTTCGTCGCGATGAGTCTGCTGCTGGAGAACGCGTCACCGTCCCGCACGATGACGTACGCGACCTTCTCCAAGCTGGATGACCGCGAGGCGGCCATACGCAAGCTGGAGCGGATTGCGGAAGAGAACGTAACCAGCTCTCTGCGCATTCTGAAGCATGCCAAGGCTCATGATATCCAGATGTACCGATTCTCCTCCAAGCTTATCCCGCTGGCTACCCATGAGGCGCTTATAGACTGGATTCCTTATGAACGACTGACGGAGCCATTCCGGGAGGCTGGAGATTTCGTTAAACGGCAGAGTATACGCGCCTCGTTCCATCCCGATCACTTCTGCGTGTTCAGCACGCCGAGGCCGGAGGTGCTGGAGAAGTCACGCCAGGATCTGGAGCATCATGTTCGGATGCTGGAGCTGATGGGACTGGACGAGACCAGCAAAAACAATATTCATATGGGCGGGGCGTATGGCGATAAGGAAGTGTCCGGCCAACGCTTCATCGAGCAGTTCAGCTCTCTGCCGGACAGGCTCAAGCATCGCGTGACGCTGGAGAACGACGACAAAACGTTTAATGTGAAGGAAACGCTTGCCGCTGCTGAAGCGGTAGGGGTGCCTATGGTGCTGGATATTCATCACCACGCAGTGAATCCCGGCGATACGGAGGAGGACGAGCTTATGAACGGCTTGTGGCCTCGAATCATCGCTACGTGGCAGAAGGAAAGGGAGCGTCTGGGCTTGCTGGACGCCTCTCAGCTTCCGCCCAAAATTCACGCCTCCAGTCCGAAGAGCTTAACTGATCCTAGAGGACATGCGGACAACGTTGCTGCGGAGCCGCTTCTCCATTTCCTCCGAGGGGCAGCCAAGCATGCCGACTACGTGGACTGCATGCTGGAAGCCAAGCACAAGGATTCGGCGCTGCTGCAGCTTATGGAGGATATGAAGGAGCTCGAAGCCAAAGGCGAAGGCGTCAAGATGATCAACGGAGGCCGTGTTGAAGTTGTGCCTTATTAAGCGTATAAGGCGGGGGGAGCGTTCCTTCCCGCCTTGTGCTGTCGCATGGAGCCTTGGACAGGCTTGAAACCGTTTACGAGGGCGATTCCGATGTTTACTTGCATTCCACAATATTGGCGAAACGAAACCAATCAATCAGACGTATAACAAATAGTTGTGAGCAATGCTGACCGTTATGAACGATTTTGAACTGGCATGATAATTATCTATCATTCAAATACATAAGGGGTGTGAGAACGTGAACGAGGGGAACCATAACGCTTCTATTATTGGGAGCAAGAGCTTCACCGCAGTCGCGATCAACTGCGCCGCCAAGGCGGGGGAATGGATAACGACGAAGCTGGGCAATTACAGCAGCCTGGAGCTTAAGCATTCAGCCCATGACCTGGTTACGGAGGTAGACAAGGGCTCGGAGAGGCTCATTCGCAATTTGATAGGGACACACTTTCCGACGCATGGGTTTCTTGGCGAAGAGGGAGTAGAGCCAGGGCCAGAGGCTTCTGCGCAAGCGCTGGAGGAAGCCAAGGAATCGGAATATCTATGGATCGTTGACCCCATCGACGGCACAACGAACTTTGTGCACAGCTTTCCATTCTTCTGCGTATCCATCGCACTCGCTTACCGAGGAGAGGTGATCGTAGGCGTTGTGTACGATCCCGTGCGGGACGAATTGTTTGTGGCGGAGAAGGGGAAGGGCGCTTACGTGCGCGGCAAACGAATGAGCGTCTCCAATGACGCGACGCTGAGAGAAAGCTTGATCGCGACGGGCTTCCCTGCGGATCATCGTGAGGCGCTGCCTATGAATTTGAAGGGCGTCACAGCCATCGCGCCGCAGGTGCGCAATCTGCGAATTGCCGGCTCTGCGGCGCTGCATATGGCGTATGTGGCTGCAGGCAGATTAAGCGGCTTCTGGGAAATCAGCCTGAATAGCTGGGACCTTGCGGCTGGAGCGCTGCTCATCCAGGAATCGGGCGGCGTCGTGACGGATACCCGAGGGGAGCCGTATTCGCTTTCCGTTCGGAATGTCGCGGCCAGCAACGGCCATCTGCACAAGGAGCTGCTTCAAGCGCTGGAGCATGCGGGAGCTCAGGGCTGATGAGGCGCGCGAGGCTGCTGTTGACAGCGACCTTGGTGCTTTCTCTCCTTGCTTCCGCATGCGCAAGCGGCGGCACTGGCGACACAGGCAGGGCAGAGTCGCCTCCAGCGGCTGTTTCGCCGTCGCCAAGCGCCGGAGCCAGCGCCGGCAACGGCAATGCGTCGACTCCTGGCCCTAGTGAGACGGTCTCGCCGTCGACTAAGCCTTATGAGGTCATCGCCGCCGAGCTTCGTATTCCTTGGTCGATCGCGATCGCTGGGGATACCGTGTACATGACGGAGCGGGAAGGGGCGATCGTCAAGGTCCAGGACGGGCGGACAACCCGCGAATCCGTGCGCCTGACGGAATCGGTTCTGCACAAAGGAGAAGGCGGCCTGCTCGGTCTGCTGCTGGCTCCGGACTTTGCAGAATCCGGTCTTGCTTACGCGTATCATACGTATGAGCAGCGGGGCAGAACGGCTAATCGAATTGTCCTGCTTCGCAAGGAAGGTGCGGAATGGGCGGAGCAGAGGGCGATATTGGAGGATATACCGGGTGATACCTATCATAACGGAGGCCGCCTGGCATTTGGCCCAGACGGCATGCTGTACGCTACGACGGGAGATGCGGAGGAGCGGGCGCTGTCGCAGGACAAGAGCAGTCTCGCCGGCAAAATATTGCGGATGACGCCAAACGGCGATATCCCCGCAGATAATCCCATCAAGGACTCCTATGTCTATTCATACGGCCATCGCAACCCGCAAGGATTAGCCTGGACGAGCTCAGGCGAGATGTACAGCACCGAGCATGGGCCATCTGGCAATCCCGGCGGACATGATGAGGTGAACCGGATCGAGCCGGGCCTCAACTACGGCTGGCCGTCCATTATCGGGGACGCGGCCCAGGAGGGCATGGTGACGCCGCTTTATCACACCGGGGAAGAAGCCATCGCACCCTCCGGCACGATAATCGACGAGCAAGGCAGACTCCTTATTGCCGCGCTCCGAGGAGAAGCGATCTATCGCTATACTCCGGAGACGGGGAAGATGGAGGTGCTCCGTCAAGGCGAGGGGCGCGTGCGAGACATCCAGCTCGTGGACGGGCGACTCTATTTCATTACGAACAATACAGACGGGAGAGGCCAGCCGACAAGCGATGATGACAGGCTGATTGCCATTCCATATCCGTCCTGAAGGAACAACAAGGGATCTGAATGCCGCGCGTCGGTCATCAGATCCCTTGTTGCCGTGCAGTGAGAGCGCGCCGGGGCTATAGGGCCGCCATCGCTTGGCGCGCTGCTTCGATCGTGGCGTCGATGTCGGACTCCGTGTGAGCCGTTGTCAGGAACCAGGCCTCGTATTTGGAGGGCGCAAGATTAATGCCCTGATCCAGCATCAGACGGAAAAACTTGCCGAAGCGTTCGCCGTCCGTATCCTGTGCCTCGTCATAATGCGTGACGGGGTGATCGCAGAAGTGGGTGGAGAAGGAGCCGCGAATGCGGTTGACCGTGAGCGGAATGCCATTGTCCGCGGCTGCGCTCCTGAGTCCATCCGCCAGCTTGGCGGCCAAGGCGTCCATCCGATCGTAAATGCCGGGCTGCTGAAGCACCTCCAGGCAAGCGATGCCCGCGGAGATGGAGGCCGGATTGCCCGCCATTGTACCGGCCTGATAAGCGGGTCCAAGCGGAGCGACCTGCTCCATGATGTCGCGGCGTCCGCCGTAGGCGCCGATGGGCAAGCCGCCTCCGATTATTTTGCCCAGGGCGGTCAGATCGGGCTCAATAGCGGAATGGTCGGGGAAGGCGGAGAACGTCTGCGCCGAGCCGTAATGGAAGCGGAAGGCGCTGATGACCTCATCATAGATTACAAGCGCGCCGGCCTCCCGCGTCAGCTTGCACAGCCCTTCGAGATAGCCGTCATGCGGCATGACCATGCCGAAATTGCCGACGATGGGCTCCACCATAACCGCCGCCGTATCGCTGCCCCAGCGCTGAAGCGCCTGCTCCAGAGCGGGGAGGTCGTTGAACGGAACCGTGATGACCTCATGGGCGATGCTGGTCGGGATGCCCGCGCTGTCGGGAATGCCGAGCGTGGAGGGGCCGGAGCCCGCCGCGACGAGCACAAGATCGGAGTGGCCGTGATAGCAGCCTGCGAACTTAATGATTTTGTTGCGCTTGGTATAGGCTCTTGCGACACGGATCGTCGTCATGACGGCCTCCGTGCCGGAGTTGACGAAGCGCACCTTGTCCATAGAAGGAATGGCTTGCTTCAGCATTCGCGCCAAGGTAATCTCCAACTCGGTTGGCGTGCCGTAGAGCGTGCCATTCGTTGCCGCGCGTACGATCGCCTCCGTAATATGGGGATGGGCATGTCCCGTTATAATGGGCCCGTACGCGGCCAAATAGTCGATATAGCGATTGTCGTCGACATCCCAGAAATAAGCGCCCTCTGCGCGCTTCATGAAGACGGGAGCGCCGCCGCCGACTGCCTTGAAGGAGCGGGAGGGGCTGTTGACGCCGCCTACGATATGCTGAAGTGCGTCCTGGTAGAGCGCTTCAGAGGTTGGTCGTTGATTCATAGTCAATATTATCAATCCTTTCGTGGATAGGTAGAAGAGAAATAGAGCACGCGAGGTGCTCTATCTCATCGATGCAGCTATGGGGTGTCTGTCTATAGCTTGCCGTTTCCCGCGCTTCCTGTGCTTCCTGACGTGCCGCCTCCGCTGGCGTCAGGCGACGGCGACGGGCTGGGCTCCGGAATTGTCTCATCCTTCGATAACACTTCCTGCACGTAGCCGAGCAGCGCATCGTCATCCCGAATGCCGATTACAGAGGCGCCTCCGATATGATCCTCGCTTACGAGCTCCATTGGCGGAATTTGGGCAGTGGCGCCGACATGGCTCTCCAAGCCGAGCTGGCCCAGCTTCAGCATATCGGTTACGCTTAGATTCGTTTCGATATAAGGCGACACGCTTTCTAATATTTGCTTCATCTGAATCAGGTTCCATGTCTTCTGAAGCTCGTCCGCGACGGCCTTCAGGAAGTTGCGCTGCCGCTCTGTTCGTGTGAAGTCGCTCATGGCATCATGGCGGAATCTGACGTATTGAAGCGCCTTGTCTCCGTCCAGCAGCTGGTACCCCTTCTGCAGGTCGATATCATATCGGTTCTGATCCGCATTATCCGTATAATACATGTCCTTCTCGACGTCGAACCAGATGCCGCCGAGCTTGTCGATCAATGCCTTGAAGCCTTCAAAATCGGTATAGACGTAATACTGGATTTCCAGACCCAGCATATCGCCGACCGTCTTCATCGCCAGAGAAGGTCCGCCGATCGTAATAGCGGAGTTCACTCTTGCCTGGCCGTAGCCCTCGATATCCGCATAGGTGTCGCGGAGAACGGAGAACAGATGAGCCTTCTTCGTGACAGGATCGAAGGAAGCGACCAGAATGGAGTCGGAACGAGCGATCTCGCCCTCCTGGGCGTCGCGCGCGTCGCCGCCAAGCAGCATAATGTTGACGCGCTCCTTGCCTTCCCACTTCGGCACCTCGACCGTTTTCTCGGGCTCTATATCCTTGAATATCGAGTTCTCCGGCGATTTCTGCATGCCATCCAGCTCTCCAAGCACGCCGGCGCCCCAGACGCCGACCGCCGCAATAACTAAAGCAAGCAATATGGATAAGCTAATGACTATCCATTTCCATTTGGGTGATTTGGTTTGTTTTGACCGTGATCGCATCTCGCGAGGTCTCCTTTCAATAATAGACGGTTTCAAGCTTCGGAAGCAGAGGGCTGCGGAACTGTTCTAATAAAATGCACAGTTTACGCATCGAGCTAACTGATGTATGATTACATATCATAAAATTATAAAGCTGATGCCTTGATAGTTGCAAGTTTTATCAATTTGGGCACAATATAGTCGCTATTTCCCAGGAAATGTCGAAGCGAGAGAGGAGCCATAAGCACAATGCTGGCAATAGACGTGAAGGAGCTGCGCAAGGACTTCCGCGTGCAGAAGAACCGGGAGGGCCTCAAGGGCGCTCTTCAGGATTTGTTCAAGAGGGAATACAGGGAGGTTAGGGCAGTCAAGGACATCTCCTTTCAAATCCCGCAAGGTGAAATATGCGGCTACATAGGAGAGAATGGAGCGGGCAAATCGACGACAATCAAGATGCTGACGGGGATTCTCGTGCCGACTGCCGGCGACTTGAAGGTCAACGGCTTCGTGCCTTATAAGGATCGAGAGAGGTTCGTCAACGAAATCGGCGTCGTCTTCGGCCAGCGGTCTCAGCTGTGGTGGGATATCGGCGTCATTGAGTCGTTCCAGCTGCTGCGCAAGGTGTATAGAGTGCCGGAGCAGGATTTCCGCAGGAGATTGGACAGGCTCGTAGAGCGGCTGCAGCTCGGCGACTTGCTCAATCGGCCGGTCCGCAAGCTGAGTCTCGGACAGCGGATGCGATGCGAGCTGGTCGCTTCCCTGCTGCATAACCCGTCCATTCTATTCCTGGACGAGCCGACCATTGGTCTCGACATCGTCGTCAAGACGGAAATCCGTGACTTCCTGATGCAGATGAACAAGGAGGAAGGCACAACCATTCTGCTGACCACTCATGATCTGCAGGATATTGAAGCGCTCTGCTCCCGCGTCATTATGCTGGATGACGGACAAATTATTTATGACGGCGGTTTGGACAAGCTGAAGACGACGTGGAGCAAGGGTCGTGATATTCAGTTTCAATTCGCCATACAGACGCCTCTTGCGAAGCTTCAGTCGCTGACGGAAGGCCTTGCGGTGAGCTGGACGATGGAGAACGATGTGACGGCCAAGCTGTTTGTGCCGCATGAGGTCAGTGTATCGGAGGCAATGGCTCGCGTGGTCAGCGGAGCGGATATTCGCGATATCAAAATATTCGAGACCAATACAGACGAAATTGTCAGGGGTATCTATCAATCGGGCTCAGCCGACGCGGCGGCCGCCAACAAGGAAGTTGCATCGTCATGATGAGCGCTTATTTCGATTTTATACGGATTCGGTTCCTGATGATGCTGGCTTACAGGGTCAATTATTACAGCGGAATCGTCATCTATGCGATCAACATTGGCGCTTATTATTTCCTGTGGCAGGCGATCTATGGGGAGCAGGATTCCCTCGCAGGCTTCACCATCGCGCAGATGACAACGTATATTGCGGTTTCGTGGATGGCCAGAGCCTTTTATTTCAACAACCTGGACCGCGAGATCGCGAACGAAATACGAGATGGCAGCGTAGCCGTGCAGCTGATTCGTCCTTATTCTTATTTGCTGGTGAAAATGATGCAGGGCTTCGGGGAAGGCGCGTTCCGGCTGCTCCTCTTCATGGTGCCCGGCATGATTATTGTCTGCCTGATCTTCCCGGTCAAGCTCCCGACAGATCCTGTTGTATGGCTGATTTATCTGGCCATGTTATTTCTCAGCTTCCTGATTAATTCGCAAATTAATATTTTGACGGGACTGTTTGCGTTTTTTGTGGAAAATAACGAAGGCATGATGCGGATGAAGCGTGTAATGGTCGACTTGTTCTCGGGCGTTGTCGTGCCGATCGCTTTTTTCCCGGGTTGGCTGAAGAGCATCATGGAGTGGCTGCCGTTCCAGGCGATTACGTATTTGCCCAGCTCGGTATTCACAGGACGAACTCCGCTTGGCGAGGCGGGAGGCGTGCTGGGGCTTCAGATAGCCTGGTTTGCCGTTCTGCTCCTGCCCATTTGGCTGACGTGGCGAGCGGCGCGCAAGCGGCTGTTCGTGCAAGGAGGGTAATGGAGAATGAGATACGCGTCGCTGTTCTGGGAATATATTAAAAACTATGCGAAAACAAGGCTGACCTACCGGGCAGACTTCTGGATTGAGGTGCTCTCCGATCTGCTGTTCCAGATTGTGAACCTGATCTTTATCTTTATTGTGTTCCAGCATACCCCTTCGCTGGGGGGATGGACGGAGCTGGAGGTGGTGTTCGTATACGGCTTCTTCATGATTCCGTTCGGCATCTTCGCCACCTTCTTCAGCATCTGGAATTTCAGCGAGCGTTACATTGTTAAGGGAGAGATGGACAGGGTGCTGACTCGTCCAGCCCACAGCTTGTTCCAGGTGCTATTCGAAAATGTAGATCCCCCGTCGATGTTCGGCTCATTTGTGGGGGCGGGCATTATGGCTTATTGCTGGGCGAAGATGGACCTGCCCTTCCATCCGGTGGATCTGCTTATTCTGGCGCTGCTCGTCATGGGAGCGGTGCTGATCTATGCGGGCTTGTATACGGCGCTGAGCGCGATATCCTTTTATTCGGACGCTCCGACCGGTATTGTGCCGCTCATGTACAACATTCAGAACTATGGCCGTTATCCGGTCAATATTTATAACAAGCTGATTCGATTTGTCCTGACCTGGCTGCTGCCGTTCGCATTTGTAGGCGTTATTCCGGCCTCTTATTTCCTGGAGAAAAAAGCGGACGATCTGTCACAGCTGGCGCTGCTGACGCCGGTTATGGGCTTGATCGTGTTCGGCATTGGACTGGCGTTCTGGAACCACGGCGTGAAGAGGTACCGCGGAGCGGGATCTTAAAGCTTAAAGGGTGAAGGCGGCTGTCTGTGACGGGAACGATTGAACTAGTATGAGAGGGGAAAGTGAGCAATGACGCTTCAACTGGGCAAAAAGGCGCCAAAATTTAAGCTGCCCGCATCAAACGGGGAGACGGTATCGCTAATGGACCTTCGGGGGCAAAACGTGGTGCTGTTCTTCTACCCCAAGGATATGACGTCGACCTGCACCGTGCAGGCTTGCGATATGCGGGACAACTATTCGGCGTTCGCAGGGGAGAATACCGTCGTCCTCGGCATTAGCGGGGACAGCGTGAAATCGCACCAACGCTTCGTGGAGAAGAAGGAGCTGCCTTACCTGCTGCTGGCGGACGAGGAGCATAAGGTATGCAAGCAGTATGGCGTCTGGCAGCAGAAGAAGCTGTATGGCAGAGAGTATATGGGCATCGTTCGCTCAACATTCCTGATCGACGCCCAAGGCAATCTGGTCCGGGAGTGGCGGAAGGTGCGCGTCAAGGGCCATGCCGAGGAAGTGCTGGAGGCGGCTCGGGGGCTTAAGAAGAAGTGATTAAGCGTGTGTGGCACGTCTAAATGATGGTGCGGGGCAGGTTTGAGGAAATAGTGTGCGCGGTCAGTGGGAGCTGGCCGCGTTTTTTGTCGTTTAGCCGGGTTTCGCTCCAAGGTGGGGAGCCTCCGAAGCTATGTTAAAATCTCGCAAGTGTAGGCATGTCCTCGAGACGCAGTTCATATACTCTATCAACTTGATTAATCATAATCACTTTGATGATAGAGAAGGGTGGCAAGGACGATGCGGCGAGTGGTGATGGCGTCAATCTGTGCGGCTGTGGTATGGTTCGGCATTATGGAGCTTGGAGGGGGAGCTTTGCGGCAGGGACAATTAGCGCAGCAGGCAGCGGGGACAAGCTATACGAAGACGGTATCCCTGCAATACGAGGCGCGTACTTTGCTGAGCGGAGGACCAGGAGCTTCAAGAGCTGGAACAGGGACGGAAGCGGGAGAAGGCTTTAAGGCCGATGATGAAAAGGCAGAAACATCTGAAGCAGCAGAAGCAGAAGGGCCAGAAGTAGGAGATGCTGCCCAAGCAGTCGGGGTAGACCAAGCGGCGCAAGGGGACCAAGCGAAGGAAGCAAACCAAGCGGCGCAAGCTGCTGGAGAAGCTCAAGCTGTACAAGAAGGTAAATTAGCCAAAGCCAACGGAGGAGAGGGAGAGAGCGGCGCTGACCGGCAGCGAGGCAAGATTGTGTATTTGACATTCGACGATGGGCCGAGCCGCCATACGCCGGAGGTGCTTCGCATTTTGGAGCAGGAAGGGATAAAGGCTACGTTCTTCGTGCTTGGCGAGCATGTTGAGGAATATCCCGAAATCGCCAAACGAATAGTCGAAGAGGGTCATGCGATCGGCAATCATACCTATAATCATAAATACGAGGAGCTATACGGCAGCTTCGGGGAGTTCGCGAATCAGATCATTCAGACGGACAACGAGATATTCAAGGCAACAGGCGTCAGAACAACGCTAATGAGAGCGCCGGGCGGATCGTATCGCAATATGGACCAAGGTTATTTTGAAGCCATGGATGCTGCGGGCTACAGTGTGCATGACTGGAATGTGGACAGCGGCGATTCCAAGCGGCGCGGCGTGCCGGCGTCGGAAATCGTAGCCAACATCAAAGCCTCCAGGATTGCGGATACGCTGAATGTTCTGCTGCACGATAGTACGGGACATGAAGAATCGGTCAAAGCCTTGCCGCAAATTATTCAATATTATAAAGCGCTCGGTTATTCGTTCGAGGTGCTGGAGGACGACGTCAAGCCCATGCAATTCCAGGTGGCGGAGCAGTCGAAGTGGAGCAGAGGCAAGCTCAAAGCCAGCGACAGGGAGAGGCTCGTCGCATTCGGCAGGGAGCTCGACGCCAGCGGGCAACGCCAGCTCTCCGCTTATCGCGAGCCGGCGCTTATCGTTCACCGTGGAGAAGAGCGTCTCGTGCTGGAAGCGAATCAATACAGGCTGATAGACGGAGCGATTCAGGTTCCGCTGCTTAGCCTGACAGAATGGCTGGGCGCAGAAGCCGAGCTGGATACGAGCTCCGGTGTTGTTGAAGCCAGCTTCATGGGTAAGCGCGTGTTCTGGATAAGCGACGCTTGGCCGCCTGCCGATGCAGAGCATCAAGCCGATGTCGAGGTACCGCTTCGAGCAACGCTTGGCGAGTTCGGCTTGCTGATCGAGGATTACGTCTATACGAAAGATCAGAGAGAGGTATGGATTCAGGAGCATCCGTGAATCTAGCAGGTCTAAACCCGTTTAAATGTGGTGACACTGAAAAATAGATAGATTTATTTTTCAGGAGGTGAATTCGGCTATGATCTCTCCACATGTATGGTATAGCAAGGAAGAAGAGCTTCGCGAGGAGTCGGCGAGGCATTGGGCAGAGCCGCCGCAGGTGCTGCTGCATCGGCTTCAGCAAAAAATAGAGAGTGTTCTGCTAGGGAAACAAGACATGATCAAGCAAGCGCTGACTGCCATGCTGGCAGGCGGACATGTGCTGCTGGAGGACGTGCCGGGCGTGGGGAAAACGATGCTGGCCAGCGCATTTGCGAGAGTGGTCGGGGGAGAGTTCCGGCGCATACAATTTACATCCGATATGATGCCGGCCGATGTGATTGGCGGTGTGGTGTTGGAGCCGAAAACGAACGAGCTCGTATACCGTCCGGGACCGATAATGGCTAATGTCGTGCTGGCGGACGAATTAAACCGAGCTTCGGCAAGAAGCCAATCGGCGCTGCTGGAAGCGATGGAGGAGCGTAGAGTGACCATTGAGGGCAAAACTCGCAGACTGCCTGTTCCCTTCATGCTGATCGCGACACAAAATCCGTTAACCTTCGAAGGGACCAGCGGACTGCCGGAGGCGCAGCTCGACCGGTTTATGATGAAGCTGTCCATCGGCTATCCGGAGGCGGAGCATGAAAACAGAATGCTGGAGCAATACGCAAGCGGCAAAAGAATGGAGCCGGAGCGCCTGAGGCCGGTGCTGGCGGTGCAGGAGTGGCTGCAAATGCAGGCGGAAGCCCGGCAAGGACATGTGCATCCGGCACTGATGCGTTACATGGTGGACATTGCAGACGCGACGCGGCGTTCGCCGGAGGCTCTGCTCGGAGTGAGTCCTCGGGCGCTGCGGGATTGGCTTCGTGCGGCGCAGGCGAGCGCCTATATCGAGGGCAGGCGTTATGTGATACCTGACGATCTGCTGGCTACGGCAGAATCCGTTCTGAGCCACCGCATTGCGCTTCGAGGGGGCGCGGGCTTCGGAGGAAGGCATGCTGCAGCCTTGATCAGGCAAGTTGCGGCAGCGACGCCGGTGCCGAAGGAAGCAGCGGCTCCCGCTGCGAAAGGAAGATGGAGATGAGCCAGCGCAGACGATATCGGCCGAGATGGGGGGGCTGGTCCTTCATAGCGGCCGCCTCCGGATTTGCCGTATATGCCGTTGTGACACGAGGCGGTGCGCTGGAATGGTTTCTCCTTGCGCTGCTGGCCGGCTTAACGATGATGAGCCTGCTTCTGCCTATAGCCGCGATAAGAGGAATCGGTGTCAGCCGCACGCTTCCGGCGGGAGAAGGAATCGCTGGAGAAGAGCTGGCGATAGGCTTGACGCTGACGCGGAAGCTGAGATTGCCGCTGGCATGGATAGCGGTGGAGGATACGCTGTGCAATACATGCAGCATGCGAGCAGAAGAAAAGTCGGTTAGAGCTGTATTTGCCCCCATGTTCGCCAAGGAGCTGGAGGCCAGCTGGAATCTGAAGGGGCTGAAGCGAGGCGTATATCAGCTCCGGTCGGTGTCCGTGACCTGCGGAGATCCGTTCGGTCTGATGTCGATTCGCCGGGAATTCGAGCTGGAGGGAGAGCTGCTTGTTGCGCCTGCTATGGTGCCGGCTGATCCCGCTCGGGAGCCAGGCGATCCATCGTTCTTCAGCAGGCTCGACGACGATAGGATACAGCGCTTGAATCCGGGCCTGCACGCGGAGCCCTCTGACGGGAATGACGGCCTGTTGACTAGAAATGCGGGAATTGGACCGGACACGAGGCCTTATGCGGACGGAGATTCCTTCAGGCATTTGGATTTTCGGGCGATGGCCAGAGGCAGAGGGCTCCACACGAAGGTATATACCGGAGCTGCGCGGCTTCAGCTGTACGTCGCGCTGGATCAATTCGCCGCCCCTTATGCGGGGGACGACGTTTTATTGGACGATTGTATCGGACAGCTGCTCGGCGATTCGGCCAGAGCCGTATCCCAGAATATTGCCGTTACGATATTGGCTGAGGGATGGACACTTGGACTTGCGGGTGCAGAGGGCAAGGAGCCGGCGCCTCGACTGATGGAGCTGCGGAGCAGATTGGCCAGACTCCAGCCGTCCAAGCAGCCTCATCAATGGGAGGGTCTGGAGCGGCTTGGCGGCAGCCCCATGTCAGGCCGGACACTTCGTATGTATTCTGCGGACTGGAGGAATGGTTCGCGATGGACAACGCTGGCGGATCAGCTTGGCGCGCAGGGCTTCCGACTGGAGCTTTTGCTGTTCACGAGCGCAGGCGTGCTGTCCTACGCGATGAGGGAGCAAGCGCGTCACCTGGAGGGCAGAGGCATTCCCGTAAGATGGCTTCAAAGCGCGCCTAGCGTTCCAGCGGGAACGCCGGCAGGATCGACAGCGGAAGGAGCGGGTGCTTATGCTCTGGGATAAGGAAGAGCAAGGGCTTGATCCTTCTTTGCTGTATCGGTTAGTCACAAGCTTGCTCCTGTTCGGCTTGCTGGCGGAGTGGCTGCTGCCCTGGGTTCATTCGACACAGTGGGCGGTTATTTATCAGCCGGCGCCGCTGCTCGCGATTATCGCTTGTATTCTGGCCGCTGGCCTGTTCCGCCTGAACGGCGTTGTCGCTGTGATCATCTACTCCCTGCTGATCGTGTGCTGCCTGATGTGGCTGTTCAAAGAGCAAGGGCAAAGCGGAGCGGAATGGCTGCTGTCATTCCCCGGCATGCTTGTCCGGCATGTCGGCCTTATGGCGGAGCAAGGCGTGTGGGCGATGTCGGATGAGCTGCGGACCTTGCTGCTGTTCGTGGGATGGGCTATGCTGGCGCCGGCCCTGCAGGCGCTGGTGTGGCTCCGTCAGGCTGCGTTTGGCATTGCGGGAGCGACTTTGCTTTATTTGGTCGCGCTGCACGTGTGGCTCGGGATGGATGTGATGGGCGGTGTAGTACGCGCTTCCTCGGAAGGGGTACTGCTGGCAGCCGTTGTCGCGCTGCCTCGCGCCCGCAGGGTAATGGAGGCGGGGATCGGCCGGCTGAAGGCTGTCGAGGGCAGCTGGATCGCGGCCTCGATGTTCGTCACGCTTATCGTCGTAGGGTGCGCGCTGCTGGCTGCTGGCGGGAAGGAGTGGGAGCTAGCGCCGCCGGAGTGGACGCGATCGTTCAGCGAGAGGCTGGAGGAAGGCATCGCGCGACTGAACAACGGACAAGCCAGCCTGTCAACGCTGGGCACCTTGAGCGAAGGGGGACCGGGCCAGGGGCTGACAGGCTACGGCTTCGACGACACGCTGCTGGGGGCAGCCGTTGCGGATGATCCGGCTACGATATTTTGGGGGTATTCACCGCTTCGTACGTATTGGCGCGGGGAGGCGAAGGCGATCTACGACGGCTCCGGCTGGAGCAATCCCAGCCTGGAATTGATCCTGCGGCAGGTGCGAGAGGCGACAGAGACTGTCAGCGAAGCTTCGGCAGAGGTGGAGGGCGGACGCGGCCTGCAGGGAGCATGGATTACGCAGGTCGTCAGATGGGAGACGCCGAGTCCTGGGATGCCGATATTTATGGCGGGCAAGGATGGCCGGGTGACGGAGCTGATTGGCGCCAATCCGCGTAGAATGCTGGACAGCTATTTGGCCAGCGATGAATATGGCTCGTTGTACGCCAAATCCGGCGAATGGCTTCTTGGTCAATATACGACGTTAAGCCGTCTGCCCGTTACGGACGGAGCCGTGCTTCGTTCGCTGGATGATGGGCAAGCGGGTCCGGACGCGTCTGTTCTGACGGGAGAAGCCGCTGTGGATGGCAGCTTGACGGAGGAGGAGCTGGCGCCGTTTCTGCAGCTGCCTTCGGGGCTGCCCCTTCGTGTGCGTGCGCTGGCGTCCGAAATTTCGGGCGGCGGAGCGACAAGCCGTTACGACCGGGTTCAGGCGATCGAGCAATATTTGAAGAGCGCATATGTGTATACCAAGACGAACAGCCAAATTCCGCCTCAGGGAACGGATTTTGTGGATCATTTCCTGTTCCAGCAGAAGAGCGGCTATTGTGTGCATTTCTCCACGGCGATGGTCGTCCTGCTGAGGGCGGAGGGCATTCCAGCCAGATGGGTGAAAGGGTTCGCGCCTGGCACGCCGGTAGATGTGGAAGGCGACGAGCTGAGGCTGGAGCAAGGGTCCCAGTCTCAGTCTCGGCCTGCACAAGGGGAGCACGAACGCCTCTACGAGGTGAAAAGCTCGGACGCTCACGCATGGGTGGAGGTATATTTTCCCGGTGCGGGCTGGGTGCCGTTCGATCCGACGCCGGGCTTCGACGGCGTCTCAGCTATAACCGCCGCCGCAGCAGCCGGCGGCGGATCAATGGCGGCTGCGGCGCAAGGCAGCGCAGCCGTCACAGCGGCCGCCACGGCCAGCGGGCTATCGCTGGCCGAGCGGCTGGAAGCGGCGGCGGAGCATACCGCCGCTGCCGTATCGCGCTTCGCGCGAGAGCTCGCGGGCGGCGCGCAGCTCGCCGCGAACCGCGCGGCGGCCGAGCCTGCGGCGGCGGCCGCCATAGGCGCCGCGGCGCTGGCGCTGGTCGGCGGCGCGTTGGCCGCTGCGCGGCGCAAGCGGCTGCGCCTCGCGCTCGCGCAGCGGCGCTATCGCGCGGCGTGCGCGGAGCTCGCCGCGCGGGAGTCGGCGCGGGCGCCGAGCCCGAGCGCCGAGGGCGGGCTCGGCCCGCGCCGGCCGCGCAGCGCTGCCGCTGCGGAGGCGGCGGCAGCCGCAGCGCAGCAGCGGAGCGCGCTGGTCGATGTCGCGGAGGCGCTCATCGACCTGCTGTGGAGCCGCGTGCCGCGAGGCTCCGATGCGGCTCGCGCTATGATGCAGCGCGACAGCATGACGATGCGGGAGCTGATCCGCAGCTTGGGCGCAAGCATGAGCGCGGAGCGGCGCGCCGAGCTGGAGCGTATCGCCAGATGGGTGGAGGAAGCGCGCTACGCCGCTCCC
This sequence comes from Paenibacillus sp. PL2-23, assembly GCF_040834005.1. Taxonomy (NCBI): domain Bacteria; kingdom Bacillati; phylum Bacillota; class Bacilli; order Caryophanales; family Paenibacillaceae; genus Paenibacillus; species Paenibacillus sp. PL2-23. The sequence goes on from NZ_CP162129.1 coordinate 1,317,017, forward strand.
GGAGAGCTGGCGAGCGCCCCTGCGCCCGCGGAGCTGAAGCTTGCTTGCGCGAAGCTTATCGCGCGCGAGCCACGCGAGCCGGCGCGGCAATGGAAGAGGCCGAACAGCGTAGCAGACGAGCCGTTGAAATAGGTATTGTGGTGGTGGAGGGCTGAACGCTAACGACTGAGCGCGCGCGGCCCTTCCCATCCCAGCACAAATAGACGTTCCTGGCACGTCTAATTGCTCACGACCACCCCTCTCAGCGCAAATAGACGTTCCTGGCACGTCTAAATGCTCGCGCTCGCTCATCTCAGCACAAATAGACGTTCCTGGCACGTCTAAATGCTCGCGACCGCCCATCCCAGCACAAATAGACGTTTCTAGCACGTCTAAATGCTCGCAACCAGCTATCTCAGCACAAATAAACGTTCCTGGCACGTCTAATTGCTAGTGATCGCTCATCCCAGCACAAATAGACGTTCCTGACTGACACACTTAATTGCTCGAAACTGCCCGCCCAGCACGAATAGGCATATCTGGCACGCTTGATTGCTTCAGCGGCTTTTTGTTTTCAAGCTAACAATGACCAAAACGATCCGCCAGCAGACGCTTGCGGGAGCGTGTGCCACACTCTGCAGGTGCGCCGCGCGAAGCCTGCTGTTATCGCCTTGACGGGCTCAGAGCGCCTTATATATAATTAGTAGATCAATTGAGGGAGGCTCGGTCATGACGAAGCAAAACGAAATTATTGTTGTCCTCGATTTCGGTGGACAATACAACCAGCTGATTGCGCGCCGCATCCGCGATTTGGGCGTGTACAGTGAGCTGTTGCCATTCAATACGCCGGTAGAACGGATCCGGGAATTGCAGCCGAAGGGCATTGTATTCTCGGGAGGACCGGCTAGCGTATACGAGGTGAATTCTCCGCTTGTCGATCCGGCGGTATATGATCTGGGCGTGCCGATCTTCGGCATCTGCTACGGCATGCAGATGATGTCCCATCAGCTGAGCGGCAAGGTGGAGCGCGCAGGCAAACGCGAATATGGCAAAGCCGAAGTGGAATTTGCAGAGGGCAGCCATATTGTGCAGGGACTGGATAGAGTACAGACGGTATGGATGAGCCATAGCGACCTCGTTATCGAGCCGCCAGCGGGCTTCCGCGTCGATGCAAGCACGGAGCATGCTCCGATCGCGGGTATGAGCCATCCGGAACGTGGACTGTACGCTGTACAATTCCATCCGGAAGTGCGCCACTCCGTATACGGCAATGAGATGATTCGCAATTTCCTGTACAACATCTGCAAATGCGAAGGCAACTGGTCTATGGAGACCTTCATTGATGATACCGTTCGCGAGATTCGTGAGCAGGTTGGCAATAAAAAGGTTCTTTGCGCGCTGTCGGGCGGTGTAGACTCCTCTGTAGTAGCCATTCTGCTTCACAAGGCTATCGGCGACCAGCTGACTTGTATGTTCATCGACCATGGCTTGCTGCGCAAGGGCGAAGCGGAGAGCGTCATGGAGACCTTCGTTGGCAAGTTCGACATGAAGGTGCTGAAGATCGACGCCAAGGAGCGTTTCCTCGGCAAGCTGGCCGGTGTGGACGATCCCGAGCAGAAGCGCAAAATTATCGGCAACGAGTTTATTTATGTGTTCCAGGAAGAATCGGACAAGCTGGATGACTTTGAATTCCTGGCTCAGGGCACTCTCTATACGGACATCGTTGAGAGCGGCACCGCTACGGCACAGACGATCAAGTCCCATCACAACGTAGGCGGTCTGCCGGAGGACATTAAGTTCAAGCTGGTGGAGCCTCTCAAGGCACTATTCAAGGACGAGGTTCGCAAGGTCGGCGAGGAGTGCGGTCTGCCGGAGGCTATCGTATGGCGCCAGCCGTTCCCGGGTCCGGGTCTGGCCATTCGTGTGCTTGGCGAGGTAACAGAAGAGAAGCTGCATATCGTGCGCGAATCCGATGCGATCCTGCGTGACGAAATTGCCAAAGCCGGTCTTGACCGCGAGATTTGGCAATATTTCACGGCGCTTCCGAACATGAAGAGCGTCGGCGTAATGGGCGATGCCCGTACGTACTCTTACACAGTAGGCATCCGCGCCGTCACGTCTATTGATGGCATGACTGCTGACTGGGCCCGCATCCCTTGGGATGTGCTGGAGAAAATCTCCGTTCGTATCGTCAACGAGGTGGACAACGTCAACCGCATTGTGTTTGATGTGACCTCGAAGCCGCCAGCGACGATCGAGTGGGAGTAGTCTTCCCTCAGCTATATCTATAGAATTCAATAATAAAATCCCTTTTATTTGCCTCATTTGAGCAAATGAAGGGGATTTTTTTGTGGTGCAACCAATGAATTTACCAGCCCAATTCAGTAAATACATGGTATAATCTTACTATGTCTTAACTCCTACTAGCGATCAGTTATCGGAATAATTACAAGGGGATTGTTACATGTCTATATTTAATATGCTGTTTGGCCAGAAAAGAACAATCAAAAGTCCTGCTTTTGTTAAAGACTTTTCTAAGGTGAATGATCAACTAACTGCTCTTAATGAGCTGCTTGATAAAGTTTTTGACGGGGAAAAGAAGGACAACATCGAGAGAGATATTAAGCTTCTTAAATACGGATTAGATGGCGAAAATAATGTTTATTTTGAACTGAAAAATTCGTTCCTCCCCATATTATGTCTGCATGATGTAAGGGTGGCATATGAGGATTATGTCGCACAGCTTGATTTTGTGGTCATTTCTAATAAGTTTACCTGCATCTTAGAAACAAAAAAGTTGAGCGGTAATATTTCCATTGATCAAGATGGCAATTTTGTGCGAACAATAAAAAATAAGTTCGGTAAAGAGTATAAGGAAGGGATCTACAGCCCCGTTACGCAGAATAAAAGGCATATCGATATTCTAAAGCATGTACTCTCGAAAGAGCTGAAAATTAACAACATGCCAATCCTGTCGCTTGTAGTTATGGCAAATCCTAAAACGATAATCAAGAAGTATAAGTGTCCGGCGGAAATTGATAGAACGCTTATTAAGTATGATCAGATTAAAGCTACCTTAGAGAAATTTCAGAATGATAAAGCCAATCTATACGATCTTCCTGAAAAGGATATGTTCGATATTGCCAATTTGCTCGTCAGATTGAACACACCGATTAATATGGATTTGGAGGCTAAGTACCAGCTTGCCATCGAAGAGTATCAGAAGAAAGGCGAAGAGCAGCTTCGTGAGGAATTGACAGCCTATCGACTTCAAACATCAAGAGCCGAGAACATAAAGGCTTACTACATATTCAACAACGCTGAGATGGAGGATATGATTACGAAGTATCCACGAACGACAGAGGAGTTATTAGGAGTAAAGGGATTTGGTAAAGGGAAGCTGGATAAGTATGGAGAAGCAATTTTGAATATCTTTAATTCGTGAGGTGCACCCCTTCATTTGCGTTTATCGCAGATTGAAGGGGATTTTTTTGTGAAAATATTTCTACACGACATTTTACGAAAAATATACCAATTCATATAGGATTTAAACAAGACGAAATGGCGCGATTCGACTACAGTGTTATTTGTAAGCGCTAACAGTAAGCGCATTCAAAGAGAGGGAAGTGATATGATGTTCAACGTTCAACACGCTTCATTCAAGCTACGCCAAGCAGTCGTGTATACCGCTATTCTCTCGCTTGCTTTATTCGGCATTCCAACTGCCTCCCAGGCCGCATCCGTTACTTGCAGCACCGCTTCATGCCTCACATCGGCACTTGCTAATGCGCAGCCTGGCGATGTGATCACCCTTGCAGCGGGCGTGACCTTTACGGGCAACTTTGTTGCGGCCAAGAATGGCACCGCCTCTGCCAAAATTACAATCAAAGGAGCAAGCTCCACCAATAAGCCGATCCTGAATGGCGGCACAACCTCCAGCGGCTACGCCCTCTATGTGACCGGCGACTACTACGACATCCGCAATGTGAAGGTGACAAACGCCAAGAAGGGTATCATGCTCGACCATGCCAATAACACGTGGATCGAATATGTCGATGTGTACAACATCGGTGAAGAAGGCGTGCATTACCGGGACGGAAGCTCCAATAATGTCATCAAGAACTCCACCGTATACGATACAGGGAAGCTGAATCCCGAATACGGCGAAGGTGTATATGTAGGCTCGGACATCGGCAAATGGGGCACCTATAAGAAAGAAACAAATAACAACCGGATTTCCTCTGTATCCTTTGGTCCCAATGTGCGGGCTGAGCATGTGGATATTAAGGAAGGCTCCTCGGGCACCATTGTCGAGAATTGCACCTTCAACGGAACGGGCATCTCAGGCGCCAATTATGCGGACAGCTTCATTGATGTGAAGGGCAACAACGACATCATTAAGAATAACGTCGGCTACCGCAACGGCAACAGCAAGATCGTAGATGCCTTCCAGGTGCATGAACGCGCCAGCGGCTGGGGACAGAACGCCAGCTTCACCGGCAATACGTTATATCTCGACAACGCGACCCCATATGTCGTCAATGCCGATAACGGCGCCACGGCCACAGCCTCCGGCAACACGCGCAGCCCATCCGGCAATATGTACAAGGGAAGCGTGAATTAAGGATTTATTTTGGATAAAAAGTGCGGGACCCTCTTATCTGTGAGCTGTTGCAGGTGGGAGGTTTTTTGTTTAAGGAAATCAAGTGGTTCTGGAGTGAGATGACAAGTCCGTCGAGCAGCTTATCGCTAGAAAGGCGAGCGAGAGACAAGTATACTATTGGTATACGGTCATGAAACAGAAAACTAGTAGCTCAGGCAATAAAACTATCGCCATACCAAAAAGAAATAATGGAGGAGTTATGTCTAAAGTGGTATTGTTCTTTGCTACCAAAACTGATATAGAACTAGGACTTAGCGAGGCAGAATTCGACTCTACGAAAGACGCTTGGTATAGAGCGTTCGTACAACCCGCTTCACGTACAATAATCGAGATTCAATCCAAGTACTTGCAGTGAAGAGAATAGTCTATTCGTTACTTGTCGTGGTTGTAATCCTCATTCTCTTCATCTCGGTCCAAGGGCTTCCCTTCCCCAGAACGGTCGATGGTGATTTCGTATTCATCACAAAGAGTGCACAATTGGTCCGCTGGTCACCTGATGGTAACCAACTGGCTCTTCTGAATGAATCCGAGCACTTGATTGTGGCGGATGTTAAGGATCGGATCAAATTCCGGAACATCCATGAGTCTGGGTTTATCTTCTCTAATGCAGCCTGGGATCCGGAGGGGACTAAACTTTATTACTTCGAGACACCTTATGACGATTATGACGGTGTAACAGGCGACAGTCAGCTGCGCGTCATTGATGTCCAGTCGAAGCAGGAATCCATCATTCATCCGCAACAATTCTACGTAGCAGGTGATGTGGATTTTTCGCCATACGATGGGAAACTGTACTTCCAGAGCACGGCACAAGGGAGCCGTGAAAGTGTCATCATGTCCTATGACTTTCGAACGGATGCTTATACGGATATAACCACCCCGCTCAGCATTAAGGTGACTACAGGGAGCAGGCTATCTAGAGATGGCAAGTGGCTATTCATCAATGAATCTCTCGGGAACGGTAATGGTCATCGAGGAATCATCCTGGACCTCGAATCGGGGAGAAGATGGACAATCAGCGACCACTACCTGCAGAGTCCGACCTGGTCCCCGGACAAGAAGTGGATCGCATATGCAAGAGATCACGAGGTCTTTCTCATTCCAACCGATCGCATCGACGTTGGGACGCGTATCTTGGAGGACCATTACGTAACGGGACTAGACTGGTCCCCTAAGGGAGACAGAATCGTCTTCTATACAGGAACCAATATCCGGATCGATAGCTCCAAGGCCTATCTGATGCGAGTACCCGATGCTTATTTGCCTTGCTAAATTAGGACATGATTCCCAATTGTACCTAGAGAACTGAACAGGAAGAGCCATGAGGCATGTTGTGAAAAGTCTATGTTTGTTATTCCTTATTCCTGCATACTTGTATAAATATTCAAAATCTAATACTATTATCTAGTATCCCGTGCCAAGCTGCTAACTAGACAAATCATATGTACGCATAGATACCTATTCAAATACTTTGAGGAGGTTTTTTTGCTTGAAAAAAAGATTGTCTATTGTCCTCGCTTTCACTCTGCTTCTGACGTCCATGCTCTCTGGCGCGGCCGTCGCTGCACCCAAAAAAACAGATGCAACCTTCAACCTGGCCTTACAAGCGCTGATGGGCAAAGACAACACGGAATTGACGATGCAAGTCTATTCGAATACTGGAGACTATATGCCTCCACAAGAGCTCAAGAAGGTAGAGCTTGAGGTCTATGACACGATTACCGGCAAGAAGGTAATAGATAAGAAATTTAAGAATGTATCCAATTATCCCAATATTGCTGCGCTCACTTTAAACAATATAAAGCGCCATCAAGTTGTCAATACGAAGATTACATTCAAGCATGATGAGCTTAAGGGTGAGCAGACACTAACTGGGGAAACGCAGGTGCTTCTTCGTCCCGACCTAGTGCTAGACGATCTGCAAGCGCCTTCCCATATAGCTCCTAATGAGCAGTTTATAGTAACCGCGGACTTGAAAGAGCTGAATGGTGATCTAGGCGATGCGGCGCGGGTCGATGTCGTATTCGATGGTGTGGTGCTGGGCACGCTGAACGAAGTGTATGCAGCCAAAGGCGGAGTCACACCAATTGCGATTCCAGTATCCTTGAAATATCCTGGAACGTACCCGATGCAGCTGAAGATCATCAAAACCGGTATTCCGCAATACGATACGTCGAATGATGTGCTCGACTTCACTGTTACCGTTGAGGAGAAGCAGCAGACTAATCCGTTAACGGATTACTCCGTGCAATATGACTATTCACCAAGCTATGCGCAGCACCTACGCGAATGGGTGAATGGAAGCTTGTTCTATGCCTATGACTATGAGCCTGCCAGCTTTGAGTCATTCAGTATGAATGCCCAGGTACCAGGCGATATGCTTAATGGCGGAAGCATGACGGTTAGCCTTCAGGGCGCTGGAGGAGGCTCGTACAGCTTTACAGTGCCCGTTCTTACAGCGAAGGAAGAGGCGAGCATGTACAATCCGTTCAACTATGAGGATCGTAACAGCGGTTTAATGGTTACGGTCTACCCTAACCCTGGCGGTCCAGATGTGGTCAGCCTTACCAAAAACGCCGGCTTCTATGAGCAAAGTTACTTCACTGAAGGGACTTGGCAGCAGTTATCTTATGCTGAGGGCGAATTTGCGCTGAACGAAAAGGATTCAGTCGCCTTCACGATCTCCATCACGAACAACACAGGCGAGACCTTCAGCCTGTCGGATGTCATATCTCTCGACTATTCGCCAACACAATATGACGACACGTGGAATTATCAGAGCAACACAACTCATTCCTGGGGCTTCATGGACAAGTATGCAGGCTTCGTGTCCTCTTATGTGAATTGGTAACATAGTAAGGTTGGGTATCAAACGGACTCGGAAAATACTGAATTTAAAACCTTGATTGGCTTAGTGCCTATCAAGGTTTTTTCTTTGAACCTGAATTACGAAAGTAAAGCTACATAAAAATATGAAAAGGTACCCTGATATTTGGTAGAATGGTGTTTGTTGGAACAACATCACCCAAAGAGAGGGGCACCTTTAAGGTGAAGTTTATCAGAAAACGATCCGTTATCACGTAAACAAAATAAAGATAAATAAAATAAATGAGGAGTGACATAGTTGGACAACCAGATCATCTATGAGTTGAATTGGACTAGGGAACAATTGTGGAAGGGATGGATATGTGGTCTATCGGGTAGGCAAAGCCATTATTGGAGCTAAATTGCCATTATTTTCCCTCCATGAAAAAGCAGTAAATGCATAGGAGTTCCGTCAGTATTAGTCACGGAGCTCCTATGCAAATGGTTTATTCGACTAATCTGTGAATAGGATTTCCGTAGAACTCCAAAGGGGTCACCTGTTCGAGATTAGGCGGGAACAGTGGAGACAAGAACGCTCGAAGCTCTCTGAGCTGATCGTCGGAGTAGTTGTTAATATCGGCGCTAAGCTGAAGCTGTACACCAGACGGCCATCGTTTCTGCGAGAAGCATGGAGCGTGTTCTGTTATGTAATCGAGCCCCCCCAGGCTGGCGATATGGAGTTCACTCAGGAAATTCATCCAGAAGTAGCCCTTGACATGATGTCTGTAACCAGGCTTACTGAACGGAGGGATTTTATAGTAGTTTTCAAAAGGTGTCATCATAGGGCTAGACCCGGCAATAGTCTCGTATGTTATAAATCCGGTAACCCCTCTTGAAATGGATAGTGCTCGTTCAAACAGGACTATGAATTTTTGCTGAATGTCCTGCGGGATGTGCCCCCCTAGTACTCTGTCACTTAGTGAAAAACCTATTCCATTCGGATAATTATATAATTCCTGAGACCGGGTGGGGAAATTAGAAGCATAATTGCAAGAGATGCCCAAGCAGAAATCCTGAGGATAGGTGGCTGGCGGAGCGTCTTCGTCGTAATGGGGATCATCATCCCATTCATAGTAGTCGATAATCAGCAGTTGTACAAGCTCTTGGTTCAGCAACATTTTATAAACCTTATTGATGTTTTTTTCGTTATAGAGCATTCTCTGCGAGCGGTGATTGGTTTTCTCCAGTTCGATCACGAGTCCCTTCTTCAAATAAGGCACGAAGGCGATCAGTATATCGTTGATGAACGGGACAAGAGAACTCCCGCGGTCAGATAAACTTTCGTAAGTCGTTACATGCAGACAAATGGCTTTTGAAAACAAGATATCCAAACAGACCACTCCTTCTTATATTTCTTCGCAGGCAGATTACATAGGATACAATCAATAATGCGATATTGAAACGACGAAAAAACTTGAATGGAATCAAGGATATAATACCATGAAATAACAATTTTTACGATAAGCATGGCCGAAAGAACGTCAACAGCTACCATGCTCTCAGGCAAGTTCTCTCAGCTAAATCGGATTTCGAAAAAACGGAAACAGGAGGACAAAATGACATCTATCGCCTATCAAGGCATGGCGCAATCAGCCGTTTATGTCCATGCCACCAATGAAAAGGTACGGGAATTCGCGCTTGCACATGGATGGAACGCGTCATATAGTTATGGACAAGTTATATCAGAGGGGACTTCGAGTAAAATACCCTTCCGTATTCACAGAAAGCCATGACTTATCCCCATATGAATTTATGGAAGCGGTCAAGCTAGAGAGGGCCAATGAGGAAAAAAATGTTAGCAAAAGAGAGAAAGTTTGTCGAAACTAATCCAGGTCCTCCAAATAAAGAGCCTTGTGCAGTCGTTAGGTGAGGGTAACAACTCAACGCTAAGAATTGAAGCGATATGTGTTATAATTTAGGTACACGCAACCAGATTTTCACAAGTAATGATCCAGCAATCCGAAGATGATATCAGGCAAGGTAAGATTATTACGACGAACGAAATCATCGAGCAGATAAGAAAAGGTGAACTATAGATAGGTTGTAAAAAGATAAAAATCCGAAGGAGGTAGATCCAAGTGTCGAATCCGGATGAGAAAAAGCAGCACACGTATCAAGATTGGTTGTTATGGGATGGAGCATGGGAATTAATTAACGGCAAGCCATATAACATGTCACCGGCTCCAACAGCCCTTCACCAGTTCGTTATAGGAGAGCTGCATTTCGCACTTCGAACGCACTTGCAGAATCGGAGCTGCTATGTGTTTGTCGCTCCGTTCGACGTATTCTTCAGCGAGAGCGATCAATATAATACACCTGACCATGTTACGCAGCCGGACCTGTCGGTGGTGTGCTCCAAGAATCAGATCTCCAAGAACGGCTGTCACGGCGCTCCGACGATGATTATAGAAGTATTGTCGCCATCAACAGCGCTTAAGGATTACAATGAGAAGTTCAATCTATATGAGAAGTATGGCGTTCAAGAATATTGGATCGTCGATCCCGGCAATCGCACGGTTCATGTGTATGCGCTGCAGGATGGCGTGTATCAGGTACGCGACTTATATACAGAGCAAGATAACGTGCGGTCGAATGTGTTCAAGGATTTTCAAATATCGCTTGGCAAGCTGTTTAACTTGGAAGCCTAATACGATAAAGCCGATTCCTGTGGGAATCGGTTTTTTTCTGCTCCATTAAGCGCTCGAATATCTGGGAACGTAGTTTTGGTTACTTCATAACCTTGATTGGCTAAACGCCTTTCAAGGTTTTTTTTTCAACCGCTATCAATCACGGATAAAATAGCGCCATCGCGTTTGTTGGGTGAAAATTGAGAAATGAACTCATGAATAATCACTAAATTTATATATTTTCAACAAAAAATCTTCACAATACACAAATTAATTATTTATTAACATTAACAAATCATTAACTTTACAAATAAATAACTATATTAATCTTGATAGTAAACATTACGCTAGATATACTGTGATAGGCTGTATACAAACATAGAGATTGTGATAGGAGGAAGAGTAGTGAAGTTGAACCTGAGCAAGACGAAAGCGAATCGTCTTCTGTGGATCCTGTTATGCGCATTCCTGGTGCTTCCAGCGCCTGTTATTGGCCTGCAATATAATATGGCGCAGGACAATGATCTCTTGATTGCCCATAACAGCACTTGGAAGTACCTGGACGACGGTTCTAATCAGAAGACGGCGTGGAGGTACAACGACTTTGATGATACCGAATGGAAGACTGGAGCTGCTCCACTAGGCTATGGCGGGGGAGACCTGCCGTTAGCTACGATCATTCAATACGGCTCTAATGCTGCCAATAAGCCGATTACCGCTTATTTCAGGCATGAATTTACGGTAGATGACGCTTCGGAGATTAAGCAGCTGTCGGCTGCTCTTATTCGGGATGACGGGGCCGTTGTTTATTTGAATGGCAATGAAGTATACAGAACAAACATGCGAACGGGTCCCATTGCTTACAATTCTGTAGCTCTCGAGGCCGTTGATACGGATCGCGCGGCGAATGTATTTGCGATTGATCCTTGGCTGCTGGAGAGTGGAAGCAATGTGATGACCGTTGAGGTTCATCAGAATTCAGCCTCCAGCTCCGACTTGTTTTTTTCACTGGAGCTAAGGGGGGAGTCAACGCCGCTTCCAAAGGATAAAGGGCTGTATGCCGAGTATTACACGAATATGGGGCCTAGCGGCAACTTTGCATTCGACGAGCGAAAAGCTGCGGCTGTTGATCCCTCTATCCAATTTGCGGATTTGAACCCGGTGCTCGCTCGAATGACGGGTATGGAGGATACGGCCAGTGTTCGATGGACAGGTCAGATCGAGGCTCCTGCTACGGGCGAATATAAGTTTTATGTCATCGGGGACAATGGCTTCCGGCTCTGGGTTGATGATATGAGCAGCCCGCTAATTGACTTTTGGGTCGATGAGTGGGACAAGGAACAGGAAAGCCGGCTGATCACGCTCGAAGCGGGACGCAAATATGATATCAAAATGGAATATTTCGAGCATTTCGGCGGGGCTAACCTGTTTTTGAAATGGTCGGGACCCGGCATTGCCAAGGAGCTTGTGCCAGCCAGCGCTTTGTCCTTGCCTAAGGACTATATGGGACCGATCGGCGGCAAAGCAAGGGCGGAAGGACAAGTCATTGATCTGAAGCTCTCTCATGAGCTGGCAGCACTTCCGCAGGAATTGAACAAACATTTCCTGCTGCATGCGGAAGGCAGACAGATTGCCATCAAAGCATTGGAACGAAACGCAGCGGATGCCTCCATCGTTCATCTGGTTCCGGAGCAGGAGATTATCGCGGGTCAGTCCTTGAAGCTGCAGTACGACGGATCAGCAGGCTTGCAGTCCATTGATGGACAAGCTATAGGCTCGTTTGTCTATGCCATCGATAACGAATCGATGAGAATTGATTATTCACCTGTCGCAATCGCAATGTCGCTGTATGGAAGCGCCAAGACCAGCCGCTCGTTCGCCTGGTATACAAGCTACAATTACCCGGACGACGCTCCTGCGAATGCAATGGACAGTGTTGTGGAAGTCGTGCGCGCAACCGAAAATTTCGATTCGCCTAACAAGCTGCGATTCGAGGGAGAGTCGAGAGTGCTTCAGAATTTGAAGTACACCAATTTTACGACCATCTCATTTATCGGACACAAAGCTCTTGTAGAGGGCCTGACGCCGGGAACGCCATACAAATATCGTCTCGGAAGCGACGGTTATTGGAGCGAGACGGGCACATTTGTTACCGAAGCAGACAATGAGAGCGAATTTGAGTTTTTGTATATGACCGATTCGCAGGGTGGAAACAGCGGGGATTATGAGGTGTGGGCGAACACCTTGAATCAAGCGGTTGAACATTTTCCACAGTCCCAATTCCTGGTTATGACAGGCGACATGGTAGATGGCGGGGCTTTGGAATCACAATGGCTGGATTACTTTGGCAAGCCTCAACAAACGTTAATGCATTTGCCCATTATGGCGGCAGTAGGCAATCACGAGGGTCCATACAATGATAACTATTATTATCACTTTAATTATCCCAATGATCAGATAGATGATCCGCTTCCGCCAGGCAGCGTCTATTCCTTCGATTATGGCGACGCCCACTTTATGATTCTTAACACGATGGACATGGGCTGGGACGCGCGGCAACGCGAATCCTTTATGCATCAAATCGAGTGGCTTCGCCGTGAGGTGGCAGAGACAGATAAGAAGTGGAAGGTCGTTGCCTTTCACAAAGCGATTTATTCTGTAGGCGGCCATTCCAAGGAAACGGAGATTTATGAGCTGAGGGACATGCTGTATCCTGTTTTCGACGAGCTGGGTATTGACGTTGTTCTGCAGGGCCATGATCATTCCTATGTTCGAACGCATCAGATGTATGGCGATAAGGCGGTGCTGGATGTCAAGAAGGACGCTAATGGCAACCCGCTTAATCCCAAGGGCACGATGTATATGATCAATAACGCTGCGGGTACCAAATATTACGACATTCGCAATGATATTGATGATTATTACAGTGCTGTGAAGGAGCAGCCCAAAAAGCCGATTTTCTCCGGGATCAGGATGACCAAGGACAGCTTTACGGTGGAATCGTACCGAGCGGGCGAAGATCAACCTTTCGATGAGTATACGATCGTGAGGGATGACAGCAAGCCGGAGGCTGTACAGAACGCTTCTGGCGGCCTGGATCGTTCGGGTCATGTTACGCTGGCCTGGAGCGTGGCGGAGGATGAGACGAGCGCTTCCGACGTTCGCGGCTTCCGCATTTATGAAACCTCCGACAAGCTTGGACGCAATTGGAGCTTGTATGTCCCAGCAGAGGAAGGCAAGCGCCACTATAGTCAAATGATCGAGAGCGCGCAGGCTGGAGAAGCCTACGAGTTCGTAGTTCGCGCAGTGGATGAACGCAACAATTCAGATCTAACAAAGGTTGCCGTTACTGGAATGGATATTGCTTCCCCGTACGGTCCTGTTGTGGATGATGGCTATAATCTGTTCTACTGGAAGACTGTCCCTGGCTTTGATGCGCTGTCCGACTATGAATTTACGCTTGACGGTGGTTCAACATGGGAGCCTGTAACGGTTAATCCGTTGCCGATTGGGGATGTTGCACACGCGATTGGCCAGATTGGCGTACGCGTTAAGGCTGATGAAGGTGTCGGACGCGAAGCGGGACTGCCGCTTTGGAATGACAAGCCCTTCACGGTAAACAGCATTCATGATGTATTCGCCATTACCGGCAATGTGAAGCGAGCCAATGGATTGAGCATGGATGTGAACGTCGTCCGCAGGGCGCCTTATGAGGGCTCCGCTTACATGGTCTTCCAGCTAATGGACGGCAATATTCCGGTACTGATCAACGCTGTGCCGATTAAAGGGGACAAAACGGTATTGTCTCAGCACTTCGAGGTTGAGGGCAGCAATTATAAGGTGCGTGCATTTGTGTTCGATTCATTCGGCATGGAAGGCAAGGCGCCTCTAAGCTTGGCAAGATCGGTCGAGCTCAAGTAACCGGAAGAAAGCGAGGGTAACACGTGAAAAATTATATTGCAGGCATTCTGGCGCTGCTGTTGCTGCTGCCGTCTCTGCACGCCTACGGAGCTCAGGATTTTACGGTCTCCTTAAGTGCAAGGGAGGTCTTGCGCGGAGGGGAAATCGTCATTTCGGGAACAGTGCCCGATCAACAACACGATGTCGCTGTGAAAGTCGTGGGACCCGAAGGCGCAATGCTTTACCTGGATGCGGTCAGCCCGACCAATGGCAGGTATTCCGTTAGAGTCGGCATTCCGACACAAGCGGAATTTGCTCCTTATGGCAAATATACGGTATACGCGGGCTATGGAGACAAGCAAAGGACCGAAGCATTTGCGGTTATGCTCCAGTTGCCGCCTATAGGGGTAATCCCGTCCAATCCCGGACAATCGAACCAAAGCCATGTTAAGCCGTCTCTTGGCGGGAATGGCGTATATGTAGCGGAAAGCAATATGCTGGCGTCCGCCCTTAACGCGCCCGGCGAATCGATCACGATTGAGCTGCCTGCCTCTGCGGCAGAGCTGGGCACTGCGCTGGAAATGCCAGCCCAGTCGCTTCGTGCGGTTGATGAAGCGGGCAAGGCGATTCTACTGACCTCCGGGGAGCACAAGCTGCTCTTCCCGGCTGGGGCGATCGGAGTATATGGCGGAGAGGACTCTCGGATTCGTATTACGGTTAACACGTCATGGACCAAGGATGCCCAGGAAATCGTGGAGCAATCCATAGCTTCCGACAGCAGTCTACGCCAGGTAGGAGTAGCGTTGTCGGTCGTGATCGAGCTCGTTACAGGAAACAGCAAGTCGGTCATTCATGAGATGAAGCAGCCTGTATCCGTCTCTCTCAAGCTGACTGAGGAGCAAGAGAAGAAGCTGCGCTTAAGTCTTGCAGGCATCTATGATGTGGACGGGGAGAAGGCAGTCTATGTGCCAGGCATTCTGAAGAATGGCGTATTTACGTTCCATGCCGCCCATTTCTCTTATTACGCTGTACTGGAGTATGACAAACGGTTTGTGGATATGAAGGAGCACTGGGCGGAGGCTGCTGTTCAAGCGCTGGCAGCCAAGCATGTCGTAACGGGCGTTGATGAACAGCGTTATATGCCGGAGGCGAATATCAAACGAGCCGATTTCGTCACCATGCTGAATCGCGCGCTGGAATGGAAGGGCGTTGATCTGCCTGATGCTGGCGCACCGGTATTCTCAGATGTAGAGAAAAGCAGCTATTATGAGGAAGCTGTCGGAACGATGGTCACGCTGGGCATTATCAAGGGCTATGACGGGAAATTCCGCCCTAACGATATCATGACGCGAGAAGAAGCCGCCGCAGCCATTGCCCGGTCATTATCATTATTCGAGCTAAGCTCTTCCGCCGCAAGCAAGCCTTCCTTTGGAGACCAAGGCGACATCGCTGACTGGGCTGCCGAAGCCGTACAAGCGGTCTGGTCCACTGGGCTGATGAAGGGCGACGACAGGGGTCGTTTCAATCCGAAGAGCTCGCTGACGCGAGCGCAGGTTGCAGCCATTATAGATCGTGCGCTGAGCCAACATTCGTAACTAACGGGAGCAGGAGGATCACATGAAAAATAAATGGTTTGCGATCGTTATGACAATTGTGCTCGTGCTCGGATTGCTGCAGCCGGTCATGGATCGAGCGGCGGCCGAAGACGGAGGCGAGGTCGTATCGGCGACGAGGAACGTCGCTCTGAACGCAATCGTGACGGCAACCGGGGCATGTAATGAAAAGGAAATGCCTCAGTACGCGGTTGACGGGGACAGTACAACCAAGTGGTGCGACAATCATCTGGGGACGGCGAACAAATGGCTAAAGCTGGATCTCCGCGAGGAGTACGTCATTAACCAGTGGGTCGTCGAAAATAACTGCATGGCGGAATCCAATAAGTGTCCTTACCGGAACACAACAGATTTCCGCTTGCAGAAAAGCGATGACGGAGAAACCTGGGTTGACGTTGATGTGGTGAACGATAACGTTCAAACAATTGTTGACCGATACGTGGCGCCATTCACGGCGCGTTACGTTAGGTTTGTGTCAACGAAAGGCGCGAAGGACGGCCATATTGTCCGTTTGAATGAATTGAAGCTGTACGGCGTGGAGGCAGGGAAATATCCCGCGTACCCTCCAACAGAGCTTGAGCCTGTCGATTATGTCGATCCCTTCATTAATACGCTGGGGGATAATGGGCAGACGAATCCAGGTCCGCGCACGCCATTCGGCTTGATCGCGCCGGGTCCGGACAGCGAAGGCACAACAGGCAGAGCGTTCAGCGGTTATTACTATCAGGATCCAGAGATTAAAGGTTTCTCTCATGTGAGGTTTAGCGGAGTAGGATGCAGCGGCTCAGGCGGCAACATTCTGATGATGCCGCAGACGGGAGACTTCACATACCAGAGCAACCAATACAAGCAGCCGTATGACAAGGACAGCGAGCAAGCCACCCCGGGGTATTATGCTGTGGAGCTTGGTTCAGGAGTTGGCGTCGAGTTGACGACTTCGGACCGTGTCGGCTTCCATCGGTATACCTTCCCGGCAGACGCTGCAGCTCGTGCGGTCCTTCTCGATTTGTCCACTTCCTATGCGGGCATGAATGCCGCCAGCTTGAAGGTGGCGGGCTCAAACGTAATTTCAGGTATGATCGATTCCAAAAATGTGTGCGGCCACGGTAATTACCGACTGTACTTCTCTATTCAATTCGATAAGGATTTTGTCTCCGCGACAACATGGAAGGATGGCAATAGCGGAGCCGTATCCGATCGTGAGGGCGTCAATATCGGCGCCTGGGTGAGCTTTAACGCTGCTGCAGGAGACACGATACAAGCCAAGATTGGCCTGTCTCCGATCAGTGTGGAGCAAGCCGCATACGAACGCGATCACGAAATTCCGGACTGGAGCTTTGACGCTCAGCGCGAGAAGGCGCGTGCGTTATGGAGCGAAACGCTTGGTAAGATTGAAGTCAAGGACTCCGACGAGGAGAATAAAAGGATCTTTTATACGCAGCTGTATCACGCCTACCAGCATCCTAATAACGTGACGAGCTCAACAGGGCAATTCCGCGCGGCGCGCAAGGAGAATGAGCTGCGTGAGGCCTCCGAGCTCGGGGAAGACTTCGAATACTACAATGGATGGTCGACGTGGGACGATTTCCGTAAGTATTCGTTATATTCCCTGCTTGAGCCGCAGCGCTTCGAGAACATGGCGAAATCGATGATCGATGTGTACGAGACCAGAGGCTCCTACGCGCAATGGGGTTCGGGTTACTGGCCGAGTCCGACGGTGCGCAACGAATTTAATGGAGCGGTCATCCTGGACGCGATTGCGAAGGGCTTCGACTTCACGGACGAACAGCTCAAGTGGGCGCTCAAAGGCATGGCGGAGGATACGGATCAATATACAGTAGAAGCGGGCAAGTTCAACGGAGGGCTGGAGAAGGCATATAGCGCCTATTATCCAATGAAGCTTGCCGAGCTGATGAATGATCGATATACGTACGACAAATACAAAACAATCGCAATGTCCTACAAGTCATTATGGAATCCTAATCAGGTGGATGAACAGGGAGTCAAGCAAGGCTTCTTCACCCCTGCAGGTAGCAATGTGCCAAGCGGCTCTGTTACCAAGGTGAATGAGTATGCATATCAAGGCAATATGTGGACGTATCGCTGGTTCGTTCCTCACGATGTCAACGGAATGGCGGAGCTGATGGGCGGACAACGGGAGATGGCGGAGGACCTGCAGCACTTCTTTGCCATTGACGAATATGTAGCCATTAATGAGCCTGACCTGCATGTGCCGTATTTGTTCAACTATCTGGGCATGCCGTATTTGACCCAATATTACGCACGGGAATTCACGACGGAGCCTGTCATTCAGAGATACCACAACCATGGACTATACGAATATCCGATGTTATCCCGAGTCTATCGGGCGGATCCTGAGGGCTACTTGTCCTCCATGGACGATGATGCAGGAGCAATGTCCTCTTGGTTCGTATACAGCGCGATGGGATTGTTCCCGGGCAATCCTGGCGATCCTTATTATCTGATTGGCTCCCCAATCTTTGAAGAGCTGACTCTTCATTTGGACAATGGCAACAGCTTTACGATCAAGGCCAATGGCGTGTCCTCGGAAAATCGTTTTATCCAGTCAGCAGAGCTTAACGGAGAGACGTTCGACCAGGCCTGGATCGGCTACGACATGCTGATGGCGGGAGGAGAGCTGGCTTTTGATATGGGTCCGGAGCCGAACGTCAAATGGGGTGCGTCAGAGGAGGCTGCTCCGCCGACAACGGACTTCTCCGGCGAGACGTCTGCGCCGACTATCGTCAAACCAGTCATTGAAGGGGGCGCAGAATGGCGGTACTGGGATGAAGGGCGTTACGCGGGCAACGGCTGGACAGAGCTAGGCTTCGACGACAACGCTTGGAAATCAGGCCATGCCGTGCTTGGTTACGGCGGCAGCAATGTGACGACGACGGTCAGCTATGGGCCGAGCAGCAGCAACAAGTATCCGACAACCTACTTCCGTCACACTTTCGAATGGGATGATTCCGCCGAGCTGTTAAGCCTGGAGGCTGGAGTGGTCCGGGACGATGGCGTTGTCGTATATGTGAATGGCCAAGAAGTGTTCCGCAGCAATATGCCGAACGGTGCCGTGGGTTACGATACCTATGCTAATGCTACTGTGAATGCGGAGCGGGACTGGATAACGTTCCAATTAGAGCCCTCATTATTGATGGATGGTCCTAACGTCATTGCTGCCGAAATCCATCAGGCCAACGCAACAAGCTCGGATATTGCGTTCAACTTTCGTCTGAATGCTGTACGTCTGCTGACTGTGCCAGGGGCGCCGACGGGACCAGTCGTCGATGATACGGCCAACACCTTCGGTTGGACCAACGTACCGGGCTTCGATGAGGCCGTGGATTACGAATATAGTGTCGACGGCGGTGCAACCTGGAAGATGGCTTCCGCTAATCCACAGCAGATTGGTCCGTTTGCTTTGGCTGCTGGAGAAGTCAGAGTACGTGTCAAGGCGAATCTGGCGAAGGAGCAAGCGTCTGGCAGATCGTTGCACTCCCAGCATGCCTTCACAGCTGATCGACTGTGGGAGCAGTTCGAGCTGAACGCTGTTACGTCACGCGAAGGCGTGATGTCAGTAAGAGCGGAAGGTACGCTGAAGAGTGAATATGACGGCTCTGCTTATGTTGTCTTTCAATTAATGAACGCTGGCGAACAAGCCTGGATGACAAGCTCTATGCCGATTGAGGCAGGCGATTTCGAGGTTGAGCAATTATTCAATGTGACTAACGAACGATACCAGGTCAACGTGTATCTGGTCGACGAATTTAACGGCAATGTCTATGATTCCATCTGGCTGGCTGAGCCTGTTGCGCCGAAGCCGGAGCCAGAGCCAGGTCCTGGCACCGATCCAGTGGAGCCGGAAGAGCCTGAGCTTGAGCCGCTGCCGATACCGGTCAAGACGGTTAGGCCCATTGATCCGCTTGGTCCGGACGATGAGGTAACACCAATTGGTCCCATTGATCCGCTGGATACTAACAACCCTGACCCTCCTGGAGACGGATCGCTTCGCGTTGAATACGAGAGTCGAACGGAATGGACGGCAGATCGCAACAGCTTCAATAACAACCCGTTGAAGACGGAAGAAAATAACGGGGAAAATGCACAAGGCCAGAAAAACGTCGTGGTTGGCAATACGTTCGACGGCGCTTGGCTCGCGTACCGCAATCTGGACTTCGGTGAGAAAGGCAGGGATACGGTGGAGGTCGAATATGACGCTCCAACCAACCGCTCGCCTTCCGACGCCCGACTGGAGTTCCGTCTTGGCTCTGTAGACGGCGAAATCATCGGGACGGTCCCCTTGCCTAATACAGGGGGTGGATGGGGGTCGTATTCCAAGACAAAGGCATATTTGAGCCGTACTGTTACAGGCGTGAACGATGTATTTGTAGTGATGAGGGGCACAACGAACTCTAATCAGCTCTATATCGGCAACTTCGATCAGTTCACGCTTTCTCATCAAGGACTTCGTTATGACTATGCGAACCTTGAGCTTGAGAATTACAGCGAGTGGGCTACTGGCAATCATCCAACACAAGGAACGCCGCTTAAGGTTGAGAATGGCAAAAGCGGAAAGCAAGTAGCCAATACGTATAACGGCGCATGGCTCGCATACAAAGGCATGAGCTTCGGCAATGCTGGCGTGAACACATTTGCGATTGAATATGCCGGCAATACGGGGAACACAGCCGCTGATGGGGCTGTAGAGCTTCGGCTGGGGTCAGTGGATGGAGCGTTGCTCGGCAAGGTTATGACTCCGCCGACATCCTCAGGCTGGGGAGTATATGCGACGGCATCTATTCCATTAACGCAGCCGCTGGTCGGCGTGCACGATATTTATCTTGTATTTACAGGCACGACGAGCAGTACGTTCAAATATATTGGCAATTTCGACAATGCTGCGTTTACGGTTGCTCCAGAGCCTGCTCCGGATCCCGGCCCAGACCCAGATCCGAGTCCGGGGCCTACTCCTGATCCCACACCGGATCCAAGTCCAGAGCCTGTTCCGGAGCCTGACATAACGCTGCAATTCGAGAATGCAAGCGCCAAATCGGATGAGCAAAATCTATTTAATAATGGCAAGCTCGGAACGGAAGAGGGCAATGGCGGCATCGTCGTGAAGAACACATTCACCGGAGCTTGGCTTCAATTCAACGATGTGGACTTCGGCACACAAGGGAAGGCACGCGCCTCCATCGTATATTCGGCACCATCCAATCGAGTGCCGGCCAACGTGAGTGTGGAGCTTCGTATCGGCGGTGTAAGCGGCCAAGTGATCGGCACGGCCAGCTTATCGACCACAAGCGCTTGGAGCGACTTTCGCACCGTAACCTTTGATCTAACGCAAGAGCTGACTGGTGTACAGACGCTCTATATGGTATTCACAGGGCCGACCACATCAAGCCATCCTTACATTGGCAACCTGGACAGCGTGACGTTATCCGCTAGGCCAAGCTAGCAGCTAAGTGAGTAATCCTCTATCGAGGCCTTTCAGAGATGAGAGACAGTTCGAAATTATAAATTGTGGTAACAAGCAGAGAACCCGCCAGGCCCAAAGGCCATGCGGGTTCTCTGCTTCTATATGCCTAGTATTAACCGATCAGCGACAAGGCGTGCTGCTCGGCTCGGAGCAATTGCTCGCGAACCCGCACGACGTCTCCAATGATGATGAGTGCCGGGTTGGACAGCTTCATGGATACGGCCAGCGTGTGAATATCGGCGAGCGTGCCGACGATGACGCGCTGACTGGAGGTAGTTCCGCGTTCGATAAGGGCGACTGGTGTAGAGGCCGCTTTGCCGTGCCGCAGCAGCTCCTCGCGAATGGACGGGAGCTCGCTGACGCCCATATAGATTGCGAGCGTGTCTACGCCATGAGCGAGCAGATCCCAACGCACCGATTTGGTTGGGCCATGGCATCGGCTTCCGGTTACGCAGGCGAAGGAGGCGGCGAGTCCGCGATGGGTAAGCGGGATGCCTGACGATGCGGCTGAACCGATCGCCGAAGTAATGCCCGGCACAAATTCATAAGGTATGCCCCATTCCGCCAGCTCCAGCGCTTCCTCCGTGCCTCGGCCGAAGACGAGCGGGTCGCCGCCCTTGAGGCGGACGACCTGATAGCCTTCCTGCGCATAGCGCACTAGCGTATGGTGGATCTGCTCCTGCGACATGGTATGCGCTCCGGGCGCTTTGCCGCAGTCAATCAGGCTCGCATGAGGCGCACGGTAAGCCAGCAGCTCCTTGTTCACGAGTCTATCGTACAGGATGACATCTGCCTGCTGAATCAGACGCATAGCTTTGACGGTAATCAATTCGGGATCGCCAGGACCTGCTCCTACGATATAAACCTTTCCTGTATATCTTTGCTTCATAGGGCAATCCCTCCTCGAAATTTAGATTAGATCGTGACGTAGATAGAGCCGCTTGCTTGGTCGATTTCGGTCTCGAAGGTGTTGATGCAGCCTTCGTCGGGCTCCTGGACGCGTCCCGTCTTCAGATCAATCTTCCAGTCGTGAAGCGGGCAGTGCACGGCGTGGCCGCACACCATACCTTCCGATAATACTCCGCCTTTGTGCGGGCATTTGTTCTCGACAGCAAGCACGCTTCCGTCGGTCATTTTGAATACGGCGATTTCCAGCTCATTATATTTAATCGTGCGGGATCCTCGAATATCAATATCGTTAACGTTGGCGACAAATAGCTTGGTTGTCATGTGGGTTCCTCCTCAAATGTTTCGCGTCAGCGAAACATACGTCGTAAGCATAGGCTCATGTTTCGCTGGAAACGATAGGTGACGCTTCTAGGTAGTTGCAGGCTGCGAAGTCGGCAGCGGCTCGAAGTTTTTGCGAAGTTCGTCCTTCGTCACAATTTCCTTCCATGGATCGGTGGTCAGGCTGAGCGTGTGCTGGATACGCTCCATCAGCGCCAGCCGGTCCTCTTGCTTCTCAAGCTTCTGCTTCACGTAGTCGAGACCCACGCGCTCGATCCATTGCGCTGTCCGCTCGTTCCAGATCGCTTCCTCGCGATAGAGCTGCAGGAACGCATGCGCCCACTCCATGACCTCATCCTCCGTCTTCACGACGCCGATGACGTCAGTGGCGCGAACCTTCACGCCGCCGTTGCCGCCGACATGGAGCTCCCAGCCCCCGTCAATCGCGATGACGCCAAAGTCCTTAATGGATGCTTCTGCACAGTTACGAGGACAACCCGATACGGCAAGCTTCACCTTGGCCGGCGTGTTCAGCCGCTCGAACGCTTTCTCCAGCTTGATGCCCATACCCATGGAATCCTGTGTTCCGAAGCGGCAGAAGGTATTGCCTACACAGGTCTTCACCGTACGAAGCGTCTTGCCGTACGCGTGGCCGGAGTTCATATCGAGATCCGCCCACATCTTGGGCAGATCCTCCTTCTTCACGCCCAGAAGGTCAAGGCGCTGGCCGCCGGTGAATTTCACGAGAGGCACCTCGTATTTCACAGCGATCTCGGCGATTTTCTTCAGCTCCTCCGGCGAAGTTACGCCGCCGTAGATACGAGGCACGACGGAGAAGGTGCCGTCCTTCTGAATATTTGCATGATAACGCTCGTTCGTTATTCTGGATTCCTTCTCGTCAACATATTGATCAGGGTAGAGCATACCCAGGTAGTAGTTCAGTGAAGGCCTGCACTTGGAGCAGCCCTCAGGATTGTTCCAGCCAAGAACATTCATCACTTCATTAATGTTCATGAGCTCCATCCGTTTGATCTCTGCCACAATCTCATCCCGGCTGAGCGAGGTACAGCCGCAGATGCCTTCCTTGACCGCCTCGCCCGAGCCATCGGAGTAGATGCTCAGCAAGCCTTCCACAAGCGGCTTGCAGCCGCCGCAGGAAGCGGATGCCTTCGTGCAGGATTTGATCGCGCTGACGGAATGGCAGCCCTTGCCCGTGATGGCTTCGGCGATTGTGCCCTTGGATACGCCGTTACAGCCGCAGATGACCTCGTCATCGGCCATGGCCTTCAGGCGAGCCTCTGGCGAGGAGCCTCCGCCTTGTCCAGGGGTGAAGCCGAGCAGCAGCTCCTTCTCGCGTCCTTCGACGGATTCGCCCTTCTTGATCTGGGCGAACAGCTCCGAGCCTTCCGACGTGTCTCCGAACAATACGGCTCCTACCAGCTTGCCGTCTTGAATAACCAGCTTCTTGTAAGTGCCCGCAAGGTCGTCCTGCAGCTTCAAGGAGCGAGTCTCTGGCGTCTCGTCGAAGCGTCCGGCGGAGAAGACGTCAACTCCGGACACCTTCAGCTTGGTTGACGTGACAGAGCCGGCATAGCCAGCGGTTTCAACGCCCGCAAGCAGCTTGGCAAGAACGGCGCCTTGCTCATACAGCGGAGCAACCAGACCGTACGCGATGCCGCGATGCTCTGCGCATTCGCCAACAGAGTAGACGTTAGCGATATCCGTACGCAGGAAGTCGTCGACGATAATGCCTCGGTTAACGGTAATGCCTGCGCCTCTTGCCAGCTCGATGTTAGGTTTGATGCCTACCGCCATAACGACCAGATCGCCATCTACTTCAGTGCCGTCTGAGAAGACGAGGCCGCTGGCGCGCTTCTTGCCTTTGATAGAAACCGTGCTCTTCTGAAGCAGGAATTTCATGCCTTGGGCTTCCAATTCACGCTGCAGCATGCGGGAGGCGGCTTCATCCAGCTGGCGCTCCATCAGGAACGGATTAATATGAACGACGTGCACCTCCATGCCGAGGTGGAGAAGGCCGCGAGCGGCTTCAAGCCCCAGCAATCCGCCGCCGATGACGACCGCTTTTTTGAAGCGCTGCGAAGCGTCGATCATCTTCTCGCAGTCTGCGATGTCCCGGAAGGCGATGACGCCCTCCTTGTCTGCGCCTGGCAGAGGAAGCATGAAGGGGTTGGAGCCAGTTGCGATAATGAGCTCATCATAAGCGACCTTATGGCCATTCTTGCTCTCTACTACTTGTTTGTCCGTGTCAATATTCGTTACGGGGTTTCCAGTGTGAAGCGTAATATTGTTTTCTGTGTACCAGTTCCAATCGTTGATGACAATATCATTCATCTCTGCTCCGCCGGCAAGCACGGAGGATAACAGAATCCTATTGTAGTTAGGGTGCGGCTCGCTTCCGAAGATGGTAATCTCATATTTGTCCGGCGCAAGCTTGAGCAGATGCTCGATCGTTCGAACGCCGGCCATTCCGTTACCAATGAGAACCAATTTTTTCTTCTGAGTATTCATAATGATTTCTCCCCTCTCACTCTGCCCATCAATGATGAATAGCTGGTTTGGCAGCTGTATTCACGGTAATGAATACGAAAAAGCCTGCTTTCGTATTGCTAAGAGCAGATATCTCCCTTAGTACATACGAAAGCAGGCTTCTTTGCCTAGTCAACTGAATACGCCGTTGTATCCGTGACGCTATTCAATTTGTTTGTTATTGCAACTATACCTCACCCCTCAAACTGATGTCAATATATCTTACATAAGAAAATCGAAAACAAACTTTTCTAGTGACACTTCGTCTTCCTTTGTGTTATATATAATCACATATTGGTTTTTTCTTTGGACCAGATTTGGACTAGATTTCATTATGAAGAGTAGAAAGGGGAGCTTCAACATGCGTTCGTTGTTAGTCATGGAGCTGCTTTCGACGTTTGAGAAGACAGGCGCTGGAGGCGAGCCGAACCATACGACTAATAAACAATCCCCGGTTCTGCTTCTCGAAGAAAACGGTTATCATGTTTTGTATGCGAATAATGGACTGCAGGCTGAGGAGCTGCTGATTGGCGCCGACGCGATTGTGCTTCATATGTCGCTTGACGGCGTGAAGATGTGGGGTCCGCGGATCGGCAGGCTGAGAAGCCTTCCTGTCTTATGGTGGTGCAGCGAAGCGGCTGCCGCCTCTTCGGCGGAATATTGTGAAAGCGACATCCCCGTCGACGGGCTGCTGTCTCCTTCTATGGGAGAATGGGAGCTGCACTGGTCGCTTCATCTAGCCTCCAAGCAGCAGGCCGAAAGGCAGCGCTGGAGGCTGGAGCGCAAGCAGCTGGAGGATCGGCTGGAGGAGCGGAAGTGGATTGACCAGGCCAAGGGCATTCTCTGCAAGCTCAAGAATATATCAGAAGCCGAAGCGTATGAGGTGCTTCGTAAGCAAGCGATGAATGAAAGAAAACGAATGGTCGACGTGGCGGCGAATATTGTGAAGGTGCATCAATTGCTTCAGGATATGAAGTGAGTGGCGGCTAGCCCCCGCCCATCGGGACGACAGCGAAGGAGGGCCTTGCATGCTAACGAAATGGTTGAAGGAAGTTGGAAGAGGCAAAAGAGGCGCTCGCGATCTGAATTACGAGGAAGCCAAGGACGCGGCGGAGCTCATCCTGGGAGGGAAAGCGACGCAGGCGCAGATCGGAGCTTTTTTTATAGCGGAACGCATTAAGATGGAAACGGTGGAGGAGCTTGAAGCGTTTGTGCATGTGTGCCGGGCGCATGCTTACCGGACGAATGTGCATAGTGGCATGGATTGCGCGGGACCTTATGATGGCCGTAAAAAAAGCTTTTTCGCGACCTTCGCGACGGCGTTCGTGCTGGGCGCCGCAGGCTTGCCCGTTACCCTGCACGGCACCGGCTCGCTGCCGCCCAAGTGGGGCATTACGCTCCAGGATATATTAATGGAGATGGACATCGACGCGGATTCCGTATCCCGGGAGCGGTTCATTGAAACGGCAAGGGAGACGGGCGTGCTGTATGTATCCGCGGAGAGCTGGTGCCCGCCGCTGCGAGAGCTGCGCTCCATCCGCGTAGAGCTGGGCATGCGGACGGTGCTGAACACCGCCGAGAAGCTGATTGATTACGCCCATTCGAAATATCTATTGTTCGGCGTATTCCACAATACCGTGTTCGAGCGGATGGCGAAGCTGTCCGAGAAGCTGGGCTACGAGCGTTCGTTGATCGTACAGGGCGTAGAAGGGTCCGAGGACCTGTTCATCGAGCGCCCGACGCGAACTTATTTTGTCCAGAACGGCATCGCCATCCAGCAGATTGTAGATCCCGACGCTTATGGACTGGAGACGCAGGTGCCGGAGGTAGAGTGGACGGCTGCCCTGCAGAAGGACACCGTTGAAGAGGTGCTCCAGGGCGGGGGACATCTGGCCTTCGCCAATCAGGTGCTGCTTAACGCAGCGGTTCGCTTGCATCTGGCGGGCAAAGCGGATTCCGTGGAGCAGGGCATCTACATGAGCAAAGCGCTGATCGATGACGGCGAGCCGTGGAAGCTGTATTCACAGTGGAAGCATGCTCTGCAAAAAATAAGCACCATCTGAAATATGTTCCAATTCCGAATGATGGAAGCACGAAGCTGGGCGAACATTCGTGAAATTTGTTGACAAAATGTGAACTCCCTCCTTAAAATTGATGAAGGAAAACAACAATCGCATACAACTCCTCGTATAATCTCGGGAATCGGCCCGGGAGTCTCTACTCGGTCACCGTAAATGATCAGGCTACGAAGAGAGGAAAGCGATCGCGCGGCGGCCCCGCGTATGAAGCTTTCCCTTTTTGCAGAGCCTAGTAGAAATGCGTTTACATGCATTCCTATCTAGGCTTCTTTGTTTGTTCCAACACTATTTTGGGAGGGTTTTATCAAAATGAGAAGTTTCTTTCGTTTGAAGGAACTGGGAACAAATGTCAGAACTGAAGTCATGGCTGGACTGACGACGTTTATGACAATGGCCTACATTCTGGCAGTCAATCCGATCATATTGACGCCAACGGGCCTGGACTGGACGGCTGTATTTCTGGCGACGGCCCTGGCGGCGGGTATTTTCTCTATCGCTATGGGACTGTTCGTTAATTTCCCTGTCGCGCTGGCTCCGGGCATGGGGCTTAACGCTTATTTCGCTTCCGTCATCATCGCTTCTGCAGCGACGGATACGCCGATTACACCGGCAATGGGACTGACGGCTGTATTTCTCTCCGGTATTATCTTCATCATTCTGACGGTGACACAGGTTCGTCAGATGCTGATTACGGCCGTTCCGGACAGCCTGAAGCATGCCATTACCGTTGGTATCGGCTTGTTTATTGCCATTATCGGGCTGAAGAACAGCGGCATTATGACGATTATCGCATTCGACAATGGCGATAAGCTGATTACGCTGGGAAGCTTTCATAACGAAACGGTTGTCTATACCCTGCTTGCAGTAGCGCTCATCGCTATTCTGATGGTGCTGCGAGTGCCGGGAGCCATACTGTTCGGCATTCTGGGCACAACGGTTGTTGCTTTGCTTACGGGTCATGTGAATGTGAAGGAAGCGCTGGAAGGCAAGACCTGGATGCCAGACTTCTCCACGATGAACGTATGGCATTTCGACTTTGCGGGCGTATTCGAGGTTGGCCTCATTACCGTCATCCTGACCTTTACGTTCGTAGAACTGTTCGATACCTTCGGTACGCTGGTCGGCACGGCTAACCGCGCCGGCATTATGAAGAAACCTGAGGAAGGCAAGAAGCGTGTAGGCAAGGCGATGCTGGTTGACGCGGTTGCGGTTGGCGGCGGCGCTATGCTGGGAACAAGCACAGTAACGGCATATGTAGAAAGCTCCGCAGGTATCGCGCAAGGCGGACGTTCCGGCTTGACTGCTGTGACAACAGGCATTTGCTTCCTGCTGGCGATCTTCCTGTCGCCAATTGTGGCGCTGGTGCCAGGGGCCGCTACAGCGGCGGCGCTGATCATCGTTGGCGTGCTGATGATGCAATCCGTGAAGGATATTGACTTCTCCGATATGGTATACGCGATTCCGGCATTCCTGACGCTGGCGCTTATGCCGTTCACATACAGCATCGCGAACGGCATCTCCTTCGGTATCGTATCTTACGTGCTGCTGGCAACTGTCGCGAACGTATCCGGCAAGGGCAAATACCAGGTGCACTGGCTGATGTGGATTCTAGCCGTGCTGATTGTATTGCGATACGCTCTAATGGGCGGCGAATAATAGGGACAAGCAACAAGGCAGCGCTGGGCCGGCGCTGCCTTTTTTTTGCGCAGCGGCCCCTTACGGTATAATGAGGGGTATTCATCAATATCGCCCAGGATACTCCCGTCTTCTATAAGCGGGGGAGGAATGGGCGTTCGGCGTTAGCCGGAATGATATTTGGTGTGTTCTTGTTGTCCCTACTATGCTAAAATTAGTATAGTGAGGAGGCGAACATATGATCGTTACCGTGACGGCGAAAATCAAAATCAAACCGTCAGACAGTCAAATGATGGCCCTGCAACAAACGATGATCGCTTATCGTCAAGGCTGTAATTTTGTCTCTGCCCTTGTGTTTGAGACGAGCGAGCGCCGGCAGTCTGCCCTGCACCGAATGACGTATCGAACCCTGCGCAGCGCGATGGGCCTGCGTTCTCAAATGGCGCAGTCGGTATTGAAAACGGTACGGGCTAAATACAAGACCATCTTGAGCAGTGGGCATGCTTGGACTCTCGTACAATTTAAGAAGCCGGAATACGATCTCGTCTGGAGACGGGATTACTCGCTAAGCGCAAAGCTATTCTCCGTCAATACGCTGCAAGGCCGCATTAAGATTCCCTTCGAAGCCAAAGGAATGGAGACCTATTTCGACGGCACATGGACATTCGGTACAGCCAAGCTGGTATGCAAAAAACAGAAGTGGTTTTTGCATATTCCAGTGTCTAAGGAAATGGCCTCTCCTGAGCTTAAGGAGATTGAACACGTTGCAGGGATTGATCTGGGCATCAACTTTGTAGCTACGGTGTATGACACCGAGGGGAGAACGCTGTTTTTTCGAGGAAGGGAGCTCAAACACAAACGAGCCAACTACCAACGATTGCGTTCCGAGCTGCAACGCAAACAAACGGCTTCGTCCCGCCGCAGGCTGAAGCAAATCGGAGAACGAGAAAACCGCTGGATGACCGATGTGAACCATCAGGTAAGTAAGGCACTCGTTACCCGATATGGGGCGAATACGCTGTTTGTGCTGGAGGATTTGACAGGGATCCGCCGCAGGGCGGAAAAGTCAAAGCTGAAGTATCGGTATGTGACGGTATCGTGGGCGTTCTATCAGCTGCGTCAGATGGTGACGTATAAGGCGAAGCTTGCAGGATCGATGGTGATAGCCGTGGATCCGAAGCACACCTCGCAGGCGTGTCCCCTATGCCGCCACACGGCCAAAGAAAACCGGGATAAACGCAGGCATCGCTTTCGTTGCCAGGCATGCGGATATGCAAGCAATGATGACCGGATCGGCGCCATGAATCTCTGTCTGAAGGGAAGAGAGTACCTTCTTGAAGGTGCAGGCTTAGCATGACTAGGCTTGCAGGGCAGCTGTCAATCTGCCCATTGGTAGGCGAAGGCTTACTCGAGGATGTAACACCACGTTCTTCGGAACGCCAAAAGATCGGAGTCGCAAGACGTTCGTACGATCGGGTTGTTATAAGCCCCCACTTCAAACGTTAGTTAAGTGGGGGTCATTGACTGTTATTTTTATAAGGGGGAGGTGGCGGTACCATGGTTCGAATGGACTTGAATTGCGATATGGGAGAAGGGTTCGGCGTCTACCGTTCCGGCAACGATGAGCAGCTGATGCGGTATATTACGTCTGCGAATATCGCTTGCGGCTACCATGGAGGCGATCCGGCGACGATGCGATCCACGGTCCGAATGGCGCTGTCCCATGGCGTAGCGATAGGGGCGCATCCCGGCTTGCCAGATTTGGCCGGCTTCGGCAGGAGACGCATGGAGATAACGCCCATGGAGGCGTATGAGATGACGGTGTATCAGCTTGGGGCCCTTATGGCTTTTGCCCGAGCAGAGGGGGGCGGGCTGTCCCATGTGAAGCCTCATGGCGCTTTATATCATATGGCGGCCAAGGACGCTGCTTTGGCAGAAGCGATTGCTGAAGCGGTATACAAGGTGGACGGCAGCCTGCTCTTGTTCGGACTGGCGGGGAGCGAGCTCATACGCGCGGGGGAGCGCATCGGCTTGCGAGCGGCGAGGGAGGCGTTCGCGGACCGCACATACGAGGAGGATGGGACGCTGACTCCGAGAACAGTAGAAGGTGCGGTACTGGAGAGCTCCGAGGCAGCGGCGGCGCAAGCGGTTCTGCTGGCGACCGAAGGCAAGGCGCGTACTCGCCAAGGGTCATATGTAGCCGTCGAAGCGGATACCATCTGTGTGCATGGGGATTCGCCAGGCGCGTTGGCGCATGTCATCGCTCTCCGACAAGCGTTAACCGAGGCGAAAATAACGATTCAGGCGCCCGGAACCCTATAGCTTGGGAGGTGTTCGTGTGAATAAAGCTTACAGCATTACGCCGCTAGGCGACGCTTGCGTGCTGCTTCAGCTCGGCGATCAGCCCGACGAGGCGACGTTCCGGCAAGTGATGGCGACAGCGGCATATTTGGAGGTGGACGCATTCCCTGGCTTTATCGAATGTGTGCCTGCTTATGCGTCTATCGCCGTACACTATCATCCCATGACGGTATGGCGGAGCCGTTCCATAGAGGAACGGGATTGCCGGTCTCTTTATGAGACGGTATGCCGCCGAATTCAAGGGGTGCTGCAGCCTCTGGCACGCGGCGAAGCGGCGGCTGGCATTGCGGATTCCAGGACCGTCACCATTCCAGTATGCTACGGCGGCTTGTATGGACCGGACCTGGAGGAGGTCGCGGCCCATTGCAACCGAGCTGTGGAGGAGGTTGTCCGGCTTCACAGCAGCGCCGAGTATCTGGTCTATATGATCGGCTTTGCCCCCGGCTTCCCCTATCTGGGCGGCATGCCGCCGGAGATTGGGGCTCCCCGCCGCGCGACGCCTCGAACGCTTATCCCTGCTGGAAGCGTGGGAATCGCTGGCGGCCAGACCGGCGTCTATCCGCTCCCCACGCCGGGCGGCTGGCAGCTCATTGGCCGAACGCCGCTCCGCCTGTTCCGGCCGGAGGGTGACCGTCCCAGCCTGCTTCAGGCTGGAGATCGAGTGCGGTTCGAGCCGATCACGGAGGCGGAATACAAGCGTTTGGAGCGCCGTGAAGGCAGCACGGTACATGGAGCTCGAGAGGAGGGCTGTCCATGAGTATAGTCATTGAGAAGCCCGGCTTGTTAGCTACGCTGCAGGATCTGGGAAGATACGGCTACCAGAAGCAAGGCGTTGTGGTGGGCGGGGCGATGGATACTGCCGCCGCCAGAATTGCGAACTGGCTGGTCGGCAATGACGAGTCGGAGGCGGTGCTTGAGCTTACGCTTGCGGGAGCTGAGCTGCGCATCGTGAAGGAGTGTTGGATCGCTGTATGCGGAGGCGATATGAGTCCGGTTACGAAGCGGGGCGAGAAGGTGCCGCAGTGGCGGCCGGTGAAGGCTGCCGCTGGAGCAGTTATACGATTCGCCGGCTGTCGAAGCGGGTGTCGGACTTATGTCGCGCTGGCGGGCGGGCTTGATGCGCCGCTCACGCTGGGAAGCCGCAGCACTTATCTTCGCGGCGGAATCGGCGGCCTGGAGGGACGCGCGCTGCGCGCCGGCGATGCCCTGACGCCAAGGAACGAGGCGGCTGAGCTACGACTGGACGAGCGCACCCTGGCGGAATCGGAGGAGCTCCGGTGGCCGCGATGGCATGCGGGAGGCTTTGCCGTTGCGCATATGGATATTGCGGAAATTCGATTGATGTCCGGGATGCATACCGATTGGCTGCATGAAGAAGCGAGGATGCGTCTAGAGCAAGAGATCTTCGCCGTGGGGCGGAACTCTGATCGAATGGGCTATCGGCTGGATGCTGGGGAGGGGCTGTCCATGACAGGGGATCGGCCTGAGCTGCTGTCGGAGCCGGTTGCGATGGGCACGATTCAGCTGCCGCCGGACGGCAGCCCCATCATTCTGATGGCCGACAGGCAGACAACGGGCGGCTATCCCCGAATCGGACATGTTGCCACGGTCGATCTGCCCGTCCTGGCGCAGCTGAAGCCAGGCGATCGGCTTAGGCTTCAGCGCGTCAGCCATGCGGCTGCGGAGACTTTGCTGCTGGAGGACGAGCTGGAGATGCTCCAGCTCAAGGGGGCGATTGGGCTGAAGCTGGCGGGTGCCGTCACTTGAAGAATAGGAAGTGAGTCGGCAGCTTTCTCATCGAGCCGTCAGAGGGCTTATTGATGAGCTTGCCGTTAAAGACAAGCGTCGACGAGCCGCCGCCATCCAGATTGTAGGCATCGATGACGCCATATTTCTTCAGCAGCGTCTGCAGCTCCGCAAGCGTGGCGCCGGAGCTGCCGTATTCGTTGTAGCCGTCCGTTACGAAGATAAGCAGCTGATCATCCCTGTAATTCCCGATAACTGTACGCGGCGCTCGCTTCGGGCTTGTCTGCCATTTGAGCGGAATCGGCTGCGGAACGCCGCTGCGAAGCAGGATCGGCACGAAGGAAGCGCCGAACTGCGGCTTCTTCGCGTCGAGCTGCTCGCGGCTGGCGAACTTGCCTCCGATCAGCTTGTTGTTCTCGCTGAGACCCACAAAAAACAAATCGTTGAAGGATGCCTGAAAGCCCGATACGTATTCGCCCTCTACCATTGTTGTGCTGAGCGGGTACCGCTTGCCTCCGCCGTCGGCATAGCCGCCGGCGTTGACGCCTACTGCGGCTTGATGCTTGGTGACGGCTTGAAGCGTCGTCTGGGCATCGCCAAGCTGGTCGCCCCCCATGACCATCTGCATCGCGCCGTCGGCTTTTAGCTGTATTTTGACCGCATAGCTTCTAAAGTTGTCGTGCTTCAAGTAGAACAGCTGCGCCCGAAGCTTGCTGGACTGGATCGTCGCAGCAGGCTTGCCCAGCCGGGCCGTTATCTTGGCATCGTAAATAGCCAGCGGGCGCGAAGCCTGAGCTGCGGCGGTCTTCGCGATCCCATTCATCTCCGAGTTCGTCTTCTGGTACAAATCAAGCTGCTTCTTGATGGCTTCGCCCGTCTGCACAGCAGTCACATTCGCCTGATCGAGACCTGCCGCGGTTTCGGTCCATACTTGAGCGGAGGACGCTCCTCCGGCTTCCGTAAGCTTAGGTACCGCTTCCTGCGACAATTCAATGGCAATGGTCGAGGAGAACAGCCAGATCAGTATGCCGGCGAAAGGGGCTAAGGCAAGCAACGCCGTCCGGTTTAAGGTTTGGATGGTCACTCTCATTTGAGCACATCCAGGCTTTTTTTCAATTCGTCCAACTGCTTCTTCACTTCGTTCAGCTGCGTATATAGCTTGTTGCTGTTATCCGTCTTGTCATCGGCGTTGTCCTTGGCGAAGGTCAACAGCTCATTCAAGGCGTCCACCTTGTCCTTGAGCACGGAAATTTCGTTCTGGTAGCTCTGCTCCATAGCGGTTATACGCCCATCATATTCGTTCTGCAGCTCTGCGATCTGCCTTGCGGTCTGCCGTTCAATATCGGCGGTAATCTCCCGCTGCATCCCCTCCGTATATACTTTTGCTCCGTATACGCCGCCTCCAATCAGAAACGTCCATATGCCAATAAAAGCAATAAATGCGGCTTTGCTTCGTTTCTTGCGTGTATTCGCGGCCTGGCGGCTCGACGCCCCAGGCTCCAGCTGCATCTCGCTCATTGCGGTTCATTCACCTCTCATGTATGCCTAAATTTGCACGTTGTGCGGTTGAACGAACGAGTGTTGAAAAAAAGCGCCTTCCGGCAATCGACAGCCTTCCGGCTAATGCTTGCCTCACTCTTATTAAACGACGGCATACGTCATAAAGGTTGCGAATGTCATCCTATTGTAACAAACGAAACGGCGAATGTCGCCGTTCAGCCTCTCATTAACGACATGCAAAAGCAGGAAGCGCAGTCGGTCCTTAGCCTTTTTGTTAGCGTGAGCGGCGTCATGTATAATGGGATGAGCGAGTCATTCAGCGAGAGTGGAAAAGGAGAGATTACCATGGAGCAACAATCGAGTCGCAGGGAGCAGGCCATGTTCGCGGGAGGCTGCTTCTGGTGTATGGTAACGCCATTCGACGAAATGCCGGGCATTATATCGGTCGTATCGGGCTATACCGGAGGCCATACGGAGAATCCCACCTACGAGGAGGTATGCTCGGATACGACGGGGCATACGGAAGCGGTGCACATCACTTATGATCCGGAGCTTTTTTCGTACGAGCGCCTGCTCGATATCTTCTGGCGCCAGATTGATCCGACGGACGCGGGGGGCCAATTCCACGATAGAGGCTCCTCTTATCGGACGGGCATCTATTATTACACGGAGGAGCAACGTCAATTGGCGGAGGCGTCCAAGGCGGAGCTGCAGGCGAGCGGGCGCTTCGACAAGCCGATTGTAACGGAGATCGAGCCAGCTGGTCCCTTTTATCCCGCGGAGGAATATCATCAGGATTATTACAGGAAAAATCCGTTCCGGTATAAAATGTACCGCAAAGGCTCAGGACGAGACGCTTTTATCACAAGTCACTGGAAGGTGAAGAAGGATCAGGCTGAGCTGCGAAAGCGGCTGACGCCGGTCCAATATGAAGTGACGCAGAACAGCGGTACCGAACGGCCATTCACAGGGGAATATTGGGATCATCAGGAGGAAGGCATCTATGTCGATATTGTCTCCGGCGAACCGCTGTTCAGCTCGAAGGACAAGTTCGACGCCGGCTGCGGCTGGCCGAGCTTCACAAAGCCGCTGCAGAAGACGAATGTGACGGAGCATATGGATACCACGCATAACATGGTGAGAATCGAGGTGCGAAGCCAGGAGGGGGACTCTCATCTGGGCCATGTGTTCGACGACGGTCCGCAGCCTACGGGGCTTCGTTATTGCATTAATTCTGCCGCTCTGCGTTTTGTGCCGAAGGAGAAGCTGGAGGAAGAGGGCTACGGGCAATATCGCAATTTATTCGATTAAAGGGGATGAATGGGGAATGGAGACAATCGGCAGCGGAAGCAGCACAGCGGGGCAAGGGAACGGTATAAGCGTTATGGAAGCCATCAAGAGCAGACGCTCTATCGGCAAGGTGAAGCCGGACGAGGTGGAGCGCGAGATTATCGAAGCGCTTCTGGAGGCGGCGACTTGGGCGCCGAGCCACTTCAACACGCAGCCATGGCGCTTTGTTGTGATGACGGGTGAAGGACGTTCGAAGCTGGGAGAAGGCTACGCGAAGGTGCTGGAGGCCGCATCGGCTGGGGTCGAAGGCGCGGAGCTGGAGGAGAAGCTGCAGAAGGAGAGAGCCAAGGCGTTCCGGGCGCCGCTCGTCATTACGGCGATCTGCTCGCCGTCCGACGATCCGCGCGCTGAGCGCGCGGAGGAGCTGGCCGCCGCTCAGGCTGCCGTGCACAATCTGCTGCTTGCTGCGCACGCGTACGGCTTGGGGGCGATCTGGAGATCGGGCCCTCCCATGTACGATCCCGTCATGAAGCGGCATTTCGAGCTTCGGGAGGATGAGGAGATCGTCGCTTTCCTCTACATCGGCTATCCGGACATGACCCCTGGACAGCCGCGCCGCTCACCCGTAGCGGACAAGACAATCTGGCTGGACAGCTAGGAGCAAGGAGCGGCCCGCCCCCCTCTGGGGGCGGGCCGCTCCTTTTTTTTGTGTGGGTTGGGGGCAGCTGGGTCTCTTCGCTTGAAGAGGGGCAGCTAGTTGGCGCAACAGGGACATGAGGTGTCGTTATGGAGGCGCCCGAGGTCACTTGGGGCGCGATAGCGACATGAGGTGTGGTTATAGCGGCGAAAGGGCAGTTAGTTGGCGCAACAGCGACACGAGGTGTCGTTATGAAGGCGGCCGAGGTCACTTGGGGCGCGATAGCGACATGAGGTGTGGCTATAGCAGCGAAAGGGGGCTAATTATCGCAACAGCGACACGAGGTGTCGTTATGAAGGCGGCCGAGGTCACTTGGGGCGCGATAGCGACATGAGGTGTGGCTATAGCGGTGAAAGAGCAGCTAGTTGGCTCAATAGCGACATGAGGTGTCGCTATGGAGGCGCCCGAGGTTGCTTGGGGCGCGACAGCGACATGAGGTGTGGCTATAGCGGTGAAAGAGCAGCTAGTTGGCGCAACAGCGACACGAGGTGTGGCTATGGAGGCGGCCGAGGTCACTTGTGGCGCGATAGCGACATGAGGTGTGGCTATAGAGGCGAAAGAGCAGCTAGTTGGCGCAACAGCGACACGAGGTGTCGTTATGGTGGTGTCCGAGGTCACTTGGGGCGCAACAGCGACATGAGGTGTGGCTATAGAGGCGAAAGAGCAGCTAGTTGGCGCAACAGCGACACGAGGTGTCGCTATGGAGGCGCCCGAGGTTGCTTGGGGCGCGACAGCGACATGAGGTGTGGCTATAGCGGTGAAAGAGCAGCTAGTTGGCGCAACAGCGACACGAGGTGTCGCTATGGAGGCGCCCGTGGTCACTTGGGGCGCAACAGCGACATGAGGTGTGGCTATAGCGGCGAAAGAGCAGCTAGTTGGCGCAACAGCGACACGAGGTGTCGCTATGGAGGCGCCCGAGGTTGCTTGGGGCGCGACAGCGACATGAGGTGTGGCTATAGCGGTGAAAGAGCAGCTAGTTGGCGCAACAGCGACACGAGTGTCGTTATGAAGGCGGCCGAGGTCACTTGGGGTGCGATAGCGACATGAGGTGTGGTTATAGCGGCGAAAGGGCAGTTAGTTGGCGCAACAGCGACACGAGGTGTCGTTATGAAGGCGGCCGAGGTCACTTGGGGCGCGATAGCGACATGAGGTGTGGCTATAGCAGCGAAAGGGGGCTAATTATCGCAACAGCGACACGAGGTGTCGTTATGAAGGCGGCCGAGGTCACTTGGGGCGCGATAGCGACATGAGGTGTGGTTATAGCGGTGAAAGAGCAGCTAGTTGGCGCAACAGCGACACGAGGTGTCGCTATGGAGGCGCCCGAGGTTGCTTGGGGCGCGACAGCGACATGAGGTGTGGCTATAGCGGTGAAAGAGCAGCTAGTTGGCGCAACAGCGACACGAGGTGTCGTTATGGAGGCGCTCGAGGTCACTTGGGGCGCGATAGCGACATGAGGTGTGGTTATAGCGGCGAAAGAGCAGCTAGTTGGCGCAGCAGCGACACGAGGTGTAATCTCGTAATACTCTCTCGTCAATCATTCCCTATTTTGATAGAATAATAACAGGTTCATAGACGCCGATCAGGCGCAGGACACAATAGCCAATAGGCAAAGGAGAGAAATCCCCGCATGAAAAAGCTTGTCGCATTATTCACATCCCTCATCATGGCGCTCAGCTTCGCTTCGGCTGTCGGCGCAGCGCCGGCAGCACCACCTCTCGAAATCTACGTCAACGACAAGCTTATTACGTTCAAGGAAGACAAGCCGGTCAAGGAGAACGGCACGACGCTGGTTCCTGTGCGCATGCTTCTGGAGCAGCTGGATTTCGAGCTGGAATGGCATCAGGAAAGTCAGGTTGCAACCGCAACGAGCGTCAATCCGAGACATCAGCTGGTCATCTCCCTGCAGATCGGGAATGACACGGCTTATGTAAACGGCAAGCCGCAGAAGCTGCTGCTCGCCCCGAAGAAGATCAACCAGCGCACTTATGTGCCGCTCCGTTTCATTGTCGAGCAAAGCGGCTACCAAATCGATTGGAACGAGCAGCTGAACCGCATCTCCATCGACACGATTCTGGAGAGCAAGGGCTTCATGTGGAAGGCGGAGAAAAACGGCAATGTTGTATATTTGCTGGGCTCCATTCACGTAGCGAGCGAAGCGATGTATCCGCTGCGCGACGAATTAAATGAGGCATTCGATACTGCCGATTATTTGGCTGTCGAGGTCAACACCTCGGTAGAGAAGCCTGGTCTGGGGGACTATATCGAGGATCTGGCTACATATAAGGACGGCACGACGCTGCGCAATCATGTATCCGCAGAGCTGTATGAAGCGCTGGTCGAGCTCCTGGAGGAGATTGGCGCTCCCGCGAATGCGCTGGATCATCTTGAGCCTTGGTACGTATCCATGATCGTGGACAGCTTGTCTGCTGAGGACAGCGAATTTGAGGCGGAGCTTGGCATTGACCTGCATTTTATGAACAAAGCAAAGAAGGCGAACATTCCTATTATGGAGCTGGAGTCGTACGAATCGCAGCTTCAGATGTTTAACGACTTCTCTGATCGTTTGCAGGAGCAATTTCTGTACGGTTCCTTGTACAAATATTACCAGGAAGAGGATTCTGTAGAGGATCTGTCCGAAATGTGGATCACGGGCGATGTGGATGCCTTGACCGATATGGCCGATGAAGTGCAGGCGGACGAGGAGTATTACAACGCGGTGCTGAGGGATCGCAACCTGCTGATGGCTCAGAAGATTAACGGCTTCCTGACAGGCTCGAATCCAGCGACGTTCTTCGTCGTTGTGGGTGCGCTCCATATGGTAGGAGAGCATGGTCTTGTCACTCTTCTGGAGGAGATGGGGTACACGGTTACACAGGTTTAAAAATAATAAAGCAGGGTCCGGCGGAGGAGGTTCCGCCGGACCCTGTCTGCTGTTCGGCTGCTTCCAACTTTCCGACGCACCCGATCCTATTGTTCTCGGATAGCATCCGAAATGGAATTCGAACGGTTGTTCAGCCGTCAGACGAGCTTCTTGATTGTAAAATTTTCGTTCAGCACGGTCCAGTTCTGAGGGAAGGGCACGCCAAGCTTCCAATAGCTTACACCGCGAAGCTTATAGGCTTTGACAATATCGAATTTGGCCTGTACGCTGCGAGCATCCTCGAACCAGACGACATGCTCTCTTCCTTCCTGGTCATAATAATTATAGTAAGGCGACTGTCCTTCTTCATCATATTGGATGGCCGCGTTGAATTGTGCCGCTCGTTCAACCGCCGCTTTGGGACTGACGGTGGGAGCCCATCTGCCGCCTTGCACATATGGCAGCGTCCAATCGTAGCCGTACAGCGGCATGCCCATCATTATTTTTTCCGGCGGGATGACGGTAATGGCGTAATTGAGCACTTTAACAACCTCGTTGATAGGCGCAACCGCTCTCGGGGGGCCTCCCGACCAGCCCCATTCGTACGTCATGATGACCACAAAGTCGACGATGCGGCCATGAGCCGCGTAATCATGCGCCTCGTAAAGCGTGCCCGTCTGCTCCGCTGATATTTTGGGAGCGACGGCAGTGGATACAAGCAGGCCAAGCGGTCGCAGCGTGTTCACCAAGCGTTCCAGGAATCCATTGTAAGCCTCGCGGTCGGCCGGCGGAATATATTCGAAGTCGACGTTCAGGGCCAGGTAGCCCTTCTCTTTCATAACAGCAGCTATATTATTGATCAGACTAGCTTGAACGCCTGAATCGGTTAAGACGGTATGGGCGATCTCAGGACTGAATGTGCCATTCTCGAAATTGGTAATGACCATCATCGGGGCAACTCGATGCTCATAGGCGGCTCCAATGACAGGGGAATCGTCGATTGGCTGCATGCTGCCATTCGGCTGCACACGATAGCTGAAGGGGCTCAGGTACGTCAGGTATGGCCCCGCCTCGTTCACAAGCTCCACACCGCCCGGCCCGAGCCGTTCCGTATAGGCGTTCACCTCCGTTACCGGCTTGGCTGCGACGGGAATCGTCAGAGTCATGCCGGGGTATATAAGCGCCGGGTTCGTGAGCCGATTCGCCTCCATGAGCGCTTGAATGGTAACGCCATAGCGTTGTCCAATCTTCCATAACGATTCGCCGGCCCGCACCACGTGGGTTGCTCCTGCCCCGGACGTCGGAATGATAACGGCTTGCCCAACAACAAGCTGGCTCTGCGCCGTCAGCCCGTTGGCGGCATACAGCTGCTCCAGCGTAACGCCGTATTGCTGCGACATCTCCCAGAGCGAATCCCCTCTTTTGACCGTATGGATTTGCATGATGTCATCCTCCTCGCATGAATGTGTCAACCGTACCATCTTCAACAGGCTCTATAATCATCTATATTCAGAGGGCTTGTTCTATAGTCTCAACATGGAATTCCACAATGAGGGGCAAGCTATCCAGAATGAAGGGGAATAATAGCGGCGGATTAAGGTCAGCCATGAGGTGTGTGGATATTTGGGCTAAAAAACGAACTTTAATATATGAACCTCTATTAATGTTCGTATTTCATTGACAGTGTGGAGTGGATTGGATAAACTAGAGTAGGTTTGAGGCGGCAGGTGCCGCTTGAAGCAGCAATCTCGTATAAATTCGGGACAGGCCCGAACGTTTCTACCCGGAAACCTTAATTTCTGGACTACGAGCTTGATGAATCGGTTAACGTTGATCGTAGCTGAATCCGGCCATATCCATTAGGTTGCTCTCATCGGAGCAGCCTTCTGCTGTCTATGGCGGGCGGCCTTGAGACAACTTCCGATTGCATCATGGAATAAACCGTTATGGCGCTGACAGGCGCCGCAGGTTTTCTCGGGGTCCTGGGCACATCGGAACGTAATGCCGCGGGACCTCTTTTTTTCATAGGCGATTATACAAGTCAACATTCCACAATAGAAAGAGGTAAAAGCACATGTCTGCGATGGTAGGCGTCATTATGGGCAGCAAGTCAGATTGGGAAACGATGAAATTGGCCTGCGACGTGCTGGAGGAGCTCAGCATCCCTTACGAGAAAAAGGTAGTGTCGGCGCATCGTACGCCGGATCTCATGTTCGAATACGCGGAAACGGCGGCTCAGCGCGGACTTAAGGTTATTATCGCGGGAGCGGGCGGGGCTGCTCATTTGCCCGGCATGGTCGCAGCGAAGACGGCTCTGCCGGTTATTGGCGTTCCGGTCAAATCGTCGAATTTGAATGGACTGGACTCCCTGCTCTCCATCGTGCAGATGCCGGGCGGTATCCCGGTTGCGACTGTCGCGATCGGCAATGCGGGCGGCACGAATGCCGGCTTGCTGGCCGCTCAGATACTGGGCGCCTTCGATCCGGAGGTGCAAGCCCGTGTGGAAGCGCGGCGCGAGAGAGTGAAGCGTGAAGTGCTGGAAAGCAGTGAGACGTTATGATCGAGGGCAAGAACGGTTCTGTGACAACAATCCTGCCAGGCGCGAGGATCGGCATTCTCGGCGGCGGCCAGCTGGGGCGTATGCTCGCGAACGCGGGCAGCGCCATGGGCTATCGATTCGTTACGCTGGAGCCTACGCCGGATTCTCCGATGGGCCAGGTGTCGGAGCAGATTGTGGCGGCTTATGACGATCGGGAAGCGGCGCGCCAGCTGGCGGAGCGTTCAGATGTCATTACGTATGAGTTCGAGAATGTGAACGCCGAGGTCGCCGCGATGCTGATGTCGGAGTCCTATGTTCCGCAAGGAAGCGAGCTTCTATACACGACGCAGCATCGGCTTCGCGAGAAACGGGCGATCGAGGCGGCTGGCGTGAAGGTAGCGCCTTACGCGGAGATTAGCAGCGAGGACGAGCTGCTGGAGGCGGTGCGACGCTTCGGGACGCCGTGCGTGCTGAAGACCGCGACCGGCGGCTACGACGGCAAGGGCCAATGGGTCATCCGCGACGAGGCCGAGGTGCCGAGCGCATTCGCCGAGCTGTCCAAGGCGCGGACGCAGCTTGTGCTTGAGCAATTCATCGACTTTGCGATGGAAATTTCGGTCATTGCGGCGAGAAGCACGACGGGTGAAATAAAAGCGTTCCCTCCTGCGGAAAATATTCACAATGAGAACATCCTGCATCTGTCGATTGTACCGGCAAGGACGCAGGAAGCCGTGCTTCGGGAAGCGGAGCGCCTGGCGGTCCGCATCGCGGAAGGGCTTGGCGTTGTGGGACTGATCGCGGTAGAGATATTCGTGACGCGGGACGGCGAGCTGTTCGTCAACGAGCTTGCGCCTAGGCCCCATAACAGCGGGCACTACACGATGGAGGCCTGCAGAACGTCGCAATTCGAGCAGCATGTCCGGGCGATATGCGGCCTGCCTCTTGGCGATACGGGGCTGCTGACGCCTGTCGTGATGGTCAATGTGCTGGGGCAGCATGTGGAGCCGGTGCTTGCGAGGACGGCAGTGGCGGATGAGGCGGCCAAGCGGCTGGGCGTCGCGCCGAAGCTGCATTTGTACGGAAAGAAGGACGCTGTGTTCAAACGGAAGATGGGGCATGTGAACGTGCTTGCGCCGAACGTAGAGGCAGCGCTTGATTGGATAAATGAAACTAAGATTTGGAAGGTGGAGGGCACATGCTAGATCGTTACAGCAGACCGGAAATGAGGGCCATCTGGACCGAGGAGAACAAATTCAAGGCTTGGCTGGAGGTTGAGCTTTGCGCATGCGAGGCTTGGGCAGAGCTTGGCGTTATTCCGAAGGAGGATGTGGAGGCGCTGCGCAAATCCGCCAGCTTCGATATCGACCGCATCTACGAGATCGAGCTGGAGACTCGCCACGATGTCATCGCGTTCACACGCGCAGTATCGGAGACGGTTGGTCCTGAGCGCAAATGGGTGCACTACGGCCTGACGTCGACAGACGTCGTTGACACGGCGCTGGGCTACCTGCTTCGCCAAGCGAACGACATTCTGCTGCAGGACATTGAACGCTTCATTGCAATCCTGCGCGAGAAAGCCATCCAATACAAGGATACTCCGATGATGGGGCGCACGCATGGCGTACATGCGGAGCCGACGACGTTCGGCCTTAAGATGGCGCTCTGGTATGAAGAGATGAAGCGTAACCTGGAGCGGTTCAAGCATGCGGCGAATGGCGTGCAATTCGGCAAAATGTCCGGCGCTGTCGGCACATACGCCAACATCGACCCGTTCGTTGAGACGTTTGTATGCGAGAAGCTTGGCATTACAGCCG
The DNA here is from genome assembly GCF_040834005.1 of Paenibacillus sp. PL2-23. Classification (NCBI taxonomy): domain Bacteria; kingdom Bacillati; phylum Bacillota; class Bacilli; order Caryophanales; family Paenibacillaceae; genus Paenibacillus; species Paenibacillus sp. PL2-23. The sequence continues at coordinate 1,360,458 of NZ_CP162129.1, forward strand.
CTCCAATCTCGACGCAGACGCTGCAGCGCGACCGCCATGCGGAATATATGGGCGTGCTGGCGCTGATCGCTACGTCGCTCGACAAATTCGCCACGGAAATCCGCGCTCTGCAGAAGAGCGAATTCCGCGAGGTGGAGGAGCCGTTCGCGAAGGGCCAGAAGGGCTCGTCCGCGATGCCGCACAAGCGCAACCCGATCGGCTGCGAGAATATGTCCGGCTTGTCCCGCGTCATTCGCGGCCATATGCTGACGGCTTACGAGAACGTGCCGCTGTGGCATGAGCGCGACATCAGCCATTCCTCGGCTGAGCGCGTCATTCTGCCGGATTCGACGATGCTGCTGAACTATATGCTGAACCGTCTTGGCAACATCATCAATAATTTGACCGTCTTCCCGGAAAATATGAAGCGCAACATGAGCGCGACATACGGCGTGCCGTTCTCCGGCCGCGTTATGACGAAGCTCATCGACAAGGGCTTCAGCCGCGAGCAGGCTTACGACACCGTTCAGCCGCGCGCGATGCAGGCATGGGAGACGCAGCGTCAATTCCGCTCCATCGTGGAGGAGACTACGGAGATTACGTCCGTGCTGTCGCCTGAGGAGATTGACGATTGCTTCAACCCGGCATGGCATCTGAAGCATGTCGATACGATATTTACGCGTCTTGGCTTGAACTAGGAAGAAGCATATGCTTTCGTAGCGGTTTTGTTCCACTACGCTACACAAAACTAAGCATATGCTTTCGTAGCGGTTTTGTTCCACTTCGCTACACAAAACTTTAGGAGGAACTCATGGGAGCTCAGTTGACGGCTATATCTACAGCGGCGGACTATGTGAAGGCGCCGCTCGTATACAAAGGGAAGGTACGCGAGCTGTACGATCTTGGCGAGCACTTCCTGATCGTGGTGACGGACCGGATCTCCGCGTTCGACTATGTGCTGGACCCGGCTGTGCCTGACAAGGGCAATGTGCTGAACCGCCTGTCCGCCTTCTGGTTCGAGGTGACGAAGGAGCTTCAGGAGAACCATGTTGTGCACTCCGACGTGGAGCTGCTGGGGGAGCTTGTAACGGAGCCGGAGCTTCTGCGCAATCGGATCATGGTTACGCGCAAGGCGGAGCGCATCGACATCGAATGCGTCGTGCGCGGCTACATTACGGGCGGCGGCTGGCGGCAATACGAGAAGACGGGGGCGATCAACGGTATTGCGCTGCCGGAGGGCCTTCGCAAAAATGAGCAGTTCCCAGAGCCGATCTTTACGCCGGCTGCCAAGAACGACGTCGGGCACGACGAGGATATATCGTTCGAGCGCATGTGTGAGCTGGTCGGCGCGGAGCTGGCGGCCGAGCTTCGAGACCGCAGCCTGGAGCTGTACCGCTTCGCTCACGCCTATTGCAAGGAGCGCGGCATCATTCTCGCGGACTGCAAGTTCGAATTCGGACTGATCGACGGCAAGGTCATCCTGATCGACGAGATCTTCACGCCGGACTCCTCGCGCTTCTGGTCCGAAGGCAATTACGCCTTCGACGTGGAGATCGACAGCATGGACAAGGAGCCGGTGCGCACGTACTTGCTTGGCTCCGACTGGGATCGCGACAGCCATCCCGACCCGCTGCCGGAGCTGGTGGTGCAGGCGACGACAGCGCGCTACCGCGAGATTTACCGGCGCTTGACCGGCCTTGAGCTGAGCTAGCCCTATTTGAAATAAACCATCCAAAATTCAACCATATATCAGGAGGCTATTATGAAGGCAACCGTCTACGTCACGATCAAGGAAAACGTATTGGATCCGCAAGGTACAGCAGTGCAAGGCGCGCTTCATTCCATGGGGTTCGCGGAAGTGGGCAAGGTGCGCATCGGCAAGTACCTTGAGGTGGAGCTCGACACGAACGACCGCGCGGAAGCGGAAGCTCGTCTGAAGGTTATGTGCGAGAAGCTGCTGGCGAACACGGTCGTTGAAGATTACCGCTTTGAGCTGGAGGGATAAGAGATGAAGTTTGCTGTACTCGTATTTCCAGGCTCCAACTGCGACATCGACTGCTACAAGGCGGTAGAGTCCACGATCGGCCAGAAGGTTGATTACGTGTGGCATACCGCAACGGATCTGTCCGCATACGACGCCATCCTGGTGCCGGGCGGCTTCTCCTACGGCGACTATCTGCGCTGCGGCGCAATCGCTCAATTCGCGAACGTGATGAACGAAGTGAAAAAAGCGGCCGAGCAAGGCAAGTTCATTCTCGGCATCTGCAACGGCTTCCAGATCCTGACGGAGGCGGGCCTCCTGCCTGGCGCCTTGATCCGCAACACGGAGCTCAAGTTCCGCTGCCACGCGCAGCCTCTTGAAGTGGTGAACAACAATACGGCCTTCACGAACCAATACTCGCAAGGCGAGATTATCGATATTCCGATCGCCCATGGCGAAGGCAACTACTTCTGCGATGACGCCACACTGGCCGAGCTGAAGGCGAACAATCAGATCGTGTTCCGCTACGCGGGCGACACGAACCCGAACGGCTCCGTGGAGAATATCGCGGGCATCAGCAACAAAGCGGGCAACGTGGTGGGCATGATGCCGCATCCGGAGCGCGCGGTGAGCCAGCTGCTTGGCTCGGAAGACGGCACACGCATGTTCACATCGATTTTGAATGCATGGAGGGAACAACATGGCGCAGCAGTTAACGGCTAAGGAGCCGACGGCGGAACAAATCGCGGATCAACGCATCTACACGCAATTCGGCGTGACGGACCATGAATACGAACTGATTTGCGGCTTCCTGGGCCGTAAGCCGAACTATACGGAGATCGGCGTGTTCAGCGTCATGTGGTCGGAGCATTGCTCCTACAAGAACTCCAAGCCTATCCTTAAGAAGTTCCCGATCACGGGTCCACGCGTTCTGATGGGACCGGGCGAAGGCGCGGGCATCGTTGACATTGGCGACAACCAAGCCGTCGTGTTCAAGATCGAATCGCATAACCACCCCTCTGCGGTGGAGCCTTACCAAGGCGCGGCGACTGGCGTCGGCGGCATTATTCGCGACATTTTCTCCATGGGCGCTCGTCCTGTCGCTCTTCTGAACAGCTTGCGCTTCGGCAACCTGAACAATGACCGCGTGAAATATTTGTTCGAGAACGTGGTCAGCGGCATCGCCGGCTACGGCAACTGCATCGGCATCCCGACGGTAGCAGGCGAGGTTATGTTCGACGAGAGCTACGAGGGCAATCCGCTCGTTAACGCGATGTGCGTTGGTCTTATCGATCATGACAAAATTCAACGCGGCGTTGCCAAGGGTGTAGGCAATCCGGTATTCTACGTCGGCCCGGCGACAGGCCGCGACGGCATCCATGGCGCAACGTTCGCATCCGTTGAGCTGTCGGAGGAATCCGAAGAGAAGCGCACCGCGGTCCAAGTCGGCGATCCCTTCATGGAGAAGCTGGTTATGGAAGCGACGCTTGAGCTGATCAACTCCGGCATCGTGCTTGGCATCCAGGACATGGGCGCAGCGGGTCTGACATGCTCCAGCGCGGAGATGGCCTCCAAGGCGGGCAACGGCCTGGAGCTGTACCTCGACGAGGTGCCGCAGCGCGAGACGGGCATGACGCCGTATGAGATGATGCTGTCAGAGTCTCAGGAGCGTATGCTCTTCGTCGTGGAGCCGCAGCATGAGGCGCAGGCGAAGGAAATTTTTGACCGTTGGGGCATCATCTGCGCGAAGGTCGGCAAAGTAACGGACGACGGACGTCTCCGCCTGTTCCACCAAGGCGAGGAAGTGGCTGACATGCCGGTTAAGGCGCTCGTCGACGAGTGTCCGGTATACAACAAGCCATCCGCAGAGCCTGCGTACTTCCGCGAGGGCGCGGCTGTAGACACGGCTGCATTCGCAGAAATCACGGACTTGAACGGCGCGCTTGAGAAGGTGCTGGCTTCCCCTACAGTGGCCAGCAAAGAGTGGGTTTACAACCAATACGACTATATGGTTCGCACCAATACAGCTGTACAGCCAGGCTCAGACGCCGCTGTTGTGACGATCGACGGCACGCGCAAAGCGCTGGCGATGACAACGGACTGCAATGGACGCTACGTATTCCTGGATCCGGAGATGGGCGGACGCATCGCGGTAGCGGAGGCGGCGCGCAACATCGTGTGCTCCGGCGCCGAGCCGCTGGCGATCACGGACAATCTGAACTTCGGCAATCCGGAGAAGCCGGAGGTATTCTGGCAGCTTGAGAAGTCTGCGGACGGCATGTCCGAGGCATGCGTGAAGCTGGATACGCCGGTAATCGGCGGCAACGTCAGCTTGTACAACGAGAACGCGAAGGGCGCCATCTATCCGACGCCGGTTATCGGCATGGTCGGTCTGGTGCATGACATCGACCATATCACGACGCAGAAGTTCAAGTCCGAAGGCGACGTCATTGTGCTTGTTGGCGAGACAAAGGCCGAGTTCGGCGGCAGCGAGCTGCAATATGTGATGAACGGCGCTCCGTCCGGCCGTCCTCCAGTCATTGATCTGGATGTGGAGAAAAAGGTGCAAGGCGCAGTTCTCGGCGCTATCCAGCAGGGTCTCGTCGCATCGGCGCATGATCTGTCCGAGGGCGGCATCGCGGCTGCGATCGCGGAATCCTGCATCAGCGGCGGCATCGGCGCTCATGTGTCCCTGACGAGCGAGCTTCGTCCGGACCACCTGCTGTTCAGCGAATCGCAATCCCGGATTCTGCTGTCGGCGAAGCCGGAGCAAGCGGACGCTTTGACGGCTTGGCTGTCGGACCAAGGCGTGGCGCATGCGACAATCGGTACGGTTACAGGGAGCAATCTGACCATCAGCGTGAACGGCAAAGCCGGCATCAACACGCCGGTACAACAACTGGAGAAGGTTTGGAAGGATGCGATTCCATGTCTCATGAAGTAATCGACCGTTCCGCTCGCGAGCGCGCCGTTAAGGCTCGTTCCGCGTTCGGCGGCATGGCGCCGCAGGGCCTGGAGCTTGACGGCCATGCGCTGTGGACCGGCGATCATTACAATGAAGGTATTGGCCATGACGATATTTTTGACAAATTGCGCGAGGAGTGCGGGGTGTTCGGCGTGTTCGGACATCCCGACGCTGCCGGGCTGTCGTACTACGGCCTGCATGCCTTGCAGCATCGCGGCGAAGAAAGCTCCGGCATCTGCACGGTCGATTCGCAGGACGGCGGCAAGTTCGCCTACCACCGCGGCATGGGGCTCGTCAAGGAAGTGTTCGACAAGGAAAATCTGGAGAGACTATCCGGTGATCGCTCTATCGGACACGTCCGTTATTCGACCTCCGGCGCCAGTCATCTGGGCAATGCCCAGCCGCTGATCTTCCGGTACCGCGACGGCGACCTCGGCGTGGCGACGAACGGCAATATCGTGAACGCGCCGGAAATCCGCCGCGAGCTCGAGATGAGCGGCTCCATCTTCCAGACGTCCAGCGACACGGAGGTTATCGCGCATCTGATCGCGCGTTCGCCGAAGGACTTCGTGACGGCTGCGAAGGAGGCGCTGCAGCGGATCGTCGGCGGCTTCGCGTTCCTCATCATGACGAACGACAAGCTGCTGGTCGCTTCCGACCCGCATGGTCTGCGTCCGCTTGCGATGGCCCGTCTCGGGGACAGCTACGTGTTCTCCTCCGAGACGTGCGCGTTCGAGACGATCGGCGCGGAATACGTGCGCGACGTTCAGCCGGGCGAGCTGCTTATTCTGGATGAGAACGGCCTGACGGAGGATCGGTACGCGGTTATCGAGCGCCGCGCGACATGCGCGATGGAGTACATCTACTTCGCTCGTCCGGACAGCGACATCAACGGCATTAACATTCACTCGGCGCGCAAGCGCATGGGCCAGCAGCTCGCATCGGAATCGTTCGTCGACGCGGACGTGGTGACGGGCGTGCCAGACTCCAGCATTTCCGCCGCGATCGGCTTTGCAGAGCAGACAGGCATTCCATATGAGCTTGGCCTCATCAAAAATAAATATACCGGCAGAACCTTCATCCAGCCGTCTCAGGAGCTTCGCGAGAAGGGCGTCAAGATGAAGCTGTCCGCCGTCCGCAAGGTGGTGGAGGGCAAGCGCGTCGTGATGATCGACGACTCCATCGTGCGCGGCACGACGTCCCGCCGTATCGTGAACCTGCTTCGCGAGGCGGGTGCGACAGAGGTGCACGTGCGCATCACGTCGCCGCCGTTCAAGAACCCTTGCTACTACGGCATCGATACGCCGGACCGCAAGGAGCTGATCGCCTCCTACCGCACGGTGGAGGAGATCCGCAAGGAAATTAACGCGGACTCGCTTGCGTTCCTGACGGACGAAGGCTTTGTCGACGCGGTCGGCGGCAATGACGGCGCGTATAATCGCGGCATGTGCCTCGCCTGCTTCGACAACGACTACCCGACTCCCGTGAACGAGGAGTCGGACAAGAGCTGCAGCTGCTAACTGCAAGCAGCACCCGCGCCTGCGCCGCAGGGGCAAATAAGCGTGGCACACACGCTTAAATGCGCAAAACCTGCGCCGCAGGGGCAAATAAGCGTGCCACACACGCTTAAATGCGCAGAACCTGCGCCGCAGGAGCAAATAAGCGTGCCACACACGCTTAAATGTGCAGAACCTGCGCCGCAGGAGCAAATAAGCGTGCCACACACGCTTAAATGCGCAGAACCTGCACCGCAGGTGCAAATAAGCGTGCCACACACGCTTAAATGCGCAGAACCTGCACCGAAGGGGCAAATAAGCGTGCCACACAAGCTTAAATGCGCAGAACCTGCGCCGCAGGGGCAAATAAGCGTGGCACACACGCTTAAATGCGCAAAACCTGCGCCGCAGGAGCAAATAAGCGTGCCACACACGCTTAAATGCGCAGAACCTGCGCCGCAGGTGCAAATAAGCGCGCCACACACGCGGCATCAACAGATTGATTGAAGGAGTGGACCCAATTGTCAGAAGCGTACAAAAAAGCCGGCGTCGACATAGCCGCGGGCAATGAAGCTGTCGAACGAATGAAGAAGCATGTGAAGAGAACGTACCGTCCTGAGGTGCTGGCTGAGCTGGGCGGCTTCGGCGGCCTGTTCGCCCTGAACAAGGACAAGTACGAGGAGCCGGTGCTCGTATCGGGAACAGACGGCGTAGGCACGAAGCTGATGCTTGCGTTCGCGATGGACAAGCATGACACGATCGGCATCGACGCTGTGGCGATGTGCGTGAACGACATTATCGTACAGGGCGCTGAGCCGCTGTTCTTCCTGGACTATCTTGCAACGGGCAAGGTCAAGCCAGAGAAGATCGAAGCTATCGTCAAGGGTATCGCCGAAGGCTGCGTGCAGTCGGGCTGTTCCCTGATCGGCGGCGAAACGGCCGAAATGCCGGGCATGTACTCCGAAGAGGAATATGACATCGGCGGGTTCACGGTCGGCATCGTCGACAAGAAAAACATGATCGACGGCTCCACCATCGCACCTGGCGATGTCGTGCTGGGTTTCGCGTCCAGCGGCATCCACAGCAACGGCTTCTCGCTTGTGCGGCGCTTGCTGCTTGAAGAAGCGGGCTACAAGCTGGATCAGCAGCTGGAAGAGCTGGGCGGAGCGAGGCTGGGCGACGTTCTTCTGGAGCCTACGCGCATCTACGTGAAGCAGGCGCTGGGCCTGATTGAGAAGGTGAACATCAAAGGCATGGCGCATATTACGGGCGGCGGCTTTATCGAGAACATTCCGCGCGTCCTTCCGGACGGCGTGAACGTGGAGATCGACTACGGCTCCTGGCCGATTCTGCCTATCTTCAGCCTGATGCAGGACAAAGGAAATATTAGCAACCGCGACATGTTTACGACCTTCAACATGGGCATCGGTCTTGTTATTGTCGTACCGGAAGAGCAGGCGGAGCAAGCGATTGCCGCAGCTGCAGAGCTCGGCGAGAAGGCATACCGCATTGGTCGTGTGACAGAAGGCAGCCGTATCGTGACGTTCCAGGGAGCGGATGTATAATGGCGGCGCTTCGCATCGCGGTCTTCGCTTCGGGACAAGGCACGAATTTCCAGGCGATAGCGGATGCGGTGCGGGAGGGGAAGCTCGATGTCAGCATCGAGCTTCTTGTCTGTGACAAGCCTTCTGCGCCGGTTATCGAGCGCGCTCGCAACGCCGAGGTAGAAGCCTTTGTGTTCAAGCCGAAGGATTATCCTTCGCGCGAAGCATACGAGACGGTGATCCTGGAGGAGCTGCGGGAGCGGAAGGTCGAGCTGATTGTGCTGGCGGGGTACATGCGCATTCTCACGTCGACGCTTGTTGAGCCGTTTGAGGGGCGCATGATCAACATCCACCCGTCGCTGCTCCCGTCCTTCCCCGGCATCAATGCCATTGGGCAGGCGATGGAGCATGGCGTCAAAGTAACCGGCGTCACCGTTCATTATGTGGATGGCGGGCTGGACAGCGGACCCATCATCGCCCAGACGGCTGTTGCGATCCGGGAGGATGATACAGAGGAGACGCTTGCCGCTCGGATACACGAGGCTGAGCAGGAGCTGTACCCGAGGGTCGTGGGACAAATCGCGCAGGGCCTTGTCTCGGTTGAAGGTCGCAAAGTGACCGTCAGCGGTTGAGCTTTTTTACGGATAACAATCTTGAACCAATAGGAGGAAGCTGAAGTGGCAATTCGCAGAGCGTTAATCAGCGTGTCCGACAAGACGGGCATTGTGGAGTTTTCAAGAGAGCTGGCCAATCAAGGCGTACAAATCATCTCGACAGGGGGCACATTCAGCCTTCTGCAGAAGGAAGGCGTGCCGGTAATCGGCATCTCCGATGTCACGGGCTTCCCGGAAATTCTCGATGGACGCGTCAAGACGCTGCATCCGGCTGTACATAGCGGTCTGCTGGCTGTACGCGACGACGAGGAGCATCAGAAGGCGATGCAGGAGCTGGGCCTGGATTACATCGATCTGGTCATCGTTAACCTGTATCCGTTCAAGGAAACCATTGCCAAGCCGGACGTTACGTATGAGGATGCCATCGAAAATATCGACATCGGCGGACCGACCATGCTGCGTTCCGCTGCCAAAAACCACGCTTTCGTGACGGTTGTCGTCGACGCGAACGACTACGCTGCCGTACTCGAAGAGGTGAAGGCGCAAGGTGACACGACGCTCGACACGCGCAAGCGCCTCGCCGCGAAGGTGTTCCGCCATACGTCCTCCTACGACGCGCTGATCTCCGACTACCTCAGCAAGCAGGTCGGCGAGCCGCTGCCTGAATCGTATACAGTCACTTACGAGAAGGTGCAGGAGCTTCGCTACGGGGAGAATCCACATCAGAAGGCTGCCTTCTATCGCAAGCCGCTTGCGGCCTCCGGTAACGTAACAACTGCGGAGCAGCTGCATGGCAAGGAGCTGAGCTACAACAACATCAACGACGCCAACGCGGCGCTTGCGATTCTGAAGGAATTCGACGAACCGGCTGTTGTGGCGGTTAAGCATATGAACCCTTGCGGCGTAGGCATCGGCGCTTCCATCCACGAGGCGTACCAGAAAGCGTACGAAGCCGATCCAACATCGATCTTCGGCGGTATCGTAGCCGCTAACCGCACCATTGGAGCGGATACGGCGGAGCTGCTGGGCAGCATCTTCCTAGAGATTATTATCGCGCCGGACTTTACGCCGGAGGCGCTGGATATTCTGACAAAGAAGAAAAACATCCGCTTGATGAAGCTGGGCGAGCTGACCGCTGCGGCTGAGCGCAAGCCGGAGTGGGTGGTAACATCCGTTGACGGCGGTATGCTGGTGCAGGAAAGCGACGTTCACAGCATGACGGAGGCGGACCTGAAGGTCGTGACGAACCGCAAGCCAACGGAAGAAGAGCTGAAGCAGCTGCTGTTCGGCTGGAAGGTCGTCAAGCATGTGAAGTCGAACGCGATTCTGCTCGCGAAGGACGATATGACGGTAGGCGTAGGCGCGGGTCAAATGAACCGTGTAGGCGCGGCGCGCATCGCCATCGAGCAGGCAGGCGAGAAGGCGGCGGGCTCCGTGCTGGCGTCTGACGCGTTTTTCCCGATGGGCGACACAGTAGAGCTGGCGGCGAAGGCTGGCATCACAGCCATTATTCAGCCAGGCGGCTCCATCAAGGACGAAGAGTCAATTGCGGCGGCCAACGCAAGCAATATCGCTATGGTCTTCACGAGCGTGCGTCATTTCAAACATTAATCGATTGACTGGGGGAGATGGAACGATGCGTATTCTGGTTATTGGCGGAGGCGGCCGCGAGCATGCGATCTGTTGGGCGCTCAAAAAAAGCGAGAAGGTGAAGGAGCTTTTCTGCGCTCCAGGCAACGCGGGAATCGCGCAGCTGGCGGAATGCGTGCCGATTGCGGTGAACCAGTTCGACGAGCTGACGCGGTTCGCGAGAGAGGCGTCCATTGATCTCGTGTTCGTCGGTCCGGACGATCCGCTGGCTGACGGCATTGTAGATGCGTTCGAAGCGGCGGGCATCCCGGCATTCGGCCCGGACAAGAAAGCGGCGGAAATCGAAGGCAGCAAAATTTTTATGAAAAACCTGCTCAAAAAATATAACATCCCGACGGCGAAATACGAGACGTTCACGAATTACGAGGAGGCTCTCGCTTACCTGAAGCAGCAGGAGACGCCAATCGTGATCAAAGCGGACGGACTGGCCGCAGGCAAGGGCGTTACCGTCGCGTTTACGATGGAGGAAGCCGAAAAGGCGCTTCGCGAGGCGATGGTGGACAAGGTGTTCGGCGACGCTGGCAACCAGATTGTCATCGAGGAATTCCTCGAAGGGCAAGAGATGTCCATTCTAGCATTCGTGGATGGCGAAACGGTTAAGCCGATGGTGCCGGCTCAGGATCACAAGCCGATATTCGACGGCGACAAAGGTCCTAACACGGGCGGCATGGGCACTTATACGCCGCTGCCTCACATCGATCCCAGCATCGTAGAGGACGCCATTGTGAACATTATCAATCCGACGGCAAAGGCTATGGTGAGTGAAGGCCGGCCTTTCCGCGGCGTGCTGTTCGCCGGTCTCATGATTACGAAGGACGGTCCGAAGACGATTGAATTCAACGCGCGTATGGGCGATCCGGAGACGCAGGTGGTGCTGCCTAGGCTGCAAACAGACCTGGTGGACATTGTGCTTGCGGCAATGAACGGCCGTCTTGGCGAGCTGGAGATCGAGTGGAGCGAGGAAGCGGCGGTGTGCGTTGTGGCGGCATCCGAAGGCTATCCGGCTTCTTATCCCAAAGGCCGCGCCATCACCGGCATTGCGGAAGCCGAAGCGCAAGGCGCGCTCGTATTCCATGCCGGCACGGCTATGAAGGACGGCGAGCTGGTGACAAGCGGCGGCCGAGTGCTCGGTATCGTGGGCCGCGGCCGCGACATCGCGGAGGCGCGCGCAAGAGCGTATGAAGCCGTCAGCGTCATTCACTTCGACGGCATGCAGAATCGAACGGATATCGCGGCGAAGGCGCTGCGTTAATGCGGATCCAGCCTGCTCTCACATTGGAGATGATCCGATGCGGGAGCAGGTTTTTTTGTTGCGCGCCAGGACGCTAACGGACATAAAATGCGCTTACAGCTCTCTTTCGACGCTTATTAGAGTGTAACGGTCATTGTCGACGCTTAGCCGCCTTAAACGGACTCATTCTATCTCAATCGTTATTCTAAGGATCAAAAATGTCCGTTACAATTTCGGAGGGCCGCTTTGGCTCCTCTAAGGGTTCCTGGCGTCCGTTAGAAGCATGCATCTCCGAGACGATGACCAAGGACGAAAGCATTGATCAAGCGACGCCGTCATTTTTTTCTCATTTTTATATAAGTTGAGCTATTATGTCGTTTGGTATCGAACGATGTTACTAATTTGTAACTCTCTAATCACGCTCATTCGGTAGTATAGAGCTATAAGCGGAAGAGCAGAAGGTGAAAGCGATGAGGAGAGGAAACACGGTAAGCGGCAGCAGATGGGCTGCGGTTGTGGTGCTGCTGGCGGGGGCAGTAGGATTGAGCAGTTGTGCGGTGAGTCAGTCGTACGGCTTGTCGACTCTGGTCTATGAGAAGCAGCATGGCGAGGTTATTCAGCAGGAGCAAGAGAAGGTGCTTGATCAGGATGCAGGAGCAGGGAAGGGCAGCGACGGTGTGCCGGCGGTATTTGTTCCCGAGGATGAGAAGTCAGGAACCCAGCATGGCATATTGAGGCCTGGAGAAAATGGCGGCGGAGCAATCGAAGCGGATGCGGGTGTCGGAGCGGGTGCTGGAGCAGGTTCCGGAACGGGTGCCGGGATAGACGTGAAGACGGACGCTGGGACAGACAGAGCGGGTGCCGAAGTGGATGGTGGCGAAGGGGGCAAGGAGAAGGACAGGGAAGCGGATGCGGGTGCCGGTGTGGATGCCGGCAAGGACGAATCTGAGGACTCCCGGAATGACAGCGCTGTCAAGCCCGAAGAGCTCAAGCGGGTGGCACTGACGTTCGACGACGGGCCGGATCCCCATTACACGACGGCTATTCTTGATATTTTGCGGGAGAAGGGCGTAAAGGCTACTTTTTTTGTAGTAGGGTCACAGGTGGAGAAATATCCGGACGTGATGAAGAGAATGATAGAGGAAGGCCATGCGGTAGGGAATCATACACACGCTCATAAAAATTTAACCAAGCTGTCCCGACATGGCATTATCGAAGAAATTGAAGAGACGGACGATGCGATCCTGGAGACGCTGGGCTTCGAGCCGGAGCTGTTCCGCGCCCCGTATGGCGCTGTATCCGACACACTGGAGGCTGTGCTTGAGGAGACAAACCGCAGGTTGGTGGGCTGGACCGTGGATACACGCGACTGGGCGGGCACGCCGATCTCCGAGATGAGGAAAATGATTCGTAAGGAGACGGAGCCGGATGGTATAATATTGTTGCATTCGTTCGGCGGCAAGCACATTCGCAATACGGTGGAGATGCTGCCGGAGGTCATTGATGATTTGCATGAGCTAGGATTTACGCTGGTCACGGCGGATCATATTCCGGAATGACAGCAGGCTATCAATAAATGCTCGAAGAGGAGTGCCAATGAGAAGCAGCGGGTTGTCAGGTGAACACATAGGTTATACGAGGGGCAAGGGTCGCAGACCCGCGCTCCTCTTCGTCATGCTGGCCGTAATGGTGCTGGCCGCAGGCTGCAAATATACAGCGGCGCCCGCAGACCTGCTGCAGAAGCCAGTTATCGCGGCCGACAAGGAGGAGCTGGCTGCCGCAATCAAGAAGCAGCTGCCGCAGTTCAGCGTGCTGATGCTTCCGCATCGGGATGACTTTAAGGAAGCCATCCGGATGATGGATCTGAACCATGACGGTATCGAAGAGGCGGTAGTCACCTATTACAACGCATTCAGCGCGCCGGAGATGATGGTGCTTCGCAAGACGGAATTCGGCTGGCGGCAGTTTGTCATCATTGAGCAGCCGCTGGCAAGAGATATCGGCTGGCTGCGTATTGCCGATCTGGATCAGGATGGCCACTTTGAATTTATCGTGGGCTGGATCGGAGCGTTCGACAGTCCCAATATGCTGGAGCTTTATTCGCTCAAGGAGAAGGCGGTCCGGAACGACAATGGCCTCCTGACGATGAGAGCGATACAATCTCTGCCTTATCGGCTGGCCGACTCAGCCGACCTTGATGAGGACGGGCGGCCTGAGCTTGTTGTGCTGGATGCTCTGGGAACCAGCGGAGAGCTGGAGGTTCCTTCTTATTTTCTAAGCATGTATGCATGGAATGATGGCGAGCTGTCGAAGATTGGATTGGCGACACTCCCGCAAGGGGTCAGCCTATTCGAGCGTTTGCTGACGGGACGGATCTCGGAGGAGCATTACGGTGTTGTGCTGGAGGGCGCGGCGGGAGCCCATAGCACGCTCACGTACATGTATGCGTGGGAGAAGGGGGGACTGAACCTCGTCTATCCCGATCCTGAGCGAGGGGTGGAGGGCTTCAACGCCTCGGCTTCGCGAAGCGACGATATGAATGGCGACGGCATTATCGAGCTGCATCAGATGAAGGCTGCGCCGGGACTGGAGGATTCCGCTTATGTCGATACGCTGTGGATCCATAACTGGATGCAATGGGACGGCGATGATCGATATCTTCCTACCGTCGAGCAATATCAGGATTATACATACGGCGTACGGATAACAATTCCGGAGCTGTGGAAGGGCCGTTATACAATGAAGAGGCCGCCTTCCTCCTCTTATGGGCTTGTCTCCTTTTATTATTGGAATGGGAGCAGCAAGGCGATGGCGGAGCTCGTAACGGTATATGTGGTGCCTTTGGGACAATGGGGCAATGTGGAGTCTGCTTGGAAGGACGAGCATAGACACTATCATCTGCTGTACAAGGACAGCGGCAATGCCTACCTGGCTACCTTCCAGCAGGAGGCCCCGCCTGGGCTCGGCGACAAGGCGATGCGGGAGTGGAAGGATATGCTGCAGGTGGAAGCGGAGTTCGCTTCCTATATGACCATTGAACGCGAGAGCTAAGTGAAACGGGAGCCAAATGGAGGTGGAGTTAATGCGTATCTTGTTGTTAGAGGATGAGGAAGCCATTCGCGGCTTTGTCCGCATTAATCTGAAGAGAAACGACATGGAGGTGCTGGAGGCGGAGCGCGGCGAAGAGGCGCTTGCCCTTGCGGAATCCGAGGGCCCTATCGATATTGCGCTGCTCGACGTCATGCTGCCGACAATAGACGGGTTCGAGGTCTGTGAGAGGCTGCGAGAGCGATATCCCCGAATGGGGATTATTATGCTGACCGCCAAATCGCAGGAGGCGGACAAGATCCGGGGGCTGGAGCTGGGAGCCGATGATTATGTGCAGAAGCCCTTCAGCCCCGGCGAGCTTATCGCCCGGATCAAATCGCTGCATCGGCGAATGAATGCGGAGCCGAGTCAAGCGGAAACAGAGCAGGCCATCCTCCACAAGGCAGCAACCGGAGAGCCGGCTGCGGCCGACAGCCCGCCGAACGGGGCAAAGCTGCCGTCCGGCGAGCTGGAGCGGAGAAGCGGACCCTTCCGATTATCCGTTATGGAGCGGAAGCTGTGGAAGCGGGATAGCGAGATTGTGCTGACGCCTACCGAATGGACCCTGGTCAGGCTGCTAATGGAGCATGAAGGCGAAAGCGTCAGCCGCGATCGGATTTTGACGGAGGTATGGGGCCGCTATTATGTAGGGGACTTGAAGGTGGTAGACGTCAACATCCGCCGCATCCGGCAAAAAATCGAAAGCAATCCTTCCGATCCGTCCTTTATCGAGACCGTATGGGGCCACGGCTACCGATGGAAACGGAGCGAGCCGCAATGAGAAGCGTCCAGACGAGAATGGTATGGAGCTATCTGCTCTTGATCGTCCTTGTTGTCACTGTGCTGGGAGCGGCTTTTGCCATTCTCATGTGGAATTATTATTACGGCAGTGCCCAAAGCTCGGTCAAGCAGCGGGTGGAGTCGGCTATGGCGCTTCATTCCCGTTCCCTGGCTTCGTTGACGCTGCAGGATCAAGCGGACTATATGCTGCAATACATGACCGAGGGCGGACCTGCGCGCATTCAGCTGCTTAACAGCGCCGGCGTGCTGCGTATTGATTCCGATGGCTTCGCCCCCGGCATTCAATATGGGACGGACGACGTGAGGACCGCCATGACAGGCACGATGGGCAGCTGGAAGGGCGTAGACCCGTTCTACGGCGAGAGAGTCATTAGCGTCACGGCGCCGCTGTGGAATGAGGCCAGAGTCGTGTCCATGGTTAGGTATACGGCGTCCCTGCGGCAGGTGGACGATATGGTGGCGCAGCTCATTCGCATGGCAACGTTCGCGGGACTGGCGGTTATTCTGCTCTTCCTCGGGCTTAGCTTGTTCCTGGCGCAGCGGATCGTGATGCCGATTCGAGAGTTGACGAGAGCCGCGCGATATATGGCGGAGGGCGACTGGTCGAGGAAGGCCGCGAAACGAAGCGATGACGAGATTGGACAGCTGGCGGAGACGTTCAACGCAGTGATGGGAGAGCTTAACAAGCGGGAGAAACTGAAAAATGATTTTATTTCCTCCATCTCGCACGAGCTCCGCACGCCGCTGACTTCTATCAAGGGCTGGAGCGAGACGCTGCGCGAAAGCGAGCCCGGCGAGGATGACGAGGAGGTGAAGCTGGGGCTGTCCATCATTAGCAAGGAGACGGATAGACTGGCTGGTCTCGTAGAGGATCTGCTTGATTTCTCCAAGCTGTCGGCACGGACGATGGAGCTGCAGCGCGAAACGCTGGATCTGAACAGTCCGGTCAAGGAAACCGTCAGCCAGCTTGCGGTGCGCGAAGAAGGCACGAAGGTGAAGCTGGCGGCGGAATATGGCGAGGGACCGATCCTCATTAGCGGAGACGCGAACCGACTGAAGCAGGTTGTCATTAACATCATCGACAACGCCTACAAGTTCACGCCGGCTGGCGGCCAGGTGTCCATAAGGACGGATGCCGAAGCGGGATATGGCACCATTACGATATTGGATACGGGCAGCGGCATCGCCCCTGAGGATCTGCCGCATGTGCAGGAGAAGTTCTTCAAAGCTAACAACAGCCATGGAGGCTCGGGTCTAGGCCTTGCCATTTGCAGGGAGATTATCGAGCTTCACGGAGGGCGGCTGGAGATAGAGAGCGATCGGGGAGCGGGAACAGCAGTGAAGGTCAGACTTCCCTTATTGAGCGACGATGAATAAAAACGATGAATGAAAAAGCGAAGCCGCTATTCCTTGTAGAATAGCAGCTTGCGGTTGGCGTATACGAAAATAACGGCGACAAGAGCACCGGCTCCAAGCAGGATGGACAACCAGTTCTCACGCAGCCATGCGATCCATTCAGGCATCGCAGCGCACCTCCAGTCGGTATGGGTAAAATGAAGCTTATCCATATATTGCCCGTTTCCGCCATCCCTATGTGCTGCAAAATGAATACGGCTTGAGCGAAATTCCAAGCTTTTTGGTACAGACAAGCACTCCCATCTATGTTTAAATATAAGGTACGAACACTATACTTTAAGCAAAAGGCGGGTTGCACAAATGTCCATCGCATGGCGTTCACCGGCTGCCGCATTGCTGGCCGCTTCCTTGCTTCTCTTGTCTGCATGCAGCGAGGAGAAGCCTGTTAACGTCCTTCCTATCGAGTCCTCAAGTCCTTCACCCGAGATAACCGCTACACCGTCTCCCGAGCCCACTCCTCTGCCGTATAAGGCGCCTTTGACAGGCATCGGCCGCGAAACCGAGGCAACGGGCAGACCCATTGCAGTCATGGTTAACAATTATTCCGCGGCCCGGCCGCAATCTGGCTTGTCTAATGCTGACGTCGTCTGGGAGGTGCTTGCGGAAGGCGGCATCACCCGATTGGTCGCCATCTATCAGAGCACTGAGGCGTTGGCCGACACAATTGGCCCCATTCGGAGCAATCGCGCGTATCTGATTGATATTGCGGACAGCTACGGCGCCGTTATGGTGCATGCCGGAGGCAGTCCTGAGGCGTATTCCATTCTTCAGAAGCAGGGCAAGCCTTATTTGGACGAAATAACGAATGCAGGCTCCTACTTCTGGAGAAGCAAGGAGCGCAAGGCGCCTCATAACCTGTATTCCAGCTTGGATAAGATGAGAGAGGGCGCTGACAAACGAGGCTACGACAGCGAAAAGCAGTCTCCGGCCTATCCCTCCTCCGAGGCGGGCACTGTCACAAGCACGGCAGAAGCTGCATCCTCCATTGATATTACGTTCCTCATGCAGAGCTATGTCGTAGGCTATACATATGATGAAGCAACCGGCTTGTACCACCGGACAATTGACGGCCAGCCGCATATCGACCTGAATAACAATCTGCAGCTGACGGCGACCAATCTTATTGTGTTCGAGACTAGCCATAAGACGCTGGATCAGGTAGGCCGGCTTGCGGTTGACCTGGAGTCGGGCGGGGCGGGATATCTGTTCCAGCAGGGCAAGAAGGTTGATATTGAGTGGACCAGAAGCTCGGACGGCATGGTTCGTTTCCTCAAGGAGGGGCAAGAGATCAGCCTGCTTCCCGGCAAAACCTACATTCATGTCGTACCGAACCGGCCTGCGCTGGCGGAGCATGTGACGTGGCCAGAGCTTCAAGCGGCGACTTCCACCTCATCATGAACAGGCTGCTCTGAGAGAGGCTGTAAGCATTGTAAAAAATAGAAGGACAGCTTCGAGCTCTCCCGCTGGAGAGAGGAAGCTGTCCTTCTTGCTTGAATTCTAAGATTTTATAAGTTTTGCACCGTATCTGAGCTTAGAATTCTCGAAAGAAACGCGCTGCGCCGCCAAAGACGGCGACAGCCGTTTCACCTTGGGGGCTAACGTCTGCGCTTCGTGCCGCGGCGACGTCCAGGGCCGCTCCTCGGCCTGCCGCTGCCGGTTCCTGTTCTGCGGCGTTTCCTGCGTGAAGCCGGCTTGCGGCCGGCATTGTTCTCATCGTCGGCAGAGGCGGATTTTTTGCCGAAGGAGCCGAAGAGCACCTTCACCATTGGCGCCATCTGCGAGATGCTGCCCACTACCTTCTGCATCTTCGTGACCGTAGACAGAATGCCGTCGATACCGCCCATGCGATCGACTAGGCCTTTAATTTCCGTCAGGTTCGCCATATTGGTGAGATTGCTGAGCGAAAAGCCTTTTTTGGGCGGTGCTGCTGACGTGTCCGGAAGCTGCGGAGGAGCTAGGACGGGCAGCAGGCTCGGCGCCTGCGTCTGCGAAATGTGAACGTTCGGCGGCTGAGGGCTGTTCGTTCCTGCCGGCGCCTCGTACGGCCGGTGATGCGGATATGGAACCTGCCCTTGCGGATGATGCGGATATGGTCCCGCTCCCCGATGGTTGCCGAGACCGGGATATTGCTGACGATTCAATCGGATCACAACCCTTTTTTTTATTAGTCTATGGGATAGGCGATGAAGCGGATTGGACGAATGTCCCGATTGGCAATAAAAATATAGATGAATGTCCCGAAATTCGAGATATCCGCCTTGCTCAATAGGCAGCAGGAAGGAAGGACTGCAGCGCGTAAAATCGGTAACGTTTGAAAAAAAGTGATTTAACCTTTACAATGATAGCAATAGTACTCATAGGAGTGAATGCGAATGCAGCTGAAGAAGCTGAACGATAAAGCAATAGACCAACTATTCGAAGCTATCTTAACGTTGAAATCCGTGGAAGAATGCTATATTTTCTTTGATGATTTGTGTACGGTGAATGAGATTCAGTCCTTGTCCCAACGACTTGAGGTGGCTCGTATGCTGGGGAAAGGCAGTACATACAACCAGATTGAAGCGGAGACGGGAGCAAGCACGGCGACAATCTCCCGAGTGAAGCGCTGCTTGAACTACGGCAATGACGGCTACAAGCTGACGCTAGAGCGTCTCGGCCGCTAGAGGAGCCCGCGATGAAACAAGGCGTATTGATTATCAGTCATGGTTCCCAGGAGCCGAAGTGGGTTGAGCTCGTGGACGCTTCGATCCGCAAGGCTGCGGAGGAGCTGACGATCCCCGTCGTATCCGCCTTTCTTGAAATTGTGGAAGGCCGGCTCATTCAGGATGGCATAGATGAATTAGAGAGATTAGGGGTTACGGACATGTTCGTCTTGCCTCTATTTGTATCTTCCGGCAGCACCCATGTCGACGAAATCGGGCAGGCACTAGGGTTTCCCCCATTGACCGACTTCGAAGGAGACTTGGGTGTGTTTCGCGTGAATGCTGGCGTAACCTATGGAGCGCCTATTGACGATGATCCCGAGATTGCCGAGCTTCTGCTCGAGAATGTGCGGGAGCTGTCAACCGATCCTAGCCGCGAGACGCTGCTGCTTCTGGGTCATGGCAGCAAGCTGCCGGTGTTCCACGAGCGCTGGCAGGAAGGGCTGGGTGCGCTTGCCGAGCGGCTTCGGCAGTTGGGAGGCTTCGCGCGCGCGGATTACGCGATGCTGCTGCCGGATCAAGCGGCGGATAAGCTGCGAGAGCTGTCCCAGTGGAGCGAGAACGAGGTCATTGTGGTCCCGGTGTTCCTAAGTCCGGGCTATTTCACAACCCATGTCATTCCCGGCAGGCTTGAGGGCATGAGCTATCGCTATAACGGGCGCGCCATGCTGCCTCATTCCGCCATTGAACGGTGGATGAGCCGCCGAATCCATGACTGGCTTGCTGCTGTCAATATTGGTTAGTGTTTCATGTGAAGGAGCGAGAGTACAAATGAAACGCGCGAGATTAATCTATAATCCTACTTCGGGCAGAGAAGAGATGAAGCGGCGGCTTCCCGATATATTGCAGCGTCTGGACCAGGGCGGCATCGAGACAACCTGTCACGCCACAATAGGGGAAGGCGACGCGACGCTTGCCGCGGCGGACGCGGCAGATCGCGGCTATGATATGATCATTGCGGCGGGAGGAGACGGCACGCTGTATGAGGTGATCAATGGCCTGGCGACCAAGCCAAGCCGTCCCCCGCTGGGCATTCTGCCCGTGGGCACCACCAATGATTTTGCCCGCGCGACCGGTATACCGAAGCATTGGGAATATGCGTGCGATCTGATTATTAACCAATATACGAGACCCGTCGACGTCGGCGTGGCGAATGATCGTTATTTCATCAATATTGCAGGCGGAGGCTCGCTTACGGAGCTGACCTATGATGTGCCAAGCAAGCTGAAGACGATGGTAGGCCAGCTGGCTTATTATATGAAGGGTCTGGAGAAGATGACCCGCCTGCGGCCGACGGAGCTGAAATTTATCGCCGAGGGTGTCGGCGAGTTCCATGACGAATTTATGATGTTTCTTATATGCAACAGCAACTCGGTGGGCGGCTTTGAACGGCTCGCGCCGGAGTCCAAGCTGGACGATGGGCTGCTGGATGTGCTGCTCATACGGAAGATGAACCTGGCGGAATTTATCCGTATTGTTACGCTGGCGCTTCGCGGAGAGCATCTGAATGATCCTCATATCATTCACTTCCGGACAAGCGATCTGAAGGTGACGACGCCGGATTATGTGCAGCTCAATCTGGACGGCGAATACGGCGGCGTGCTGCCGGGGCATTTCTCCGTGCTGCCGTCCCATCTGCGCATTTTCGCGGACGAGACGGGCTCGTCGACTTATCAATAACGATTCTACAGGCAGGAAGAGCGGAAGCTAAGATGAAGAGAAAACAAACACGAGGCAATGCGGGAAGCGCCAAAGGGAAAGCGACAAAGCGGGAGCAGCAAGCTGCCCTTGAGCCCAACGCGCCTTTTCAAAAAAATGAAGAAGTGACGGTCGATCTGATCGGCCTGACGCATGACGGGGAAGGGGTAGGCCGCGCTGGCGGCTTTACCCTTTTTGTACAAGGGGGGCTTCCCGGGGAAACCGCCCGCGTGCGCGTCATGAAGCTGAAGAAGCAGTATGGCTACGCGCGTCTGGAGGAGCTGGTGCAGTCCAGTCCCGACCGCCTGCAGCCGCCATGCGATATATTCAAGGAATGCGGCGGCTGCCAGCTGCAGCATCTGGACTATGCGGCGCAGCTGGCCTGGAAGAGGCAGTCTGTTGTGGACAACCTGAAGCGGATCGGCAAGCTGCAGGTGGCGGGCGAGGATGGTCATGCGGACGCTGGCATTGTCGTTCATGACACGGTTGGCATGGAGGAGCCTTGGCGCTATCGGAACAAGGCGGCTGTGCCAGTCGGAGCTGGAGATGAAGGGAAGCTCATTGCGGGCTTCTACGCGCGCGGCAGTCATCGTATCATCGATATGAACGATTGCCTGATCCAGCATGAGCGCAATGACGAGGTTGTTCGCGTCGTGAAACGGATCGCTCGGGAGCTGCGGATTCAGCCCTACAACGAGGAGACGGGGCAGGGCGTGCTTCGTCATGTCATGACTCGCACCGGCGTGGAATCAGGCGAGGTTATGGTCGTGCTCGTGACGAACGGAGGACGACTGCCGCGACAGCCGGAGTGGATCGAGCAGCTGCGCGCGCAAATTCCAGGACTGAAGAGCATTGTGCAGAACGTCAACAGCCAAGCGACCAACGCCATATTCGGCGATGAAACCCGCGTGCTCTGGGGCAGCGAGGTCATCTATGACGAGCTTGACGGCATTCGCTTCGCCATATCCGCGCGTTCCTTCTATCAGGTGAACCCGGCTCAAACCGTCACGCTTTATCGCAAAGCGGTGGAATACGCCGCGCTCACCGGCAAGGAGCGGGTCATCGACGCCTACTGCGGCATCGGCACGATCTCGTTGTTCCTGGCGCGACAAGCGGGCCATGTCTACGGCGTCGAGATTGTGCCGGAGGCGATCGCGGACGCCCGCCGCAATGCCGAGCTGAACGGCATCGCGAACGCGACCTTCGAAGCGGGCCCCGCCGAGGTCGTCATGCCCCGCTGGCGCAAGGAGGGCATCGAGGCTGACGTCATCGTCGTCGATCCCCCGCGCAAGGGCTGCGACCCCGCGCTGCTGGACACGATCCTCGCGCTCCGTCCCGAGCGCGTCGTCTACGTCAGCTGCAACCCCTCCACCCTGGCCCGCGACCTTCGCGTGCTGGAGGACGGAGGGTACAAGACGGTAGAAGTGACTCCGGTGGATATGTTTCCGCATACGGTTCATGTGGAGTGCGTAGTATGGATGGTTAGCAAAGATTAAAGAGATGTGACAGGATCCGATTAATTTATTTGATCCAGGATCGGCGTTCCATCTATTGTGTGCAATCCTATGATCGGAGCTTTATGGGAAGCGCTTGCGCTTTGTCGTCGTCCACTCCAGCCAGCACAAGGAGCTGCAAGGGGAAACGTTGCTGCGTCAGTTTACCAAAGAAAATGAGAAATTGGAGCAGGCGATGCACGTCTTGGCGACAGAACGATTTGCCTGTGAACACGATGCGCAGGATCGGCTGGCCGCTTGGAATAAGTAGCAAAAATGGAAGTGGCTCACGGTAGATCTGAGCACGGGCTTCGAGAAGGTGATCTTGCCACGTGCCAAACGCGGACGTCCGAAGGCCGATGAGGTTCCGCAATCCGAGATCCGGCGCTGTTAGTCTACGGACTGCTGGAGTGGCGCGTGCTGGAGAACATGAAACAGTAGACGGAACCGCGGATTCTGCCGGGCAAACGCAGAAGCTTTGCGCCCACGGTCGAGATGCCTTCCTGGATCTGCTCAAAACTATTCAGGTGATTCACGTCTCGGTCAGCGGTTCCACCGTCCGAGGCCATTCTGCACATGTCGATGACCAGATCAAACGCATCCTATGCCTTGCCGGACATGATATTTCTATTTACACTGCTACCGCTGCAGACAACAGTAAACAACAATCGTCGGCACTCAAATAATTGAAAATACTATATTGGCTAATCATTTATTTCTGGAAAATTAACTCATGCGGAAAGCCGGTTAAAACGGATTGCAGCATAAGTGAGAAAATATCAAGTTACTGCTCGGTTTAATTATTAGACGATGCTAATGGGAAAATTATCAAGGGGGGTCTTTCTATGAATTTAAACGAAGAACATATTAAATCGCTATTAGCTTTTGTAGGATATGGAGATTTCTCAAAAGCAGATGTCGTTTTTCTTGCGAATGAAGGAGGTCTTGGGGACCGTTCGGTTGAAGAGAACATTTTTGATATTTGCGGACTTATTAGAGAGGATTCAAATAATTGGTTAGAAAATGATTGGAGTAATGGATACTGGAAGATTAATCAATGGTCGCCAGGAAGAGTCGGGAAAGTGCCAAGAAGCCCTTTTCTTAAACTAACTTCGAGAATGATGCTGGCACTTGAAGATCAAAGCCAATCATGCGAAAACTGGTTCCGAAGAAAGGACATCAATGTGATTACCAAAGTCAATAAATTCTTAATGGAAGGTGGACTTTACTCTAACCGTCCCGGGATCAGTACTGCATTGTTGGACTGGAGACCCTTGCCACGCAAAACTGAGAGAGAACCGTTGCCTTATGAGAACGTTGATCAAATTCGGTATTTTGAGGCATTCCGCTTCAAAGACAGAAGTGATAACCCATATATAAAATGGCGGGAAGAGCGGATCAATCTTTTTCGTAGTTTATTCAAAGTTTTTTCAATTCCCGTCGTTCTTTGCGTGGGCGCTTCTGAAGATAAAAAAATTCTCGCAAAAGAAATATGGGGGATTTCTAAATATGATGAGATCGAATTGTACTCTAGCGGAAAGAAGATCTATGTATCAAAAGAAGCGGTTGGAGCCGGCACAAAAGTTATCATAAGCCCTTTTTTCGGATACGAACATATGGGTTATGCGGGTGTATGTGATTTAACTGCGTATATTCAGGAAAATATCCTTATTCATAAATCTTAGTTTATGCCAGACTAGTCACACAAGTATTCTGTAGCAATAATCGCGTGCACGATGAAATCTACAATTTTATTGAGTATGGGTATCCTGATTAGTATGTAATGAACCTAGCGGTTCACTACCGTGAAAGGGCCTGATTGATATAAAACATCAGCAGAATCGAACTGAATTCAGCCATTCAGAAGAGGAAGCCATTGACCAAAGTAAGTCAAATCAAGGCTTCTACGAATTGCGGAACATAACATCCTAGAACTGTATGTTCCCGCATACGTTGCATGTTGAGTGTTGCTCACTGTTAGTGCGAAAAGATAATTAAATCGTATGGGTGATACTATTAATTTAATAGCACGTTGCCTTCGGGCCAAGCTCCTACTTTGTAGGAGCTTTTAATTTGCGTCAAGCCGATATTTGAAAAAATTTAGACGCGTCAGATGACCGTAAATTGTCCCTAATACCACTTATCTAAAGGCTATTGGGTGCCTCTTATTATTCGGTTATTCTGTGTAGCTTTATTTTATTATAATAAGTTTCAAATGTTGGTAGTTGTTTAACGAGGACGGTGAAAACGTATGAATCAAATCAAAGACCCGGAAGAGCTAATCAAGCTCACTGGTGATCGCGCTAACTGTCACCGATGTGTACATTTCTGCCGGAAACAATGGTAGCGGTAAAAGCACCATACGAAGCCTCATTGTTGATCGGCTCGGAATAAGCGTGAATATTGATCCTGATGGGCTGGCAAGGAGCATTGATTCAATACATCCGGAAGGTCGCAAAGTATTCGCAGGAGGAAATTCGATTGCTTCCTCTTCATAGATTATCCGAACCGTGATAAGATAGTCAATGATGAGGATACCTTTTATGGGAAATTGAGGGGATTAACGTGGTAGATAAAGTGATTCGTATTTTTAAAATAATCAATGCCATTCAAGCGAACCCCGGCATCTCTGCCAACGATCTTGCTTTTAAGTGTGAAGTGGACGTACGGACGATTTATCGGGATTTAAGAGTGCTCGACCTGATAGCCCCCATTACCAATGATGGCAAGGGAACGGGCTACAGGTTTATGGGCAAGTTCTCTATGTATCCGTTAAATTTTTCGGAGCAGG
This sequence comes from Paenibacillus sp. PL2-23, assembly GCF_040834005.1. Taxonomy (NCBI): domain Bacteria; kingdom Bacillati; phylum Bacillota; class Bacilli; order Caryophanales; family Paenibacillaceae; genus Paenibacillus; species Paenibacillus sp. PL2-23. Next base: position 1,385,906 of record NZ_CP162129.1, read on the forward strand.
AGGCATTAGTATTTTCGCTTCTTCCTTCTGTATTGGACGAAGATAAGCTCCCGCCTGGTTTCCAGACGGCTTATGATAAAGTCATGGCAACCCATGTTAAACAAAAGTCAGATCAGATCAATATCATCGAAGATATCGCAGGCATTATTCAAATGGGCACACCTGCTTACCGCAAAGAAAGTCCTAACTTCCTGCAGCCGATTATCCAAGCGATAATAGAGCAAAAGTCGATCGACACCGTTTATCACACTCAATACCGCAATGAAACGACGGAACGGAAAATCGACCCTTATTATCTCGTTCCGCGTGATCGTCTGTTTTACTTATTCGGATATTGTCATTCAAAACAGGATATCCGTACGTTTAGAATCAGCCGTTTTCAAAAGGTAGAAATTACGGGACAGTCATTCGACAAAGGCGATTTCAACATTAAACAATATTTAAAAAACACGTGGTCGATCGATCGCGGGGAAAAGAATATGACGTTCAAAGTTCGGTTTTCTGCCGATGTGGCTCGGTACATAAAAGAAGAGGAGCTATTCGTTCATCCGCGCATGAAGGATCAGAAGGACGGAAGCCTTATTTTCGAAGTGACAGTTAATAATGAAAAAGAGTTTCTGAAATGGGTACTACAATACGGGCCTTCTGCGGAAATTCTTGAACCTAAGTCGATACGGGATTCGCTCAAGGCTCAATTATCGCAGTGGGTCAGCATGTATCAATAGCTATACAGGAGAGGAACAGCCTCGCTTCTACTTTGTTGAAGCGGGGTTTATTTTTTGCGAACGTTTATTCGCTGACAAATAAGTGCCCAATAGGAACTTTAAGATACAAGTACAATGACGAGATGAGGAGGCATCGACCATGAAGCTCATCATAACGAAACTTAGAGTGGCAAGGCAATCCTGCCGTGTATTTCAACAAGTCCTATTGGCGTTACGTGCGGGACGAGAAAAAGAAAGAAATCACGCTTGTCACATGTTTGGGTATTTTGGAATTCATCAGTAACGACAAAGACTGGATTCATTTAGAAATAAACGAGCAAATCAGAAAATCATAAAAATCCATTCGGAGGAAGGGGAAATATAGTGAGTCAAGCCATAGCGGTTAATCATGCTTGGAGCAAAGTTTATTTACCGACCGGCGGAGCCGAGAAAGTGTACTTGCTTATCGAAGTGAGGGGAAACGAAGGGGAGAAGGCTCAAATTCGGGCACTGATCAATTTATCTCTGGTGCTTGACCGAAGCGGTTCTATGTCCGGAGAAGCATTGTTGTATAGCAAAAAAGCTTGCCAATTCGTCGCTGATCAGATGAATGTATCCGATCTGCTTAGTCTCGTTGCTTTCGATGATCAAGTTCAGACGATTATTCCTCCATCGAAAGTCACACACAAAGATTTGATTAAGCATCGCATCGAATCCATCGAAACGGGAGGAACAACAAACCTTAGCGGCGGCATGATAGAAGGCGCGCAACATGTTCGGAAGAACAAGACGGACGGAGTAGTTAATCGAGTCATTTTGCTTTCCGATGGACACGCGAACGAAGGGGTTACGGGTAAGCAAAAGCTTTTCGCGATTGCAAAAGAGTACCGT